>NZ_CP119392.1:2243690-2859920 GCF_029224025.1 Rhodanobacter sp. AS-Z3
ACAAATGTTTCGGCGTGCTCAACTGTCGGCGGCGCTGCGTGACGCGGCGCATCGTGGCGTGAATGTCAGTGACGAGGCCATGGCAATGGAGCAGGCCGGCTTCACGCCCTTGCTGGTCGAGGGGGCCGAAGACAATATCAAGGTCACCACGGCGGCAGATTTCGCGCTGGCCGAGTTCCTTCTTTCCAGGACAGCATGATGCGCATTGGTAACGGTTTCGACGTCCATGCCTTTGGCGACGGTGATCATGTCGTCCTTGGCGGCGTGCGCGTGCCGCATGATCGTGGTGTCGTCGCGCATTCCGATGGCGATGTGGTGATTCACGCGCTGTGTGATGCGATCTTCGGTGCGCTTGCGCTGGGCGATATCGGTCGACATTTTCCGCCTGCGGATGAGCGCTGGCGCGATGCTGACAGCCGCCAGTTTCTGCGTCATGCAGGCATGCTGATGGCGCAACAAGGCTACCGGCTGGGCAATGCCGATGTCACGGTGATCGGTGAGTCGCCCAAGGTAACGCCGCACGCGCAGGCGATGCGCGAGATTCTGGCGGTGGATCTGGGCAGCGAGATCGGGCGTATCAGCGTGAAGGCCACCACCACCGAGAAACTGGGTTTCTGCGGCCGCCGTGAAGGCATCGCGGCACAGGCCTGCGTTCTGCTGGAGCGCCTGTGAGCGAAGTCGAAGCCCGCAGCACGGTCGGTCGGCTGCACGACCAGCTCGAAATCATCGTCGAGTCGTTGCATCGCCAGGACGATGACGGCCGCTTGCCGGCCGAGGTGCTGGCGGAGCTGCGCCAGCAACTGGACGAGCTGCATCCGGCCGACATTGCGTTCATTCTGGAATCGCTGCCACGGGATGACCGGCTGGTGCTGTGGCAGCTGGTCAAGGCCGATCGCGACGGCGAGATCCTGCTGGAAGTGTCCGATTCGGTGCGCGAATCGCTGATCGCGGACATGGATCGGCACGAGATTCTCGCCGCCGCCGAAACGCTGGATGCCGACGAACTGGCCGACCTGGTCGAGGATCTGCCCACGGCGATGCTGCCGGAGTTGATGGCCGGCCTCGATGCACAGCAGCGCGAGCAGGTGCAGTCGGCGCTGTCCTGGGAAGACGACCAGTTGGGCGCACTGATGGATTTCGAGATGGTCACCATCCGCGAGGATGTGAGCCTTGAGGTCGTGCTGCGTTACCTGCGTCGTTGGGACGAACTGCCGGCGCAGACCGACAAGTTGTTCGTGATCAATCAGGACAATCTGCTGACCGGTGTGCTGCCGCTGCACTGGTTGCTGGTCAACTCGCCGGAAAAAATGGTCAGCGAAGTGATGGCGCCGGACGTCAACACCTTCCACCCCGCCGATGATGCGTATGACGTGGCGCAGGCGTTCGAACGATACGACCTGGTGACCGCGCCGGTGGTGGATGACGAAGGTCATTTGATCGGGCGCATCACGATTGACGCGATGGTCGATGTGATCCGCGAAGAAGGCGAAAGCGAAGCGCTCAGCCGCGGTGGCTTGCGCGAAGAAGAAGACATTTTTGCCTCGGTGTGGGCCTCGTTGAAGAATCGCTGGTCGTGGCTGGCGATCAACCTGATCACCGCCTTCATCGCCTCGCGCGTGATCGGCCTGTTCGAAGGTTCGATCGAGCGGCTGGTGGCACTGGCGGCGTTGATGCCGATTGTTGCCGGCATCGGTGGCAATTCCGGTAACCAGACCATCACCATGATCGTGCGCGCGCTGGCGCTGAACCAGATCACCACCGAAGGGGCCAAGCGCCTGTGGCGCAAGGAGCTGATGGTGTCGCTGGTCAACGGACTGGTCTGGGGCAGCGTGATTGGTCTGGTGGCGTGGTTGTTGTACGACAGTGCGTCGCTGGGTCTGGTGATGATGGCCGCGATGACGCTGAATCTGCTGCTGGCGGCGTTTGCCGGTGTTGGCATTCCGGTCTTGATGACCAAGTTCGGGCGCGATCCGGCGTTGGGTTCGAGCGTGCTGATCACCGCAATGACCGATAGCGGCGGCTTCTTCATCTTCCTCGGGTTGGCGACGATTTTCCTGGTCTGATCCGGGCACAGCGTGCGCCACATCTGGCATCCATTGTTTGCGATCTTCGCTGCTGAGAATCTTCATGTCCGAACTTCCCCATGCCTTCGGCAATCCCCCGCTGAGCGCGCGCATGCGTGTCAGCCCCGAAGATTTTCAGGTCGAGGAAGTGCTCGGCTATGACGCCGACGGTGGCGGCGAGCATGCCTTGCTGTGGGTGGAAAAGCGTGGCGCGAATACCGATTGGGTAGCCCGCGAACTGGCGAAGTTTGCCGGCGTGGCACAGGTGGCTGTCGGCTATGCGGGGATGAAGGATCGTCACGCGGTCACGCGGCAGACCTTTTCGGTGCAACTGGCCGGCAAGCCTGATCCGGATTGGTCGGCGTTCCCGCATGCCGAGGTGAAGGTATTGGCTGCCACGCGGCATTCGCGCAAGCTCAAGCGTGGCGCGTTGCGTGGCAACCGCTTCGTGCTGGTCTTGCGCGACGTACAGGGAGATCACGCCACGGCCGAGGGCGTGCTGGCGCAGATCAGCAAACGTGGCGTGCCGAACTACTTCGGCGAACAACGTTTCGGTCGCGAAGGCAACAACGTTGCCCAGGCGCGCGCGATGTTCGGCGGGCGTCGTGTCGAGCGCGACAAGCGCTCGCTGCTGCTGTCGGCGGCGCGTTCGTACATCTTCAACAACGTGTTGGCGGAGCGGGTTGAGCGTGGCGCCTGGGACACGCCTTTGCAAGGCGAGATCTGGTCGCTGGCCGGCTCGCGGTCGTGGTTCGGCCCGGAGCCATTCACGCCGGTGCTGGCCGAACGGCTGGCGCGTGCCGACATCCACCCGTCGGGCCCGTTGTGGGGGCAGGGCGATCCGCCAAGCGCGGATGATGCCGGTTCGCTGGAATGCGAAGTGGCCGCGCAAGACGGCGACCTGGTGGCTGGGTTGGTGGCGGCACGGATGGATCAGGAGCGTCGGCCCTTGCGTCTGCTGCCCAAAGACCTGCGTTGGCGCTGGCTGGCCGACGATGCGCTGGAAGTGTCATTCGAACTGCCCGCCGGCGCGTATGCCACCGTGGTCATGCGCGAGCTTGCCGCTGTGCGCGATTGACAGCGTGGAAGTGAGCGCAGCGAACTGAACAACGGGCGAGGGCGGACTTGGTCCGCTGTTTGTCCCCACTTCTACTGTTGCTTTAAGCGCAGTCCTCGTCATCAACCTTTCAGCAGCACCACGACGGCGCCGGTGCCGCCCATCGAAGGTCGGGCCGAAGCAAAGGCGACGACATCGTCGCGCCGTCGCAACACGCGATCGGTCAGTCCCTTCAGCACCGGTCCGGCCGCTTTCGAGCGCAAACCCTTGCCGTGGACGATACGCACACAGCGCAGGCCATGATGTTTCGCCTCGGCCAGGAAGATGGCGATGCTGGCCTGCGCCGCCGCCATATTCATCTGGTGCAGGTCGAGATCGTCCTGCACGCTGAATTGACCGCGCTTGAGCTGGCGCAGCAGTTTCGGTGAATAGCCTTCGCGCAGGTAACTCAGTTCCTCACCGATTTCGAGCATGGCCGGGTCGAAGGACAGATCCAGCAGCTCACCGGGGACCGCCGCTTCGTCTGCCTCGAACATGCGTGGACGGGGTTCTGGCCGGAGCGTTGCCGGTTGCGGCGCCACTGGCGCGAGAGGTCGTACTTCGCCGATGGCCTCGCGGAACAGACGGGCATCGCCTTCGTCGATCGGATTGGGGATGCGCTGCTTCATGTTTGCATGCTAAGACAATTGATGACGGATGTTCTCGCGCGTTTGCTCGCGACAAAGGTCGCATCCTGAGTCAAGTGACTGTTCTATCGCACGGACAGACTGTGATGCGCATGCCGCCATGGGCCGTAGCTGACCTGCAGGGGCTTCAATACAAGCTATTGAGGCGCCGTTGATCTTCACGAATATGCGTCACCGGTTCATGACGACCATACCGCCTTTATCTGCTGCAACCGGCAAGCTGCTGGTTGTGCCGGGGCTCGCAAGGTTTGACGTGTGCCGCGGTCGGGATGCAGCCAGTGCTTTTACGTGAATGGCATGCCAACTCAGGCGGTCTGCTGTGAAGCTCTGATTTTCGGTGGCGAAAGGCTGCGTTGAAGGGCCTGCATCGCAAGGCCTCTGGCGTTGCCGGAGGCTATTTGCCGACAAAAGAGGATTGCTGATTGGTATTCTGGGCAGGCGAGGTACTCGTGGTTCCAGAGGGAGATGCTGTGCACAGGAGCGTCGGGGCATTCACAACATGGTTGCTTGCCATGGCAAGCGCGATGCCAGCAACTTCGGTTTGTGCGGAAATTCCGCAAGCGCGCTCTGTATCCCATTCGGTACCGGCCAGGCAGGATCAGTCCGGCACGACGGACCAGGTCACGCGCCAGCACCAACCGGTCGCCGGCATAGAGGACCAAGCGCACACCATGGAGCTTGGCTCGGTGGTGGTCACCGCCAATCGGCGCGATGAGACGCTGCAGACTGTGGCTGCCCCGGTATCAGTGCTGACCAACAGGGATATCGAGCGTCAGCATCTGGAGGACTTTGCCGACTACGCCGGCACCGTGCCGGGTCTGAATTACGTTTCGATGGGACCGGGACAGACCGAGTTGAGCCTCCGCGGCATCGCTTCGGGTTCGGCGCAGCCCAGCGCGTCGGTAGGTGTCTATGTCGATGAAACTCCTTATGGGTCCAGCAGCGTGTTTGCGACGGGTTCCTTGACGACGCCGGATCTGGACCCCACCGATCTGGAACGCGTCGAAGTGTTGCGCGGCCCACAGGGCACCTTGTATGGCGCCGGTGCGCTGGGTGGCGTGATTCGTTTCATCACGATTGATCCCGATACCCAGAGTTTGTCGGGACGCGTGCAGCTAGAGGGTAACCGTGTTGCCGGTGGCGGCAGCGGTTTCAGCACGCATGGAATGATCAATCTGCCATTGATCACCGACAAGATGGCCGTCCGTGCCACGGCCTTTGATCGAACCGATCCCGGTTTTATCGACGACGCTGGTCTGGGCAAAAGGAATGTCAACGACAGCCGGGTCAAGGGTGGTCGTGTTTCCTTGTTGTGGATGCCGTCGGAACAAACTTCGCTGCGCCTGATGACCCTGGCGCAGAACCTCAACGGTGACGGCAGTCCGTCGGTCACGCTGCATCCCCTCAGCAACCAGCCGATTTACGGTGATTTGCAGCAACGGGTTGCGGCGAAGACCGGCACCTTTGCTGGGCGCTATCGCCTCTCCAACGCGACGCTGAAGAGCGATTTCGGATGGTCGTCGCTGACCGCATCCAGCAGTTACAGCACGCTGGATGCTCGCAGTCAGCCGGATGACACGCCGTTGCTGTATCTCGGTCCGCCGACGGGTACCGTGCAGACCAACACCGTGCGTCAGACCAAGGCAACCCAGGAACTGCGACTGCAGTCGCCGACGGATCAGACGGTGGAGTGGCTGGGTGGCGTGTTCTTCACGCATGAGACGGGCAGCAACCTGCAACATGTTTTTCCGATCAACTATGCGACGGGAGTAGCAGTTGCTTCGCCGTTCGGCATGCCGATTGCCGATGTGTCATTGCCCAGTACATACGACGCCTATGCGGCCTATGCCAGCCTGACCTTCCATATTTCTGAGCGTTTTGACGTGGAAATGGGTCTGCGGTACAGCCATGACCAGCAGCATTTCCAGGAAATTGGCAGTGGCGTCCTGTTTGGTTCGGCCATACCGATGGTACTGGTCGACAAGAAGTCCGCCGACAGCAGCAATACCTACTCGTTGACGCCGCGTTTCCATATCAGCGATACAACGATGATTTACGGGCGCGTGGCATCGGGCTTTCTGCCCGGTGGTCCGAACGTGGTTCCGGCGGGTATTCCCGGTGTCCCGGCCACCTTCAGTCCGACCAGGCTGGTCAACTACGAGCTTGGCCTGAAGACAACTTCGGCAGACCACCGGTTCACAGCGGATCTTTCGGCGTTCTATATCGACTGGACAAGAATTCCGCTGACCACGTTCATCAACCCGTATAGCTTTCTCACTGATGCTGGCAAGGCCGATAGCAAGGGTCTGGAAGCAACGATCCAGTTCATTCCCGTGCAAGGTGTGCGGCTTGCCTTCAACTCCGCGTATACCCACGCCAAGCTGACGTCTGCTGCGCCGTCACCGTCCAATGGCAAGGCGGGCGACCGGCTTCCCTACAGTCCGCAGTTCACTGCCAATGTGAGTGCGGACTATGATTTTCCGCTGAGCGGTGGCTGGAAGGGTTTTGTCGGCGCGACTTACCAGTTCGTCGGTTCACGCATGACGGACTTCGCCTTCGATGGGTCGGCAAGGTCGACGGTGCCGTCCTACGAAACGCTTGCCTTGCGTGCCGGTGCTTCCCATGACCAATGGGACTTCCACCTGTACGTCAAGAATCTGGGCAACGAGCGCGGCATTGTGCAGGGTAGTGGCGGTGCCGGTCGGATGAATCCGGTTAGTGGGATGAACGAAAACAAGGCGACGATCATCACGCCACGGCAGATGGGCGTTTCTGTCAGCTACAGCTTCTGAGCGGTATCGGGAAGACACGCCAGGCAAGATCTTCCTGCGTGTGATTAACCCGGCCGAGTATCGCGCACAGAGCGCTGCATTCACGGATGCTGGGAACAGACGACGAGCATCACGGTTGCGTTGACCGACACGGCATGCCGGCGTCGATGGAGGGGTACTTGCCGAGTGACCACGGTGGCTGCCTTGATGCGTTGGTCAGTACGCGCGGCGAAACGCTTTTCGGCGCGGATGGGGTGATCCAGGTCGGCGGCAAGTCACGAAGGTTGCGTGCTGTTGGCTAACTTCTGCGGCACCCTGATCGATGACACACCCGCTCTGCACGACGCCCTGGAGCATGCGCAGTGCGATCGGTTCCGCCCGCTCGTGTGGGAAAAGAAATGGCCGGCGCTGATTCGGGAAGTGTTCGCCGAAACCGTTCTTCGGCGCGCTGTAGCGGTGGCAGCCACCCTACCGGCAAGCTGTCTGCAGATGCTGCGAATGCACTGCTGTCGGCGCAACGCCAGCGACTGAGTTTGCCGGTGGCTGATCCGGTGCGTGGTGACGACGCATTCGAGCAACCGGTGGACGCTGCACTCAGCGGGTCGCTGATCCGGCGGGCTCCCATCTGCTGTGGTCGCCACAAGTGCCGGTGCGCTTGCGCAACGGGTGCGGGAGGTCGAGCACCGATGATGTGAAACGCGCGCGGCGCTCCGGTAAACTCGACAAATAAGGTTGTTGCGCTGGCTCATGGTCCGGCGTGCCAACCATCCGTTTTTCGATGGAGCATCATGCGAGTTCTGGTGAGTAATGACGACGGCGTGGATGCCCCTGGCATCCGCGTGCTGGCAGAGCGCCTTGCTGCGGTGGCCAAGGTGACGGTGGTGGCGCCTGATCGTGACCGTTCCGGGGCCAGCAATTCGCTTACCCTCGATGCGCCCTTGCGGGTCTTGCCGATGGGTGATGGTTTTTACCGCGTGGCAGGCACGCCGACCGATTGCGTGCATCTGGCGTTGGCTGGCCTGCTCGACGAAGAGCCGGACATGGTGGTGTCGGGTATCAACAACTCGGCCAACCTCGGCGACGACGTGATTTATTCGGGCACCGTTTCGGCGGCGATGGAAGGGCGCTTTCTCGGCTTGCCGGCGATTGCCGTGTCGTTGGTCAGTCATGATCACAAGGGCGTGCATTACGAATCGGCGGCAAAAGCGGTCTTGCTGTTGATGCAGCGGTTGCTGGTCGATCCGCTGCCGGCGGACACCATTCTCAACGTCAACGTGCCGGACTGCCCCTGGGATGAAATCCAGGGCTTCGAGGTCACCCGACTGGGACGTCGCCATCGTGCGGCTCCCTGCATTGCGCAGACTGATCCCCGGGGGCGTCCGATCTGGTGGATTGGTCCGGCTGGCGAAGCGGATGACGCCGGCCCGGGTACCGATTTCAATGCGGTGCGTCGCGGCTTTGTTTCGGTGACGCCCATTCATGTCGACCTGACTCGTTTCCAGGCACTGGAGAAAGTCAGTAGCTGGATGCTGCCGCTCAGCGATGAGATGGCCCGTGGTCGCGGCACCGCGAGCGAGGTAGCCTGAGTCATGACGGTTTATCCACTGCCGCCGGCGGAGCTGAAAGGCGAAGGGATGACTTCGCAGCGGGCGCGCGACCGGCTGGCCACCTTGCTGAAGGACAGCGGCATCCGCGATACGCGGGTGATCGAGGTGATCCGGAATTTGCCGCGTCACCATTTCATCGATCAGGCGCTGCATTCACGCGCCTACGAAAATGATGCCTTGCCGATCGGCCACGGCCAGACCATCTCGCAACCGTGGGTGGTGGCGAGGATGACCGAAGCCTTGCTTGAGCATTTCGATGCGAAGCAGGGCATGCCGCAGAAGGTGCTGGAGATCGGTACCGGTTCCGGCTATCAGGCGGCGGTGCTGGCAGCTTTGGTACCGCAGTTGTTCACCGTGGAACGCATCGAGGCGCTGCTGCGACAGGCGCGTCGACGCTTCCGTCAGCTTGGTCTGACCAATCTGCGTTCGCGTCACGACGACGGCAAACTGGGCTGGGCTGATGAAGCGCCGTTCGACGCAATCATTCTCACTGCTGCCGGCGATACCATTCCCACCCGCATTCTTGACCAGCTCAGCCCAACCGGCGTGCTGGTGGCGCCGGTCGGTTCGCCCAGCCGTCAAACCCTGATCCGCATGCGTGGCGACGGGCAGGGCGATTTCATCCAGGAAGAACTCGGCCCGGTCAGTTTCGTGCCGCTGCTTGGCGGGATCGGCTGATGCGTCTGTTCGAGACACTTTATGCGCGGGCACTGGTCTGGGCACGCGCGCCGCGTGCGGTGTACTACCTGTGTGCGCTGAGCTTTTTCGAGGCGTTCATTTTTCCGATCATGCCGGAAGTGATGCTGGCCCCGATGATGCTGGGCAAACGGCACAAGGCGTTTTTCTACGCCAACCTGTCGCTGCTGTTTTCGCTGCTGGGCGCGCTGGTCGGCTATGCCCTGGGACACTGGGCCTACGAGACCGTGAAGCCGCTCCTGAGCGTGCACATGCAGCAGGTCATCACGGTCTGGGTGGACAATCTGCGCACCGACATGAACCAGCATTGGCTTGCCATGTTGGGCGCACTGACGCTGGCGGCGCTGCAGCCGGTGATTCCGATGAAGCTGGTGACCTGGGCGGCCGGCATCGTCGGCGTGCCGGTGCTGCCGTTCCTTGCCTGCGTGGCCGTCGGTCGCGGCAAGCGGGTGTGGCTGCTGGCTTTGTTGATCCGCTTGTTTGGTGAGCGTGCCGAACGCATGCTGCATCGAAATATCGAGTGGATCGGCTGGGCCGCGCTGGTGTTGCTGGGATTATTGCTGGGCTGGTGGCTGTGGTCGCGGGGATGAACAGGTCACGGCGAGCATCGTGCATGAAAATGCCCGCCCGCCTCGGTATGCTGGGTAGCATGAATCGTTATCTTCAAGGCTCGATGTTGCTGCTTGCCGTATGCGTACTGTCCGCGTGCGGCATCATGCGGAGCTCGGTCGTGGTAGAGCCTGCACCAGGCAATACCTATCGCAATGCGCCCAGCGTCGTTGCGCCATCACCGGCGCGCACGCCGATACCGGGTGGCAGCTACCAGGTGATGCATGGCGATACCCTGTATTCCATTGCGTTTCGCAAAGGCGTCGATTTTCGCGACCTGGCTCAATGGAACAATATTGCCGCGCCCTATACGATCTGGCCGGGCCAGCAATTGATCCTGTCGCCCCATGCGAAACAGGATTCCGGCCACGCGGCCACGCTGCCGCCCGCGAAGTCGGCAACAACGTCGGTGGCCACGGCGCCGATGTTCGAGCCGGTGCTGCCGGCGCCAGCCGCAGCCCCGGCGGAGAGCGCCGGGCCAGCCGTGGCAGCGACCGCTTCTGCTGCTCATTCGCCGGTGTCGGGTACGACGGTAGCAAGGCCGGTTGTGCCCGCCGTGGCCGCTACGGTACCGAACGTGGTGCCAGTAGCCGGCGTTCCCGCCGAGGCGCCAGCTGCGATGCCACCGCCGGCACCGCCAGCAGCCGGAGTGTCGCGAGTGGTCAGTGGCGTGCAATGGCACTGGCCGGCGGACGGTACCCTGGTAGGCCGTTTCAGCAGCGGCGATGCAATTCCCGGCATTGAAATCGCTGGCAAAGCCGGTGATCCCGTACGGGCCGCCGCTGACGGCGTGGTGGTTTACAGCGGCAACGGCCTGGTCGGCTACGGCGAGCTGGTGATCATCAAGCACAACGACAGCTTTCTGTCTGCCTATGGTCACAACCGCAAACGGCTGGTCAAGGAAGGGCAGCGCGTCAGTCGCGGTCAGCAGATTGCGGAAATGGGTTCGACCGGAGCCTCCCGCAACGAACTGGAGTTTCAGATCCGCAAGGACGGCAACCCGGTAGACCCGCTGACTTATTTGCCCCAGCGCTGAGTTACTGCCAATCGCAGCAGGCTGAAGCAAGTCGCCGTGATTAGCCCGGCGGCAGAATGAATGCGGCGATGACTCGACGGCCTTCGTCAGCCAGCAGGTTGTAAGTGCGCGCTGCGGCGGCGTTGTCCATGACTTCGATGCCAATGTTCTTGCGCAGGAAACCGGCCATGAACTCCGCCGCTGGGAAGCTCTGGCGCGCGCCGGTACCCAGTACGACCAGTTCGGGTTTCAGCACCAGCAATTCCTGGACATGACTGGCATCGAGCATGTTCGCGTCGGTCACCGGCCAGTTCTCGATCGCCTTGTCCGGTGCAAGCAGGAAGCTTGCCGTGAGCTCGCGATCAATCAGGGTGATGCCCTGCGCGCCCACCCGACGCACGTACAGATAACCTTCGGGACGTTCCAGCGACAGATCCATCAGCGCGGCAGGGCGATCTTCGGTTCGTCGACGTTGCGGCGAAACAGCACCACGACATGGCCGATTTGCTGAACCGGCTCGGCACCGGTGCCGCCGGTCAGCACATCAATCTGCGCCTGACGTTCGTCCTTGTCGCCACCGGACAGCTTGATCTTGACCAGCTCGTGGATATCCAGCGCCTGGTTCAATTCTTTCACCACCGCCTCGGTGGCGCCCTTGTTGCCCAGCAGCACAACCGCGTTCAGGTCGTGGGCGAGGCTGCGCAGGTAGCGGGTCTGCGAGGAGGTAAGGGCCATGCGGTGGGACTCGATTCACGGTTGATGAACGGCAAAGGGTATCATGCGGGCATCCCGTTCCCCAATCGGCAACAGTAACGACATGGCCCGCAGCAAAAGCAGTGCAGTCTGGCTGCGCGAACATTTCAACGACGAGTATGTGAAGAAGGCGCAGGCTGAAGGCCTGCGTTCGCGTGCCGTCTACAAGCTGGAAGAGCTGCTGGAGCGCGACCGTCTGCTCAAGCCGGGTATTAATGTGGTCGATCTGGGCGCAGCCCCGGGCAGTTGGTCGCAATTAGTGAGCAATCGGCTAGGCGGTACCGGTAAAGTGTTCGCGCTGGACATCCTGCCCATGCAGAGCATCGCGGGGGTGGATTTCCTGGAGGGCGACTTCCGCGAGGAAAGCGTGCTGCGGGAGCTGGAATCGCGCATGGAAGGCCTCAAGGTCGATCTTGTACTGTGCGATATGGCCCCCAATATGAGTGGAGTGGCACTGGCTGACCAGATCCGTGCGATGGCCCTGGCCGAGCTGGCGCTCGATTTCAGCCGGCAGTGGTTGAAGCCGGGCGGTTCGTTCCTGATCAAGTTGTTTCAGGGTGTCGGCTTTGACGATTACTTGCGTAGCTTGCGCGCGGACTTCAGTCGCGTGACGATGCGTAAACCTAAGGCCTCACGCGCACGTTCGCGTGAGGTGTACGCGCTGGCGATGGGCCGCAAACCCGTCGCCACGACACCGGGCGAGAACCGTGCATGAATGAAACAGCGAAAAATGTGTTGCTCTGGGTGATCATTGCGGTGGTTTTGTTCACCGTATTCCAGAACTTCAATCCGCATGGCTCCGCTGCTGCGGACATGCCCTACAGCGCGTTCAACAGCGGCGTGGAGAGTGGCAGCGTGGCCAGCGCCACGATCAGCGCTGACCAGCCCGCCACGATCAGCGGCAAGCTCAAGGATGGCAGTGCATTCCGTACGGTTGTGCCGGTCCTTGGCTTTTCCACCAACCAGGTGGTCAAGCAGATGCAGGACAAGGGCGTCGAGGTTCGTCAGGACCCGGCGGAGGGGTTCTCGCTGATCGGCTTGCTGATCAGCTGGCTTCCGGTGTTGCTGATGGTTGGCGTGTTCATCTGGTTCATGCGCCAGATGCAGTCCGGTGGCGGTGGCCGTGGAGCAATGAGCTTTGGCCGCTCGCGCGCCAAGCTGCAGGGCGAAGACCAGATCAAGGTCAATTTCAGTGACGTTGCCGGCTGCGACGAAGCGAAGGAAGAGGTCGGCGAGCTGGTCGAATTCCTGCGTGATCCATCCAAGTTCCAGAAGCTGGGCGGCAAGATTCCGCGTGGTGTGCTGATGGTCGGCCCGCCGGGTACCGGCAAGACGTTGCTGGCCAAGGCGATTGCTGGGGAGGCCAAGGTGCCGTTCTTCGCGATCTCCGGCTCGGACTTCGTCGAGATGTTCGTGGGCGTGGGCGCCAGCCGCGTGCGCGACATGTTCGAGCAGGCAAAAAAGCACGCACCCTGCATCATCTTCATCGACGAGATCGACGCGGTGGGTCGCCATCGTGGCGCAGGCCTCGGCGGCGGTCATGACGAACGCGAGCAGACGCTCAACCAGTTGCTGGTCGAGATGGACGGCTTCGAGGGTACCGAAGGCATCATCGTGATCGCAGCAACCAACCGCCCCGACGTGCTCGATCCGGCCCTGCTGCGCCCTGGTCGCTTCGATCGGCAGGTGGTTGTCGGGTTGCCGGACGTGCGCGGTCGTGAGCAGATCCTCAAGGTACACATGCGCAAGGTGCCGACGGCCAGTGACGTCAATGCCATGACCATTGCTCGCGGCACACCCGGCTTCTCCGGCGCTGACCTGGCCAACCTGGTCAACGAGGCGGCGCTGTTCGCCGCACGCGAGAATGCGCGCGAGGTGCGCATGGCGCATCTCGACAAGGCACGTGACAAGATTCTGATGGGCACCGAGCGTCGTTCGATGGCCATGAGCGAGGACGAGAAGAAGCTGACTGCATATCACGAGGCGGGTCACGCTATCGTCGGTCGACTGGTGCCCGAGCATGACCCGGTTTACAAAGTCACGATCATTCCACGCGGCCGAGCGCTGGGCGTGACCATGTACCTGCCGGAGGGTGACAAGTACAGCATCAATCGCGTGGCCATCCAGTCACAACTGTGTTCGCTGTATGGTGGCCGCGTGGCTGAAGAACTGATCTTCGGTGCCGACAAGGTCACCACCGGTGCCTCGAACGATATCGAGCGGGCCACCAAGATGGCACGCAACATGGCGACCAAGTGGGGCCTGTCGGACGAGCTGGGTCCGATCACCTATGGCGAGGACGAGGACGAGGTGTTCCTGGGGCGTTCGGTAACCCAGCACAAGAGTATCTCCAACGAGACCGCCAGCAAGATCGACGGCGTGGTGCGCAGCATCCTGGATAGCGCCTATGCGCGTAGTACGGAGTTGCTGACAGCGAATCTCGACAAGCTGCATGCGATGGCGGAGGCCCTGCTGCAGTACGAAACCATCGACGCGCATCAGATTGACGACATCATGGCCGGGCGCGTGCCTGGGCCGCCGGCCGACTGGACGAAAACGGCCTCCACCGGTAGCACGCCACCACCGCCGCCACCGAAGGGTGACGCAGGGTCCACGGTGGGCAAGGTCGGTGATCCGGCGCCACAAAGCCGCAACGGATGGGATGGCTGAGCGCCGTTTGGACGGCTATTCATCAAGAGATGACGAGGCGGCCGACGGCTGCCTCGTCGTTCCTGAACCCTGGTTGGCAAACGGGATGAAGATAATTTTACGAAAAGGGTTGACGCAAGAGGCTGGAGTCTGAATAATTCCGCTTCTGGCTTCGCCGCCTTGTTTCCCAAGACAAGATGGGCGGAGTTGAAAAGTTTTCAGTGCGCCCGTAGCTCAGTTGGATAGAGTACCTGGCTACGAACTAGGTGGTCGGGAGTTCGAATCTCTCCGGGCGCACCATTTTATTCTGCAAGACGGGTTGCTTCAGTCCCGTCTGGTTTTCAGGCAGCGGCTGGTACAGCTCTGATGAAAACGGTAACAAAGAAATACCAAAGGTGTGCTTCGATACGATTGACTGGGCGAGGCGTCACCCGTAACATTTCAAGGCTTCGGTGGCGGGATTGCCGGGGATTCGAAAGCGGGGTATAGCTCAGTCTGGTAGAGCGTTGCGTTTGGGACGCAAAAGTCGGGGGTTCGAATCCCTCTGCCCCGACCAGCGAAACGTTCTACCGCAGTGACTGCGCTTGTAGCTCAACCGGATAGAGCATCGGCCTTCTAAGCCGACGGTTGCAGGTTCGAGTCCTGTCTGGCGCACCAGTTGCAAGATTTATGGTGGGTGTAGCTCAGCTGGTTAGAGTCCCGGATTGTGATTCCGGTTGTCGTGGGTTCGAATCCCATCATCCACCCCAGTTTCAAATCCGCCGCGGCGGGTACAATCAGTTCATGGGCCGTTAGCTCAGTTGGTAGAGCAGTTGACTCTTAATCAATTGGTCGAAAGTTCGAATCTTTCACGGCCCACCAACAAAACAGCCACTCAGGGAAACCTGGGTGGCTGTTCTCTTTCCGGGATCTGGAATTCGCTGCTTCGATCATGCAATGACAGGGTCAGAGCGAGCTGGCGGACCCGAAGGTCCGCCGGTGATCCTGCTGCAGGCGTGATGCGTTCACCGGCAGTCAGATGCTCTTTGCCAGCCCCTCGGCCAGACCGATGTAGCTACCGGGCGTCAGCTCCAGCAAACGCTGCTTCGCCTCGGCGGGAAGGTCCAGTCCGGCAATGAATTCGCGCATGGAATCCTTGGTGATGCCGTGGCCGCGGGTCAGCGCCTTGAGCTGCTCATAGGGTTGCGGCAGGCCGTAACGGCGCATCACGGTCTGCACGGCTTCAGCCAGTACTTCCCAGCTGGCGTCGAGATCGCTGCCAATGCGCTCGGCGTTGACATTGAGCTTGCCCAGACCTTTCTTCAGCGATTCCAGCGCCACCAACGTATGGCCGAAGGCGGTGCCCAGCGCGCGCAGCACGGTGGAGTCGGTGAGGTCGCGCTGCCAGCGGCTGATCGGCAGTTTCTCGGCAAAATGGCCGAGCAGGGCGTTGGCCAGGCCGAAATTGCCTTCGGCATTTTCAAAGTCGATCGGGTTGACCTTGTGCGGCATGGTGGACGAGCCGACTTCGCCGGCCTTCAGCGTCTGCTTGAAATAGCCCAGCGAGATATAGCCCCAGATATCACGCGCAAGATCGATCAGGATAATGTTGGTGCGGCGTACCGCGTCGCAGTATTCGGCGACGTTGTCATGCGGTTCGATCTGCGTGGTGTAGGCGTTGTAGTCGAGGCCGAGGCTTTCGACGAAACGCTGCGAGAAGGCCTGCCAATCCACTTCGGGATAGGTGATGACATGTGCGTTGTAGTTGCCCACGGCGCCATTGATCTTGCCGGAAACTTCAACGGCCACCAGCTGTTTGCGCTGACGGTTCAGGCGAGCCACCACGTTGGCGATTTCCTTGCCGAGCGTGCTGGGTGAAGCAGTCTGGCCATGGGTGCGCGAAAGTAGCGGTAAGGCGGCGTTGGTATGGGCGATTTCGCGCAGCGTGGAAGTCACTGCATCAAGTTGCGGCAGCAGCACCTGCGCGCGGGCGTCACGCAACATCAAGGCATAGGACAGGTTGTTGATGTCCTCGCTGGTGCAGGCGAAGTGCACGAATTCGCTGGCCTGGGCCAGGCTGCTGTCGGCACCGATCTTTTCCTTGATGAAGTACTCGACCGCTTTGACGTCGTGGTTGGTGGTCGCCTCGATCGCCTTGATCCGCTCGCCGTCGGCCTCGCTGAACTTGTCTGCGATGGCTTTCAGGATGCTGATCTGGGCTGCATTGAAGGCAGGCAATTCGACGATCTTCGCGTCGGCAGCCAGCGCCAGCAGCCATTCGATCTCCACCTGTACGCGACGATGCATCAGCCCGAATTCGCTGAAGATCGGACGCAGCGATGCGACCTTGCTGGCGTAGCGGCCATCCAGCGGCGACAGGGCGGTAAGGGCGTGAGAGGACATCGACAGGTTCCGACAAGGCAGGGAAACGCCCATTCTACAACGTGTCCACTGACTGCCTGCCCGGTGGCTGTGGGCGCGAGACCTTGATCTGGCGGGAATCGCGCCTATCGTGAGTGGGTAGGCTTTTCCGACCCAAGGACCGAGCATGACCACGTTCCGCATCGAACACGACAGCATGGGTGAACTGAAAGTCCCCAGCGACGCGCTGTATGGCGCACAGACCCAGCGCGCGATCGACAACTTCCCGATCTCCGGCCTGCATCTGCCACGTCAGTTCATTCGGGCGCTGGGCCTGATCAAGGCTGCGGCAGCCGAGGTCAATCTATCGATGGGCCATTTGAAGAAGAATCAGGCCACGGCGATCCGCAACGCGTCGATGGCGGTGGCAAACGGGCACTACGACGCGCAGTTCCCGATCGATATCTTCCAGACTGGCTCAGGCACCAGCACCAACATGAATGCGAACGAGGTCATTGCGCATCTGGCAGTGGCAGCAGGCGCGAAGGTGCACCCGAACGATCACGTCAATTACGGGCAGAGCTCGAACGATGTGATTCCTACCGCGATCCACGTCAGTGCCACGCTGACCACCAGCGAACACTTGTTGCCGGCGCTGAAACATCTGAAAAAGGCGATCGACAAGCGTTCGCGGGAATTGAAGAACACGCCCAAGACCGGTCGCACCCATCTGATGGACGCCATGCCGATCACGTTCGGGCAGGAGCTGTCGGGCTGGGCGGCGCAGATCGGTTCGGCGATCGAACGCATCGAGGATGCGCTCAAGCGCATGCGTCGATTGCCATTGGGTGGCACCGCAGTTGGTACCGGGATCAACGCCGATCCGAAGTTCGGCCCGGCGGTGGCGCTACAGCTGAAGAAGATCACGGGCGTAAAATTTGAGTCGGCGGCAAACTATTTCGAGGGCATGGCGGCGCAGGATGCGGCGGTGGAATTGTCCGGCGCGCTGAAAACGCTGGCGGTGGCGTTGATGAAGATTGCCAATGACCTGCGCTGGATGAACTCCGGACCGCTGGCGGGGTTGGGCGAAATCGCGTTGCCGGCATTGCAACCGGGCTCATCGATCATGCCGGGCAAGGTCAATCCGGTGATTCCCGAAGCCGCTGCGATGGTGGCGGCGCAGGTGATCGGCAATGATGCCTCGATCACCCTTGCCGGCCAATCCGGCAACTTCCAGCTCAACGTGATGCTGCCGTTGATCGCGCACAACCTGCTGCAGTCGATCGAGATCCTGTCCAACGTGTCGGTGCTGCTGGCGGACAAGGCGATCGCTGGCTTCACCGTCAACAAGGCGCGGGTGAATCAGGCGCTGGCGATGAATCCGATTCTGGTGACGGCCCTGAATCCGGTAATCGGTTACGAGAAGGGCGCTGCTACCGCCAAGCAAGCCTACAAGCAGCACCGGCCGATCATGGATGTGGCGCTGGAAACCACGGGCCTGTCGAGAGATGAACTGAAGAAGCTGCTCGATCCACTGACGCTTACCCGTGGCGGCATCCACGGCTGACCGACAGCTTTCGTGCAGGGACCCACTCGCGGGCGATACTTTTTCCGAAGTTTCGATCGACCCAAACAAAAGTATGGCCCGCGAGCGGGCTCCTGCGGGATGACCTTTTGCGGTGACTTCCTTGTCACCGCAGATCGGAGGCTTGGTTACTCGGAGAAGATAACGGTGCCTTTCTTCCCATCCTTGTCGGTCACCTTCTTGCCGCAATCATCGATGTCCTTCTGTTCCATCGTCGCGTAAGGGCGGAACTCGGGCATGGCCGCGCCCAGCTTTTGCTGGCTGGACAACAGGTCCGGCAGTCGCTTGCACAGCTTCATCGCGGCGGCCTGGATCTTGTCGGTCTGCGGTTTAAGAGCGGCTTCGATATCGTCGTCGCTCTTGCCGGAAAATTTGCCCCAAAGAGCCTGCTTGGCGGCATTGATTCCCAGACCAGCGCCCTGTGCGCCAACGTCCATACCCGCTTCGGCGATCCCGATGATCTGCTGGCGATAATCCAGCAATAGCGTCTGCTGCGCATGTGTGGCCGTCACTTTCTTGCCTGCAATCAGCAGCTCGCCTTGCGGCGTAATTTCGGCCTTGGGTTTCGAGTTGTTGTCGCTGTGGCTGTTGCCGACATGAACATTGTTCACGTCGATGTTCTTGGTGACAAGTTCCTGCTTCGCCTGTTCCATCGCCTTCTGGATTTCTCCGGCGATCATTGAGTGGGAAGTGGTTTCGCCGTCGTCCTTGGCCACCTGTGCGGCGGGGTTGGCGGCGTCGGATTGGGTATCAGGCTGTGGAGCCTGACCGCAGGCGGTCAGTGGCGCCAGCAGGACGAGTGCGAGTGCGCTGAGCGAGATGAGTTTCATAAGGTTTTCCTGTTTACAGGTTCCACCGGAGTGGAGTCAGTGGAGCAACATGGCGTGCAGCGTGGGTAGCGAGATGCTTCTCGTATGTCGAAAAGAGCTTCGCCCACAGGGTAGGGCCCTGCACGGATATCGTGTTGTTACGGCCTGTTGATGACGGTGGATTTGCAGTCATCGTCATCGGCTTGAAGCAGGCCGGCATAGGGCTTGAATGCGGGTAGCTGGGTCGCCAGTGCATCCTGTGCTGCCTTGATCTCGACCAGGTCAAGACAGATCTTCCTGGCCTTCTGTTCGACCAGCTCGGCCTTGGCGCTGACGTGCTTGTCGATCTGATCACCGTCTCCGCTGCTGATGGCATCGGCAATCCCGCTGAGTGCGGCACCCGCCACGGCAACGCCAGCTTTCCCGGTGGCGATGCCGTGTTCGCGAACAGCTAGCGCGCCTTGGTAATAGCGTTGCAGTTGCTTGCGTTGGTCCGGTGTGATGGCGACCGCCTTGCCGTCGATGGTGAAGTCACCCGATGCCGTGATGACCGCTTCAGGCACGCCACTGGTGTGAAGTGTGACCTGTTCATGACGCAGGGTGATGGCGCCGTTGGCGATGGTGGTGGAACTCCAGTCCGGTGCGTTGCCGCAGGCGGCAACCAAGCCACATAGAGCGGCGGTCAGGGCTATCAAACGCGGGTGTGACATGCTGGTTCGTCCTTTTCGGAGGGGTGTCACCTGAGGCGAAATCACGGCCACGCTCAGCTATCGTCGCGCCAGCGGCGGAACCAGGTGGCACCAGCCAGCAAGGCCACACCCACGACTACACCGATCCACAAGTTGGGCGAAGCAATCAGCTGCCAGGTGTTTGCCAGGTCCATGATGTCGGCGCCGTTGCTGCCGCTGACATGGCGAACCAGATGGTTGCCGCCGGCGCCGAAGATGCTGCCGGTGCCGGGAAACACGCTGAACAGGGCGCGCTGCACGATGTTGGTCCAGAACCAGTTGGCCGGCTGATTGAACAAACCCATGATGCCGAACCAGCTCACCAGCAGACCGGCGCCCACCGGCAGTGCCACCGCCCACAAGAAGGGCTTGCTGCGTGCCCATGCCGAACAAATCAACAGCCAGCCCACCGCGGGGGCGGCCCACAACACATACAACGGGATATAGCCAATCAGGTTGAACATGACGCGGAAGGGATGGGCCAGCAGCAGTAACTGCCAGACGTTGACGCCATGGAAGGACAGCGTGATCGCCACGATCAACAGCTGCAGCATGCCCACGATGATGCCCACAATGACGGCGATGACGGGGGCGACCACGGTGGCACTTACGACCTTGGACAAGACGGTGCTGGCATCGGAGATCGGCAGCGATTTCCAGAACAGGATGCTGCGGTCACGGCGATCGTCATACAGCGCACCGAGGCAGTAGAAGAACACTACGAAACCCAGCACCGCGACCAGGATGCCCATGGCCGAGTACATCGCGATGTCCAGGGCAAAGCCCACCTGGCTCATGTCACCGGCATCCATGCTTTCGATGACCTTGTGCAGGCCACCACTGGCACCGAAGTTGATGCCGTGGCGGGCGCCGAGCACTTCGGCAGTAATGATGCCCATGATGTTCAGAAGCAGGAAGATGCCGCCGGTAATGATCGGGGCCCAGAAGAAGCCGCCCCGGTGTTCCCAGAATTCACGCTTCACCAGCCAGTAAGTATTGTTCAGCGCGGGGATGTTCATGCGTAGGTTCCCTTCATGGTGGCGACGAACAGGTCGCTGATGGATGGCCGACGGGTTTCGCCCATGGCTTCCAGTTGCGCGCGTCCGACACCGTCAAACAGAAAAATGCTTTTGCCGAAGACCTGGCGTTCGTCGATGGGCTTCAGTGCCCGGGCTGCGTCGGCCTTGTCGGCATTCACCATCACCTCGATGTAGCGTTCGCCCACCGCATCCATGTCGGCATCCAGCACGATCTTGCCGTCGCGAATGAACATCAGGTCGGTGAGGATGTGCTCGACTTCCTCGACCTGGTGCGTGGTGACGATGATCGTCTTGTTCTCGTCGAAGTAGTCTTCCAGCAGGTTCTGGTAGAACTGCTTGCGATAGAGGATGTCCAGACCCAGGGTCGGTTCGTCCAGAATCAGCAAGCGGGCATCGATGGCCATCACCAGCGCCAGATGCAGCTGCACGATCATGCCCTTGGACATTTGCCGTACACGCTGATTCGGCTGCAGCTTGGTGCGTGCCAGGAAGCCTTCGCACTTGGCGCGGTTGAAGCGGGGATGCACGTTGGCGACGAAGTCGATCGCCTGACTGACCTTGATCCAGCGCGGCAGCACGGCCACGTCGGCGATGAAGCAGACTTCACCCATCAGCTTGTCGCGCTGCTTGCGGGGGTCGAAGCCCAGCACATTCAGTTCGCCTTCGAAATCGGTGAGCCCGAGGATCGCCTTCAGTGCGGTGGTTTTACCCGCGCCGTTGGGTCCGATCAGGCCGACGATGCGGCCGGGTTCGATCTGGAAGCTGGCGTTATCCAGTGCCAGTGCCGATTTGTATCGCTTGGTCAGGCCGCTTGCCGTGATCACCGCGCTCATGATTTTTCCTCCTTTTCCGTGGTGGCTTCGCGCAGCAATGTCTTCAAGTCGAGCCCCAGCCGCTGCAGTCGTGCAAACAGCAGGGGCCATTCTTCGCGCAGGAAGCGCTCGCGTTCCGATTTCAGCAGCGCCTCGCGAGCGCCTTCAATGACGAACATGCCCAATCCCCTCCGTTTTTCAACCAGTTGTTCGTCGACCAGCTCCTGATATGCCTTGGATACGGTCAGCGGATTGATTTGATATTCCGCTGCCACCTGGCGTACCGACGGCAGCGGGTCGCCTTCGTTCAAGGCGCCGTCCAGGATCATCGCCACTACACGTTCGCGTAATTGGCGATAGATCGGGACGCTGTCGTTCCAGGTAATGGTCATTTTTATTCCTTGCCGACGCGACCGAAATTATTGCCGAACGAGTAGTAGGGCATGACGAGTGCAGAGCCAAGCAGGGCAACTCGCTCGCTGGTGGCGCTGCCACCCACATGACTCCGCGTGTGGCCAGGAACGACGGCCGCGGTACCGGCGTCGGGAAGCAGGGCGGCTGCGCGCATTTCCGCGGCGCTGGGTCGAACCTGGACGGCTGGAAGGTTGGTGACTTGTGCGGCGCCTGGCTGATGCGTGGCGGCCTGCTGGCTGTCAACGTTGTAGCTGACCAGGGAGAGGCTGGCTGCGGTAAGCAGAATGGCGGCGGCGCTGGCGATCAGGTTGTGCGTTTTCATGACGGGCCTCCTTGGTGACCTCGTTGGGTGGTGTTGTAGTGAACTATAACACCGACTTTTGAGCCGTCAAGAGAAAACCCATCAATTCACAACATGACTGATGGCCTATGGGCGTTTTGCATCGCAGACAGCCTCGCGGCTGGCGTTGCGCCGGGGCTTGCATCAAGCCGACCGCACGCCGCCAGCGCTATGGTTAGCTGGCCAGCGGCCTTCGTGCTCCAATGCCTGCAAGCCAGCGGGAGGTGTTTGTGGACCTGGAATTGAGTGATCGAACCGTCGTCATTACCGGCGCCAGCAAAGGTATCGGCCTGGCCTGTGCGATGGCCTTTGCACGGGAAGGAGCCCGGGTAGTTGGTATTTCACGCGATCCTGAAAATCTGCGTCTGGCGCAGCAGCAACTCGCCGCGCTGGGATCGGTCATGGCCGTCTATCCAGCTGACCTCAAAGACAGCGCCGCCGCACAGTCGGTGATGAAGCGCATCGGCAACGAGCATGGCCCGATCGACGTGCTGGTGAACTGCGCGGGTGCGGCGCGTCGCACACCGCCTGATGAGCTTGATGCCGCTGC
The DNA here is from genome assembly GCF_029224025.1 of Rhodanobacter sp. AS-Z3. Lineage (NCBI taxonomy): Bacteria > Pseudomonadati > Pseudomonadota > Gammaproteobacteria > Lysobacterales > Rhodanobacteraceae > Rhodanobacter > Rhodanobacter sp. AS-Z3. The sequence continues at coordinate 2,266,215 of NZ_CP119392.1, forward strand.
CCTGCTGTCGGCGATGCAGGCCAAATACCTCAGCTACATGCACGCGATCGATCCGGTGATTCGGGCCATGGCTGCCCGTGGCAGCGGTAGCATAGTCAACGTGATCGGGCAGGGCGGGCGGCAGGCCAACCCTCAGCATATCGGTGGCGGCTCGGCGAATGCAGCCTTGATGCTGGCTACGGTGGGCTACGCCAATGCCTACGCCAGCAAAGGCGTGCGGGTAAATGCAATCAATCCCGGCATCACCCGTACTGGCCGCGTCGATGAGGGTCTGGATGCCGCCGTGCGAAGCAGTGGGAAATCACGTGAAGTGCTGCTGGCCAGCCAGCTTGCCGGGATTCCGCTGGGGCGCATGGCCGAGCCGTCCGAAATTGCCGACGTTGCGGTGTTTCTGGCGTCGGCTCGGGCCAGCTATGTGACCGGGGCGATCATTCCGATGGATGGTGGCAAGACCTCGACGATCTGATCGCCACCGCAAGAAAAGGCCGGCGTGGGTGCCGGCCTTTTCCTGATTTCAAACCATCAATCCTTCGCGACGTAAACCTGTTTGCCACCCACCCAAGTCTGCAGCACCTTGGTGTTCCATAGTTTGCTGGCAGGGTCTTTCATGACATCGTGGTCGACCACGATGAAGTCAGCCCACTTGCCGGGTTCCAGCGTACCCAGGGTCTGTTCCGCATGCTCGGCATAGGCGGCATCGAGGGTGAACGCGCGCAAGGCTTCGACCAGGGTCAGGTCATCCTGCGGGTACCAGCCACCCGGCGGCTGGCCTTTATGGTCTTCGCGGGTTACAGCGGAATACAAGCCGTAGAACGGGTTCGGTGATTCCACCGGGAAATCCGAGCCTGCGGCGATTACCGTGCCCTGCTTGAGGAAGCGCTGCCAGGCGTACGCACCCTGCATGCGTTGGTGGCCAATGCGCGCTTCGGCCATGTTCATGTCGGAGGTAGCGTGGGTCGGCTGCATCGAGGCAATCAGGTGCAGGGTGACGAAGCGAGGAATGTCCTGCAGCGTGACGATCTGTGCGTGTTCGACCCGATTGCGCAGGTTGATGGCATCTGGATGCACTTTGTAGGCCGCGGCATAACTGTCCAGCACTTCGCGATTGGCGTGATCTCCGATCGCGTGGACGCCCACTTGATAGCCCTTGCTGAAGGCCTTCTCGATCTTTGCTGTCATCACCGCCGGCGACATGAACAGCAGGCCGCTGTTGTGCGGGTCATCGGAGTAGGGCTTGAGCATGGCCGCGCCGCGACTACCCAGCGCGCCGTCGGCAAACAGCTTGACCGCGCGTACGCTGAGGAAGTCGTTGCCGTAACCGATCAGCGGACCATCCTTGCTGATGGCATTAAACGAATCGCCGGTATCGCGGATCATCGCGTAGATGCGCGCCGTCAATTTGTGCTCGTCGGCGTATTGCCGATAGAGCTGATAGGTCGCCAGATCGATGCCGGCATCGCTGACGCCGGTAAGGCCGACGCTGGCCATTTCTGCCAGCGCGGAATCCAGTGCGGCAACCCGGTCCTGTGTCGTCAATGCCGGCGCGACCGCATCGACCAGGCTGCTGGCACCGTCGACGAAGACCCCGGTCGGGTTGCCTTCTGCATCACGCTCGATGCGCCCGCCGCTGGGATCGTTGGTGGCCTTGGTGACGCCTGCCAGCTTGATCGCTGCCGAATTCGCCCAGGCCGCGTGCCCGTCGATGCGGCTCAGCCACACCGGCCGATCCGATACCACGGCATCCAGCTCTTTGGCGGTGGGGAAGCGCCCCAGCTTCCAGATTTCCTGATTCCAGCCACCACCGCGTATCCATTTCGCCTCGGGATGCGCGGCGGCGTAAGCTTTGACAACGGCCAGCGCTTCGGCCAGCGACTTGGTACCGCTGAGATCCACGCTGTTCAGCGCATAACCCAGTTCGAGCACGTGGCCATGCGCGTCGATCAGGCCTGGCAGCAGGGTTTGCCCGTGGCCGTCGACGACCTTGGCGTCGCCTGCGCGTTTACTCAGGTCTGCGGTCGTGCCGGTGGCGACCACCTTGCCCTGATCCACCAGCAGCGCCTGAAAGTGCTGCAGCTTGCCGCTGCTGTCGAGGGTGTAGCCATTGACGTTGCTGACCAGCAGGTCGGCAGCCTGGGTTGCTGGCGCCAGGACCAACAGCGCAAGCAGGGAGAAACGCAGCGAACGGTTCATGCGTGGATTCCAGTGACGTATGAACCTGCAGTGTGTCGCCCCGCGCGTGTTTTTTCCACTGGAGTAGCGGTGATTGCAGGGCGGTTGACCGAGGCTGCAAAGCGGATATATTCGAAACAATCTGGTGGAAATTTTGGTCTTTCTGATCAGTCGTCCCCAAATAGGAAACGACGATGACGGTATTGAGCGGCGCCTTGCAGGATCTCAATGACCTGTACTTCTTTGCTGCGGTGGTCGAACACGCCGGGTTTTCCGCGGCTGGCCGGGCCTTGGGCGTGCCCAAGTCGCGCCTCAGCAAACGTGTTGCCCAGCTGGAAGAGCGCCTCGGCGTGCGCTTGTTGCAGCGGACCACGCGCCGATTCGTGGTGACCGAGGTTGGTGAGCGTTTCTATGGCCATTGCCGCGCCGTGCTGGAGGAGGCGCAGGCGGCGCAGGACGCCGTCGACGAGCTGCGTGCCGAGCCGCGCGGCGTGGTGCGCCTGAGCTGCCCGGTATCGTTGGCGCAGACGGTGCTGGCATACATCCTGCCGGACTTCCTCGCGCAATATCCCAAGATGCAGGTGCGCTTGCTGTCCGGCGATCGCCGGGTTGACCTGATTGGCGAAGGCTACGATCTGGCGATCCGGGTGCGAACCAAACTGGATACCGATGCGAACCTGGTGATCCGCAGTTTCGGGCAGTCGCGGACCAAGCTGGTGGCCAGTCCGGCACTGCTGAAAGCCCATGGTCGACCGATGGTGCCGGATGATCTGGCAGCGTTGCCGGCGCTATCGATGCGCGAGCATGAAGGCGCGCAGACGTGGGAGTTGAGTGACGCGCAGGGCAGTCACGCCAATGTGGAAGTAAAAGCGCGGCTGATCACCGGTGACTTCGCCGTGCTGCTGGAGTGTGCGCGTCGCGGCATGGGCGTGGCTTTGTTGCCGGAGTTTGTTTGCGCACCAGCGATCTCCGCGGGTGAGCTGGAAGTGGTGTTGCCGGATTGGAGCGCACCCGAAGGCACCATGCATTTTGTCTATCCCAGCCGCCGCGGCATGCTTCCGGGCGTGCGTGCGCTGGTCGACTTTCTGGCTGAGCGGTTGCCGGCCACCACCTTGTTGAAACACGAGCAGTGCCGCAAGCGACCGCTGGATCACCTGATCGAGTGATCGTGTACGTTGCACAGGCAATCCGCTAACCTCGATTTTTATGGACATCCATACGGCCAGATGATGATGATTGAAACCAAGCTACCGAAAGTCGGCACCACCATCTTCAGCGTGATGAGCCAGCTCGCGCTGGAGCACAAGGCGGTAAACCTTGGTCAGGGTTTTCCCGACTTCGAACCGCCGCAAGAGCTGCGCGATGCGCTGAGCCGGGCGATGAACGAGGGTCGCAATCAGTACGCGCCGATGCACGGCACGGCGGCCTTGCGTGAACAAATCGCGTTGAAGACCGAGCGTCTGTACGGTCGCAAACTCAACGTGGATACCGACATTACGGTGACCTCGGGTGCCACCGAAGCGATCTTCGCGGCGATCGCCGCGACGGTGCGTGCCGGCGAGGAAGTGATCGTGTTCGATCCGGCCTACGACTGCTACGAGCCGGCCATCGATCTGCAGGGCGCACGGGCGGTGCATATCCCGCTGACCGTGCCGACGTTCTCGATTGACTGGCAGCGCGTGCGCGACGCGGTAACGCCGAAGACCCGCATGATCATGATCAACAGCCCGCACAATCCCTCCGGTGCGGTGCTGTCGGCGGCTGATCTTGATCAACTGGCCGCGATCGTGCGAGATACCAGCATCGTGGTGTTGTCTGACGAGGTATACGAACACATCGTCTACGAGGGTGTCCACGAAAGCGTACTGCGTCATCCGGAGCTGGCCGCACGCAGCATCGTGATCTCCTCGTTTGGCAAGACCTATCACTGCACCGGCTGGAAGGTCGGTTATGCGGTGGCGCCGGCGGCGTTGTCGGCCGAGTTCCGCAAGGTGCACCAGTACCTCACGTTCTGCACCTTCCATCCGGCGCAGGTGGCGTTTGCCGAGTTCATGGCCAACACGCCGCAGCACTATCTGGAGTTGCCCGCGTTCTACAAGGAGAAGCGCGATCGCTTCCGTGCGCTGCTGGCACCGTCACGTTTCAAGCTGCTGGATGTACCCGGCGGTTACTTCCAGTTGGTCGACTATTCAGCGATTCGTGATGAAGACGATCTCGCTTTCAGTCGTTGGCTGGTCGAACACGGTGGCGTGGCAGCGATCCCGCTGACGCCGTTTTACGCGCAAGCGCCCGGAACGCGTTTGTTGCGACTGTGCTTCGCCAAGAGTGACGCGACCATGGATGCGGCAGCCGAACGGTTGTGCGGGCTATGAGTATGCAGGCGCTGAAGGTTGCGCTGGTGCAGGGTGCAACCCGCTGGCACGACGCGCCCGCCAATCGCGATTATTACGGTGCGCTGGCGCGGCAGGCGCAGGGCAGCGACCTGATCGTGCTGCCGGAAACCTTCCTGTCCGGCTTCAGCAATGACACCCGTGCCAGTGCCGAAGCCATGGACGGTGAAGGCGTGGCATGGCTGCGCGCGCTGGCGAGCGATGTGGGTGCAGTGGTCTGCGGCAGCGTGGCAATCCGCGAAAACGATATCGTCTACAACCGCCTGTTGTGGATGCGGCCTGATGGCAGCTTTGCGCAGTATGACAAGCGCCATCTGTTTCGCATGGCCGGTGAGCACACGCGCTATGGCGGCGGCCGTGAACGCTTGATTGTAGAGCTGAAGGGTTGGCGCATCCTGCCGCAGGTCTGCTACGACCTGCGCTTTCCGGTGTGGTTGCGCAATCGGCGGCTGGCGACCGCGACCGGCGGGATGGAATACGACCTGGCGGTGTTCGTGGCGAACTGGCCGGCGCCGCGCCGGCAGCCGTGGCGCACGCTGCTGCGCGCACGGGCAATCGAAAACCTCAGTTATGTGATCGGTGTGAATCGCGTCGGCGTGGATGGCAACGAAATCCCGTATTCCGGCGACAGCGCGGTGATCGATCCAGTGGGTGAGCCGCTGCTGGAACTGGATGCTGGCGAGCAGGTGGTGACCATCACGCTGGACCCGGCGCCGCTGTTGGCGCATCGCGAGCGCTTTCCGGCGTGGATGGATGCGGACGCATTTTCACTCGACCTGAATTGAATGCCTGATCGTTTTTCCGGCCGATGGAAGTGATGGCCTGGCCATTCGCTCAGCGGTCAGGCCTTGTCCGCTGCGCGAATGTCCTGTTTGCCCCGATTGCTGGCTGTCGTCGGCTAGAATGGCTGTTTTGTCAGGCCGGTTATCCGCTCTTTTGCGGAAGCGCTGCCTGGCAACGGCGAAATTTCGTCCGATATTCTGATGGCTTTCGATGATTCACACTCCCAAAGATTCGCCTTCCGGCAAACCCACTTCTTTCGCGGCTGAGCGCTCGGGCAGATTCACCCCGGGAGTGCAGGACGCCATCGACCGGTTGAAAGGCATGGACCGGCGCAAGGCGCGTCTGGGCATTGCGCTGGTGGCGGTTCTGGTGCTGGCTTTGGTCGGCTTCTACTTTGTGCAGTCGCATAGTTATGCCCATTGGCAAAAGACCGTCACGCCGTTGGTCGCCGACGCCGCCCTGATGCAGCAGGACGTCAGCAAGACCATTCGCCTGGCCACGAATGTGGGCACTGTCCCGCTGGGTGCGTCGGTGCACGCGGAAGGTGCGTTGATGGAGATCAACAAGTTGAACGGCGCCATGCGCGGATTGATCGTCACCTCGACCGATCCCGAAGTCTTGCAGTCAACGTTTGCCGATCATTCGGACGCGAAGCAAGTGCTCGCCCATGATCGCAAGCTGCTTGCGCTGGCCCGGCAACACTTGCAACTGGCACATCAGGAGTTGAACGAGGCCAACAAGGTCCTGGCTTATGGACAGAAATGGCACGACCTCGATCCGTACGCGTTGCAACCAGCCGGGCTTTCGCCACAGTGGTTGAGTAACGCGATTGCCATGCGCACGGCATTGAACTCAGGCGATCTGCACGCGATCGAGCAGGCGGACCTTCGCCTCGAAACCCTGCACAAGGGTGGTCAAATCGCTCAAAGTGCTGCAACCATTGTCGGCAGCTTCTCTGCCGGGGACCGCGACATGGCGGCACCTTACCTTGCCACCATCAGCACCGCCGTCAACCAGGGCGACTTGAGCAAAGCCGAGCCGGCACTGGCGACGCTGGTGACGATGCAGAAGCAGGCTCCACTGAGTTATAGCTTGTATTTGCTGGCGATCCCGGGAGAGAAGACTTTCGTGGTCAAGCCGGATGCCCGCGATGCCTCGATCCAGCATCACTATCTGATTGTGCAGGCTACCAACGAACATGGCGCGCAGGTGCCGGTCGACATCCACGACAGTGAACTGGACAGGGACCTGGCGGCCAGTCGTTTTGGTGTCGAAGTGAGCGCCGAGACCTTTGATCAAGTGCAAAATGGTGAAAGGGACGGCCTGCTGCTGGTGGGCAAAAAATCGTCAGGTACGGTGAGTACGGTGTTTTCGCTGCCTGTACTGGATGGACGGATCAGTCGCTGGTAACGCATCGGCGTCAACACCGGTTCGCTGGGTTGCTGCCGGGCTGATGGAAATAAAAAGGCTGCCCTGGGGCAGCCTTTTTATTTCGAAAGTGCAGGACACTCAGAGTATCGCCAGCACCGCTTCCGGTGGCCTGCCCAGCGCCGCCTTGCCGTTGGCAACCACGATCGGACGTTCGATCAATTTCGGATGCTCCACCATCGCGGCAATCAGCGCGGCTTCGTCCATCGAAAGGCTGGCCAGCCCGAGTGATTGATATTCCGCTTCACCGGTCCGCAGCAGTTCGCGAGCCGTCATGCCCAGTTGCTGCAGCAGCGTCGCCAATTCGCTCGCGGTGGGTGGCGTGTCGAGATAGTTGATCACCTCGACCGGACCACCCTGCTGCTCCAGCAACGCCAGGGTGGCGCGTGACTTGGAGCAGCGGTTGTTGTGATAGATGCGCACCATCGGTTACTCGCCTCAGCGGTTGCCCGAACGGTTGCCGCCACGACCTGGTGGACGACCGCCGGTCGGGCCGCCGGGGCGGGCGCCGCCATGTGGACGGTTGCCGCCCTGACCCTGTGGTCGAGCGGAGGAACCCTGCGGGCGATTGCCACCCTGGCCTTGCGGCCGTGCCTGGTTACCGTGCGAGCGATTTCCCGAGGCTTGCCCCTGGCCTTGGCCTTGCGGACGCGGACCACGATTGCCCGGCGCGCGATTGCCACTGACGTTGCCATTCGCATTGCCACGTGACTCGCCGCCGCCAAAACCACTGTAAGGATTGCCGCCTGCTGGCCGACCTTCACCACCGCCGGTACGTGCGCCAAACGGCTTGCCCCCGGCCGGACGACGATTGCCAGCAGCCGCGCCGGCGTTGCCACGCGGTGCGCCGGGACGGCCGCTGCCATCGCGGCTTTCGCCGGCAAACCAGCTGCGTACCGACGGCAGCTCCTGGCCCGGAGCTACGCGACGAGTCTTGCCACCACGAGGACCCATGCCACCGCCGGTGCCACGTTCAGGGCGCGCAACGTTGCCGTTCACTTCCTTGCCGTCACGACGCGGCGGCTTGCGGCCGCGGGTCGGTTCCTCACGGATACGATCGTACGCGCGCAGTTCACGCGCTTCGTCCTGACCGCCAGTCCAGGCGCTGCTGGCACCACGCTCCGGGCGATATTCGGTGACGCTGCGGTTGGCGCGACGCTGATGCAGCACCGGGCTCAGCGTGAGTACTGGCTGCGCGACGCCGAGGCCGGTAGCCTGGCGCAATTGCTTGATGCTTTCGGCATCCAGCGCTTCGCACTCGCCACGGCGCAGGTTGCGCGGCAGTTCGATCTTGCCGTAGCGGATACGCTTCAAGCGGCTGACCAGAAAGCCCTGCGAGTCCCACAGGCGGCGAACTTCGCGATTGCGACCTTCGCGAATCACCACGCGGAACCAGCTATGGCTGCCCCCGCGGCTGATCACCGCGATTTCGTCGAAACGCGCCGGACCATCGTCCAGTTCCACGCCGGCCTTCAGGCGTTCGATGATCTCGTCGGGCACTTCGCCATGCACGCGGCACAGGTATTCGCGCTCAAGACCACTCTTCGGGTGCATCAGGCCATTGGCCAGTTCACCATCGGTAGTGAGCAGCAGCAGGCCGGTAGTGTTGATGTCCAGTCGACCCACAGCCACCCAGCGCGCGCCTTTCAGTCGCGGCAACTGTTCGAAGACGTTGGGGCGACCATCCGGATCATCACGAGTGGTCAGCACGCCTTCGGGCTTGTGGTAGATCAGCACTTCAGTGTCGTCGCGGCTGTCAGTGGCGACAACGAACTGCTTGCCGTCCATGACCACGCGATCACCAGCTTTGACGCTCATGCCGATCTCGGCGGGTGCGCCGTTAAGCTCGACTTCGCCGGACTGGATGCGTTGTTCAAGCATGCGGCGTGAGCCGAGGCCGGCATTGGCCAGCACCTTGTGCAGGCGCTCTTCCAGTGCGGGGCCTTCGGTTTCGATGCGCGGTTCGCGCTTCAGGGATAGAACGGATTTTTGCGGCGCAGTCATGCGCGGTACTCCTCGGTATCTTGGCTTGCGGTATCGGGTTCGACAGCCGCGGCGGGGGTCGCTGCCTCGTCGGCAGTGGTTGTCAGGGCTTCGGCGGTGGGACTCGAGTCGGAGCCGTCATCGTCGGAGTTGGGTGCAATGGATGTTTCTGCATCGATTGCCACGTCGTTGTCTTCGGCATCGGCGGTATCGCCCAATGCTGAAGGGTGTTCGTTGTTGCTCGGTTCGATGTCGGTGCTTGCGGCATCGACAACTTCATCTTGCATATCGTGGTGCGGCTGGTTCTCGCCTTCCGGGTCGATCGGCAAGTCGCGCACGATCCGGGCGGGCAGGGGCTCGGCTTCGAAGCGCATCTGCGGGTCTTCCATGTCGCGGATTTCCGACAGCGGCGGCAACTGGTCCAGCGATTTCAGGTTGAAGTAGTCGAGAAAGGCGCGGGTGGTGCCGAACAGCGCCGGTTTGCCGGGCACGTCGCGGTATCCGACCACGCGAATCCATTCGCGCTCCTCCATCGTCTTGATGATGTTGGAGGACACCACCACGCCGCGGATCTGCTCGATCTCAGGTCGGGTGATCGGCTGGCGATAGGCGATCAGCGCCAGCGTTTCCAGCAGCGCACGTGAATAGCGGCTGGGCCGTTCAGTCCACATCCGCGAAATCCACGGGTGCACGTCCTGGCGTACCTGGTAGCGAAAGCCCGAGGCCACTTCCTTCAGCTCGACGCCGCGCCCGCTGCAGTCCTCGGCTAGCGATTCCAGTGCTCGGGCGATCAGCTCGCGCGTGACCTCATCGGTCTCGATGAACAGGTCGCCCAGCTGTTGCACAGTCATCGGCTGGGTGGAGGCCAGCAGGGCGGCCTCGATAATGGATTTGAGTTGCTCGATCTGCATAACCTTGGGTCGGATACCGTTGCGGTCGCTGTCGTTCAAAGTGGGTGGTTCATTGGCTGGATGCTTCGATCACGGCAGGTTCGTCGCCGTGTTCCGCATCCGTTGCAAACTCGGCGAGTTCCTCGGAGTGACTCACTTTCGCTTTTACGTAAATGGCCGCCAGTGGTTCTTCCTGGACGATCTCGATCAGCATTTCCTTGGCCAGTTCGAGCATGGCGAGGAAGGTCACCACGATGCCCGGGCGCCCCTCGCTGATGTCGAACAGGCTCTCGAAGCGGTGAAAGCTGCTGTCGTCGAGCCGGCCCAGCAGTTCACCCATGCGCTGACGAACGCTGAGCGCTTCGCGTTTGATCGCGTGATGCCCGAACAATTCGGCGCGGTGCATCACGTCCTTCAGTGCCAGCAGCAGTTCAGTCAACTCCAGTGGCGGTGGCAACTTGATGACGTTGCGCTCCCCCACCTCGGCGTGTACCACCACGCTGTCGCGCTCCAGCCGGGGCATCGCCTCGATGTCCTCGGCCGCACGCTTGAATCGTTCGTACTCCTGCAATCGCCGCACCAGCTCGGCGCGGGGGTCTTCTTCCAAACCTTCCTCGGCGGGCGGCCGTGGCAGCAACAGCCGCGACTTGATCTCGGCCAGGATCGCAGCCATCAGCAGGTATTCCGCGGCCAGTTCCAGCCGCATCACATCGCGCATCAGCTCGATGTAACTCATGTACTGCCGCGTGATCTCGGCCACCGGAATGTCCAGGATATCCAGGTTCTGCCGACGGATCAGGTACAGCAGCAAGTCCAGCGGACCTTCAAACGACTCCAGGATGACTTCGAGCGCATCCGGCGGAATGTACAGATCCTGCGGCATCTGCAACATCGGCTGGCCGCGCACGATGGCCAGCGGCATTTCCTGCTGTTGCGGCAGCGACGCAAAGGCATCCTGCGGTGCAGGAACCGGGCTCTGTGGCTCGACGACGGGCTCAGTGCTCATCAATGCATGTCATGGGGCCGCCTTCAGCGGCTGGCAGTACTTTCAACAGGATCGGAGTCATCCGCATGATGGCGCGACATGTGGATGTCCGTACTCTGAACACGGCGTTGAGGCGGTATTCCCCGGCTGCTGCGTTCGTCAAACTCATAAATACCGAGGCGCGACGTAGGCACTCGTCACGACGAGCATGATGAATCCACGCCTTGGTGGTTCGGTCAGTCAGGTCGCTGGTGACCATTACGCCAACTGCAGGTTGTCAGCCGTGGCAGGGCGTCTGACCAACGATGACGGGGATCATATCCCGTCTGTTCGCTGGTCGGTCCGAGAGCTATCGAATGTGCGCCAAAGGTCGCCGCGGATACCCGGCAAACTGTTTCTGTGACGCCATGCGTGTTCCAAGAGTAATGGCTGGTCAGCCTCAAGTCCAGCATGGCAATGAGCCGGGTCATGCGCTTCAGCGCTTGGGCCCTGTGCAGCGGGATGTTGTAACAACATTCTCTGCAGGCACAATGAACGCGTCGTGCTTTGAAAAACGCAACGATGGCCGCAGGCGCACGGCGCCATGTGACCTAATGTGTCGACATGCGGCCGGCCCGCGTCAGGCAGCGATCCATTGAATGCATTCACTTCAACGGGGGCGTGGCCTGTCGGGCGGGATTCTCTGCAGGAATGGCTTGGCTGAGCCGCCATCCGCGCAGGGGCGGAAGTTGTGATGGCTGCAGTGGTTGATCAAGAGGCGTGTCGAAAAGGAGTGGCACGGTGTTTGCTTTAGGACATTTCAGGCGAATGCAATCAGTCGTAGCGTTGATTGTGTTCTCGACACAGGACGTGGCATGGGGATCTCAGGAATAAAGCCAGAATAGTGTCCTTGCCGGAGACGAGAGCAATGGCAAACGCAAGCACGAAACGGATGGTGGAGCTGATGGCGATCGACAGAAACGGACAAGGCAATCGCGTACCGGAGCAATTGCGCCCGGCCCGCATGCAGATCGAGACGACGGTTCTGATGAGTCGTCATGGCGAATCGCATCCGACGGAGCTGGTGGATATTTCGGCAACAGGCGCCTTGTTGCGCCGCCCGTTGGGCTGGGCTGGCGAGCCCGGTCAGAGCTGGGTGCTCGACATGATCTTCGGCCACAACCTGCATATTCATCTGGAGGCGGTGGTGGCGCGCATTTCCGATCACCATATCGGTTTCTCCTACAGCCGCATTCCCGAGGATAAACAGGTGCCGTTGTGGAACCTCCTTGGTGGCTACGCTGACATTCTTGAATACTGGAAGGACGGCTGAATCAGGCCGGTCGCGCAAAACAAAACGCCCGCGTGATTCACGCGGGCGTTTTTTCTTGTGGCGCCAGACTCACTCGCCTCAGGCGGCGGGTTTCTTTTCGTCGCGCAATTCGCGGCGCAGAATCTTGCCCACATTGCTCTTTGGCAGTTCGCTGCGGAACTCGATCTGGCGCGGTCGCTTGTAACCGGTCAGGCGATCGTGGCAGAACTTCTTCAATGCTTCCTCGGTGAGCTGCGGGTCCTTGCGCACCACGAACAGCTTCACCACCTCGCCGGAATGCTCGTCCGCCACGCCGACTGCGGCAACCTCAAGTACGCCGGGGTGCTCCATCACCACGTCTTCGACTTCGTTCGGATACACGTTGAAGCCGGACACCAAGATCATGTCCTTCTTGCGGTCGACAATGTAGAAGTAGCCTTGCTCGTCCATTTTTGCGATGTCGCCGGTGTGTAGCCAGCCGTCAGCGCCAAGCACCTTGCTCGTTTCATCCGGGCGCTGCCAATAGCCCTTCATTACCTGCGGGCCATGCACCATCAGTTCACCGACTTCGCCGGTGGGCAGTGGCTGCCCTTCGTCGGACCAGATGGCGACATCGGTCGATGGAACCGGCAATCCGATCGAGCCGTTGTACTCCTTCAGATCAATCGGATTGATGCATACCGCCGGCGACGTTTCCGTCAGTCCATAGGCCTCTGCCAGGGTGCAGCCGGTGGTTTTCTTCCAGCGTTCGGCCACCGCACGTTGCACGGCCATGCCGCCGCCCAGGGTCATGTGCAGTCGCGAGAAATCCAGTTCGGCAAAGCCGGGTGTATTGAGCAGCCCGTTGAATAGCGTGTTGACGCCGGTGAGGGCGGTGAACCGGGAAGCTTTCAGTTCCTTGACGAAACCGGGCATGTCGCGAGGATTGGTGATCAGCCAGTTGAGTCCGCCCAGACGCGTGAAGACCAGGCCGTTCGCCGTCAGCGAGAAGATGTGATACAGCGGCAACGCGGTGATGATGACCTCTTCACCCGGCTTGACCACATCGCTGCCAATCCAGGCGCTTGCCTGCAGCATGTTGGCGATCATGTTGCCGTGGGTGAGCATGGCACCCTTGGCCACGCCGGTAGTGCCGCCGGTGTACTGCAGGAACGCAATGTCGTCGTGACCCAGTGTCACCGGCGGCAGCGGGTGCGCGGCGCCACGCGTCAGCGCGTCGCGAAAACGGACAGCCTGCGGCAGGTGGTAGGCAGGCACCATCTTCTTGACGTGCTTGAGCACGAAGTTGATCAGCGCCCCCTTGGGGAAGCCGAGCAGGTCGCCAATGCCGGTGGTGACAATGTGCTTCACCCCGGTTTCCGCCACCACCTGCTGCAGCGTGTTGGCGAAATTGTCCAGCACCACGATCGCCTTCGCGCCGGAGTCTTCCAGCTGATGTTTCAACTCGCGTGCGGTGTACATCGGATTCGTATTGACCACAATCAGTCCGGCGCGCAGCGCGCCGAACAAGGCGATCGGATACTGCAACACGTTCGGCATCATGATCGCGATGCGGTCGCCCTTGACCAGCTTGAGCACGCCGGTGAGATAGCCGGCGAACTGACGGCTCATCTCATCAATCTGGCCGTAGCTGAGCTGGCGGCCGAAGTTGGCGAACGCCGGGCGATCACGGAAGGCAGCGAACGCCTCTTCCAGCACCGCGGGGACCGAAGCATATTGACTGACGTCGATCTGTTCGGGCACGCCGGCTGGATAGTTGTCCAGCCACGGACGCTCATTGCTCATGCTTGGGATTCCCTGTTGGTCGAGGACGATGAATCAGAGGATGGAATCAGCAACCTGTTTGCATCCATCATGGATCATGTGCTGGGTGATTTGAGCATACGCACGCGTACAGCGGCAAGCCGCGTTGCAGCGAACGAGGTTGAGATGATGATGGGAAAAATGATTTGCCGATGGCTTGCCTGCACGCTGTTCGTGTTCGCTCTGGTGGCCTGTCGGCACGACTCCAGCGAGGCGCAGGTGAGAGCCGCGATTGCGGCTGTCGCGCATGCGGCCGAAGCGGGATCGACGAGCGATCTTGGTGAACCAATCAGCGAGGAATTCGATGGCAATGCCGGTGAACTTGATCGACGCGGCCTGATCTCCATGGTTCGACTGTTGGCACTGCGCGGTGAGCATGTCGGGGTGACCATGGGGCCGGTTTCGATCGAGCAGCGCGGTGAGCGCATGGTGGCGACGTTCACCGTCAGCCTTACCAGTGGCGGCAAGTTGCTGCCGGAACAGATGGGGCTGTATGAGGTTGAATCGGCTTGGCGAAAGGAAGGTGGCGACTGGCGTTGCTACTCGGCGAGTTGGAAACACGCGTTCTGAGGGGTTTTCAATCCGTTGATACAGGACCGCCCCGGAATCCGGGGCGGTCTGTGCATGACGTGCTGTCACGCTGAAACTCAGGCGGCTTTCTTGCCGGCCAGCTGACGCAGCACGTACTGCAGGATGCCGCCGTGACGGAAGAAGTCACGCTCCTTCGGGGTCAGCAGCATCACATGTACGGTGAACTGCTTCTTGCTGCCGTCGGCGGCAGTGGCAACCACGGTGGCTTCCTTCGAATTGCCGTTGTCCAGGCCGGTGATGTCGAAGCTCTCGCTACCGTCCAGGCCCAGTGACTTTGCGTTCTCGCCTTGCTTGAAGCACAGCGGCAGCACGCCCATGCCGACCAGGTTGGAGCGGTGGATACGCTCGAAGCTTTCGGTGATCACGGCCTTGACGCCCAGCAGCAAGGTGCCCTTGGCAGCCCAGTCACGCGAGGAGCCAGTGCCGTATTCCTTGCCGGCGATGACCACCAGCGGCGTCTTGGCGTCCTTGTACTTCATGGCCGCATCGTAGATTGCCATCTGTTCGCCCGACGGGACGTGGCGGGTGAAGCCACCTTCGACACCATCCAGCATCTGGTTCTTGATGCGGATGTTGGCGAAGGTGCCGCGCACCATCACGTCGTCGTTGCCGCGACGGGAGCCGTAGGAGTTGAAGTCGATCGGCTGCACGCCGCGCGAGATAAGGAAGCGACCGGCCGGCGAGTCCTTCTTGATCGAACCGGCCGGCGAGATGTGGTCGGTGGTGATCGAGTCGGCGAACAGGCCCAGGCAGCGCGCAGCATGAATGTCGTCGACCGTGCCCACTTCCATCGTCATGCCGTCGAAGTAGGGCGGGTTCTTGATGTAGGTGGACGCTTCGTCCCATGCGTACAGCGCGCCGTCTGGCGAGGCGATGGCGTTCCAACGCTCGTCACCCTTGAACACGTCGGCGTAGTTCTTCTTGAACATGTCCGAGGTGACCGCGCTGGCGAGCAGGTCGCTGATTTCCTGATTGGACGGCCAGACGTCCTTCAGGAAGACGTCCTTGCCATCCGAACCCTCGCCCAGCGGCTCGGTGGTCAGGTTGATGTCGAGCGAACCGGCCAGCGCGTAGGCGACTACCAGCGGCGGCGAAGCCAGGTAGTTCATCTTCACTTCGGCATGCACGCGGCCTTCGAAGTTGCGGTTGCCGGAGATCACCGCGCCAACGGTCAGGTCGCCCTCGCTGATCGCCTTGCTGATTTCCTGCGGCAAGGGTCCGGAGTTGCCGATGCAGGTGGTGCAGCCGTAGCCGACCAGATAGAAGCCGGTCTTTTCCAGCTCGGTCAGCAGTCCGGTCTTTTCCAGATAGTCGGTGACGACCTTGGAGCCCGGTGCCAGCGAGGTCTTCACCCACGGCTTGGCCTTCAGGCCACGCGCGGCAGCTTTCTTGGCGACCAGACCAGCGGCCAGCATCACTGCCGGGTTGGAGGTGTTGGTGCACGAGGTGATTGCCGCGATGACCACCGAGCCGTCGCCGACGCGGAAGTCCTGGCCGTTCATCGAGACATGCTGGCCCGGTGCGTTCTGGCTCTGGTCGTGACCGACGGCGGTGTCGCCACCTTCGTTGGCGAAGCGGGCTTCCGCACCATTGCGCTTGGTGGTGGTCGCGCCGAGGTTCTCGTTGTAGTTGGTCTTGACGTCGGTCAGCAGCACGCGGTCCTGCGGACGCTTCGGGCCAGCCATCGACGGCTTGACGTCGGCCAGGTCCAGTTCCAGCGTGGCGCTGAAGTCAGCGTGCACGCTGTTCTCGTCATGCCACAGACCCTGAGCCTTGGCATAGGCTTCGACCAGCGCGACTTGTTCGTCGCTGCGGCCGGACAGGCGCAAGTAGCGCAGCGATTCGGCGTCGACCGGGAAGATGCCGCAGGTGGCGCCGTATTCCGGCGCCATGTTGCCGATGGTGGCGCGATCCGCCAGCGCCAGATGCGGCAGGCCCGGACCGAAGAATTCGACGAACTTGCCGACCACACCCTGCTTGCGCAGCATCTGGGTCACGGTCAGCACCAGATCGGTGGCGGTGGCGCCCTCGGGCAGCTTGCCCGACAGCTTGAAGCCGACCACCTGCGGAATCAGCATGGACGAAGGCTGACCAAGCATCGCGGCCTCGGCTTCGATGCCGCCAACGCCCCAACCCAGCACGCCCAGACCGTTGATCATGGTCGTGTGCGAATCGGTGCCGAACACGGTATCCGGGTAAGCCCACAACTGGCCGTTGACTTCGTTGCCCATCACCACGCGGCCCAGATGCTCCAGGTTCACCTGATGCACGATGCCGGTGCGCGGCGGCACGACCTTGAAATCGGCCAGGGCTTTCTGGCCCCAGCGCAGGAAGCTGTAGCGAGCCTGGTTGCGCTCGAACTCGATCGCAACGTTCTTTTCCAGCGCGTCTTCGCTGCCGAACACGTCGACCTGCACCGAGTGGTCGATGACCAGTTCAGCCGGCGACAGCGGGTTGATCAGGGTCGGATCACCGCCCAGCGCCTTCATCGCGTCGCGCATTGCGGCCAGGTCGACCACACACGGTACGCCGGTGAAATCCTGCAGCAGCACACGTGCCGGCATGAACGAAATTTCGGTGTCCGGTTCCTTCTTCGCGTCCCAGGTGGCGACCGCTTCGATTTCCTTCGACGTCACGTCGACGCCGTCTTCGTGGCGCAGCAGGTTTTCCAGCAGGATCTTCATCGAGTACGGCAGCCGCTTCAGGTCGAAGCGCTGACCCAACTTGGCCAGGCTGGCGAAAGCGTACTGCTTGCCATTGACTTCGAGGGTGTCGCGTGTGGAAAAGGTATCTTTCATGGGGACGAGCTCCTGGCTGAATCCTGCGGCTGGGATGACAGAACGACGACGCCGGACGGCGCGTAGGGTCTACCAGTCCGGTAAAAACACAATTATCGCGCAAACCCTGCGAGTCCGCGAACGGCAGGGTCGCGTTGAACGGTTCGAGTTGGCTGGTCCGACGCCTTTCGGACAGCCTCGCCGGGTACACTGCGCGCACGGCTCGTGGCCGACTACACCGAACAGGATGGCCTCGATGATCACCGCAAGCAAACGCCTTTGATGACATGCAGCATTCGATGATTTCGATGGGCCTTGCGGCCGTCTCGCTGCGCGACCTCAGTCTTGTGCAGGCAGTACATCGCCACGGCAGTTTCAACAGTGCCGCCCGCGCCATGCACATCAGTCCGTCAGGCCTGTCGCACCAGGTGCAGAAAGTGGAGCAAGCCCTGGGTGCGCCGTTGTTCGAGCGCGGCGGTAGGAAAATCGTGTCCACCGCAGGCGGACAACGATTGTTGCAGCAAATTGATGCCGTATTGACTGCGGCCGAACACCTGCAGCAGCTCGCGCGTGCCGGCGAAGTCGCGTTTGGCGGCGAATTGCGCCTCGGCGTGCCGGCCTCGCTGGGGCCGTATCTGCTGCCGCATCTGATCGCGCCGTTTCCGCAGCATTTTCCCGGTGCGCGGTTAGGCATCTCCGAAGGCAAGCCACGCGGACTGTTGCGGCGGCTGAGCGAAGGTGAGCTGGATGCGGTGCTGGCGCCACCGGCACCAGCGCTCAGCGGTATTGCATCACGCCCGCTGTTCTTCGAGCCGTGGGAATTGATGCTGCGTGCTGATCATCCGCTGGCCGGTCAGCGTGAAATTGCGCTGGATCAACTTGATCCCGCTGAAGCAACGCTGATGACTGAAAGCCACGCCGACGGGCTGCATTGCGAAGGCAGCGAGCATGGGCACGTGCAGGATGTCAGCCTGGAAAGTCTGGCTGCGCTGGTCAGCTTGCGTGGAGGCTATGCGCTGGTGCCGGCCTTGGCGCACGAGCGCCTGGCATCGATGCCCAATATTGTGCTGGCCAAATTGAAGGGGCTGGAGAGCGGGCGTGAAATTGCCCTGTATTGGCGCGATGCCTCCCCGTGGAGTGAGGACTTGGATGGGTTTGCGGAGCTTCTGCGAAAACTGGCCAAGCGGCTGAAGGTATTGAGGTTGACGAATTTTGTGGAAAAAGCATCCGTGTAGAGTGCGTGCAGTGGTACGCCCAACCCTTTCCCTGCTGCGCGGGGACGGGGCCCGACTCGCCACACAAGAAAGCGCCCGGCATGGCCGGGCGCTTTGGTTCTTACGAAAATCTTGTGGCTCTGAGCGGCTGTATCACAGCGGTTCGGGCGGGGCAGGCGGCAGGCCAGGGCCCCATTGCCTCATGCACGTTTCGAAAACCCGGCTGTCGCAAGCGGCCTGATCGCCCGCGTCACAGGCAGCGTAAACCGTACGACAGGTCTGCGGATTGATCCGTGCCTGCGCTGGTTGTGAGAATGACAACGTCCCTAAGCCCACTACGATGATACCGATGGTGCTGATCGTACCCAGTACTTTCATCGAAAACTCTCCTTGAGTAGTTGCTCCAAGATGGAGCTGTCCATCAATAAACGGTGCAGGGAAAGCCTGTCAATGTTTCGGGAGCAAAAGAGGGGTTCCCCTACAAAGAAGTGCCGCGGCTATCACAGTTTGTTGAGCGACGACATGGCGCGGTTGGCAATGTGGCGAACCATGGCCGTCGCGCAATCAAGCAGAAGGCCACCTTGCGGTGGCCTTCTGATCAATCCATCACTGGAGAAAACAACTCAGCCGCGCGAGGAGCGCTTGCGATCGTTCTCGGTGAGGTTCTTCTTGCGCAGGCGGATCTCTTTCGGAGTGATCTCGACCAGCTCGTCGTCGTCGATGAAGTCCAGCGCCTGTTCCAGCGTGAACTTGATCGCCGGGGTCAGCTGGATCGCATCGTCCTTGCCGGAGGCGCGCATGTTGGTCAGCGGCTTGGGCTTGATCACGTTGACGGTGAGGTCATTGTCCTTGGCGTGGATGCCGACCAGCTGGCCTTCATACACGTTGTCGCCTTCGGCGGCGAACAGCTTGCCACGCTCCTGCAACGGCCCGAGCGAGTAGGCCGGGGTGCTGCCACCCGCGTTGGCGATCATCACGCCATTGAGGCGCTTGGCGATCTGGCCGTCTTCCTTCGGACCGTAATGGTCGAACACGTGGAACAGCAGGCCCGAACCCTGGGTCAGGGTCTTGAACTGGTTCTGGAAGCCGATCAGGCCACGCGCCGGGATCTCGTAATCCAGACGCACGCGACCCTTGCCGTCGGACTCCATGTTCTTCAGCTGGCCTTTGCGCGCACCGAGGCGTTCCATCACGGCGCCCTGGTGGACTTCTTCCACGTCGACCACCAGTTGCTCGATCGGCTCCATCTTCTGGCCGTCGATTTCCTTGATGATCACTTCGGCACGCGACACCGCCAGCTCGTAGCCTTCGCGACGCATGTTCTCGATCAGCACCGACAAATGCAATTCGCCGCGGCCGGAGACCAGGAACTTGTCGGCGTCCGAACCTTCCTCAACCTTCAGCGCCACGTTGTGCACTTGCTCGCGCTCGAGGCGCTCGCGCAGCTGGCGGCTGGTGAGGAACTTGCCGCCGCTCAGATCCTTGTTGCCGGCGAACGGCGAGTTGTTGACCTGGAAGGTCATCGAGATGGTTGGTTCGTCGACAGTCAATGCCGGCAGCGCCTCGGGCGTGTCCAGCGCGCAAATGGTGTCGGAAATGGTCAGGTCGGAAATACCCGAGATGGCCACGATGTCGCCGGCCTCGGCGCTGTCCTGCTCGATCCGCTCCAGGCCGAGGAAGCCCAGCACCTGCATCACCTTGCCCTGGCGCTTCTTGCCGTGCCGATCGATCACGCTGACCGGCATGCCCTTCTTCAGGGTGCCGCGCTGGATGCGACCGATGCCGATCACGCCGACGAAACTGCTGTAATCGAGCTGGCTGATGCGCATCTGGAACGCGCCGTCCGGGTCCACGTCCGGCTTGCTGACGTGCTGCATGATCGCTTCGTACAGCGGGGTCATGTCGCCTTCGCGGACGTCATCATTGAGACCGGCGTAACCGTTCAGCGCCGAAGCGTAGACGATCGGGAAGTCCATCTGTTCCGGCGTGGCACCGAGACGGTCAAACAAATCCCAGACCTGCTCGACCACCCATTCCGGACGCGCGCCCGGACGGTCGACCTTGTTGATCACCACGATTGGCTTGAAGCCCATCGCGAACGCCTTCTGCGTCACGAAGCGGGTCTGCGGCATCGGGCCGTCCATCGCGTCGACCAGGATCAGCACCGAGTCGACCATCGACAGCACGCGCTCGACTTCGCCGCCGAAGTCAGCATGTCCCGGGGTGTCGACGATGTTGATGCGATTGCCGTTCCAGGTGATCGCGGTGTTCTTGGCCAGGATCGTGATGCCACGTTCCTTTTCCTGGTCGTTCGAGTCCATTACGCGTTCGGCGAGCACGGTGCGCTCGCTGAGCGTGCCGGACTGCTTGAGCAGACAATCGACGAGGGTGGTCTTGCCGTGATCGACGTGGGCGACGATGGCGATATTGCGCAGGTTTTCGATAGACATGGGATCGACTCGGGCGGCTCAGGGCCGTCACGCAGGTTTTTTGAAGGACGAATTAACCGATTATACGGACTTGTGAGCCAACTTGCCCGTCATTTCGATTTTTCGTTCATCTGCGGGGCGACGGTGGCCGCTCCGGCCGGTCATCCATTCGAGTTGCCAGCGGCTCAGACCACGCCGAACAAGTAGTACGCAGCAATCACCACCAGCACCGCGAGCGTCTTGATCACGGTGATCGCGAAGATGTCCTTGTACGCCTGCCGATGGGTGAGTCCGGTGACGGCCAGCAGGGTAATGACCGCACCATTGTGTGGCAGCGTGTCCATGCCACCGGAGGCCATGGCAGCTACGCGATGCAGCACTTCCATCGGAATGCCGGCGGCATTCGCGTTGGCAATGAAGGTTTCCGCCATCGCGCCCAGCGCGATGCTCATGCCGCCGGAGGCCGATCCGGTGATGCCGGCCAGCGCGGTGACGGTGACCGCTTCGTTGATCAGCGGGTTGGGAATCGAGTGCAGCGCATCGGCGACCAGCTTGAAGCCGGGCAGGGCGGCGATCACTGCACCGAAGCCGTATTCCGAAGCGGTGTTCATGGAGGCGAGCAACGCGCCGCTCACGGCGGCCTGGCTACCCACGGCCAGTCGCGTGGTCACCGCGCGCCATGCAAAGATCAGCACGCACAGCACGCCGATCAGCAGGGCGCCTTCCACCGCCCAGATCGCGGTGAGCTTGGACACTTCCTGCACCACCGGATGGGCGTGGCCGACCACGCTGGGCAGGAACGACTGGGTTTCGCCATACGCGCGGGGAATCACGTCGGTGAGCAGTTTGTTGCAGACGCCAACCAGCACCAGCGGCAGCAGGGCGATCAACGGATGCGGCAACGTGGCGGCTTCGAACGGTACCGGTTCGTTCAACAGGTTATCGCCGTAGCCTTCGTCCGCGGCGGCGGCCTTGCGTCGGCGCCAGTCCAGATAGGTCAGGCCGACAATCAGGATGAACACGCCGCCGATCGTGCCCAGCCATGGTGCGGCCCACGTTGTGGTGCCGAAGAACGACGTGGGAATGATGTTCTGGATCTGCGGCGTGCCCGGCAGCGAGTCCATGGTGAAAGTGAACGCGCCCAGCGCGATGGTTCCCGGTATCAGCCGCTTGGGGATATCCGACTGGCGGAACAACTCAGCCGCGAACGGGTAGACCGCGAACACCACCACGAACAACGACACGCCGCCGTAGGTCAGCAGCGCACATACCAATACGATCGACAGAATCGCCCGACTGCGGCCAACCAGGCCGATGGTTGCCGCGACGATGGATTTGGAGAACCCGGACAGCTCGATCAGCTTGCCGAACACCGCGCCCAGCATGAATACCGGGAAATACAACTTGAGGAAGCCGACCATCTTGTCCATGAACAGGCCGGTGAACATCGGCGCGACCAGTGACGGATCGGTCAGTAATACCGCGCCCAGCGCAGCGATCGGCGCGAACAGGATGACGCTGTAGCCGCGATACGCCGCGAACATGAGGAAGCACAATGCGGCCAGCACGATCAGGAACGCCATCCGTGAATCCCCCGCTTATCAATAACGACAGGCGTCGAGTATCCCGGACGCCTCCGGACGAGGGCACTGTACGAAGGTACAAGTGCTGCTTCGGCACAGCCCACCTAAGCTCACTCCATCAGCATTCGCGCGAGCGGTGCATTTACTGTCGCATCCGCGCAAGCGATGCCTTCAACTGCAAGGGGACGTCATGAAACGCACGTATCTGAGTTCGGCGATTGGTCTGGTTTTGGGTCTGGCTTTCATCGCACCGCTGCAGGCGCAGCAGGCCGCCAGCAGCCCGGCTGCCAGCAAGCCGACCGCAGCGAAGCAGGCTGAGGCCAAGGAGCTGCAGGAAGTGACGGTCAGCGCACGGCGTCGAGATGAATCGCTGGAGAAGGTGCCGGTAGCGGTCACCGCCTTCAGTGGCGAGGACATGAAAGACCTGCAGGCCAACAGCATCGACGGACTGCAGAGCGCGGTGCCAAACATGAACATCGTGCAGGGTCGCGGTTCGTCATCGGCGGTCAACATCTTCATTCGCGGCATCGGTCAGCCCGATGCACTGCAAACCTTTGATCCCGGCGTCGGCATGTATGTCGATGACGTTTACTACTCGCGTATCCAGGGCGCGCTGATCAGCCTGTTCGACGTGGAGCGCGTTGAAGTGCTGCGTGGCCCGCAGGGCACGCTGTACGGCAAGAATTCCACCGGCGGCGCGGTGAAGGTAGTCACCAAGAGCCCACCGGAGGCCACCGAAGGTTCCGTCGAAGCCGGCTTCGGTAACTTCGGCCGGCGCGAGGGCAAGTTCTATCTGGGTGGCCCGTTGGCAGGCGCCTGGTCGGCATCGATCGCCGGTGCGGTGACGCGGACGGATGGCTATGTCACCGATCCGGCCACCGACCACAACTACAACGACGAAAACACCAAGGCCGTGCGCGGCAAGTTGCGCTATCACCCATCGGAGAATTTCGATGCGGTGCTGAGCCTCGACTACACCAAGATGGACACCGGCCTGACCCTCGGTCAGCCGGTCTCCTCCCTGACGCAGACCGTCCTGCCATTGAACACCACCGTGGTGTTGTACACGCCGAACCCGAACCAGAAGTATGACTTCAAGACGCATACCTCACTGCCCACGAACGACGGTCAGCACCTGAAACATGGTGGCGCGGCGCTCAACATGAACTGGAAGCTGTCTGACCAGTGGAATTTCAAGAGCATCACGGCGTTCCGCAAGCTGGACAGCGATTCCTACATCGACATTGACGCATCGAAGTTCTCGCTGGGTGACGTGCTGGTCGATTTCCACCAGAAGCAGGCCAGTCAGGAGCTGCAGCTGCAGTACGACAATGGCAGCAACCTGCAGGCGGTCTATGGTCTGTACTACCTGCGTGAAACCGTGCCGTCGCATCAGGAGGCGTATGCCAACGATCTGTTTTCCAACGGCGGCGTTCCGGTCAGCTTCCTGCGTACCATCGACGACGACCTGACCACGACCACTTATGCGGGCTTTGCTCACATGAACTGGGAATTCGTGCCGAGCTGGACGCTGGCTGCGGGCGTGCGTTACAGCAGTGACCACAAGGATTACGACCGCACCACCAGCATCTTCTGGAACTCCACCTCGTTGTATCTGGGCTTCATACCGTTCCCGGCGCTGAATGGCTCACCGGTGGCGTTTAACGGGAACAAGCGCTGGAACGCGTGGACACCGAGCGTCAGTCTGCAAAAGCAGATCGACCCCCAGACCATGGCTTACGTGTCGGCCAGTCGCGGCTTCAAGTCGGGTGGCTTCAATGGTCGGGCAAACTCGGCGGCGGAAACCCTCACTGCCGAGTACAACCCCGAATACGTGTGGACCTACGAGCTGGGCCTGAAGTGGCGTTCGGCCGACAACAAGTTGCAGGCAAACCTGGCGGCGTTCCATAGCGACTACACCGACTTCCAGGCACGCGTTTCTGAAGTGCAGAACCCAGGTGCGATGCGGCCGACGTTCGCCTTCCCGGTGATCAACGCGGCGAAGCTGAAAATGGATGGCGTGGAATTTGAAGGCGCTGCCGTGTTCGACGATGGTACCCGCCTGTCCGCGCAGGTCGGCTACATGAATGCGCGCTACGCCAAATTCACCGATCACCGCCTCAATCCGAGCGACCCGCTGTACAACCCGAGCCTGCATGATCATGTCCCGTTCTCGCCCACCTGGACCTCGCGTCTGGCAGCGACACACGCGTTCAATTTGAGCAGCGGCAGTGCCATTACCATTGGCGCTGACTGGGCTTACCGCGGTGAAACCTGGCTGAGCGTGGACAACTACGCAGCGTTGAGTCAGAAGGCGTACTCGGTGACCGGCCTGTTCGGTGTTTTTGACTCCGCCGATGGCCACTGGCAGTTCCGCACCGGCGTGCGCAATCTTGGCGACAAGGTCTACAAGACCGACGGTCAGGAATTCTCCAGCGTAGGCAACATCCGCACGGCGTACTACGGCATGCCGCGCAACTGGTACGCCAACCTGCGCTATAACTTCTGATCCACTGCTGGTGTAGGGCGGGCACTGCCCGCCGCATTCCCGTTCGATCATCAGGCGGGCGGCGGGCATGGCCCGCCCTACACGTCGCTCAATCGATAGCACGGAGCTGACCAATGAATACCCGATGGGTAGCCCGCCTGATTTGGCTGGCCTTGCTGACCAGCGCCGGCAGTGCCTGCGCAAAAGATCCCGGGTCCAGCCTGCCAAAATTGAAAATGGATGCGGGGCGTGTGGCCGTGGTCGGTCTTTCGTCCGGTGCCTATATGGCCACCCAGGCCAACCTGGCGTATCCGGAGTTGTTTCCGAATGCCGCGATGGTTGCTGGTGGCCCCTACGGCTGTGCCGGCGGCAAATTGGACGTGGCGCTGGGCAGTTGCATGAAGGGCGTGCCGGAGCCGGATGTTGCGGCGTTGGTGATCACTGCTGGCAAACGCTCCGCAGCTGGCGAAATCGGTGCGCTGCAGGATCTGGCGCATTCACGCATCTATCTGTTGCACGGCACGGACGATGCTCTGGTCACACCGACGGTTGCGGAAGCCGGCGCACATTTCTATGAGCAATTGCGCGATCACACGCCCGGTCTGACGAGCATGCAGGTGCATGATGATGGCCAGCGCGCGTTCGCCCACAATCTGCCAGTGGTAGGCAGCGGCGATGATTGTGACAAGTCGGTAGCGCCTTATCTGGGTCACTGCGGTTTTGATGCGGCAGGTGAAATCTTCGCGCAGATGTTCGGCAAGCCTTCGCATGCGCCAGGCCAAGCGCGTGGGGAGTTGCGCAGCTTTGATCAGAATACGTTGCGGCCTGACGGTGCCGATGCCTTCATGGCTGATACGGGTTACGTTTACGTTCCGGCAGCCTGCGCGGCTGGGAAGCCGTGCGGGTTGGTGGTTGCCTTCCACGGCTGCAAGCAGAATGCAGATGCGGTAGGCGAGGCCTTTGTAAAGGATGCCGGCTTCAACCGCTGGGCCGACGTTTACGGCGTCGCGGTGCTATATCCTCAGACACGCGCAAGCTTTGCGCCTTTGAATCCGCAAGCATGCTGGGACTGGTGGGGATATTCGGGAGCCGACTACGACAGCCGCCACGGCGTGCAGCTGCGCTGGCTGGTGAACGCAGTGCACGCGTTGGGCTTGCCAGCCGGGCATTGATCGCACCCCATGCCGATAATCACGACGTTGTTGTAGGAGCGCACCCTGTGCGCGATGCTTTTGCTTTGTCTGCGGCATTCAAGGCAAGAGCTTTCGCCTGCCTTCGGCACGCGAGTTACTTTCTCTTTGCGTGGCCAAAGAGAAAGCTAACCAAAGAGAAAGGCCACCCCACTTGGCGCTTGCCGGGCATCCATGCCCGGCAAGTCCGTGAGTCGTGGCCGGGCTTTTCGAACGGGCATCCTGCCCGTGCGAAAAGGAGTCGACGTCCTGTCGACTCCCGCTGCGCGGCCTGTCGACCCCGCCTCACCGCCGCACAGGGGCCCCGGGTAGAGCAGCGGGCCATCCTGACCCGCATTCGGTGGAGAGCTGAAAGGCTTGAGAGCACCAGCAACAGCGTGAACAGAAGCGGAGGCGAAGCACCGCTTTGCTGTTGCTCTGCTGTTGTTCCGGCTTTTCTGAAGAGTGCGCGCAGGATGCGCGCTGCTCTACCCGGGCCCCCTCTGAAGCGGCGGGCGGGCGAAGGAAAGCCCGCAGGGTGGTTTGCAGGGATGCGAACCAGTTTGGCGTCAGTCCATGGATGGACTGTCGACAAACCCCGTAGCCCGCACGCGGACTTTCCGGGCAGGGATGCCCGGAAAGCGCGCAAGCGGGGTGGCCTTCTCTTTGGTTACCTTTCTCTTGGCCACGCAAGAGAAAGTAACTCGCCCTCCGAAGGAGGACGAAAGCTCTTCGCTTCGAAGCTTTCGGTTCACGAGAAGCAGCAAGCAGCGGCATCGCAACTGAAGTCGCTCCTGCACCCGTTTCAGCAGGCATGCCCCGCATGCTGAGCGCCAGCGTCATCGCGATCGCCGCGCTGTGCTGGCTTGGCCTGCTGTTTGGCGTGGCGTTGCTGGGCGAACGTCGCCCGCACATCTTCGAGAAGCGCTGGGCGATTGTTTACGCGCTGTCGCTGGCGATTCACTGCACCTCGTGGACGTTCTACGGCACGGTAACCCAGGCCAGCCGGTCAGGTTGGTGGCTGCCGCCGACGTTTGTCGGGGCGATCCTGATGTACGTATTCGCGCTGAAATTCCTTGGCCGACTGGTGCGGCTGGTGCGCGAGTACAACGCCGGTTCGCTGGCTGACCTGATTGCCGTGCGTCTGGGTCGCCACTCGGGTCTCGCCGCGCTGGTCACGGCGGTAGTGGTGATCGGGATCGTGCCGTACATCGCGCTGCAGCTGAAAGCCGTGGCGATGAGTTACGCGATCCTCAGTCAGGGGCAATTGGCCGAGTCTGATCCGTGGCAGGACAGCGCGTTGTACGTCGCCTTGCTGATGGCGTTGTTTGCGATGTTGTTTGGCACGCGGCGCGCCTCGACCATGGCGCACAACCGCGGTCTGGTGCTGGCGATGGCGTTCGAGTCGCTGTTCAAGCTGGGTGCAATGCTGGCGCTGGGCACGTTGCTGTTCACCGCCTTGCCCGCGGGGTTGCCGGCCACGTTGCCGACACCACCGGACAGCGGTGGGTTTCCCGCGTTGATCCTGCTCGGCGCGCTGGCGATGTTCACCATGCCGCATCAATTTTACGCGGGCATTGTCGAATGCCGCGATGACGGGCAGCTGCGCACCGCGCGCTGGCTGTTCCCGTTGTACCTGTTGCTGATCTCGTTGCCGATTCTGCCGCTGGCGCGGCTTGGCGATGCCTGGCTGGGTGCCAGCGGCGTGTCGTCGGACATGTATGTGCTGGCCTTGCCGCTGGCGCGTGGTGAGCATGGTCTGGCGCTGGTGGCTTTCCTCGGAGGCCTGAGCGCGGCGACCAGCATGGTGGTGATCGCCACGCTCACGCTTAGCTTGATGGTGGTCAACCACTTCATTGCACCGTTGCGCGTGCGCTCGGGCTGGGGCCGCGACGAACAAGGCGACCTGCGCGGCGCGCTGCTCAATTACCGGCGTGTGGCGATCGTGGTAGTGATCCTGCTGGCGTGGGCCTACAGTCGGGTGCTGGCGCGCAACGAAGCGCTGGCCGACATTGGCGCGATTTCATTTTCGGCGCTGGCCGGCTTGGCACCGGCGCTGCTGGCCGCGGTCTATCGGCCGCAGTTGGGTTCGCGCGCGGTGATTGCCGGCTTGGCTTCGGGAACGCTGGTCTGGATGTATGCGGTGTCGCCGACGCTGTTGCCGGCGGCGCATGGCTGGCTGCACGACGGTCCGTTCGGCCTGCACTGGTTGGCCCCGGATGGGCTGCTTGGACTGGGCAACTGGAATCGGCTGGGCCGTGCCGTGGTGGTCAGCTTGCTGGTGAACGGCGCAGTGATGTTGATGGTGGCCGGCTCGCGTTACGGACGCGCGGCCAGAGCAGTCAGCGTGGGTGAGGTGGGGCTGGTTGAACTGCGCGCACTGGCTGCGCGGTTTCTGCCAGGCGAACGAGTGGAGCACTTGTTCAACACGGTGTCGCTCAATGGTCGGGCCGGCAGCGCCCAGGTAGCGCAGGTGGAGCACGAGCTTGCTGCGGTGATCGGCGCGGCATCGGCGCGCCTGTTGTTGGAGGTGGTGCATCGGCAGGGGCGCGACGATCTCGACACCGTGGTCGCCATCGTCGGTGAGGCCGCGGAGGACCTGCGCTTCAACCAGCGGGTGCTGGAAGCGGCGCTGGAAAACATGAGCCAGGGCATCTGCGTGGTCGATGCCGAGCTGCGACTGGTGGCCTGGAACACGCCGTATGAACGGTTGTTCCATTACCCGCGCGAACTGTTGCAAGTCGGCCGGCCGGTGGCCGAACTGACCCGCTACAACATCGATGCCGGCCTGCTTGGCTCCGGTGAAGTGGAGGCGCGCGTACAGCGTCGGCTGGCGCACATGCGTTCGGGCACGCGGCATCTGTCCGAGCGAAAATTTCCTGATGGCACGGTAGTCGAGATCCGTGGCAACCCGATGCCCGGTGGTGGCTTTGTGGCTACCTTCACCGATGTCACCGCGTTTCGCCAGGCCGAGGGCGCGCTCAAGCGCGTCAACGAGACGCTCGAATTGCGAGTGCAGGAACGCACGGGCGAGCTGGCGACCGCCTCGGCGGAGGCGCAGGCGGCGAATGATGCGAAGAGCCGCTTTCTTGCCGCCGTTACCCACGACTTGATGCAGCCGCTGCATGCGGCGCAACTGTTCGCGCATTCATTGACCGAGCGCGGCGGCGATGCGGTCACCGCGCAACACCTCAATGGTGCACTGGCAGCCACCGAGGGCTTGCTCACCGGCTTGCTCGATGTGGCCCGGCTGGAAGGTGGTCGTCTGCACCCGCAGTTGCGATCGTTTGCGCTGGCCGAGGTGCTGGACCCGCTGGCGGCGGAGTTCCGTGCGATCGCCGCCGATCACGGTGTGCATATGGACGTGGTCGGCACGCGAGCCTGGGTACATTCCGATCCGCAGTTGCTGCGTCGCGTGCTGCAGAACTTCCTGTCCAACGCCTTGCGTTATGCCGAGCGCGGTCGGGTGTTGCTGGGTGTGCGGCGGCGTGGCGGCTGTTTGCGTATCGAGGTGTGGGACAACGGCCCCGGCATCGCCACGCACGAACAGCAGCTGATTTTTCAGGAATTTCGCCGAGGCAGTACGGCGGGCGGGCAGGGGCTGGGGCTGGGTTTGTCGATTGCGCAGCGCATGGCCGATCTGCTGGGTCATCCGCTGGGCCTTCGCTCCTGGCCGGGTAGCGGCAGCGTGTTTCATGTGGACTTGCCAATCGCCTTGCCGTTGGCCGCATCGAGTGCTGCCGTAGCGGTACCACGTGCGTTGCCGGCCGGCCGCGCATTGCTGCTGGACAATGAGCCTGCCGCATTGGCTGCGCTTGGCAACCTGCTGTCACGCTGGGGCTGGCAGGTGCACGCCGCCCGCAATGCCGAACAGGCATTGGCGGCACCGTGGCGAGCGGACCTGCACATTCTCGACTTTCATCTGGATGGCGGACACACCGGGCTGGACGTGTGGAAGCTGTTGCACGAGCAGCATGCCGACGTACCGACCGTGATGCTGACGGCGGATCGCGACAGCGACTTGCGCCAGCGCTTGCAGGAACTGGGCATCAGCGTGCTGTACAAGCCGCTGAAGCCAGTCGCGTTGCGCCAGGTGCTGCAGCGGGTGGCGGTCAATCTGGAACGGGGCTGATCGGCTCTAAGCCAGCCGTCCCGGCTCGCCCAGTTCCAGCGATTTCAGCAACATCCCGGCCTGGGTGCGGTTTCTCACCTTGAGCTTCTCGAAGATCGCCGTGACGTGAGCTTTCACCGTGCGCTCCTGGATATTCAGGCGATCGGCAATCTGCTTGTTGAGCATACCCTGGGCGAGCAGGGTGAGTACGCGATATTGCTGTTCGGTGAGACGGGCGAGACGACTGGCAAGGTCGGTGTCGGTGCGGTCGGCCGGTAGTGCGGCCACCGCTTCGGCAAGATGCGGCGGCAGCCAGTGGCCACCATTGAGCACCTGTTGAATTGCCTCACCGATCTCTCCGGGGCTGGCGCTCTTGGGGATGAAGCCGGCAGCACCGTGATCGAGAACGCGGCGAATCACCTGCGGCTCGTCATGCGCGGAAACCACCAGCACCGCCACGCCGGGATACTGTCCGCGCAAGGCGGCCAGTCCGGACAGGCCGTGGCTGCCGGGCATGTGCAGGTCGAGCAGCACCAGATCGATATCCGGGGCGGCTTGCAGCGCGTCGAACACGGCGGCGAGATCGGCAGCCTCTTTCAGCTCGCACTCCGGCAGACTCTCGCTGGCAGCCAGACGCAATGCGGCACGGAACAAGGGGTGATCATCGGCAATCAGCAGGCTGGTCATGACGTCGAAGGTATCCGGCTGTTGGCACCACGTCGAGTTTGCTGTGGTGGCCGTGCTGGACTTTTGTACGATGGCATCCTGTCACCGGCTTGCTAAGGTCGTGGAATGAAGAATTCCGCCCGTCGTCTGCTTGTACTGTTCTGCTTGGTTCCCGCATGCGTCATGCTGTTCGCTTGTGCAAGCCATGAAACCGGGAAGGAATCTGCCATGTCAGAGGTCGATTACGGCGAAGTGCGAGTAACCGAGCATCGCGGTCACGACGATTTGTTGAGCGCGGGACTGGGTCTTGCCGGCCTTGCCGCTGCGCCCGTGCCGTTTGCCGACCCGCTGGACCCCAGCGCCGAGGCATTGCGTCGGCGCGCCATCCAGACCAGTTGGAAAGGTATTGCCGACCTGGGGCCGCTAGGTGGCTACGGCAGCTTGTATGGTGGTGTTCCCGATGTGCCGGGGCGCGAATATCAGGCGTTTGCACGGATTCCCGGCGCACGTGCGCCGCACCGCGTGCTGTTGCAATTGCCCGATCATTTCGATCGACAGAAACGTTGTCTGGTGGTGACTGCTTCATCCGGTTCGCGTGGGATCTATGGTGCGATCGCGCTGGCCGGTGCATGGGGCCTGCCGCATGGTTGTGCGGTGGCGTATACCGACAAGGGTACCGGCTCGGGTTACTTCGATTACGCCGACAACAGTGGCGTGGCACTGGATGGCCGCCGTGCGAAGCGTGGTGAGGCGCCGCTGGAATTCCAGCCCTTGCCGGGACCGCCAGCCAAGGGTATTGCGATCAAGCACATGCATTCGGGCGACAACCCGGAGGCGGCGTGGGGCCAGCATGTGATTCAGGCGGCGCAGTTCGGCCTGGCCATGCTTGATCGCGCCTACCCGGAAGAGGCGCCGTTCACGCCGGAAAACACCAAAATCATTGCCACCGGTATTTCCAATGGTGGCGGCGCGGTGTTGCAGGCGGCCGGGCTCGACAGAAATGGTTTTTTCGCCGGCGTGGTCGCACTGGAGCCGAACGTCCACGTGCAGGATCACGGTCGTGCGCTTTATGACTACGCCACTGAAGCGGCAATCTGGCTGCCGTGCGCGCTGAGTGCAGAAGCATTTGCCGGCGTGCCGATGGCGCGTGGTCCGCGTGGCGCTGCGTTGCCGGCATGGCCGATTCGTTGCGCCAGCCTGCGCGCGCAAGGCAAGCTCAGTGGCAGCACGTTGATCCAGCAGTCGGAGCAGGCGCGCGAGTATCTGCACGCGCGCGGCTGGACCGACGAGGCGATGAGCACGGCTGCGACCACCACCGCATTTGATCTCTGGCGCGTGGTCGCCGCGGGTTATGCATCGTCCTACCTGCGTCGCAGTGCCAGTGAAATGCCGTGCGGCTTCCACTACGCGGCGATCGCTGCGGATGGTGCGCCGGGTGTTGCGGATCAGGCCACGCGGGCGGCGTGGTGGGCCGATGGTTCGGGTATTCCGCCGGGTAATGGCATCGGCCTGTTCGGTGGCGTCAACGTATCGGCCGATCCCACGCTGTTTGGTGATGAATGCCTGCGTGCGCTGTGGACTGGCGACGATCACGAGGCGCAAGCGCTGCATGCGTCGGTGGCCGAAACCGCCGCGCGTATGCCGCGACAGGATCTGCCGATGTGGGTGCTGCACGGTGCCAGTGATGGCTTGCTGCCGACCGCTTTCAGTTCCGAGCCTTATGTGGAATGGCTGCGCGACGAGGGGCGTCGCCCGATTTACTGGAAGGTGCCGCACGCACAGCACTTCGATGCTTTCCTGGCCTTGCCGGGCTTTGGTGACCGCCACGTGCCGCTGTTGCCGTACGGCTATTTCGCGCTGGATCGTCTGTGGGCGCACCTGTACGACGCCGCGCCATGGCCGGCAAATCCGCCGACACCCGTGGCCCAGCCACGCGGAGCTGGCGCCTTGACCAGCCAGATGCTCGGCCTGCCGTAGCGGCGGCGGAAGACTGGAGCCTTTGCCGGAGTGCTGGGTTATTCTTTATGGCCCTGCGCCCATGCCGTGGCGCGGAGCCGCTTTCGAACTTCAAAGGATTTGCGATGACCATCAATGTCACCTTCACCACCAATCGTGGCCCGATCCACCTGCGCCTGCACGAAGACAAGACGCCGGTGACGGTGGCCAGCTTCGTCAATCTGGCCAGGCGCGGATATTACGACGGCTTGTCCTTCCATCGCGTGATCGCCGACTTCATGGTTCAGGGCGGTTGCCCCGAGGGCAGCGGTCGCGGCGGCCCGGGCTACAAGTTCGAGGACGAGTTCAACGCCTCGCTGAAGCATGACAAGCCCGGCGTACTGGCGATGGCCAATGCCGGTCCACGCACCAACGGCAGTCAGTTCTTCATCACCCATGGCCCGACGCCATGGCTGGACGGCAAGCACAGCGTATTCGGCGAAGTGGTCGGCGCGGCGGACATGGACGTGGTCAACGCGATCCAGCAGGGCGACACGATCGAGAAAGTTACCGTGGAAGGCGACGTGGATGCGTTGTTGGCAGCACAGTCGGATCGTGTCAGTGAATGGAATGCAGTGCTCGACGAGCGCGGCTGATCCGCTTCTGCGGGCGCACAGAAAGCCGTCGGTTTCAGCCGGCGGCTTTTTGATGTCATGCCCGCAGAAACTTTCGGCAGTACAGGCCTATGATCGGATAACCACAGTTCCACTTGCTCAGGGAGAAAGCGTATGTCGTTCCTCAATGATTTGCTCGGCGGTCAGAATCAGCAGGCGGGTGCCGGACAGGTAGGTGCAGGTTCGCTGATTGCCGTGGCTGGCCAGTTGATCGAGAAGGCCGGTGGCGTACAGGGCCTGATCGGCATGCTGCAACAGCATGGTTTGGGCGGAGCGGTGCAGTCCTGGGTAGGTACCGGGACGAATCAGCCGGTGTCAGGCGACCAGTTGGGTCAGGCGCTGCAGAGCGGCGGGCTTGGTGCACTGGTGCAGGAAGCCGCAGGCAAACTGGGTGTTGATCCTTCCGTGGTGCTGGGCGGCTTGTCGCAGGTGTTGCCACATGCGGTGGATCACATGACGCCCGATGGCAATGTTCCGGCCGCGGCACAGGGCGGTGGTTTTGATCTCGGCATGCTGGAAGGTCTCGCCGGCAAACTGCTCGGTTGAAGTCACCACGGTGGAGCAATGCTCCACCGTGGTGACTGGTCACGCAGACTTGCGTTTGACCAGGTGATAGAGAAGCAACAGCACGATCGCACCGATCACCGAAGCGATGAAGCCGGCGGACTGTCCTTCCTGATACCAGCCGAACACATTCTGGCCCGCCCAGGTCGCCAGCATCGAACCGGCGATGCCGATGATTGCGGTAATGATGAAGCCGCCAGGGTCCTTGCCCGGCATCAGGAACTTGGCCACCAGGCCAACAATCAGTCCGATCAGAAACACCCAAAGCCAATGCATATGGATCTCCTTTGCTGGTGAGGTCGACCTGCCGATCGGGCAGGTGTTCCTATCATGCACGGATCGAGGTGCTGTGGCGTATCCGTCAATCCATCAGCGCCAGATGCAGGTGGCGTGATAAAATGGCGACTTTGCTCTCCTCCTCGTGCGTGAGATATCCATGCCCCAGCTCGCCCAACGTGTCGGCCGCGCCAAACCCAGCGCGATCATGGTGATTGCCGAAAAGGCGAAGCAGCTCAGGGCTGCCGGCCGCGACATCATCAGCTTCTCGATCGGTGTACCGAATTTTCTGCCCGGTGAGCATGTCTACGCCGCTGCGCGCGAATCGTTGTCGCACGATACCGGTCAATACGGCAGCAATCGCGGTGCCGAGTCGCTGCAGGACGCATTTCTGAAGCATATCGAGGCGTTGGGCTTTCGTGGGTATGGGCGTTCAAATATTTCGATCGGCATCGGTGCGAAGCAGGTGTTGTACAACCTCGCCGAAGCGCTGTTGAACGATGGCGATGAAATCTGTTTTGCCGCGCCGTACTGGACGACCTACCGCGATATCGCGGACATCATGGGCGCCAAGGTCAACGTGATGCACTGCGGGCCGGAGCAGAACTACAAGCTCACACCGAGCCAGCTGGATGCCGCCTTGGCACGCAAGCCGAAGGTATTCCTGTTCAACAACCCGTCCAATCCCACCGGCATGGTCTATACCGGTGCGGAAATCGCCGCACTGGCCGAGGTGCTGTTGAAGCATCCCGACACCTGGGTGATCACCGACGACATCTACAACTCGATGGTGTTCGACGGTCTTGGCTATCACAACTTCGTGTTCGCCAAGCCCGAGCTGCGTGATCGCGTCATCTTCGTCGACTCGGTGTCCAAGACCTACGGCATGCCAGGCTGGCGCGTCGGTTTGCTGGCGGGGCCGGAAATCGTGGCCAAGGCCATCTCCACGCTGAACTCCAACCACATCACCAGCCTGCCCGAAGTGATCACGGCGGCGGCAGTGGCGGCGTTGTCCGGGCCGCAGGATGTGCCGCAGCAGAAGTGCGGCGAGTTCGCCGCGCGGCGCGACACCGTGTTTGCCGCGCTCAGCGCGATTCCCGGTGTGGTCTGCCCGCGACCGCAAGGCGCGTTCTATGCGTTCCCGGATATTTCGGTGGCGTTCGGCAAGAGTCACAACGGTCAGGTGATCAACAACGACGTCGAGTTTTGCGCGGCGTTGCTGGAAGCCAAGGGCGTGGCCTGTGTGCCGGGTTCGGCGTTTGGCGAACCGCGCGCGCTGCGTATTTCGTATACCTGTCCGGCTGCACAACTGGCGCCGGGCCTTGCCCGTGTCACCGAATTTTTTGCCGAGCTGAATTGAACCCGTGAATCGGCAGGGTGAATGGGTGAAGCCCATTTCGCGCGACCGATTCTCCTTTTCCGACTCCCCCTTTCCGGAGATGAAATGATGAAAGCCCCCGTTCGTGTTGCCGTTACCGGCGCTGCCGGCCAGATCGGTTATGCCTTGTTGTTCCGCATTGCTGCGGGCGACATGCTTGGTCCGGATCAGCCGGTGATCCTGCACCTGCTGGAAATCACCCCGGCGCTGCCGTCGCTGCAGGGCGTGGTGATGGAATTGAATGACTGTGCGTTCCCGACCTTGGCTGGCGTGGTTGCCACCGATGACGCCAACGTCGCGTTCAAGGATGTTGATTACGCGCTGCTGGTCGGCGCGCGTCCGCGTGGTCCGGGCATGGAGCGCAAGGATCTGCTGGAAGCCAACGGCGCGATCTTCGGCCCCCAGGGCAAGGCATTGAACGATCACGCTAGCCGCGACGTGAAGGTGCTGGTGGTCGGCAATCCGGCCAACACCAATGCGCTGATCGCCCAGCAGAATGCGCCCGACCTGAACCCGAAGTGCTTCACCGCGATGGTGCGGCTGGATCACAACCGCGCCAAGGCGCAGTTGGCCGAGAAGACCGGCAAGCACAACACCGACGTGAAGAAGATGACGATCTGGGGCAACCACAGCTCCACCCAGTATCCGGACCTGTCGCAGACCACGGTCGATGGCAAGCCGGCACTGAGCCTGATCGACCAGGCCTGGTACGAGAGCGACTTCATCCCCACCGTGCAGCAGCGTGGCGCGGCGATCATCAAGGCACGCGGCGCTTCGTCGGCTGCTTCGGCCGCTTCCGCCGCGATCGACCATATGCATTCCTGGGCGCTGGGTACGGCCGAAGGTGACTGGGTTTCGATGGGCATTCCGTCCGACGGTTCCTACGGCATCGCGCCGGGCGTGATCTATGGCTTCCCGGTGACCGTGAAAAACGGAAAGTACGAAATCGTGCAGGGCCTGCCGGTCAGCGACTTCTCGCGCGCCCGCATGGACGCCACCGACAAGGAACTGCGCGAAGAGCGTGCCGGCGTTGAGCATCTGTTCGCCAGGAAGTAAGTTGGTTCTTCATGCGAGATGAAAAGGGCGGCCTGGGGGACGCCCTCTTTGTGGAGATATTCAGATCAGCTGACGTCAGCCTTGGTGCTGGCGATAGCTCGACGAACATAGTCGAGCAGCGTGCCGTCTACAGCGCTGCCACTGCGCAACTCCGGCTCAGCGGCATATGCTTCGCGGATGCGTGCATGGGTTGCTGGATCG
The DNA here is from genome assembly GCF_029224025.1 of Rhodanobacter sp. AS-Z3. Taxonomy (NCBI): domain Bacteria; kingdom Pseudomonadati; phylum Pseudomonadota; class Gammaproteobacteria; order Lysobacterales; family Rhodanobacteraceae; genus Rhodanobacter; species Rhodanobacter sp. AS-Z3. The sequence goes on from NZ_CP119392.1 coordinate 2,303,049, forward strand.
TTGCCGGCATAGGCACAGAATAATTCCATCCAGCGTTTGGCCAACGGCTGCGCGCGCGAATCTTCCGGCGGGATGTTTGCCGCGATGGCCTGCCGCAGTTCGCCGATCAGGGATGGCCATGCATACATCTGTTTGCCGTAGTTGGCATGCATGCGTCGCATCTCGCCGGGTTCGAGATAGCGGGCGAAGATGGCCAGACGGCCCGCGATCATCGACCGCTCCACGAACTGCTCCAGCTCGCGGCTGATGCCGCTGCGCGCACGCAGGCCCGATTCGCTTTCATTCATGTCGTGCAGGCGAGTCAGGAACGCAGGATTGTTGCCTGTACCGCGCTCGACCATCGTCATCCAGCGTTGCGCGAGTGTGTGCGCTTCGGCGTCCTCGGCTTTAGTGCCGCGATCCATGGCGGCTTGTACTTCGTCAACCAGACCGGCCCAGTCGGTGAGGACGTCAGGGTCGGTATGCAACGGCAGGATTTTCAGTTCGTCGGGTGAAAAATATTTTTCATACATGGTCATTAGCTCCAGCGTGCCCAGCCAGTCGGCCAGGTCGGGGGGCTGTCCGGTCGCCAGTTGCTGACGAAGATGCAACAACTGCTCGCGCAGTTGGGTGGCCTTGGCGAGTTCGTGGTTGATTTGCGCGATCTGGCGATCGACCAACTCGGCCAGCGGAGCTTGCGGCCCGGACAGGGCGGTTCCGATGTCGGTCAACGTCAAGCCCAACTGACGCAGGGCCTGGATGCGATGCAGACGTTCAATGTCTGCCCTCGCATAGAGTCGATAACCGGCAGCGGAGCGCAATGCGGGAACGAGCAGGCCGATGGCGTCATAGTGGTGCAAGCTGCGTACGGTCAACCCGCAGCGCCTGGCCAGTTCACCCACGGTCAATTCCATTGTCCTGCTCCTTTCGCATGGCGTGGCGCCGATGTTGGGGGCTCACGTTACGTGAGGGTCAAGCGCTTTGCCACGCTTGTCCTGATCTGCGTGCTCAGGCGACAGCAGCTTCCCTGGCCGGCTCCGCCACGACCACGGGACTGCGGATGATGTGATCGAAGGCGCTCAGCGCTGCAGTTGAACCGGCGCCCATCGCGATGACGATCTGCTTGTACGGGACCGTGGTGGCATCGCCAGCGGCGAACACGCCGGGCAGCGAGGTCTGGCCACGTTCATCGATCACGATCTCGCCCCGCGGCGACAATTCCAGCGTTCCCTTCAGCCATTCGGTATTCGGCAGCAGGCCGATCTGCACGAAGATGCCTTCCAGTTCCAGCGTGTGCATTTGCTCGGTGGTGCGATCGCGGTAGACCAGTGCGCTGACCCGCTGGCCATCGCCGAGTACCTCAGTGCTCAGCGCGCTGACGATGATATCGACGTTGGGCATGCTGCGCAGCTTGCGTTGCAGAACTTCGTCGGCGCGCAACTTGCTGTCGAATTCGATCAGAGTGACGTGGGCCACGATGCCAGCCAGGTCGATCGCTGCCTCGACGCCGGAGTTACCGCCACCGATCACCGCCACGCGCTTGCCCTTGAACAGCGGGCCGTCGCAATGCGGGCAGTAGGCCACGCCCTTGTTGCGGTATGCGTCTTCGCCGGGCACGCCCATCTGACGCCAGCGCGCGCCGGTGGAGAGAATCACCGTCTTCGATTTCAGCGTGGCGCCATTGGCCAGCTGGATCTCGACCAGTCCGCCAGTGGCTTCGCTGGCCGGCACCAGTTTTTCGGCGCGCTGCAGGTTCATCACGTCCACGTCGTATTCGTGCACGTGCTGTTCCAACGCGGCGGCGAGCTTCGGGCCTTCGGTGTACGTGGTCGAGATGAAGTTCTCGATACCCATGGTGTCGAGCACCTGGCCGCCAAAACGCTCGGCGGCGACGCCGGTGCGGATGCCCTTGCGTGCGGCATAGACCGCCGCCGCTGCACCGGCCGGGCCGCCACCAACAATGAGTACGTCGAATGCGCCCTTGGCCTTGATCTTCTCGGCTTCGCGGGCGCTGGCGCCGGTGTCCAGCTTGGCCACGATCTGTTCCAGACTCATGCGGCCCTGGTCGAACACTTCGCCGTTGAGGAAGACGGTGGGCACCGACATCACCTGGCGTGCGTCGACTTCGTCCTGGTACAGCGCGCCGTCGATCGCGACATGCTGGATGCGCGGATTGAGCACGCTCATCAGGTTCAGCGCCTGCACCACGTCGGGGCAGTTCTGGCAGGACAGCGAGAAATAGGTTTCGAACTTGAAGTCGCCATCGAGGTTGCGTACCTGCTCGATCGTATCGGACGCCGCCTTGGACGGATGGCCGCCTACCTGCAGCAAGGCCAGCACCAGCGAGGTGAATTCATGGCCCATCGGCAAACCGGCGAAGCGCACGCCGATGTCGGTGCCGACGCGGTTGATTGCGAACGACGGCTTGCGCGCTTCACTGTCGTCGCGACGCAGCGTGATCTTGTCGGACAGCGCGGCAATTTCATGCAGCAACTCGTCCAGCTCGCGGGATTTGGCGCTGTCATCCAGTGCAGCGACCAGCTCGATCGGCTGCACCAGCTTTTCCAGATAGGCCTGCAACTGGGTCTTGAGGGTTTCGTCGAGCATGGTTACCACTCCAGTGATGGATGCGTGGAAATTGCAGAGGGGGAAGACGCTTGTGACAGCGGCCGGCGCCGGAGGGGGAGGGCGGCAGGCGGGGAGCATTGCCGGGCGCAAGCCGCTGACAGAAGCATCCAGAGTGGGGTGGAACCGGGCGCTTCAGCGCCCGGTTCCGAGGCAGCGATGAATCAGATCTTGCCGACCAGATCCAGCGAAGGAGCGAGGGTCTTCTCGCCCTCCTTCCACTTGGCCGGGCAAACTTCGTTCGGATGGCTGGCGACGTACTGTGCCGCCTTGACCTTGCGCAGCAGTTCGCTGGCGTCGCGGCCGATGCCGCCGGCGTTGATTTCGACGATCTGGATCTTGCCAGCCGGGTCGATCACGAAGGTGCCGCGATCAGCCAGGCCGACTTCCTCGATCATCACGCCGAAGTTGCGGCAGATCGTGCCGGTCGGGTCGCCGACCATGGTGTAGTTGATCTTCTTCACTGCGTCGGAGGTGTCGTGCCAGGCCTTGTGGGCGAAGTGCGTATCGGTCGAAACCGAGTAGATCTCCACACCCAGCTTCTGGAATTCGGCGTAGTTGTCCGCCAGGTCCTCGAGCTCGGTCGGGCAGACGAAGGTGAAGTCGGCCGGGTAGAAGAACATCACCGACCACTTGCCTTTCAGATCGGCATCGGTCACCTGGATGAACTTGCCAGCCTTGAGCGCGTCGGCCTTGAACGGTTTCACTTCGGTATTGATCAGGGACATCGTCGTTTTTTCCCGTGGTGGTTGAGGACTGAAATGGATGCTACGGGCCAGCGCCTGATAAATCTAATTGATTGTTGGCATCGCAATGATTGAGTGTGGCTATCATCTGGCCTATTCAGATGTGCGGGCAGGCGGGGACGCTTCAAGCCTCCGCCGAGAACCTGCGCTCAATCCGGCTCAAGGCACCGACAAGCGCCCACGCAACTGATGATCGACCACCGTGGCGGTGACAATATCGCTGCCCACGTTCACCGTGGTGCGCATCATGTCCAGAATGCGGTCGACCCCGATGATGATGCCGATGCCTTCGGGTGGAATGCCGAACGTGGCCAGCAAGCCGGCAATCATCGGCAGCGAACCGCCCGGAATGCCGGCCACGGCCACCGCACTCAACACCGACAGCAGCATCAGGATGGCCTGATGGCTCAGGGTCAGTTCCACGCCAAACGCTTGCGCTACAAACAGCACCACGCAGCCTTCAAACAGCGCGGTGCCACTCATGTTCATGGTGGCGCCCAACGGCAGCACAAAGCCGGCCGTGCTCGGTGAAAGGTTCAGATCGTCACGGGCGACGGCCAGTGAAGCCGGCAGACAAGCACTGCTGGAGCTGGTCGAGAAGGCGGTGATCAGCAACGGGCGGATCTGCCGGAAGTAGGGCAGCGGCGAACGCTTGGCCAGAAAGCGCAGCCATAGCGACAGGGTGCCGAACAAATGCAGCGCCAGCGCCACGCTGCAACCGACCACGAACACCGACAAGGCCAGCAGCACATCCATGCCCACCTTGACGATCACGCTGTAAATCATCGCCGGCACGGCATACGGCGCCAGTTGCAGCGCGAAGCCGACGATCTTGGTCATCAGGTCGGTAATCGTGTCCAGCGCCCTCTGCACGCGCTTGCGTTCCTTCTCGCGCAACTGGGTAGCCGCGGCACCCACCAGGATCGCGAACAGGATCAGCGGCAACACGTCGCCGAGCGCATCGCGGCTGGGACCAGCCACCGCGCCGAGCAGGTTGCGCGGCATGAACATCTCCACCAGCGTGCCGAAACTCATCTTCGGCTGGGCGGCCTTGCGGTCGATCGACTGCTGCGCGCTGCTGCCGTATTCCTGCATCAGCTGGGTACGCGCCTGCTCATCCAGATGATGGCCCGGCTGTACCGTATTCATCATCACCAGACCTATCGTCACCGCGATGAGCATATTGGCGAAGAACAACAAGAACGTTCGCCCTGCCAGCGGGCCGAGGCGATCCAGTCGACCCAGTTGTGCCACGCCGGATGCCAGCGAAGTGAATACCAGCGGGATCACCACGAAGAACAGCATGCGCAGGAAGATCTGCCCGAGCGGATCGAACACCGCGACGGAAATCTTTTGCATCAGTGCCAGCGTGGCTGGGTGCCATTGACCGATGCCCAGCGTGGCCACGGCAGCTACCACGCCGATGACCAGGCCCCAGAGGATACGTTTTGCCAGCGGAGTTGATGTGCTCATTGGGCTGAATGTACGGTGCCGGGCACAGTTCGTCACGCAGGATCTTGCGAAGTTATTCTGCGCGAGGTCGGCGTGGCGCGCCGCGACTGGCCTAAGGTCCATTACGGTAATCGGGTCGGCTCGGCTAAACTGAATGCTTTTACGGAGTCGACATGACACAGCCAGCATCCCCGGGCGCACGCTTCCGTGCTGAACTTTCCGCCGAGCAGCCGCTGCAGGTCATGGGTGCGATCACCGCCTATGCCGGCATGATGGCCAGGCGGGTGGGTTACAAGGCGCTGTATCTGTCTGGCGGCGGAGTCGCCGCGAACTCACTCGGCATGCCGGATCTCGGCATCAGCACGATGGAAGATGTGCTCATCGACGCGCGTCGCATTGTCGACGCCACCGGCTTGCCGTTGCTGGTCGATATCGATACCGGCTGGGGTGGGGCATTCAATATCGCGCGCACGATCCGCTCGTTCGAGCGCGTCGGCGTGGCCGCCGTGCATATGGAGGATCAGGTCGGCCAGAAACGCTGCGGTCACCGTCCGGGCAAGGAAGTGGTGAGCAAGGGCGAGATGATCGACCGGGTCAAAGCCGCTGTCGATGCGCGGGTTGATCCGGGTTTCGTGATCATGGCGCGGACGGACGCTGCAGCAGTTGAAGGTGTTGATTCCGCCATCGAGCGTGCGTGCGCCTATGTCGAGGCGGGTGCGGACATGATCTTCCCCGAGGCGATGAAGACGCTGGAGGATTACCGCAAGTTCAAGGCCGCAGTGAAGGTGCCGATTCTTGCCAACCTCACCGAATTCGGCTCTACCCCGTTTTTCACCACCGATGATCTGCGCGACGCCGGCGTGGACATTGCGCTGTACTGCTGCGGTGCCTATCGCGCGATGAACAAGGCTGCGCTCAACTTCTACGAAACCGTGCGTCGCGAAGGCACCCAGAAAAATATCATCGACACCTTGCAGACGCGCGAAGAGTTGTATGACTTCCTTGGTTATCACACCTACGAGGACAAGCTGGACGCGCTGTTTTCACACAAAGGCTGACCGCAATTCGCAGGAGCCCGCAAGCGTGCTCCTCCGGAAATAGAAAGCACCATTCCGCACCCTGGAGATTCCGATGAGCGAACAAACCCTTCCCAAGGCCAAGAAATCCGTTGCCTTGTCCGGTGTGGCCGCAGGCAATACCGCGCTGTGTACGGTCGGCCGCAGCGGCAACGATCTGCACTATCGCGGTTACGACATCCATGACCTGGCCGCCAAGGGCTGTTTCGAGGAAGTAGCCTATCTGCTGGTGCACGGCATGCTGCCGAACTGGACCGAACTGCAGAATTACAAAGCCAAGCTGAAGCGCCTTCGCGGCTTGCCGGCGCCGGTCAAGGCTGCGATGGAACTGCTTCCCGCTGCCACCCACCCGATGGACGTGCTGCGCACTGGCTGTTCAGTGCTAGGTACCGTGTTGCCGGAAAAGGACGATCACAATGTCACCGGCGCGCGAGATATTGCCGATCGCCTGATGGCCAGTTTCGGCTCCATGCTGTTGTATTGGTACCACTTCAGCCACAACGGCAAACGCGTCGAGACCGAAACCGAGGACGACTCGATTGCCGGGCACTTTCTGCACTTGCTGCACGGTCACAAGCCCAGTGACCTGCACGCGCACGCACTGGACAAGTCGCTGGTGTTGTATGCCGAGCACGAGTTCAACGCTTCAACCTTCAGCGCCCGTGTCATCGCCGGCACCGGCTCGGACATGTACTCGGCGATCACCGGCGCCATCGGCGCGCTGCGCGGACCGAAGCACGGTGGTGCGAACGAAGTGGCGATGGAAATCATCGCGCGCTATCGCAACGCCAATGATGCCGAGAGCGACATTCGTGCCCGCGTCGAGCGCAAGGAAATCATCATTGGGTTCGGCCACCCCGTCTATACGGTGTCCGACCCGCGCAACGAGATCATCAAGGAAGTATCGCGCAAGCTGTGCACCGACGGCGGCAATCCGAACTTGTTCGATGTTTCCGAGCGTATCGAGAAGGTGATGGGAGAAGTCAAGAAGATGTTCCCGAACCTGGACTGGTTCTCGGCCAGCGCGTACCACATGATGGGCGTGCCCACCGCAATGTTCACGCCGCTGTTCGTGATCGCGCGCACCTCCGGCTGGAGTGCGCACGTGATTGAGCAGCGTCAGGACGGCAAGATCATTCGTCCCAGCGCCAACTACACCGGGCCGGAAGATCAGGCCTACGTGCCGATCGACAAGCGCTGAGTCCGGCAATGATGAATCCGGAGAAACGCTCCGGATTCATCGGATGCCAGCGGCTTACTGTCCGGCACGACTCTTGCGCCGATGGACAAGCCAAGCGCCACCGCAGATACCTGCCACAGCGAGTGCATCCAGTGCGTAGGGAGCCCAGAAGTGCGCGTCGAACCACGCGCTGACCAGGTGGTCATGACTGATCATGCGGCCGGCAGTGATCGCGATGGCTGCGGCGCCGATATACATGATGATGGGATAGCGATCGATCAATTTCAGGATCAACGTCGAGCCCCATACCACCAGCGGCACGCTGATCAACAGCCCCAGGATGATCAGCAACAGGTGACCCTTGGACGCGCCGGCGATGGCCAGCACGTTGTCCAGACCCATCAGCGCATCGGCGGCGATAATCGTGCGCAATGCTCCCCAGAACGTGTTGCCGGCCTTGATGTGCGGGCCGTGTTCGTCGCCCTGGTTCAGTAATTTCCAGCCGATCGGGAGTAGCAGCAAGCCGCCGGCCAGCATCAAGCCGGGAATTTCCAACAGGTAGACGACAACCGCGGTCAGTGCAAAGCGGATCGCGATGGCACCGAACGTGCCCCAGAAAATGGCCTTCTTCTGCAGTTCTTTTGGCAACCGACTGGCGGCCATCGCAATCACGATGGCATTGTCGCCGGCCAGCACGAGGTCGAGCAGGATGATGGCCAGCAGGCCGGAGAGAAAGTTGGGAGACGTGAAATCCATCGGACATTCCTTGCGCGTCGGACAATGCAGCAGCCACGGACGCGCGCGGCCCGTAACTACCGCAAAAGTCTCGTTCGCAGGATGACTGCTGGACGACCGGAGCGAAGCCTCGCTCGTGTTGACGATCGTCACACCGGGCAGAAGAACTGCCGCGTGAACTACTCCCTTTTGGGATGGTGTTGCAGCGTCGATTCTGCGGTTCGCGGCATGGTGCGTCAAGCGCAGTCATGACGATCGGACAAGGGTCTGGGTTGCGCCACTCGTGGTGAAGACGCTGGACAGGATGGGAGGGTACTGATGCAATTGCGTCGCATGAATAGTCTCCCAACGTTTTCGACCCGTTCTTCGGCCAGTGTTTTCTCCGTTTTGATGGGAATTTTTGCCCGGATATGGACGTTTATCGGCTTGTCGCTGGTGGTTCTGGGAATCGCGCGCGTGGCCATGTGGTTCGGTTACGCGGGAGCGGCGCGTTTGCCGGGCTGGTCGGTGTTGCTGCCGGAACTGGCCCGTGGCGCGCGTTACGACGCTGCCGTGGCGGGGGGCTGGGCTTGTGTCGTGCTGGTATTCAGCTTGCCCTTGCTGCTCCTGCCTGCGCGAGTGCGTGGCGCGGTGGCAAAAGTGGGGAGCGTCCTGCTGCTGGTGTTGCTGCTGTTGTTCGGGCTGCTGTCCGCCTGCGAGTTCTATTACTACGGCTTCTACCACTCGCGCTTTGACCCGGTGGTATTCGGCTTGTTCGAGGACGATACCTCGGCGGTAGCGGTGACGATCTGGCACGCGTATCCGGTGATGTGGGGGCTGCTGGGGCTGCTGCTTTCCGCAGTGCTTCTGTACTGGATATTCAAGCGTGGCACGCGATGGATCACGGGTCGCCTTTCTGTGACATCGCCTTGGGCGCGGGTGCTGCTGATCGTCGGGCAGTTGCTGTTGCTGGCGTTGATCACGCGCGGCAGCCTGGGCACGTTTCCGTTGATTCGTCAGGACGTGGTGTTTTCGCCTGATCCGTTCGATAACCAACTGGTTTTGAATGCGCCCCTGACGCTGTACAAGGCGGTGAGGGTGCGTGAGCGCGAAATTGATATTGGCAGTGACCCGCAGATACGCCTGCATGAGTTGGGTTTTCGCAGTCCGAAGGATGCAGCTGCCGCTCTCGGTCTGGCTGGTGGCGGCGACGATCAGATTGCCAGCCAGTTATTCGCTACAGTGCCGGGTGCGGCATCGGGAACAAGGCCGAACGTGGTGCTGGCCTTGCTGGAGTCATTCGGATTCGACGTACTGCACGTGGACGGTCCGGACAACGACATGCTCGGGCGACTGCGACCGCATCTGGCGCACGATTACCTGTTCACCAATTTCATCACCGGCCAGAACGGCACGCATCCGGAGCTGGAAAACCTGCTGCTGGGTTCGTCGATCACGCCGCTGACGTTGGGTAATGCAGGCCGGATCGCGCTGTCCACGTCTGCTGCCATTCCGTTTCGGCAAGCCGGCTATCGCACAGTGTTTGTTTATGGCGGTGGCGCCGACTGGCGCAATATCGGCAAGGTGTTCAAGCGGCAGGGTTTTGAAGAAATCTACGATCAGGCCGACATACGAGCGCGTTACCCTCAGGCCGGCAGCAGCGCATGGGGCGTTTACGACGAGTACCTGTTCCGCTTTGCGCGCGACATCCTGGACAAGGCGGAAGCGCAGCACGTGCCGGTCTTCCTGTTCGTTCTGACGACGACGAATCATCCGCCTTACACACTGGACACACCTCACGCGAAGTTGCCAATCAACCCGGCGCTACTGGGTACGCGAGGCAACCCCGACATGGCATTGCGTCGTCGAATCCTGACCACGTATCAGTATCAGGCCGATCAGTTTGGAGCGTTTCTCGATGGCATCGAGGCGAGTCCGTTGGCAGCAGACACCATCGTTGCGGGGGCGGGGGACCACAACTTGCGTGACCACTATCGTTACGCGCTACCGGCGGAACAGCCGGATGTCGACAGGGTGGTGGGTTTCTTCCGGTTGCCGCCGGCATTGCGACCAGAGCATGTCGATACTGCGCGCTTTGCCGGGCATGAGGACATGCTGCCCACCTTGGTCAACCTGGCCATTCCGGGCGGACGCTATTTCAATACCGGTGTGAACTTGTTCGGGCCACCGACGGCCGATGATCATGGTCTGGCGATGTTCCAGCGTGTCTACCTCCCGCAAGGTGTGGCGTTCGGGCTGGGCCATCCCCAGTGGCATCCGTGGACGGTGCCCTATACCCGCATTGCGGCCCAGGGCGAACCGGTGCCAGCGGCCGAAGCGCCGGTACTTCGCAAGGTTGCGGCCGGCGTGGCTCTGCGTGACTGGTATATACGAACGCAGGTGCTCGACGCGCGCAAGCCCCACTGACGCTTACCAGCGTGAAAGGTTAAAATCGCGGTTTTATCCAGCGAGAATGACCATGAGCGCACACGACATCCGTTCCGCCGTCCGTCCCGATCCCGATCAGCCGTTGGTTGATATCGCCAACTATGTGGTGGATTACAAGGTCGATTCCCGCGAGGCCTACGATACTGCGCGCTACATGTTGCTGGATTCACTGGGTACCTCGATGCTGGCGATGAAGTTCCCTGAATGCGTCAAGCATCTGGGGCCGCTGGTGCCAGGTGCCACCCTGCCGGGTGGTGCCCGCGTGCCAGGTACCAGCCATGAGCTGGACCCGGTGCAGGCCGCGTTCGCCATCGGCACACAAATTCGCTGGCTCGACTTCAATGACACTTGGCTGGCTGCCGAGTGGGGCCATCCTTCGGACAACCTGGGCAGCATTCTTGCGGTGGGTGACTATTTGAGCCGCAAGGCGGAGCGTGAGGGTGGCCAGCCGCTGACCGTGCGCGACGTGCTGGGTTATGCGATCAAGGCTCACGAAATCCAGGGCTGCTACGCGCTATTGAACAGCTTCAATCGCGTTGGGCAGGATCACGTGATTCTGGTGCGGCTGGCGTCTACCGCCGTGGCTACCGCCATGCTGGGGGGTGACAAGGAGCAGATCACCACGGCTGTGTCGCACAGTTGGATCGACAACGGCGCGCTGCGAACCTACCGTCATGCGCCAAACACCGGCCCGCGCAAGAGCTGGGCGGCGGGTGATGCCTGCCGGCGTGCGGTGACTCACGCAATCAACGCGGTCTACCGCGGCGTGGTGGGTTATCCCTCTGCGTTGAGCGCCAAGACCTGGGGCTTCTATGACGTTGCCTTCGGTGGCAAGCCGTTTGAGTTCGAGCGCCCGTTCGGCAGCTACGTGATGGAAAACGTGTTGTTGAAGATCAGCTTCCCGGCAGAATTCCATGCGCAGACGGCGGTGGAATGCGCCATGCAGCTGCATGCTCAGGTTGCCGGCAAGCTCGACCAGATCGAGCGCATCGCCATCGAGACCCAGGAAGCCGGTTGCCGCATCATCGACAAGACCGGCCCGTTGGCGAATTACGCCGATCGCGACCATTGCATCCAGTACATGGTGGCGGTGCCGCTGATCTTCGGTCGCCTGGTGGCGGATGACTACAACGATGACGTGGCGGCTGATCCGCGCATCGACGCGCTGCGCGAGAAGATGACGGTGGTTGAAAATCCGCAGTTCACTCGTGATTATTTCGATCCCGCCAAGCGCTATATCGGCAATTCCGTGCAGGTTTTCTTCAAGGACGGCAGCAGCACGGACAAGGTCTCCATTGATTTCCCGATCGGCCATCGCAAGCGCCGTGCCGAAGGCATTCCGGTGTTGCTGCAGAAATTCGAAGCGGCCATGCGCGGACACCTGCCGGCGCACAAGGTCAAGGCCATCATGGCAGCGACCAAAGACCCGGCGCAGTTGGACGCGATGCCGTTACATCAGTTCCTCGGCCTCTTCACACTGTAAAGACGATGTGAGTGAGACCTTAAGGCGGGCTCGGACGCAGTGAACACCGTCCATTTCGTCCGTGCCGCTGGTTTGCCGTTGAATTTGCCGAGTAGTTCATTCGAAAAGCTCAAGAAAACGGTGTTCCTGAATGAAACCTCACCGAAAATCGCGGTAAAGGTTATTAATCCGAGAACCACTTAACATTTTTGCTACAATCTCAGCCGCTTGTCGCATAAACGCCAAGCAGGGGCTAAATGGGCTCTGAGTGACGTAGTTCAGTTCCATACGCGACTCCGGTTGGAATTGAACGGACGCGAAAATCAAATAATTGAGGAGACACCTGATGAAACGTACGGGCTTGTATTTTCTGATTGCGCTGGCCCTGGGCGGCGTAGGTGCCGTTCATGCACAGGACGCGGCTGCTCCGGCCGACACTGCTGGGTCGATGACCGCTCCGTCCTATGATGGTCGCTGGTACATCGCTCCCACCGTGGGCGGCTACTACAACGATACCGATCGCAACACCAACAGCCGTCAGTTCTATTTCGGTCTGGGTGTTGGTCGTTACATTTCGTCGAACACCTCGGTCGATCTGTTCTGGGACCACACCAGCCGCAAAGCTGATGGTGGTGGCAGCTGGTCGAACAACAACGTCGGCGCCGCTGTGCGCTTCTATGCGGGTGACTGGAACGCATGGCGTCCGTACCTGCTGGCCGGCGTGATGGGCAGCAACCATCACGGTATTCATGGCAACGGCTGGTCGCCGGCTGCCGAACTGGGTGGCGGCTTGTCCAAGACCATCGATGACAGTTCTGACTTCCGCGTCGAAGCTGGCTATCGCTATGACTGGGACAACAAGAGCCAGCCGGCTAAGGACGGCTACGGTGACTGGTTCCTCGGCTTCAGCATCGTCTCGCGTTTCGGTGCTCCGGCTGCTGCCGCGGTTGCTCCGGTCGTTGAAACCCCGCCGCCGGCTGATTGCTCGACGATGGACAGCGACAAGGATGGCGTGAATGACTGCGAAGACAAGTGCCCGGCTACGGCCGCTGGTACGATCGTCGGACCGGACGGTTGCGCGCAGAAGGTCGTGATCGACCTGCGTGGCGTCAACTTCAAGTACGACCGCCCGAAGAAGGGTGAGACGGACATCTCCAAGTCGCTGGCCGAGCCGAGCGCCGATTCGATCGCCGTGCTTAAGCAGGCCATCGACACCCTGCAGCGCTACCCGCAGGTGAAGGTGACGGTTGCCGGTTACACCGACTCGAAGGGCTCTGACGAATACAACCAGAGCCTGTCCGAGCGTCGTGCGTCGATCGTCTACAACTACCTGACCAGCCATGGCATCGATGCCAGCCGTCTGGAAGGTCCGATCGGTCACGGTGAAACCAACCCGATCGGCGACAATGCTACCGACGCAGGTCGCGCGCAGAACCGTCGTACGGAACTGCAGGTTCAGCAGTAATCGTTCCGCGGTAGTCGAAGTAAATAAAAAAACCCGGCTTCGGCCGGGTTTTTTTTGCCTTGTGCCAATGCGGAAAGGTATTTCGTTGTGGCGGCAGGGCTCAACCCTTTACGCTAGCGCGATGCCTCGTCCTCCATCCATCCGTCGCACAACCCCCACGACTTCCACCCAGCCGGCACGGCATGGTTTGGCTCGGGTTCTGTCCAAGCTCGGTACTTGTTCGCGCAGCCAAGCTGAGCAGTGGGTTCGGGATGGTCGGGTCAGTGTTGATGGACGAGTGGTTCGCGATCCCTATCACCCAACCCTGATTTCGCTGCACCAGCTCGCCGTCGATGGACAGCCGGTCAAGCGAACCGAAAGTGTTTACGTCGTTTTCAACAAGCCACGGGGCATCGTGGTCAGTGCCGCCGACGAACACGGTCGCGCAACGGTCTATACCGCACTGGCAGAGGCCGGGCTGCCCTGGCTTGGCCCGGTAGGTCGGCTGGACAAAGCCAGCGAAGGATTGCTGTTGTTGAGCAACGACACCACGTGGGCGGCTGGTATCACCGATCCGGCGACTCACCTGGACAAGACTTATCACGTGCAGGTGGCTGGACTGCCTGATGCAGTCGTGCTGGCGGCGATGCTCGCTGGTATCGAGGATGCTGGCGATTGGCTCAAAGCGCAACGCGCCACCTTGCTGCGTGCAGGCGAGAAAAATGCCTGGCTGGAAGTGGTGCTGGACGAGGGACGCAACCGGCATATCCGCCGGTTGCTTGCTGCTCTGGGATTTGACGTGTTGCGCCTGATCCGCGTAGCCATCGGGCCCTTGCCATTGGGGCGGCTGGGCAAGGGTCAGTGGCGCCGACTCGATGAGGACGAAGTGCGTTCCCTTACCATGCCTCGTCCCTAGGGGCCCGCTCGCGGGCGCTGCTCCTGCTCCGATGCGCCGGGTATTCTCGGCCGCCCCTCAGCTTCCGATCACACCCAGCTTGCGCCCGACCTTGGTAAACGCGGCAATCGCCTGGTCAAGATGTTCGCGGGTATGTGCTGCACTCATTTGCGTGCGAATGCGCGCCTGACCCTGCGGCACTACCGGAAAGAAGAAACCGGTGACGTAGATGCCTTCTTCGAGCAGGGCAGTGGCCATCGCCTGCGCTTTCGGCGCGTCGTAAATCATCACCGGCACGATCGGATGCACGCCCGGCTTGATGTCGAAACCGGCGGCAGTCATCTGTTCGCGGAAGTAGCGCGTGTTTTCCTTGAGCTGGTTACGCAGATCGCCGGCACTGGCCAGCATGTCGAATACCTTGATGCCTGCAGCAACCACATGCGGCGGCAAGGAGTTGGAGAACAGATAGGGGCGTGAGCGCTGCCGCAGCAGTTCGATGACTTCCTTGCGGCCAGTGGTGAAACCGCCCAAGGCGCCACCGAGTGCCTTGCCGAGCGTGCCGGTGAAGATGTCGATCTTGTCCATCACGCCGTTGACCTCGGCGGCGCCGCGACCGGTGTCGCCGAGGAAGCCGGTGCAATGACATTCGTCGATGTGCACCATCGCGCCGTATTTCGCGGCCAGTGCGGTGATTTGATCGAGCTTGGCGATGAAGCCGTCCATCGAAAACGAGCCGTCGGTGGTGATCAGCTTGGTGCGCGCACCGGCCGTATCGGCGGCTTTGAGCTGGGCTTCCAGATCGGCCACGTCGCTATTCGCGTAACGGAAGCGTTTGGCCTTGCACAGGCGGATGCCGTCGATGATCGATGCATGATTCAGTGCATCGGAAATCACCGCGTCTTCTTCGCCCAGCAACGGCTCGAACAGGCCGCCATTGGCATCGAAGCAGGCCGCATAGAGGATGGTGTCCTCGGTGCCGAAGAACTCGGCG
Organism: Rhodanobacter sp. AS-Z3; assembly: GCF_029224025.1. Lineage (NCBI taxonomy): Bacteria > Pseudomonadati > Pseudomonadota > Gammaproteobacteria > Lysobacterales > Rhodanobacteraceae > Rhodanobacter > Rhodanobacter sp. AS-Z3. The sequence goes on from NZ_CP119392.1 coordinate 2,318,061, forward strand.
ATCTTCGCTTCGAGCTGCTTGTGCAGATCCTGGGTGCCGCAGATGAAGCGCACGCTGGCCATGCCGAAGCCGTGCGTGTCCAGCGCGTTCTTGGCCGCGGCAATCACTTCGGGATGGTCGGCCAGTCCCAGGTAATTGTTGGCGCAGAAGTTCAGTACCTTGCGGCCGCCTTCCAGCTCGATCTCGGCGGACTGCGGCGAGGTGATGATGCGCTCGGCCTTGAACAGTCCTTGCTCACGGATGGATGCCAGCTCGGCGGTGTAACGGTCTTTCGCGGTATAGGTCATGTCAATTCCAGGAGCAGACGACTTTGCCGCAGACGCCGGCGTCCATCAGGTCGAAACCTTTCTGGAAGTCGTCGATGTGGATCTGGTGGGTCAGCACTTTTTGCAGCGGGAAGCCGGTCAGCACCATTTGCGTCATCTTGTACCAGGTCTCGTACATCTTCCGGCCGTAGATGCCTTGCAGGGTAAGGCCCTTGAAGATCACCTTGTCCCAGTCGATGCCCGCACCGCGCGGCATGATGCCGAGCATGGCGACCTTGCCGCCGTGGTACATGCAGTCGAGCATGTCACCGAACGCACGCGGGTTTCCGCTCATCTCCAGGCCCACGTCGAAGCCTTCCATGTGCAGGTCCTTCATCACGTCCTTGAGCGACTGGTTGGTGACGTTGACCACGCGGGTGGCGCCCATGTCGGCGGCCAGTTTCAGGCGGAAATCATTGACGTCGGTGACCACCACGTTGCGGGCGCCGATGTGTTTGCAGATGCCGGCCGCAATGATGCCGATGGGTCCGGCGCCGGTGATCAGCACGTCCTCGCCGATCACGTTGAATTCCAGCGCGCAGTGCGCGGCGTTGCCGTAGGGATCGAAGAACGCCGCCAGCTCGGACGGGATCTGGTCGGGAATCGGCCATAGATTCGACGCCGGCATGCTCATGTATTCGGCGAAGGCGCCATTACGGTTCACGCCGATGCCGATGGTGTTCGGGCACAGATGCTGGCGACCGCCGCGGCAGTTGCGACAGTGACCGCACACGATGTGGCCTTCGGCCGAGACGCGATCGCCGATGTTGTAACCGGTCACGCCTGGGCCGATTTCCACGATACGTCCGACGAATTCATGGCCGATGGTGAGGCCTGGCTTGATCGTGCGCTGGCTCCACTCGTCCCACTTGTAGATGTGCAGGTCGGTGCCGCAGATCGCGGTTTTTTCGATCTTGATCAGCACTTCGTTGGGGCCGACCACGGGCATCGGCACTTCTTCCATCCAGATGCCCTGTTCGGGCTTGCGCTTGACCAGTGCTTTCATCGTCTGCGACATGGGGAATCCATTGGTGGGCCCGCGGAACGGGCAGGGAAACGTTGATTATAGAACGCAGCAGATTTCTTGCTGGCGTCAGCGGAACGGGGCTGAAGTGATGGCGCAGATTGTCGCGGGTCTCTCCGTGGCGAGGTCTGCAGAACGCATGCATGACTTGCGGCATATGCCGAAAGCGCTCGATTCGGTCATATATCGCAAGATATTACGCCATCACCTTCCGCCACTTCGGGCGGGAATTTCCCAGGAGAATGTCTTGCGTCGTCTATTGCTTGCTGCTGCCGTATCCCTCGGCTTGATCTCGTCCGCCGATGCTGTCGAAGGCATGTGGCAGCCCGCCCAGCTTCCGGGTATTGCCGCCACCTTGCAGCACCATGGTCTGAAGCTGGACCCGAAAGCGCTGACCGACCTTGCGGCTTATCCGATGGGTGCGATCGTCAGCCTTGGCGGCTGCACCGCGTCCTTCGTTTCACCGGACGGTCTGGTGGTGAGCAATCATCATTGCGTTTACGGCGCCTTGCAGTTGAACTCCACGCCCGCAAACAACCTGATCGAGAAGGGCTTCCTGGCGAAGACGCGCGCTGAGGAGCTGTCCGCCGGGCCGTCCCAGCGGATTTACGTCACCGAAGAAATTCGTGATGTCAGCAACGACATCAACGCGAAGCTGAGCGATGGCATGACCGGTGCCGATCGCTACAAGGCGATCGAGCTGGCGATCAAGGAACAGGTGAAGGCGTGCGAAAGCGACGGCTACCGCTGTGGTGTGTACAGCTTCCATGGCGGTTACAGCTATCAGTTGATCAAGCAACTGGAAATCAAGGATGTGCGCCTGGTCTACGCGCCAGCGGACTCCATCGGCAAGTTCGGCGGTGATGTCGACAACTGGATGTGGCCACGCCACACCGGCGACTTCGGCTATTACCGTGCCTACGTCTCCAAGGATGGCAAGTCGGCGGCGTATTCGAAGGACAACGTGCCGTACCAGCCGAAACATGTGCTCAAGGTCAATCCGCTCGGCGTGGAGCAGGGCGACTACGTGATGGTGGTGGGCTATCCGGGCCGCACCAATCGCTATCGCCTCGCCGAGGAAGTGCAAAGCGCGATCGACTGGACCTACCCGACCCAGATCAAGGTCTACGAAGACACGCTGAACATCATCAACACGGCGGGCAAGGTCAACCCCGACGTGGCGGTGAAATACGCCAGCATGGTCGCGGGTCTCAATAATTATCTGAAGAACTTCGGGGGCCAGCTCGAAGGTCTGCATCGCGCTGAGGCGGTCGAGGTGAAGCGTGCGCAGGAAACGCGATTGGAGTCCTGGCTGAAGCAGCAGGGTGGAGCGGAGAATGCCGCACTGGCTGCAGACATCAACACGCTGCGTCAGCAGATCGCCGACAATCAGGCTCATCGTGATCGCGACCTTGCCGTCGGTCTGGTCACGCGCGCCCAGTTGCTGAGTACGGCCGTGCGCCTGACCCAGCTGGCCAAGGAACGCCCCAAGGCCGATCTGGCACGCGATGCCGGTTATCAGGAGCGTGACTGGGTACGCATCGAAGGCGGACTGAAGCAGATGGATCGCCGTTTCGATGCAAAAGTTGACCAGCAGCTGATGGTCTACGGCCTCACGCGTTACGTGGCCCTGCCGCAAGCAGAACGTCTGCCGGCGCTGGACGCATGGCTGGCCGGTGCGAATACCAAGGCGCAACTGACGGCCAAGGTCGCCGCGCTGTATGCCGGCAGCACGCTGGACCATGTGGACCAGCGCATGAAGTGGTTTGCCGCCGACAGCAAAGCCATCGACGCCAGCAGCGACAGCATGCTCAAGCTGGCTCGTGCAGTGCAGCCACAACTGAAGACCCTGGAAGATGCCGCCGATGCCCGTGACGGTGAAATGAGCAAGCTGCGCCCGCGCTATATGCAGGCGATGATTGCCTGGAAGGATTCGCAGAAGCTGCCGGTCTATCCGGATGCGAACAGCTCGTTGCGGGTCACCTTCGGCAACGTACAGGGCGTGGCACCGCGCGATGGCGTCAGCTACGCAGCGTTCACCACCGCGCAGGGCATCGTCGAAAAGAACACCGGCGTCGAGCCGTTCAACGCGCCGAAGGCCGAGATCGCCGCGATCAAGGCGAAAGCATTCGACAGCTACGCCTCACCGAAGCTGGGCATCTTGCCGGTGAACTTCCTGGCCGATCTGGACATCACCGGCGGCAACTCCGGTTCGCCGGCGATGGACGCCAACGGACAGTTGGTTGGCCTGGCGTTCGACGGCAATTGGGAGTCGGTCAGCGGTGACTGGCTGTTCAACCCGGAGTTGAACCGCTCGATCCAGGTCGATGTGCGCTACATGTTGTGGGTGATGCATCACCTCGACCATGCCGACAATCTGTTGAAGGAAATGGGCGTGCCGGCAAAGTAAGCCGGGACAAGGATGGCCGGCAAGGCCTGCGTCCTCGACGCAGGCCTTCGTTGCGTCTGTGGTTCGGGAAGTTCGCTCAGTGGCTTGATCGTCGGACTCGGGGTCATGGAAAACTCTCGGTATCCTCTGCGTCGACACCTACAATGGGCGCATGCCTGTCGATCATCGTCCCCTTGCCATCTTTCTGATGGGCCCCACCGCCTCGGGCAAGACGGCGCTGGCCTGCGAGTTAAGCGAACGATTCCCGCTGGACTTGATCAGCGTCGATTCGGCGCTGGTTTACCGTGGCATGGATATCGGCACGGCGAAGCCTGACACGGCGACGTTGGCGCGTTATCCACACGCGCTGGTGGATATCCGCGATCCGGCTCAACCTTATTCTGCCGCTGACTTTTGTGCCGATGCCGTGCCCGTGATGGAGCGGATCAGTGCTCAGGGCAGGGTGCCCTTGCTGGTGGGTGGCACCGGGCTGTACTTCCGGGCGTTGCAGCAGGGCTTGTCCGACTTGCCCGAAGCCGACCCGGCCACGCGGGCGCGACTGGGTGCCGAAGCACTGCAATCGGGCTGGCCGGCGATGCACGCGCGCTTGGCACAAGTGGACCCCGTTGCCGCGCGCCGCATCGACAGTAATGACACACAGCGGCTGCAACGGGCGCTGGAAGTATTCGAATTGACTGGCCGTCCGCTGTCTGAATTGCAGGGTGCCGGCAGGAGCGCTCCATTCCCGTGGCGAGTGCTGAAATTGGCCTTGCTTCCTGCCGACCGGCACCAGCTGCATGCGCGCATCGCCGGGCGCTTCGATCTCATGCTGGCGGATGGCTTTCTTGACGAGGTGGGTGTGTTGCGCAAACGCGGCGACTTGAATGCGGACCTGCCGGCCATCCGTGCCGTGGGCTACCGTCAGGCATGGGAGCATCTGGACGGCCACACCAGCGCGACAGAATTCCGTGACCGGGCCATCTTTGCCACCCGGCAGCTGGCCAAGCGCCAGATCACCTGGCTGCGCAGTGACCATGGTGCACGCTTGTTCGAGCCGGATCAGGCGGGCTTGCTGACGCAGGCCTGCAGCGCGGTGGAGTTGTTTGTGCGCGAATCGGGCGCGGCAAGCGTGCAAGCGTGACGTACTGCCCTTGCCGGGTGCAAAAATCTTCTTTCATCAAGCATTTGAAAGCAGCTAACATCGAACGATGTTGGGTCGGGGCGCCATTCGCGTTTTTTCTCCGATCTGTTCGTGGCAAGGGGAGAACAAGAAATGTCCAAGGGGCAGTCATTGCAAGATCCATTTTTGAATGCGTTGCGGCGTGAGCGAGTGCCGGTAGCCATCTACCTGGTCAATGGGATCAAGTTGCAGGGAACCGTTGAATCGTTCGATCAGTTTGTGGTGCTGCTGCGCAATCAGGTCAGCCAGATGGTCTACAAACATGCGATTTCGACCGTGGTACCGAGTCGCAACGTGCGTATCGGCAACGGCCACGATGGGCACGAGGGTCATGATCCGGCCGATACCTCGGCAGCAGACGACACCCACGCTTGATTCGGGGCGGTCCAGCCCGCATGACAGAGGTTTGCTCCTGAAGGATCATGCCCAATCGTGTTTGACCGTCAAAAGAGAGGCGATCGCGCCGTCCTCGTCCTGCCGCATTCGCGTGGCGAGGGCGACTCGTTGCGCCGTGCGGAGGAATTCGCCGAGCTGGTGAAGTCCGCCGGGGCCGAGGTGCTTGGCGTGATCAACGCCCGCGTCGAAGATCCCAACCCGCGTTATTACATCGGCAGCGGCAAGGCCAACGAGGTCGCCGAGGCGGCGCGTGCGCTTGAGGCTGATCTGGTGCTGGTTGACCACCTGTTGACTCCGGTGCAGGAACGCAACCTGGAGAAGCATCTGGGCGTGCGCGTGGTCGATCGCGCCGGCCTGATCCTGGACATCTTCGCCCAGCGCGCGCGCTCCCATGAAGGCAAGCTGGAAGTGGAGCTGGCCCAGCTCAAGCATCTGGCCACCCGGTTGGTGCGTGGCTGGACCCATCTCGATGCCCAGCGTGGCGGCGCCATCGGCAACCGCGGCCCGGGCGAAACCCAGCTGGAAACGGACCGCCGCCTGCTGGGCGAGCGCGTCAAGCAGCTCACCAAGCGGCTGGAAAAAGTGCAGGTTCAGCGCGGCCAACAACGCCGTTCGCGACTGCGCAACACGGTGCCGCGGGTGGCCCTCGTCGGCTATACCAATGCCGGCAAGTCGACCTTGTTCAATGCGCTCACGACGGGCGATGTCTATGCCGCCGACCTGCTGTTCGCCACCCTCGATCCCACCGTACGCAAGCTGGAAAATCTCAGTTGCGGACCGGCAGTGATCGCTGACACGGTCGGTTTCATCCGCGAGCTGCCGCATGACCTGGTCGCGGCCTTCCGCGCCACCCTCGCCGAAGCGCGTGATGCCGACCTGCTGCTGCATGTCAGCGATGCAGCCGACGAAGAGCGCGAGCGACTGCACGGCGTGGTCGACAAGGTGCTGGAGGAAATCGACGCAGGCGACGTTCCCCAGTTGCATGTGATGAACAAGATCGACCTGGCCGGGGCCGAGCCGCGCATTGAGCGTGATGGCACTGGCAAGCCGGTACGCGTGTGGCTGTCGGCGGGCACGGGAGTTGGCTTGGAGCTGCTGCGTCAGGCGCTGGGTGAATTGCTCGGTGGCGATCGGGTGCAGGCGCCGCTGCACCTGCCGCTGTCAGCGGGGCGTTTGCATGCCCGGCTCAAGGCTGCCGGTGCGATCAGCAGCGAGACGATCGACGAGCACGGCTGGCAGCTTCTCATCGATGCGCCACGCAGCGTGATTGCCCCGCTCAGCGGTGGCGATGCCAACGAGGCGCAGCTGTTACGCGAACTGTTGGCTGTGGCGGAATGACATTGCGGCGTGGTACGCGACAACAGTCACGCTCTGATAGAATTGGCCCTGTTTGCGTGGCTGCGAGAGGCGGCGAACGCAGGATATCGACAGTCTTGGCTGAATCTCATGTGTAACCCGGTTCAACACGCGTTTCGGCCGTGGTTGCCGGCCTCCGGACATCCCCAAAGGAGACTGACTCGTGGCATGGAATGAACCCGGCAACAACGGGCAAAAAGATCCGTGGAACAGGAATCGCCAGGGCGGCAAGTCGCCCGTGGACGACCTGCTGAACAAAGCCAGAAAGCATGTTGGCAAGATGGGCCAGGGTCCGGGCAGCATCCTTACTGGCATTGTGGTTCTGCTGGTGGTCGGCCTGCTGTTCAGCAGCTACACCATCATCGGTGCACGCCAGCAGGGTGTGGTGCTGCGTTTTGGCCAGTACTCGCGCACGCTGTCACCGGGTTTTCACTTCAAGCTGCCGCAGCCAATCGAGTCGGTGAACAAGGTCGAAGCCACGCGCATACGCTCGGTCACCGACAAGGTGGCGATGCTGACCAAGGATGAGAACATCATCACGATCGACTTCACCGTGCAGTATCAGGTGGACGATTCGCGCAAGTATCTGTTCTCCCTGAACGACCCCGATGGAACCATCAGCGCGGCTGCCGAGGCTGCCGTGCGCGGAGTGATCGGCGGCAGCGATATGGATCAGATCCTCTCCGCGGCCGGCGCTAGCCTGGTCGCGCAGGCACAGGAAGCCTTGCAGAAGACGCTGGACGGGTACGATTCCGGCCTGCGTGTCACCGAAGTCAGCTTTCAGAACGTGGCGCCGCCGAACGAAGTGAAGGATGCCTTCGACGACGTCAACAATGCGCGCGAAGACAAGCAAAGCATCGAGAACGGTGCCCTGGCGTATGCCAGCAAAGTGGTGCCAGTGGCGCGTGGTGACGCCGCCCGCATTGCCGCTGAAGCTGCCGGTTACAAGGCGGAGCGCATCGCTCGTGCCGAGGGTGATGCGGCGCGCTTCGACCTGCTGTTGACCCAATACAAGGCTGCGCCAGAGGTAACCCGCAAGCGCTTGTGGCTGGAAACGATGGAGCAGGTGATGGCCAAGAACCCGAAGGTGATCGACGGTTCCGGTGGTCGCAACATCATCAATCTGCCGACGCTGCAGGGCAGCCCGACGCCATCCCCCGAGCCAGCGACTACCACCGCTGTGGTGACACCAAACGCCAGCGATGCCGGCAACAAGGGAGCACAGCCATGATGAAGATGGGTTCCATCATTCTGGCGCTTGTGCTGGTTCTGCTCGGCCTGAACAGCATGTTCGTGGTCAGCGAAGGGCATAGTGCGTTGGTGCTGCAATTCGGCCGCATCGTGCAGACCGACTACCAGCCCGGCCTGCATTTCAAGTTGCCGGTGATCCAGCAGGTGATGAATTTCGACAAGCGCATCCTGTCGCTGGACGCCGCGCCGGAACGCTATTTCACCTCCGAGAAAAAGAGCGTCAACGTCGACTTTTACGTGAAGTGGCGCGTGGCCGACAACGCGGCCTACTACCGCGCGACGGGTGGCGACCAGCTGCAGGCAGCGCAGCGTTTGACGCCGATCGTCAAGGACGCGCTGCGCTTCGAGTTCAACGCGCGCACCTTGCCCGACCTGATTTCCGGTGGGCGCAAGGACATCACCGAGCGCGTGCGTGCCCAGACGGATGCTTCCGCCCGCAAGAACCTCGGTATCGCTGTGGTCGACGTGCGCATCAAGCGCATCGATCTGCCGAACGAGGTCAGCGAGTCGGTGTACAAGCGCATGCGCGCCGAGCGTCTGCAGCTGGCCAACGAGCTGCGCTTCACCGGCCAGGAGTCGGCCGAAACGATTCAGGCGGACGCCGATCGTCAGGGCCAGGTGTTGCGTGCCGATGCCCAGCGTGACGCGGCCAAGGTGCGCGGTGACGGTGATGCCCAGGCCGCCACGATCTACGCACAGGCCTACAGCAAGGACCCGGAGTTCTTCACTTTCTATCGCAGTCTGGCGGCGTATCGCAACTCGTTCGAGGACGGCAAGGGCGTGATGATCCTGAAGCCGGACGACGAATTCCTGCGTTACTTCGAACAGTCCAGCCCCAAGCGCTGAGTCGAACCTGATGCACCAGCTGATTGCGGCTTTGTGCCTGATGCTGGTGATCGAGGGCTTGTTCCTGTTCGCGGCACCGCAGGGCTGGCAAGCGATGATGCGCGAAGCGCTGAAACTGCCGCCGCGCAGCTTGCGACTGTTTGGCGCTGGCGCGATGGTGTTGGGACTGGTGCTTTTGCAGTTTTTTCATTGATAAGCGCCGCAGCTTCACGTGGGCGCGCAAACCTGATCGAAACCTCCCGGAGTAATGCAACATGGGTAAGTCAGTAGTCATTCTTGGTGCCCAGTGGGGCGACGAGGGCAAGGGCAAGATCGTCGACCTGCTGACCGAGCGGGTCAGTGCCGTGGTGCGCTTCCAGGGCGGCCACAACGCCGGCCACACGCTGGTGATCAAGGGCAAGAAAACGGTGTTGCACCTGATCCCCTCGGGCATCCTGCGCGACGACGCGCTGTGTCTGATCGGCAATGGTGTGGTGCTGTCGCCGGAAGCGCTGATCAACGAGATCGCGGAACTGGAGGCCAACGGCGTCGAAGTGCGCTCGCGTCTGAAGATCAGCCCGGCCACGCCGCTGATCATGCCGTACCACATCGCTGTCGATAAGGCGCGCGAGATCGCCGCCGGCGGCAAGGCCATCGGCACCACCGGTCGTGGCATTGGCCCGGCCTATGAAGACAAGGTTGCCCGCCGCAGCGTGCGCGTGGCGGACCTGATGTATCCACACGAATTGCCGGCGCTGATCAAGACCGCCGTCGACTACCACAACTTCATCCTCACCCAGTGGCTTAAGGTCGAGCCGGTCGACTACGACACCGTGCTCAAGGACGCGCTGGCCTGGGGCGAATACATCCGTCCGCTGGTCGATGACGTGGCCACCATCCTGCACGACGTGCGTGCCGAAGGTGGCAACATCTTGTATGAGGGCGCCCAGGGCGCCTTGCTCGACATCGACCACGGCACCTATCCCTACGTCACCTCCAGCAACACCACCATCGGTGGCGCGCTGGCCGGTACCGGCGTGGGCGCGCGCGACATCGACTACGTGCTGGGTATCTGCAAGGCCTATGCAACACGCGTAGGTAGCGGTCCGTTCCCGACCGAACTAAACGATGAGATGGGTGAGTTGCTGCGCAAGAAGGGCAACGAGTTCGGTGCCAGCACTGGCCGCCCGCGTCGCTGCGGCTGGATCGATCTGGTCGCGCTGAAGCGCGCCACCCAGATCAACGGCATCAATGGCCTGGCGATCACCAAGCTCGACGTGCTCGATGGTCTGCCCACCATCAAGGTTTGCATCGCTTACGAATACCGCGGCAAGCGTCGCGAACTGGCGCCGCTGGATGCCGATGGCTGGGACGAGTGCAAGCCGGTCTATCTGGAATTCCCGGGCTGGGAAGAATCCACCGCGGGTATCCGCGACTGGAACAAGCTGCCGCCGGCCGCCCGTGCCTATCTGCGCGCCGTCGAAGAGTTGTCCGGTTGCCGCCTGGCGCTGGTCGCCACCGGTGCCGATCGCGACGACACCATCAGCCTGGACGATCCGTTTGCCTGATCGCTGATGGCTCGGAGTGAAAGAAAAAGGCCCCGCATTGCGGGGCCTTTTTCATCTGCAGTGATCAGTGGCGCTGGCGATGAATGGCTCGGCTGTTGCGATTTTCAGCCTTGTTCAGGCGGTGGGTTTCGCGCTTGGTAAGGTGGCCGTTGTGCTTGGCTTCGTCGGCACTTTCGCGCTGCGCGATGTTGGCGTCGCGCGATTCATCGTGCGCGGCCTGCTTGCCGGTGATGGTGCCGTTTGCAAGGCCGGCCTGGGTACGCGCCTGCTGGTTGTCGATGCGCTGGTTCACTTCGTTGACGCGGCCGTGGCCAGGCACTTTGGCCGCCGAGGTCGACTGAGCCATCGCGGTACCGCAGGCGAGCGCGGCGGTGGCGGCCAGTGCGATCAGGCCGAAGCGGAAGGTGGAAGCTGTCTTCATGGTGGTGTCCTCTCAGGTGGAATGGATGGAGTCGAACGTTTTCTCGGTGCGACGTGGCTTCCACAGGCGGGTGCACCCGCCGGTCACGGATCTCTCCGTTGAGTCAGCTCTTGCCGGCAACCACATGCCCGGCTCGATTGACTGGTGCAGGTGGAAATAACGGGGCTGGTGACAAGGCGTTGACAGCGCCTCGTATCAACGGTTGGGTGGGATTGCTCGCTTCAGGTTCGCCTTTGAGTGCAGACGTGCATGACTTCCGGCCATGTCTGGACGGCCCAGACCAAGTCACCATGGGAGGGTGCACTGTTGAATGTGTCTCGCTGCAGTCCGTTCAATGCCCTTTCGCCGCGCTGTGCTTTGTGGCGCGCCAATCCCACATGAAAAAAGGATGGTCATGCGTAGATATCTGGTTTCCGCAATTGCCCTGGCGCTGGCCGGCGCGTCAATGACTTCGCTGGCGGCAACGCCCGCCGTTGCGGCGAAGGTCGAACTGGCCACCACGCAGCTGCCGCGCGGGGTGGTGCCAAGTCACTACGACGTGTCGATCACGCCGCATGCGGCGGCGATGAATTTCGATGGCAAGGTCACCGTGTCGTTGGAAGTCATGAAGCCGACTACCAGCATCACGGTCAATGCGATCGACATGGCTTTCTCCAAGGTCAGCCTGACTTCGCTGAAGAACCGGATGGCTTTGGGTGAGCCCAAGGTGTCGATTGATGCCGAGGCGCAGACCGCTACCTTCACGTTCGACCACAGCTTGCCGCCCGGGCCGTACCAGCTGGCCATGACCTACACGGGCAAGATCGGTACCCAGGCGAACGGCCTGTTTGCGATGGACTACGACACCGCTACCGGCAAGAAGCGTGCGCTGTACACGCAGTTCGAAAATTCCGATGCGCGCCGATTCATTCCGTCATGGGATGAACCGGCGTACAAGGCCACCTTCACGCTGGACGTGACCGTGCCCAGCGACGAGATGGCAGTGAACAACATGCCGGCGGCGTCGAAGAAGGATCTTGGCAACGGCATGACCAAGGTGACGTTCCAGCAGTCGCCAAAGATGTCCACCTACCTGCTGTTCTTCAGCCTGGGTGATTTCGACCGTGCCACCACGATGTCCGACGGCACCGAGATCGGCGTGATCACGCAGAAGGGCAAAACCGGTCAGGCGAAATTCGCGCTGGATTCGGCCAAGGCCATCCTGCACGAATACAACGATTACTTCGGCGTGCCGTATCCGCTGCCCAAGCTGGACAATATCGCCTCGCCGGGCAGCAGCCAGTTCTTCAGTGCAATGGAAAACTGGGGCGCGATCTACACCTTCGAATATTCCCTGCTGATGGATCCGGCGATCTCGACCGAGTCCGACAAGCAGCGCATCTTCAGCACTGCAGCCCATGAAATGGCGCACCAGTGGTTTGGCGACCTGGTCACCATGCGCTGGTGGGACGACCTCTGGTTGAACGAAGGTTTTGCCTCGTGGATGGAGGCACGTACCACCGACAAGCTGCATCCGGAATGGCATACCAGCCTGGATGACGTAGGCACGCGCGAAGGGGCGATGTCGCGCGACGCGGTGGCGACCACCCATCCGGTGGTGCAGCACGTGGACACCGTCGAACAGGCCAGTCAGGCCTTCGACACGATCACCTACGCCAAGGGCCAGTCGGTGATCAACATGCTCGAGGTGTACGTAGGTCCGGACAAGTGGCGTGAAGGCGTGCGCAACTACATCAAGGCACATGCGTACGGAAACACGGTGTCTGACGACCTGTGGAAGTCGGTGCAGGCTGCCGCCGGCAAGCCGGTGACCCAGATCGCGCATGACTTCACGCTGCAGCCGGGTATTCCGCTGATTCGCGTGGCCTCTTCCGCCTGCAGCAACGGCAAGACTACTTTGACCCTGACCCAGGGCGAGTTCACCAAGGATCGCCCGAACAAGACGCCGCTGCGCTGGCATGTGCCGGTCATCGCCAAGAGCATCGACAGCGGTGCCGAGGCGCGCACCGTGGTGGATGGCAAGGCAAATCTGGTCGTGTCAGGTTGTGGTCCCGTGTTGGTCAATGCCGGGCAGAGCGGCTATTACCGCACGCTGTACACGCCGGCTGAGTTCGCTGCCATCAAGGGCGAGTTCAACAAGTTGGCACCGATCGATCAGCTGGGCCTGATGGGCGAAAGCTGGGCCTTGGGCATGGCGGGTCTGCAACCGGCGTCGACCTATCTCGATCTGGCGCAGCAGGCGCAAGCGGACGCTGATCCGCAGATCTGGGCGGAAATCGCCGGCACGTTCTCCGGTCTGCACGCTTACTACCATGGTGATCAGGCGCGTCAGGATCGCTTCGATGCCTTCGCGATCAAGCGTCTCAAGCCGGTGTTCGCACGGATCGGTTGGGAAGCCAAGCCGGGTGAGGGTGATCCGACCACGATTCTGCGCACCGAAATGATCGGCGTGCTGGCCGATCTCGGCGACACCGACGTGATCAAGGAAGCGCAGCGTCGGGTGGCGGCAGCTGCAACGGATCCCGCAGCCGTGCCGACGGCCTTGCGCCGGACGATTTATGCCGTGGTGGCACGCAATGCGGATGCAGCCACCTGGGACAAACTGCATGCGATGGCCACGGCAGAGACCTCGGCACTGGTGAAGGATGGCCTCTATCAGCTGCTGGCCATCGCCAAGGACGATGCCTTGGCCCAGCGTGCGCTGGCCATGGCGATCACCGATGAGCCGGGAGCCACCAACAGCGCCGGCATGATTCGCAGCGTGGGCTACGAGCATCCGGAGATGGCATGGACGTTTGCCATGGCGCATCGAGCGGAGATCGACAAGCTGGTCGATTCCACCTCCAGCAGTCGCTATTACCCGGGTATCGGTGCCAGCTCGAATGATCCGGCGATGATCGACAAGATCCAGGCCTATGCCGATGCCCATATTGCGAAAAGTTCGCGTCGGGCGGCAGATACCGTGATTGCCGGCATCAAGTATCGTCAGATGGTGCGCAAGGAGCGACTGCCCGCCATCGACGCCTGGCTAGCCAGTAACGGCGGCTGAGTTCAACTTGGTGGTATAAAAAGGCCCCGGCGTACTGCCAGGGCTTTTTTCGTGTAGCAACGACACCTGTTTCAAGATGACTTACGGTATCGCGGGGGGACGCGGCAATTTTGCCTGCGTATCTGCACCTCACGCGGGTGGCCCGGTGCACTTCGCTGGTGTTCGCATACTTTTGAGCCAGTAGACGATGGTCGACTCTGAAAACAAGGCGGGTCCCGATAACGCGGCCTACACGACGCTGCTGGAATCGACCAAGGCCATTGCGTGGAAGATCGACTGGGCCAGCAGGCAGTTCGCGTACATCGACCGGCAGATCGAATCGGTGTTGGGCTGGGCATCCTCAAGCTGGGTGACGATGGGCGACTGGGCCAGCCGCATGCACCCACAGGATCGCGAATGGGTGCTGAAATTTTGCGTGACCCAATCCGAGGCAGGCATCGATCACGAAGCGGATTACCGAGCGTTGACCAGCGATGGCCGCTACGTGTGGATGCGCGACGTGGTGCATGTGGTACGCAACGCGGACGGCTCGGTCGATTCGTTGATTGGCTTCATGTTCGATATCAGTGAGCGCAAGGAGACCGAGCAGAAGCTGGCAAGCCTGCAGAAGCGGCTGGAAGAGCTGTCCTTCCTGGATGGTCTGACCGGTGTGGCGAATCGACGTCGCTTCGATGCGCTGATGGATCGCGAATGGATTCATTCACGACAGAGCCGGCAGCCGTTGTCCCTATTGCTGATGAATATCGACTATTTCAGGCAGTACAACGAAGGTTACGGCCACCTTGAGGGTGATGCCTGCTTGCAGCGCGTGGCAAAACTGCTGGCGTCGGTGGGTACGCGTTCGCACGATTTGCTGGCGCGCTTTGGTGGTGACGAGTTCGTGTTGTTGCTACCGGAAACCGATGTGTCAGCTGCGGGCAAATTGGCCGAGCGTTGCCGCAAGCTGATCCTCGCCGAGAAACTTCCACACCAGCATTCCGAGGTTGGTCCGATGCTGACGATCAGTGTTGGTGTGGGCACCTGTACACCCGGTTACGTTGATGAAAAGCATACTTTCATCGATGTCATCGACAAACGCTTGTGTCAGGCCAAACAGCAGGGCCGTAACCGCGTTGTCGCGGACTAGACAGAATGCATACGCCATTCCATGGAGGCACGCTGGTGAAACCCCTTATCTGCAGGATCATTCTGTTCGGAGCGCTAGCCGTTATGGTCGGCCCCGCTTTTGCGGCGGCGCCATCCTATGCCGCGGCGAAGGCGCAGGCCGATCGTGACGAGGCCTCCGTGACGAGGCTTCAGTCGCGTGATCTGCTCGCATCGCAAGGCGCGGTGATCGACCGGATCGTTCCGCAGTGCGCACAAACTGCCGGGCCCGGTGGCATGCCGCCGTTTGTCGTTGTGGTGGAGCTGGACGCGGCGGGCAAGGTGGTGATGACGTGGCGTGAAGGCGACTCCGATTTTGCCGTTTGCTTCGAAAGAAGGCTCGGCGCACTGTCGTTGATGGCGCCACCGCATGCACCGTTCTACACCTCGTTCGAGATGAGCATGTCGCACGAGCATTGATGCGCGAACGTAGTGTCCCCGATACAAGAAAAGGCCCCGCATTCGGGGCCTTTTCTTGCTGCATGTGTGAACGGTCGCGCGCGATCAGGCGTCTGCTTCTTCCTTGTAAGCATCTACCGGAATGCAGGCGCACATGATGTTCTTGTCGCCGTAGACGTTATCGACACGCGAGACCGGCGGCCAGTATTTCTGCAGCTTCAGACTTGCCAGCGGGAAGGCGGCCAGTTCACGCGGATAGGCGTGGGTCCATTCGCTGCCACTGACCATGGTGGCAGTATGCGGGGCGTGCTTCAGCGGGTTGTCCTCGCGGTCCAGTTTGCCTTCTTCGACGGCGCGGATCTCGTCGCGGATCTGGATCATCGCATCGATGAAACGATCCAGCTCGACCTGCGATTCACTCTCGGTCGGTTCCACCATCAAGGTGCCGGAGACCGGGAAGCTCAGCGTCGGCGCGTGGAAGCCGAAGTCGATCAGCCGCTTGGCCACGTCCTCGGCACCGATGCCGGTGGCGTCCTTGAGCGGGCGCAGGTCGAGAATGCACTCGTGCGCGACCAGTCCGTTGCGACCGGTGTACAAGGTCGGGTAATGCGGTTCCAGCCGCTTGGCCACGTAGTTCGCGTTGAGCAACGCCACTTGTGTGGCTTTGCGCAGGCCTTGCTGGCCCATCATGGTGATGTACATCCAGCTGATCGGCAGGATGCTGGCACTGCCGAAGCTGGCAGCGCTGACCATGCCGACAGGGCTGTCCTCGCCAAGCTTTCTTGGCAGGAACGGGGCAAGGTGCGACTTCACCGCGCAGGGACCGACGCCCGGGCCGCCACCGCCGTGCGGGATGCAGAAGGTCTTGTGCAGGTTCAGGTGCGACACGTCCGAGCCCCACTTGCCGGGCTTGGCCACCCCGACCAGCGCGTTCATGTTGGCGCCGTCGGTATACACCTGGCCGCCGTGCTCATGGACGATCTTGCAGATCTCCACCACGTCTTCCTCGAACACGCCGTGGGTGGACGGGTAGGTGATCATCAACGCGGCAAGACGATCCGAATGCTTCTCGGCGGCGCGGCGGATGTCCTCGACATCGACGTTGCCGTTGGCGTCGCACTTGGTCACCACCACGCTCATGCCGCACAAATGCGCGGAGGCTGGGTTGGTGCCGTGGGCGGATTCGGGGATCAGGCAGATGTCGCGCTGCGACTGACCGTTGGCACGGTGATAGGCGCGGATCGCCAGCAGACCGGCGTATTCGCCCTGCGCGCCGGAGTTTGGCTGCAGACTCACCGCGTCGTAGCCGGTGCATTCCACCAGCATGGCTTCCAGCCCGTCGATCAGTTCCTTGTAACCCAGGGCCTGTGCAGCGGGTGCCAGCGGATGCATGTTGGCAAATTCTGGCCAGGTCACCGGGATCATCTCGGCGGTGGCATTGAGCTTCATCGTGCACGAGCCCAGCGGGATCATCGTGCGATCCATCGCCAGGTCCTTGTCGGCCAGCGCGCGCATGTAGCGCAGCAGGTCGTGCTCGCTGTGATGGGTGTTGAATACCGGATGGGTGAGGAAGTCGCTTCCGCGAACCAGCGTGGGAGGCAGGGCGTCAGCGGTGCTGGCGTCGAGCGCATCGATATCGCTGATGCTGGCACCGAACAATGCGGCCAGTGCAATCAGGTCGGCGCGTGTGGTGGATTCATCGAGGCTGATGCTGAGGCTGCCTGCATCGATCCGACGCAGGTTGATCCGTGCCTGGTCTGCCTTCGCGTGCAGGGCCGCAGCATCCACACCAGTGACATGCAAGGTATCGAAGAAACCGTCGCCTACGGTGATACCGGCCTGACGCAGCGAGCTGGCGAGGATCGCGGCCAGCCGGTGCGTGCGACGGGCGATCCGGGTCAGTCCCTGTGGACCGTGGTAGACCGCATACATCGAGGCCATGACGGCCAGCAACACCTGCGCCGTGCAGATGTTGGAAGTTGCCTTCTCGCGACGGATGTGTTGCTCGCGGGTCTGCAAGGTCAGGCGGTAGGCCGCCTTGCCCTCAGTATCGATCGACACGCCGATGAGACGGCCCGGCATCGAGCGCTTATACGCATCGCGGCAGGCCATGAAGGCCGCATGCGGGCCACCGAAACCGAACGGCACGCCGAAGCGCTGCGAGTTGCCGACCACGATATCCGCGCCCCATTCGCCCGGTGCGGCGATCAGGGTCAGCGCGAGCAGGTCGGTGGCCACTGAGACCAGCCCGCCACGCGCATGCACGACGTCAGCGATGGCCTTGTAATCGTTGATGCTGCCGAAGGTGTCCGGGTACTGCAGCAGCACACCGAATGCGTCGGTGCCGGCAGCGTCGCTATCCGCGCCAACTACCAGTTCGATGCCCAGCGGCTCGGCGCGCGTGCGCACCACTTCCAGCGTCTGCGGATGCACGCCGCTGGAAACAAAGAATACGTTCGACTTCGACTTGCACGAGCGCTTGGCGAGGGTCATCGCCTCGGCCGCAGCTGACGCTTCGTCCAGCAACGATGCGTTGGCGATTTCCATGCCGGTGAGGTCGGCACACATGGTCTGGAAGTTGATCAGCGCTTCCATGCGACCCTGCGAAATTTCCGCTTGATACGGCGTATACGCGGTGTACCAGGCCGGGTTTTCGAGAATGTTGCGCAGGATGACGTTCGGCGTCAGCGTGCCGTAATAGCCCTGTCCGATGAAGCTGCGGAACACCTGATTCTTGTCGGCAATCGCGCGGATCTTGGCCAGCGCTTCCTCTTCGGTGATCGCTTCGGGCAAGGCCAGCGGCGCGGCAGATTTGATCGAGGCCGGCACGATCGCGTCGGTCATCGACTCCAGCGATTCGTGACCCACCACGCGCAGCATCTGGGCTATCTCGGCATCGTCCGGGCCGATGTGGCGATCAATGAACGCGCCGTGGTTTTCAAGGTCACGCAGGGAAACTTTGGGGCTGTGGCTCATGACTGGGCATCCGGAAATGGCCGATGAAGGCCGAGCGTGCCGTACCGCACGCGGGTGCCCCTCTGTCCTTTTGCCTGAGAGTTTGGAAGCGTGAGACGTGCGCTTCGTGCCCCTTCGGCGGCGGATTCAACCGCTCTCTCCAGAGTGTTCACGCATGGTGGTATGGGGGCCTGAGCGATTACGGGCGTTGCGTCTTCGGCAGCGGACTGGTCAATGACCGTCCGCTTCTCCCACCATGCGTTTACCGCAGCGATTATACAGGGGGAACGGCTGTCGTTGCTGCTGACCAGGGTGCCATTGAAGGGGCGGCACGACGCGGCGCTATGCTGGATCTGCAGCAACCAACCGCCGGGAGTTCAGGTGATTCAGATTGGCGAGATCGACCATGTGGTATTGCGCGCCATCGACAGCGAAGCGATGCAGTGCTTTTATTGCGAGGTGCTGGGCTGCCGCGAGGAGCGCCGCCAGGAGGATATCGGTCTGGTGCAATTGCGCGCCGGACGTTCGCTGATTGATCTGGTTGCCATCGACAGCCCGCTGGGACGGCACGGCGGCGCCGCACCGGGGACGGAAGGCCACAACATGGATCATCTGTGCCTGCGTGTGGAAAACTACGACGAGGCGGCGATCCTGGCCCATTTGCAGGCGCACGGTGTACGCATCGGCGAACTTGGCTCGCGCTATGGCGCCCAAGGCGAAGGCCCGTCGATCTACCTGTACGACCCGCAGGGCAACATGATCGAGCTGAAGGGCCCGCCCGTCGTCTGAGAAGTCGGCGGGCAGTCCCCGCCCTACGACGCGACCGTGCAAAGCGGGCAAGGGCGGTGAGCCTTCCTGACTTTAATCAAACCCGGAAAAGACGAAGGCCCGCATTGCTACCGGCCTTCCTGACTTTAATCAAACTCTGAAAAGACGAAGGCCCGCATTGCTGCGGGCCTTCGTTTACAATTGGTGCCCAGGAGAGGACTCGAACCTCCACGGAGTTGCCCCCGCTAGCACCTGAAGCTAGTGCGTCTACCAATTCCGCCACCTGGGCAGGTGTCACGTTGCTCAACGAGCTGCGTGAGCCGCGTAATTTAGGCATCTGCCAGCGGCTTGTCAACACTTTTTCACAACCATCTATCGCGACGTGGCATTCTCCGCGTCGCAAACATCCAAAGGATACTGAGTGACCAGAAAAACTCCCCCCAAGTCCGGCCAGTCGCAGGACTCACGCCCCGCCAAGAAAACCGCCAGCCGCGCAGCGCGTGGCGCCGCACCGTCGGACAAGCGCAACAAGGCCGCTGCAGGCGCCGTGCGCGATCCCCATGCCGATCGCGAGGCGCAGCGTTATGCGCGCCCGATTCCCAGCCGCGAGGCGATTCTCGCCTTGCTGGAGGATCGTGGCGAACTGCTGACCGAGGCGCGCATCGCCGAAGCCTTGCAGATCGACGAGGAAACCGACCTTGAAGCCTTGCGCAAGCGCCTCGGCGCGATGGTGCGCGATGGCCAGTTGCTGCTGGGCCGTCGCGGTGGCTATGCGCCAACGCAGAAACTCGACCTGATCGCCGGCCGCGTGCTGGCCAATGCTGAAGGCTACGGCTTCCTGCGGCCGGACGAGGGCGGCGATGATCTCTACCTGTCGCCGCAGCAGATGCGCGCAGTGATGCATGGTGATCGCGTGCTGGCCAGCGTGGTCGGTATCGATCGCCGTGGTCGCAAGCAGGGTGCGATTGCCGAAGTGCTGGAGCGTCGCTCGCCGCGCCTGGTTGGCCGCGTGGTGATCGATGACGGCGTGACCTTGGTGACGCCGGATGACCGTCGTCTCAATCACGACGTGATGATCAAGCCGGGCACGGAGCAGGGCGCGACGTCCGGTCAGATCGTGGTGGTCGAGATCACCGCGCCGCCCACCGCACAGCGGGGTCCGGTCGGCGAAATCCGCGCCGTACTTGGTGAACGTCTGCAGCCGTCGCTGGTGGTGGAAATGGCAATTGCCAGCCACGACTTGCCGCACGAATGGCCGGCTGAAGTGTTGCGTGACGCGGCCCAGGTGGAGTCGGTAGTGACCGCCGCCGAGCGCGAGGGTCGCACCGATATCCGCAAGCTGCCGCTGGTCACCATTGACGGGGCCGACGCACGCGACTTCGATGACGCGGTGTATGCCGAACCGAAACGGGGCGGGGGCTGGCGCCTGATCGTGGCAATTGCCGACGTCTCGCATTACGTGCAGGTTGGCAACGCGCTGGATCGCGAAGCCTACGAGCGCAGCACATCGACCTATTTTCCCGGTTTCGTCGTACCGATGCTGCCGGAGACGCTGTCCAACGGCATCTGCTCGTTGATGCCGAAAGTTGAACGGATGTGCATGGTCTGCGACATGCTGGTCGATGCCGAAGGCAACGTGACCAAGTCGAAGTTCTACGACGCGGTGATGCTTTCGCATGCGCGGCTTACCTATGACAAGGTCTGGCAGGCCGTGGGTTTGCGCGAGAAAGACGCGCGCAACGAAGTGGCCGACGTGCTGCCGCAGCTGGAGAACCTGCACGCGCTGTACAAGGCGATGGCTGGCCAGCGCAAGCGTCGCGGTGCGATCGACTTCGAGACGCCGGAAGTGAAGTTCCGTCTCGACCAGACCGGCAGCGTGGAGTCGATGGGCGCCACCGAGCGCAACGACGCGCACAAGCTGATCGAGGAATGCATGATCGCTGCCAATGTGCAGGCAGCGCTGTTCCTGGAAAAGAAGAAGATCCCCGCGTTGTTCCGCGCACACGAGCCGCCGCCGGCGGAGAAGTACGAAGACCTGCAGCAGTTCCTGCGCGAGTTCAAACTCAGCATGCCGCCGGTGGATCGGGTCACCCCCGGCGATTTCGCCGAAGTGTTGCGCATGGTGCACGACCGCCCCGAGCGCGAACTGATCCAGAACGTGCTGTTGCGTTCGCAAAGCATGGCCGCGTACCAACCGGATAACCGCGGCCACTTTGGTTTGGCGCTTGAGGCTTACGCGCACTTCACCTCGCCGATTCGTCGTTATCCCGACCTGCTGGTACATCGGGCGATCCGCTTCGCACTCACGGGTCGCAAGGTCGTCGAGTACACCTACACACCGGCCGAGATGGCCGCGATGGCGGTGCATTGCTCCCAACGTGAGCGCCGTGCCGAAGAAGCCGAGCGCGACGTGGACGAGCGTTTCAAGTGCGCGTGGATGGAAAAACACATCGGCAGCGAGTTCGACGGCGTGGTCACCGGGGTCACCTCGTTTGGCCTGTTCGTGGAGCTGGACGAATCGAAGGTATCCGGCCTGGTTCATATCAGCCAGCTGGCCAACGACTATTACCACTTCGATGCGACGCGCAAGCTGCTGAAGGGCGAGCGCACCGGTGCGCAGTTCCGTCTCGGCGACCACGTGCGCATCCAGGTTCTGCGCGCGAGCCTGGAGGATCGCAAGATCGACTTCCGCTTGGTTTCGCCACGCAGCGCGGCCACGCCGCCGACGGTTAGCGGCAAGGCGTACGACTATGCATCCAGCGGCGAGCGTTATTCGCTGCCGAAGAAAGCCGCTGCCAAGGAAAAAGCGCCGGGCATGTTTGGGCGTGCCGCCAAGGCGATCGGTCGCGCGTTCGGTCGCAAGGAAGCTGAAGTCGTCGCGCCGGCGCCTGCGCCTGCACCTGCACCACGCAAGGCAGCGGTAAGCGATAATCCGCCGTCGCGTTTGCCATCCTCACGCGATGAGCAACGCCCGAGCCGCAAGGCGAAGGCGTCGTCTTCCCGCGGCCCGCGCAACGAGACGTCTTCCCAGCGTGGCCCGGCACCTGTTGCCGCGCCGGCAACGAAGAAGAGTCCGCGGCGTCGTCCGAAACCGAAAGGCAAGTCATGAGTGAGAGCTGGATCGTCGGGATCAACCCGGTCGAAGGTGCGCTGAGCAACGATGCCGAGCGCGTGCGCGAAGTGCTGGTCGAAAATGGCCAGCGCAATGCACGCGTGCTGGAGCTGGCCGAGCATGCGAAGAAATTGAATATCCCGGTGCTCCATCGGCCGCGCGAAGAGCTGGACAAGCATGCCGGCGAAGCGCGTCACCAGGGCATCGTGGCACGTTACGAGGCGGCGCCCGCCGCGCACGAGAATGATCTGGCCGGCCTGCTTGAACGCGACGGCAGCGACGCGTTGGTGCTGGTGCTCGACGGCGTCACCGATCCGCACAACCTCGGCGCCTGCCTGCGTAGTGCAGCGGCGGCCAAGGTCACCGCCGTGATCGTGCCCAAGGATCGCGCGGTCGGACTGACCCCCGTGGTACGTCGTGCTTCGGCGGGCGGCGCCGATCGGGTGCCGCTGATTGCGGTAACCAACCTCGCACGCACGCTGCGTGAACTGAAGGATGCTGGTGTGTGGATCACCGGCCTGGCCGGCGATACCGATACCACAGTCTACGGCGTCGACTTCAAAGGGCCGGTGGCCATCGTGTTGGGTAGTGAGGGCGAAGGCATTCGTCGTCTCACTCGCGAGCTGTGTGATTTCGTGGCAAAAATTCCGATGCCCGGCGTGATGGAAAGCCTCAACGTGTCGGTCGCCACCGGCGTCGTGCTGTTCGAGGCGTTGCGTCAGCGGAGTGCGAAATGATGAGCCTGTTCTGGTACGACTGGGCCGGCTATGTCGGCGTTCTTTTCATCTTGCTGGCGTACTTTCTGCTGCAGGCACGCAAGTTGCCTGGACACAGCCTGATCTACCAGCTGTTGAATGTGTTTGGCGCGTTTGGCGTATTGCTGTCGCTGATCTTCAGCAAGAACTCCATGAACTGGCCGGCGTTTTTCATGGAGCTGGCTTGGATTGTGATTGGCGTTTACGGGATCGTGCGCGGGGTGATCAGGCGGCGCGATCCGGGTGATCAGCAGGGCACCCATTCCTCGGTCTGAAACGCATACGAAAAAGCCTTGCCGGGTTCATTCGGCAAGGCTTGAATGCTCAACCGTGAGGGTGGCTTTTGCTCAGCGCGCACTCAGCCCGTCATGCGCCTGCTCCAGCAGTTCCAGCTGGCGCCAGCGGTTGACCACGCTGCAAAACAACTGCGCGGTGCGCTCGGTGTCGTAGACCGCTGAATGCGCCTCGCGGCCGTCGAACTCGAGTCCGGCAGCGAGCACGGCCTTGCTCAGCACGGTTTGCCCGTAGGCCAGGCCCCCGAAACTGACCGTGTCAAAGCAACTGAACGGGTGGAACGGGTTGCGCTTGTGCCCGGTGCGCCGCACCGCCTGGTTGAGAAAGCCGAGGTCGAACGCGGCGTTGTGGCCGACCAGAATGGCCCGTTGGCAACCCGCGTCGCGCACCGCATCCCGCACGACCTGGAAGATGTGATCCAGCGCCAGCTTTTCGGCGAGTGCGCCACGCAGTGGATTGGTCGGATCGATGCCGGTGATTTCCAGCGAGCGCGGATCAAGGTTCGCCCCGGGGAATGGTTCGACGTGTGTCGATACCGTAGGCAGCAGATGCAAAAATCCACCTTCGTCCATCGCCAGCGGAATCGCGGCAATTTCCAGCAGGGCGTCGTGTTCGGCGTCGAAACCGCCGGTTTCGACATCCACCACTACAGGCAGGAAGCCGCGAAACCGGTCGGCCATGCGGGGCGAATTGCTATTGCTCGGTGTATCCATCGGCGAAGCATATCAGCCGGCTTGTTGTCACCGTGCCGAAATTGCCTGCAACCGAAGTGTCAGCGACGATCCAGTGTCGCGCCGGTCAACAAGCCGCGTGCCAGCATGCTGCACTGGCGCCGGTACAACAGCAGTTGCCACTGGCGGCCACCGAGTTGCCGCCACAGCACGGCTGAGCGCATCGCGGCGAGCAGGTTGGTACGGACCTTTTCCACCACCAGCGGGATTTGCAGTTGCTGCGGATTGCCGCTGACCATCACGCGTGGAGTGAGCAGTGAAAGCGTCGATGCATACAGCTCGGCCAGCCGGCTGTGGACCTGGCTGGAGTCCGGGCCGAAATGCTCGACCTGACGCTGCGCGGCCACGATGCCTTGCTGCAGTTTTGCGAGCAGCTCTGGCCGCGCGGCCAGACTGCGCTCCAGGCGCATCACGGTAACCGTCATGCGAGTCACCGCCATATCTCGGCCGGTTTCGTCGAGTTGGGCGATCAGTGTGCGCAAGCCCAGTCGCACATTCGAGGTGTCGCCATATACCGCGACTACAGACGGTGCGTCGATGCGGAATACGCTGGCCACGCTGGCTTCCATCGCGCCGTCGTCGCAACGTCCGTCATTGGCCAGTTGCTGGGCCAGTGTGCAGGCCTGGAACAAGCCGGCGAGTGCGAGCACGCGCTCTTCGGTCATGGAGAAAGTTTCAAACACAGCGTGAAAACACTCTTGCGGGGAATGAGGAGAATCAGACGGAAGGCAGCAGGCCGCCATAGGCAGCGTCGGTGGCAGCGATGACAGCGCCGCCGAGGCAGACCTCTCCATCGTAGAGCACCAGCGACTGTCCGGGGGTGACTGCACGTTGGGTGTCGTCGAAGCTTACGTCAAGGCCGTTGTCAGTGACGGTGACGGTGCAAGACTGGTCGGTCTGGCGATAACGGGTGCGGGCGGTGCAGCGGAAGTGGGTAGCGGGGGCGATTCCATCGACCCAGGTGGGTGCTTCGGACTGCAGCCGGCGCGAATGCAGCCAGCGGCTTTCGCCGCCCTGCGCCACAAACAGCACGTTCGCCGCCACATCCTTGCCGACCACGTACCACGGCTCACTGCTGGCACCATGACGACCGCCGATGCCCAGCCCGTTGCGCTGGCCCAGGGTGTAGTACATCACGCCCTCGTGCTCGCCGATCAGTTCACCATCCGGGCTGCGCATTTCGCCGCGACGGGCGGGAATGTACTGCGACAGAAAACCACGGAAGTCGCGCTCACCGATGAAGCAGATGCCGGTGGAGTCTTTCTTGGCGTGGGTGGGCAGGTTCGCTTCGCGAGCCAGTTCGCGCACGCGTGGCTTTTCGATTCCGCCCAACGGAAACAGGGTGGCAGCCAATGGTTTTTGGCCCAGTGCGTGCAGGAAGTAACTCTGATCCTTGGCTGCGTCGACGGCACGCAGCAGACGATAGCGACCGTCCCTGCAGTCGACCCGGGCGTAGTGGCCCGTAGCGATTTTTTCCGCGCCCAGGGCGTGAGCTTCATCGAGGAAGGTCTTGAACTTGATCTCGCGATTGCACAGTACGTCGGGGTTGGGCGTGCGGCCGGCGCGATACTCGGCGAGGAAATGCTCGAACACGCCATCCCAATACTCGCCGGCGAAATTGCGCGCATGAAACGGGATGCCCAGTCGTCCGCACACCGCCACGGCGTCCTTGCGGTCGGCATCGGTGGTGCAGGGGCCGGAGCGTTCGTCCTCCTCCCAGTTCTGCATGAACAGGCCTTCGACCTGGTGGCCGGCGCGCAGCAGCAGCAGGGCGGCCACCGAGGAATCGACGCCGCCGGAAATGCCCAGCATCACCTTCACGCCGCTGCGCCTTCAGTCAGGTGGCTGAGGCAGTTCAGCGGCAAGCGCTGCCCACCCAGCCACAGGTCGATGCTTTGCAGGATCATCGGGCTGCGCAGGCGATCACCCAGTGCGGCAATCTCGGCACGGGTCAGCCACAACGCGCGGGCGATGTCGCTGTCCAGTGGGCGCTTCGGGTCGTGGCTCACCGCTTCGGCGGCAAAGCTGAAGCGCACCACCGCGTCGCCGTGTTCGGTGCTGCGCCACTGGTGCACCCCGATCAGATGCTTCAGTTCCACCGTCCAGCCGGTTTCTTCCAGGGTCTCGCGCTGTGCGGCTGCCAGCAAGGTTTCGCCGTCATCCAGATGGCCGGCTGGCTGGTTATAGACCAACCGCCCGCTGACCTCTTCCTCGACCATCAGAAAACGATCACCCATGGCCACCACGCAAGCGACGGTGACGTGCGGGCGCCAAATTTCACTGCGGGAACGGGAAGCGGTCATCAACACGAATGCGGGGGTGGAAAAGTGGCCATTGTGCCATCACCTCTGCTCACGCACCGTTGCGGAGAGACAGATCCACTGCGGCGTATACTTCGTAGCTGAGAATAGACACTGACAAACATGGCCCACGAACCTGAACATGAGCACGACAGCGGCCGCGGACTGGCGCTGGAGACGGCAAAGCCTGAAGTGGCGCGACCACCGCTATTCCAGGTGCTGTTGCTGAACGATGATTTCACCCCGATGGACTTCGTGGTCGAGGTGCTGCGTAGCTTTTTCAACCTTGACCAGGAGCAGGCGGTACAGGTAATGCTGCACGTACATACCCGCGGTCGCGGTGTTTGCGGTGTATTTACGCGTGAAGTGGCCGAAACAAAGGTAACCCACGTCAACGAATACGCACGCACCCATCAGCATCCGTTGTTGTGCACTATGGAAAAGCTCTGAGCAACCCCATTACGTGCTCATTGCGGCGTTGAAGGCCGCTCCCACTGCAAGGCAGGAGATGATCCGCATGTTCAGCAAGGATCTGGAAGTCACCATCGGCCACTGTTACAAACAGGCCCGCGAACAGCGGCATGAGTTCATGACGGTCGAGCACTTGCTGCTGGCCCTCACTGAAAACCAGTCGGCGGTAGGCGCGCTGCGCGCCTGTGGCGTCGATCTGCCGCGGTTGTCGGCTGATCTGCAGCGCATCATTGGCGAAACCGTACCGGTGTTGCCGGCCGGCGATGAGCGCGATACGCAACCCACGCTGGGTTTCCAGCGCGTGCTGCAGCGGGCCGTTTACCATGTGCAATCCTCGGGGCGGAAGGAAGTCACCGGCGCCAACGTGCTGGTGGCGATCTTCGGCGAGAAGGACTCGCACGCGGTGTATTTCATGCATCAGCAGGAAATCACCCGGCTCGACGTGGTCAATTACATCTCGCACGGTATCGCCAAGATCGGCGACGAGCCGGCCGCCGGCGTGTCCAGTGGCGAGCGCGAAGGCGAGGAGGGCGGTGAGCCCAAGGGCAATCCGCTGCACGAATTTGCCAGCAACCTCAACGAACTGGCCCTGGAAGGCAAGATCGATCCGCTGATCGGCCGTGCCGACGAGATCGAGCGCACCATCCAGGTGTTGTGTCGCCGGCGCAAGAACAATCCCCTGTACGTGGGCGAAGCCGGCGTGGGCAAGACCGCGCTGGCCGAAGGTCTGGCCAAGCGCATCGTCGATGGCGAGGTGCCTGAAGTGCTGGAGAGCGCCACGATCTGGTCGCTCGATCTGGGCTCGCTAGTCGCCGGTACCAAATATCGCGGCGATTTCGAGAAGCGCCTGAAAGGCGTGATCGCCCAGTTGAAGAAGCAACCGGGCGCGATCCTGTTCATCGATGAAATCCACACCATCATCGGTGCCGGTTCGGCTTCGGGCGGCACCATGGATGCCTCGAACCTGATCAAGCCAATGCTCGCCTCGGGTGAGTTGCGCTGCATTGGTTCGACCACGTTCCAGGAATACCGTGGCGTGTTCGAGAAGGACCGTGCGCTGGCCCGCCGTTTCCAGAAGATCGACGTGGTCGAGCCGACGGTTGCCGACAGTATCGAGATCCTCAAGGGCCTGCGCTCGCGCTTCGAAGAGCATCACCACGTTGCCTATACCAACGAGGCGCTGAAGGCGGCGGTCGACCTGTCGGTGAAGCACATTCCTGACCGCTTGCTGCCGGACAAGGCCATCGACGTGATCGACGAGGCTGGTGCACGTCAGCGGTTGCTGCCCGTTGATCAACGCACCGGCACGGTGGATGTCAGCGAGGTCGAGTACATCGTGGCCAAGATGGCGCGCATTCCGGCCAAGCAGGTTTCGGCCTCCGATCGCGACGTGCTGCGGAATCTGGAACGCAATCTGAAAATGGTGGTGTTTGGTCAGGACCCGGCGATCGAGGCGCTGGCCGCATCGATCAAGATGGCCCGCTCGGGTCTGGCCGATCCGTCCAAGCCGATCGGCTGCTTCCTGCTTGCTGGCCCCACTGGTGTGGGCAAGACCGAGGTGACCAAGCAACTGGCGATGCAGCTGGGCATCGAAATGATCCGCTTCGACATGTCCGAATACATGGAAGGCCACTCGGTTTCGCGGCTGGTCGGTGCGCCTCCGGGCTATGTCGGTTTCGACCAGGGTGGCCTGTTGACCGAGGCGGTGGTCAAGCACCCGCACGCGGTATTGCTGCTGGACGAGATAGAGAAGGCGCACCCGGATGTTTTCAACATCCTGCTGCAAGTGATGGATCGCGGCGTGCTGACCGACACCAACGGTCGCGAGGCGAACTTCAAGAACGTGGTGGTAGTGATGACCACCAATGCCGGTGCGGCGATTGCTTCGCGGCGCAGCATGGGTTTCGTCGAGCAGAAGCACGAGTCCGATGCGATGGAAGTGATTCGGCGCATCTTCACACCGGAGTTCCGCAACCGGCTGGACGCGATCATCCAGTTCGGTGCGCTGGATTTCGAGCACATCCTGCGCGTGGTCGACAAGTTCCTGATCGAACTGGAAAGCCAGTTGACCGAGAAGCGGGTGAGCCTGGACGTGGATGCCGATGCGCGGCGCTGGCTGGCCGAGCATGGCTTCGATCCGCAGATGGGCGCCCGCCCGATGGCGCGGGTCATTCAGGAAAAGGTCAAGCGTGCACTGGCTGACGAACTGCTGTTCGGCAAGTTGGCCGACGGTGGCGTGGTTCGCTTGAGCGTGGTCGACGGCGAGCTGAAGGTCGACTGCAAGGCGGCCGAGCAGTTGCCGGTGGTGGTCGAATAGCGCGGGTTGCCCGGATTACGGGCAAAGCAAAGGCGGCGCAGGCGCCGCCTTTGTCATGTATGCACTTCACCACGTGTCTGTTGCGCCGAATGGCGCGTGCCGACGTGCCGCTTACTTCATGCGGTAAGTGATGCGTCCCTTGCTCAGGTCGTACGGGGTCATTTCAATCTTGACCTTGTCGCCCGTGAGAATGCGGATGTAGTGCTTGCGCATACGGCCGGAAATGTGGGCAATGATGACATGCCCGTTCTCCAGCTGTACGCGAAACATGGTGTTGGGCAGGGTCTCCTGGACCGTGCCTTCCATTTCGATGACGTCGTCTTTGGCCATGTGTTCCGAGGTTCACGCGCAGCCGTCATGGCCGCGTAAGCCGACGATTATGTCACGAATGAGCCGCTGGTTAAAGAAACATCACAAGCCAGCCAGCCCCCTGTGGGTCAGGCGAAATGCTCGTCCAGCTTGCGCCGGATCTCCTGCTCGACCATGCCCTTGAGCGGCGCCAGCATCAGGCCCAGCTCGGCCTTGACGTGGATGACGTCGCTGTCGACCGCAATCGAGCCGTTGACACCGGAGCGTGTGAACAAAAGTGTGTTGTCCTGCCAGCGTCCGTCGATCCCAAATTTTTCGCGCATGCGCGCGGCCACTTTGTCGACCACCGAGCGAGCTTCGTTGATGGAGAGCTGGTGGGGGCGGCGAATATCAATCGTGGGCATGGCGGGTTCCAGTGTTTTTGACGGGATATGGAAGGGCATCTTAGCGGCATGAATCGGCATGGTAGAGTTCCGCGATCCATCGACCGGTTTGTGCATGCGTATCGAATTTCCCCATGTGGCCCGTGAAGATTTTCGCTGGGCGCAGGCGTTGTTGCGTATCGGCAGCGCCCCCGACAATGATCTGGTACTGGCTTCCGGCCAGGCCGCGCCGGAGCATTTGCGCATCCACCAGGACCGTCGCGGCTGGGTACTGCAGGTTGTCCCGTCAGCCGATCGCATTTACGTCAATGCGCGGCCAGTGCGCGAGCAAGCGTTGTTGCGTGCCGGCGACGTGGTCAGCGTTGGCGATTGTCGGCTGCTGTTGCGTGCCGACGAAGACCCCGTGCAACGCCCGCCACTGCAGGTTTCCGAAGAGGGGCGCGGCACGGTGGCTTTGCGTGCCGTGGCCGGACCGCTCTCGGGACGGGTTTGGTCGTTGCTGGGCAACCTGGAACTCGGTGCGCCGGGCGGCGTTCCGCTGGAGCTGCCGCAAGGCGATGTGGTGGTACTGCGAATCGGCTGGGAAGCCGGGCAATTGTGTCTGGAAGCCGTTCGCCCGTGTGAGCGCCATCCGCTGCGGGTCAACGGGGCATGTGTGGATAAACTTGCGCTGCAGCCCGGCGACCAGGTCGGCGTGGCCATGCACCGCTTCGTCATTGACGGCCCGGGCATGAGGCCGGAGCCGGAGTTGTTGATACCCGAATCATGGTCGCAGCCGTTACCAGAGGAGTCGGCCGGTCCGAGCAGCGAGGTGTGGTGGCTGATTGTCACTGCTGCAGTGTTGGCATTGGGTATTGCGCTGGTGCTGCTGATCCGTTTCTAGCCGGTCATTCCGGGGCGCCCGTTGCGGTAGTTGACCATGCCATGCTGCGCCGCGGCATAATGCGGGTACCACCTTCTTCAGGATGCGGGCGCAAGTGAACAGAGTCTGGAACTTCAGTGCCGGTCCGGCAGCGTTGCCGCCGGCCGTCCTTGAGCGTGCACAACGCGAGTTGCTCGACTGGAACGGCAGCGGCGCATCGGTGATGGAACAGTCGCATCGCGGCAAGCGATTCATCGCGATGGCCGAGCAGGCAGAAGCCGACCTGCGTGCCTTGATGGACATTCCAGCGGACTACGCAGTGCTGTTTTTGCAGGGCGGTGCGACCCAGCATTTCGCGCAGATTCCGATGAACCTCGCCGGTCCCGGTGACAGCGCCGACTATATTGTCAGCGGACATTGGAGTGCCAAGGCCGTCAGCGAAGCGGGCCCTTACCTGCACGTCAACGTGGCAGCCAGCAGTGTTGCAGACGATTACCTGATGCTGCCGGCGCGCGACAACTGGCAGCTCGATCCGAACGCGGCCTACGTGCACTACACGCCGAACGAGACGATTCATGGCGTCGAGTTTCACGAGGTACCCGAGGTCGGTGCGGTGCCGCTGGTGGCCGACCTGTCCTCGAATATCCTGTCCGAGCCGCTCGACGTGAACCGGTTTGGACTGATCTACGCAGGCGCGCAGAAGAACATCGGCCCGTCGGGGTTGGTGGTCATGATCATCCGTCGCGACCTGTTGCAGCGTGCCGGTCGGCCGATGGCGAAGATTTTTCGCTACGCCGAGCACGCTGCCGCCGGCTCCATGCTCAATACCCCGAACACCTGGGGCTGGTATCTGTCCGGGCTGACCTTCCAATGGCTATTGGGGCAGGGTGGCCTGGAGGCGATGGCCAAACTCAATCATGCAAAGGCCGATGCGCTGTATCAGGCCATCGATGGTTCGGGCGGCTATTACCGCAATCCCATCGATCTGGCAGCACGTTCGCGCATGAACGTGCGCTTTGAACTGCATGATACGGCACTGGATGCGGCCTTCCTGCAGGAGACCGAGGCGGCTGGCTTGCTTGCGCTGAAAGGTCACAAGGCGCTGGGTGGCATGCGCGCGTCGCTGTACAACGCAGTACCACTGGCTGCGGTCGAGGCGCTGGTCGAATTCATGCGTGACTTTGCGCGTCGGCACGGTTGACCGCGCAATAGTTGAAGTTTTCAGGCAGGATGCAGGCTTACCTTTTGGACGTCCATCAAAACGGACGTCCATCCATCCAGGCAATCATCGCATGACCGATTCAAGCGCTATCGATCCCCAGACCCCGTTGAGCGAGATGCGCGAGCGCATCGACAGCATTGACCGGCAGATCCAGCAGCTTATTTCCGAGCGCGCCAATCACGCGCGCACCGTGGCCAAGGTCAAGGGTGAAGGGCTTTCGGCGATTGACTACTACCGCCCGGAGCGGGAAGCGCATGTCTTGCGCATGGTGGTGGATCGCAACCATGGTCCGTTGTCCGACACCGAAGTGGTGCGCCTGTTCCGCGAAATCATGTCCTCGTGCCTGGCGCAGGAAGACCCGCTGAAGATCGGATTCCTGGGGCCGGAAGGCACCTTCAGCGAGCAGGCCGTGCGCAAGCATTTCGGTCATGCCGCCTATGGCTTGCCGCTGGGCAGTATCGAAGAGGTTTTCCAGGAAGTGGCGGCTGGCCATGCTGACTTCGGCGTGGTGCCGGTGGAAAATTCCGGGCAGGGCATGATCCAGATGACGCTGGACATGTTCCTCACCTCCGAGGCCACCATCTGCGGTGAAATCGAGTTGCGCGTGCACCAGTGTCTGCATTCGCGCAGTGGCAAGCTGGAAGACGTGCGTCGCGTGTACGCGCATGCGCAGTCGTTGCAACAGTGCAAAACGTGGCTGCGCATCAATTTGCCGAATGTTGAGTGCGTTGCTGTATCGAGCAATGCCGAGGCAGCGCGACTGGCCGTGCATGCCGACGATGTGGCGGCGATTGCCGGAGAGACGGCGGGCAAGGTCTATCGACTGAAAACCGTGGCCAGGGGTATCGAGGATCGCGCCGACAACACCACACGCTTCCTGGTGATTGGGCGCTCGCTGTTCCCGCCTTCAGGCAATGACCGCACCTCGTTGCTGATCACCGTGAACGATAAGCCAGGTGCCTTGTACGACGTGCTCAGTCCGTTTGCCAAGCACGGCGTCAGCCTGAACCGCATCGAGTCGCGACCGGCGCACACCGGTAAGTGGCAGTACGCGTTCTTCATCGACGTGTCCGGGCATATCGACGAAGGTTCGTTGCGTGCAGCGGTGCAGGACATTGGCGAATCGACGGCGACCGTGCGCGTGCTCGGTTCCTATCCGGTGGCGTTGCCTTGAGCGGGCAACGGGACTGGAGCAGCCGTCCGGGTGGCGCGCTGCATGGCAGTTTGCAGGTGCCGGGCGACAAGTCGGTGTCCCATCGCGCGTTGATGCTGGCTTCGATCGCCGAAGGCAGTTCGCGCATTCGCGGGTTCCTTGAAGGCGAAGATACCCGCGCCACTGCCGCGGTGTTGACCCAGTTGGGCGTGCGGATCGAGACGCCGTCGTCCGGCGAACGGCTGGTGCACGGCGTGGGCCTGCATGGCCTTCGCGGCACGACGCAGCCGCTGGATTGCGGCAACGCGGGCACCGGCATGCGTTTGCTGGCGGGTTTGCTGGCGGGGCAGGCGTTCGACAGTCGTCTGATGGGTGACGCCTCCCTGTCGAAACGTCCGATGCGTCGGGTGACGGAGCCGCTCGCTTCGATGGGCGCACGCATCGATACGCGTGACGGCCTGCCGCCGCTGGATATTCACGGTGGCCAACCGTTGCGCGGCATCCGTTACGAGTTGCCGGTGGCCAGCGCCCAGGTGAAGTCGGCGCTGCTGCTGGCTGGGCTGTATGCGGCAGGTGAAACCGAGATCATCGAACCGCATCCGACCCGTGATTACACCGAACGCATGCTCGCTGCGTTCGGCTGGCCCGTCGTCTTTTCGCCGGGTCACGCCACCCTTGAAGGTGGCCATGCACTACGCGCCACCGACGTCGATGTGCCGGCCGACTTTTCCTCGGCCGCGTTTTTCCTCGTTGCAGCCAGCATCGTTCCGGGTTCTGAACTGCGTCTACAGAGCGTCGGGCTCAATCCGCGTCGTACCGGTTTGCTGCAAGCGCTGCAGTTGATGGGGGCCGATATCACGATCGAACGTGAGCGTGAGGCAGGTGGCGAACCGGTCGGTGACCTGTTGGTACGTCATGCCCCGCTGCACGGCATCGAGTTACCCGAGGCGATCGTGCCGGACATGATCGACGAGTTGCCCGTGTTGTTCATCGCGGCGGCCGTCGCCAGTGGCCGCACGATCATTCGCGGAGCGGCCGAGCTGCGGGTGAAAGAGTCTGATCGCATCGCAACCATGGCCACCGGGTTGCGCGCGCTGGGTGCGCAGATCGAGGAAACTCCCGATGGGGCGATCATCCAGGGTGGTCGACTCGGTGGTGGCGTCATTGAAACCCATCTCGACCATCGCATCGCGATGAGCTTTGCGGTCGCCGGGCTGGTGGCTGCGGCGCCGGTTCGAATCAACGATTGCGGCCATGTCGCGACATCGTTCCCGGGCTTTCTGGCGTTGGCCAATGGTTGCGGCTTCAAGCTGGGCGATGCCGGCTGAGCCGTCGCCGCCGCAGCATGTATCTTGGCGGCAACCTTGAGTCCGTTATTGAAGGCATTGTCCATGTCGAACATCGTCGCTCCGTTCATTGTCGCCATTCCCGCCCGATTTGGTTCAACCCGCCTGCCGGGCAAGCCACTGCGCGAAATCGGTGGCGTACCGATGGTGGTTAGGGTGGCCCACCGTGCGCTGCAGGCCGGCGCCGTCCAGGTGGTAGTGGCGGTGGATGATCAGCGCATTGCCGATGCGCTGGCGGGGCAGCCCGGCATCGAGATCTGCATGACCCGTACAGACCATGCTTCCGGCAGCGACCGGCTAGCCGAGTGTGCGCAGCACTACGGCTGGAGTAATGACAGCATCGTGGTCAACCTGCAGGGTGACGAGCCATTTGCACCCGCAGCGGGGATTCGTGCGGTAGCGCAAGCACTGGTCGATGACGATGCGCCGATGGCAACACTGGCCACGGCCATTGTCGATGCAGAGGAACTGTTCGACCCCAATGCGGTGAAGTTGGTGTGCGCCGTTGGCGGTCGTGCGCTTTATTTCAGTCGCGCGCCGATGCCATGGGCACGTGATGCGTTTGCTGGTGATCGCACGGTGCTGCCAGCTGGCCTGCCGTTTCTGCGGCATATCGGCATCTACGCCTATCGCGCCGGCTTCCTCGATCGCTATACGCGCTTGTCGCGCACGCCGCTGGAGCAGATCGAATCGCTGGAGCAGTTGCGCGTGCTTGAACACGGTCACGCGATCGCCGTGCGGCTGACCCCCGAGCCGTTCCCGCCAGGGATCGACACCGAGGCCGATCTGATTCGTGCCGAGCAATGGTTGAGCGCGAGGCACTGAGCCACCATATCGGGCGCGTCGCCATCTAGAATCGAGCCATGCAACCCGCGCAACTCCCACCGTTCGACGGCAAGGCCTTCGTCCGCACGCTCACTTCCGCGCCGGGCGTCTATCGTCACTTCGACGCTGCCGGCGAACTGCTTTACGTGGGCAAGGCGGGCAACCTCAAGAAGCGGGTCAGCAGTTATTTCCTGAAGCCGCGGATGGAACCGCGCATCGCCGCGATGGTGGCGCAGATTGCCCGCGTCGAAATCACCGTAACGCGCACCGAGGGCGAAGCGCTGCTGCTGGAATCACAGCTGATCAAGTCGCTGAAGCCGCGTTACAACATCCTGCTGCGCGACGACAAAAGCTATCCCTACATCTACCTGTCCACTGGCGAGGACTATCCGCGGCTGGCCTTCCACCGCGGCGCGAAGAATTTGCCGGGGCGTTATTTCGGGCCGTATCCAAGTACCTATGCGGTGCGCGAAAGCCTCAGCCTGATGCAGAAGTTGTTCAAGGTACGCCAATGTGAGGACAGCTATTTCCGCAACCGTACGCGGCCGTGCCTGCAATACCAGATCGGCCGCTGCAGCGCGCCCTGCGTCGGCTTGATCAGTGTCGAGGACTATCGCAACGACGTGCGCCATGCCGAGATGTTCCTGGAAGGGCGCAGCAACGCGGTGATCGACGAACTGGCCGAGGCGATGGAGCAGGCCAGCCATGCGCTGCAATTCGAGCGTGCCGCGAAACTGCGCGATCAAGTGGCGGCAATGCGCCAACTGCAGGCACAGCATCATGTGCAAGGCGCCAGCGCCGACATGGACGTGATTGCCTGCCGGATCGAAGCGGGCATGGCCTGTGTCAGCGTGCTGTTCTTCCGTGACGGCATCAGCCTGGGCACGCGCGAGTTCTTTCCGCGACTGCCACTGGATGCCGAGCCGGCGGATGTGCTGGCGCAATTCATCGCGCAGTACTACCTCGACCGGCCGGTGCCGCGTGAACTGATTCTCGGCGAGGTGCTGGCCGACCGCGAGATCCTCGCCGAATTGCTGAGCCAGCATGCCGGTCGCGCGGTGGAACTGAAATCCAGTGTGCGCGGCGACCGTGCGCAGTTCCTGCAGATGGCCGAGCGCAATGCACAAGCCTCGCTGACGGCGCGTCTGGCCAGTCGCCAGACCCTGGGCGCACGATTCGACGATCTACAGAAAGTATTGGGTCTGGAAGCACCTCCTCGTCGCATCGAGTGTTTCGACATAAGCCACACGATGGGCGAACTCACGGTGGCCTCATGCGTGGTGTTTGGTGCAGAAGGGCCGGAGAAGTCGCACTACCGGCGCTTCAATATTGCCGGCATCACCCCGGGCGACGATTACGCGGCGATGCATCAGGCGCTGACTCGACGCTTCCGCAAGGTTGCCGAAGGTGAGGGCGCGCGGCCGGACGTGTTGTTGATTGATGGCGGTGGCGGGCAGGTGGCGCAGGCGCTCGACGTATTGCGCGAACTTGGCGTCAACGGAATACAGGTCATTGGCGTGGCGAAAGGGCCGGGCCGGCGAGCGGGCGAGGAAACGCTGGTGTTGGCGGACACGGGGCGCGAACTGCACCCGGGCTCGGCGTCACCGGCACTGCACCTGGTGGCGGCGGTGCGTGACGAGGCTCATCGTTTCGCCATCAGTGGTCATCGCAAACGTCGTGAGAAGGCGCGCGAGCACAGCGTGCTGGAAGACGTGCCAGGTGTGGGGGCAAGGCGGCGCTCGGCGCTGCTGAAGGCGTTTGGCGGCATGCAGGGCGTCGAAGGTGCCGGTGTCGAGGAGTTGATGCAGGTAAGAGGCATTGACCGTGGGCTCGCTGAACGGATCTACGCCAGCCTGCATGGCTGAATTGCGGCAAACCTTCGACTCGGCAAGCGCGTGCTGGCGTGCGAAACTGCAGCAAATTCTCGGGATAACTCATGCGCATCAACCTGCCGACCTGGCTGACCCTGTTTCGCGTGGCACTGTTGCCGGTGATGGTGGTGGTTTTTTATCTGCCGTTCCCCGGTCACAACATCACCGCGGCCATCGTGTTCGTGCTGGCCGCGTTTACCGACTGGCTGGATGGTTACCTGGCGCGAAGGATGAATCTCACCTCGGCGTTCGGTGCTTTCCTCGATCCGGTGGCTGACAAGTTGATGGTGGCGGTGACCCTGTTCCTGCTGGTGGAGGCGCACCGTGGTGGATGGCCGGGTGTGCTGATGGCGGTGACGGCAGCAATTATTGTCGGTCGCGAAATCAGCGTTTCCGCCTTGCGCGAGTGGATGGCTGAAATCGGCATGCGCGCGACGGTCAAGGTTGCGTTCATCGGCAAGCTCAAGACGGTGATGCAGATGGTTGCGCTGGTGGTGCTGATCGTGCAGCACGAGAAGGCTGCCGAGGCACTGCGGCTGTACCACATTGGCGAAGCTTTGCTGGTGATTGCCGGCATACTCACCATCTGGTCTGGCCTCAGTTATCTGCGCGCCGCGTGGCCGATTCTCAGTGGCGAGACACCGCAGCCGCGGCCGGTCGAAAGGGACGATATCTGAGCGTCCCTCGATCTTGGTATCGATCCGGGCTTGACGATCGGCATTCACGTATTAGAATGCGCGGCTCCAATGCGGGAATAGCTCAGTTGGTAGAGCACGACCTTGCCAAGGTCGGGGTCGCGAGTTCGAGTCTCGTTTCCCGCTCCAGTTCAAAGACAGGGCCCTGACATGTTCGGGGCCTTGTTGTATCGGAACCAGGATGAATCTCGTCAGGAATATGTTGTCGAGGCTATTCACAAGTCACTTCGTTCTGGTATGATTCCGGGCTCAGATGCGGGAATAGCTCAGTTGGTAGAGCACGACCTTGCCAAGGTCGGGGTCGCGAGTTCGAGTCTCGTTTCCCGCTCCAGTTTCAACGCAGAACCTCGGCTTTCCGGGGTTTTGTTTTTTAGAGACAAGCTGCGATCATCATGGTCGCGCTCACGAAGCAATGGCCTGGTGGCAGAGTGGTCATGCAGCGGACTGCAAATCCGCGTACGCCGGTTCGATTCCGACCTAGGCCTCCATTGCAATCAACGACTTAGCGCCTATATGGCGCTTTTTCTTTGCCTGTAATCCGGCGATTGTGGTACAAAATCGGGCGCTTGCCACCCGTTTTTGGGTGGCAAACTCGCGTTAGCTTCTCAATTATCCGTGTACGGGGGTTTTCGATGGCCATGAAACGGCGGCGTGGTGACGCCTGGCATTACACGGTGAAGCGGGCGGGGTTGTTGCCGCGACCGTTGTATTTGAGTTTCACGGATGAGGCGGAGGGCGATGAGTATGTGCGCCGGGTGGAAGCGTTGCTGGATCGCGGCGTGGTGCCCGATGAGTTCGGGGCGAAGCGTGAGTTGCGCCCGACGCTGCGCGATGGCGTGCGGCGGTATCTGGCGGGGCAGCATGTGGCGGCGGATGATCCGAAGGTGTTGGGCGTAGTGTTACAGCGATTGCCGATGGATATGCGTCTGGCCGAGTTGTCGTTTACGTGGGCGACGCGCTGGGTGGGTGAGTTGAAGCGCAAGCAGAATCTGGCACCGTCGACGATTCGCAAGCATGTGGGCGCGTTGTCGCGTTGTCTGGACTGGCTGGCTGGGCATGGTGATGTGCCGTTCAACGCGTTGCGCTCGCTGCCGAAGGGCTACGCGAGTTACACGCCGGATGATGCGGCGGCCGTCGCGCAGGTGGAGGGCGTGGCGAAGGATGATGTTGAGCGCGATCGGCGGCTGGAGCTGGGCGAGGAAGCGCGGATCCGTGCGGTGCTGGACGGCATGCGGCCGGATGATCGGCAACGAGCGCTGGAGTTGCGTGAGGCGGACGCGCTGCGGCTGCTGTTTGAGATGGCGCTGGAGTCGGCGATGCGGATGCGCGAGATGTTCACGTTGTCGGTCGATCAGGTCGACTTGAAGCGTCGCACGATCTTCCTGGACAAGACGAAGAATGGAAGCAAGCGCCAGGTGCCGATCACGACTGTGTTGCGGACGCAGTTGGCGGTACGGTTGAAGAGTGCGGAGCCCGGTGAGCTGGTGTTTCCGTGGTGGGATGGCGACGCCCGCCTGCCGAGCTTGCGGCGGACCACGTCGCTGCTGTCACGGCAGTTTGCGCGGGTGTTCAGCGCGGCGAAATGCGAGGGGCTGCACTTTCATGATCTTCGGCATGAGGCGACCAGCCGTCTGTTTGAGCGGACGAAGCTGAGCGATCTGGAAATTGCCAAGATAACGGGACATAAAAGCCTGGCGCAGCTGGCGCGGTATGCGAACCTGCGCGGGTCCAACTTGGCGGCTCGGCTGTGGTAACTGCTTGGGCATAGCTGCTGCTGCCCGGCGGATCATTCGCCGCCGTTATTTCGTGGACTCAACAGGCGCGGAAGTGCGCGGCGAAGACCGTCGAGCACCCGCGACCAGCCGATGCCAGCGTGCCACTCCGCGCCGTTGACCACGGCGCGGTAGCTATCGATGCGCCGCGTTCGGAATAGCTCGATCGTGTGGATAGTCGGCTCGGCGTCGTCGAAGTCTTCGATCGTGATACGGCGGCGGAGAAGTGGCGGCTGCCATGTGGGCGGGCGCTGATCTCCGGGCGCGATGTCGGGGCGGTGGCGATCGCGCCTGGCTTGGTACTTCCGTGTGCGTCGGTACATGACAGACCTTCAGCGGTTCGGATAATGAGGGTTAGACCTTACAAGGAACACCTCTCCATGGTCGTAAAGAAAAAGCGTGAAGGTTTTGGCCTTGAAATGAAAACGTTCGAGGGTGAGGACGGTAATTCGTACTTGGTCTTTCGTACTGGCACAGGCTCCTTCCATGTGTTCATGGAGGTCGAGGCTAAAGAGGCTGCGCGTCAGTGCGGAGCCACTTCCGGCAAGAACACTCGTGGTATGTGGTCGGATGTCTGGCGCGGCGGTAAGGTCTAACATCTCATCCAAGCGGACGGCTGCGCCGCCGCTTAATTCCAGCGTTAGGCGTCACTTGTAGCGTTCGGCGTAGGTGCCGTCTTCTAACCACTTCATTCGCTTCGTCGCCCTGCTCAGCGCAGCACCGGGAGTAGCGCACTTGTTCGGCATCCCGCAGAACTCGTGTCTCACGCCTTTGTGTGTAATTGCAAAGCGCCACGGGTATGGGTGCACTAGATCGCCGTAATCGTCACGGATCAGTTCAATTGAGGTTGCGCGTTCGTCTTTCATTTGAGTTCCCGTAGGTGCCGCCTAACACTGCGGTCAAGCGGACCGGCGAAAAGCCGCCGGCCGCTTACCTCAAGGGTTAGGCCGCTGTGGCGGTTCCTCCGTCAGACGCCAGTCTGTTTTGCTACTGTCCATGAGTTTCGCGGCGGTCTTTCGATTTACAAAGCAACAACCGCATTGCGGGCAAACGACCTGATCGGCGCCTTCAAAGACTTTCTGGGCCGCTTGCTGGCAGCCAAGACAGTAGTCCACTTGAGGGCTGTTATCACCGCCTGCCAACCCGAATAATTTCATCAACTTTTTTAACATGCGTTTTCTCCAAGTTCTTGGCATAGCGGCCTAACACGTAGGTCGAGCGGACGGCTTTCAGCCGCCGCTCACCACAGGGTTAGGCCGCTCAATGATGTATTCGGGAAACGGCCAGCCTTCTTCTTCCGTTGCCCGCCTTGCGCCGAGTTCACCCCATCGCGCATTGCACAAGCAACAGTCGCTCGGGTCGGCGCTCACGTCTGCTGGCTGCAGGTCAAGCGCCGTAGCAAGCTGCCCAACGGTTTCGCACTCAATTGCTTCGCCAGCGCGTATCACGTTCACTTCGGTACACATTGCAAACCTCCGGGCAGCGCGGCCTAACACTACATTCAAGGCGGACGGCTACGCCGCCGCTTAATTCAGGGGTTAGGCGTCGTCGCGAAGTTGTCCGCAAGTCTTGGCGTATGCTCGCGCTTCGATTATCAGCGTCATCAGCTTGCGCAGTTTCTTTGCACCCTTCATGTCCGAATCCATCACGGCCATCAGGTCTTTGAAAAATAGGTCAAGGGAAAATCCCATGTTGTTCTCCTTTTGTGGTTTCCACGCCTAACACGTCATTCAAGCGGACGGCTGCGCCGCCGCTTAATTCAAGGGTTAGGCCGCAGGGCGTCTCGCGCAATTTGCACAAGACATCTCCAGCGGTCATCGCTTCCTGTGGTGGCTGCGATCTTGTCGAGCGCCGCGCGCAGCCTGGCTATCTCCGCATCCGCATCAATTTTCGCCACGAGTGCAATCGTTTCATCCGGCGGCGCGTCGTCCCATTTTTTCGGCAGCGGGTCGGTCCGGTCGTGGTACTGCATCCAGCCGGTGTCGTCCCATGTGCATCTGTACGCTTCAATTTTCATTGTTCTCTCCAATTGCGCCCTAACACGGTGGTCAAGCGGACCGGCGAAAAGCGCCGGCCGCTTACCTCAAGGGTTAGGCGGCGTCTGAAACATCCAGTTTCCCAGGCCAATCCGCACCCATGTCTATTCCGATCTCGCCGGCAACATCGAGCAGTGCCTTTTCGGCAAACTGCGCCGTCTCCATCGGCCCATCATGCTTGTGCGGCGTCAGTGGCAATCCGGCCTGTTTCCTGATGCTCATAATCGCGTAGCGCAAATGCATGGACACGCCGAGCAGCGCGCGCTGGTCAATCGTGAATTGCTGGGTTGGTGCGTGGTACTTCATTCGGGTTCTCCAAGTTCGTGGCGCCGCCGCATAACACGTAGGTCAAGCCGATGGCGTTCCGCCACGGCTTACCATTGGGTTAGGCCGCTCAATGATGTATTCGGGAAACGGCCAGCCTTCTTCTTCCGTTGCCCGCCTTGCGCCGAGTTCACCCCATCGCGCATTGCACAAGCAACAGTCGCTCGGGTCGGCGCTCACGTCTGCTGGCTGCAGGTCAAGCGCCGTAGCAAGCTGCCCAACGGTTTCGCACTCAATTGCTTCGCCAGCGCGTATCACGTTCACTTCGGTACACATTGCAAACCTCCGGGCAGCGCGGCCTAACACTACATTCAAGGCGGACGGCTACGCCGCCGCTTAATTCAGGGGTTAGGCCGCAGTGGCGGTGTCTCTTGCCGCAAGCCATGACAAGTGCAGCATTCGGCTTTCCTCGGCAAAAAAGACTCCGTTCTTGTCACGGCCCCATGCGCGTGTAATGTGCGGCTGGGCTTTTACCCACCACTCGCGGCATTCTGTCTGCGTTGGGGTTTCCTGTGGTGCGTCTTTGTGGCTCATAATTCCTCGCGTTGCGGCCTAACACGTCATCCAAGCGGACGGCTGCGCCGCCGCTTAATTCAGGCGTTAGCTCGCTATCCGCGGCGGGATATTCCATGCCGCCACGGCCTGCGCACTGTCATCCGGCTCACCATCGGTAATGCTTGTGCCGGTTGCATCGCATTCGTTGCATCGCACAAACCAAGCAGATCCACTGCATGTCAATTCAACGTGTGCGCTTCCGCAAAATGGGCAGTTCAGAATTTCGTTTTCCATTTCATTTCCTTTGGTTGCATCGCAAGCTAACACTGCGTCCGAGCGGACAACGTACCGTTGCCGCTCAACTTAATCGTTAGGCCGCGGCAATCTGAATCCGTAGTCCTGTTGCATCCGTTGCACCATGTCCACCGGATCGGCGTCGGCGGACAGCCGGACAAATCCTCGGACGGCCATTTCACGCCCAAGCGAGAACTCCTGCAGAGCCATCGGGGTTACTGGCTCGGAAACCTTCCTGGTGGGGTGCAATATCGAAATTGCTCCCCACAGGAAAAGCTCCTGCGCCTTCCATTTATCCATTGCCACTTTCTTTGCTTTTGACCAATTAACAGCCACTTCATTCTCCAAGTTCGTCGCAACGCGGCCTAACACGTCATCCAAGCGGACGGCTGCGCCGCCGCTTAATTCAGGCGTTATGCTGCAAGTTCGATGTCGATCGTTACGGTTCGAAACATCACTGGCGGCAGCGCGGCAATCTGCTCGCGAGTCAGCCCGCTTATCACAATGAACTGGTCGCCCGATTCGGTGCGTATGCCTGGCGTTGTCATGCCTTCAAGGTCGCCCATTTCAACAACCGTTCCTTCAATCTTCATTTCGTGCCGCCTCGGTTGCCACCGCCCTGACGCGCTTCGCTTCGCGCTCAAGCGCTGCCGCTGCCATATCAATCGCCACACCCAGCCGGCGTGGGTTTGTTTGTACGTGTGGTTCGTCGTCGCTGTCACGCCGCCACGCGTTGTGGCTGCGCAGTATTTCGGCGGCCTCGCTTGCGGTCATCTTCATCGGTCACCACCGGTGCGCTCGTATGCGTCGAGGTTCGGCTTGCTGGTGGATCGTTTGGCGCGGGTCGGTGGTGCGTCGATGGGTTTTCGACTGCGGCGGCGTGCTGCCTGGGCGCGGCCTTGTTCGCGCACGTAGGCGATGAGGTCGTCGCGCAGCAGGATGGTGTGTTTCTGATTGAGCGACAGGGCCGGAACCGCGCCGCTGTCGACCAGTTCTTTCATGGATTTCAGGCCAAGATGCAGGAAGTCGGCGGCTTGCTGCAGGTCCATCGTCGGATCGTTGGCGGCGGGTTGCGTGTTCATGCGGCGATCCGTTCCGGCATGGTGACCGGGTCGAGGTTGGCGCGGGCCAGTGCGCAGAGTGGTGGTGGGCTGACGCTGTTGCCGACCATGCGCACGGACTGGCTGATGGTGAGGCGCTGGCCGCTGGCGGTGCGATCGATGATGTAGTCGGCGGGGAAGCCTTGGGCGCGGAACAGTTCCTCGCGCCGCAGCATGCGCAGGCCGATGTCGACGATGACGTAGGGCGTGCCATGAATGACGACGGTCACCAGTGCGATGCGATCGCGGGTGGTGATGGTGTCGAGCGGTTCGCGCAGGTCGAGCGCGGTGCCGTTGCCGTAGTAATTCACCATGAATGCTGCGACACGCAGCGCGCCGGTTTCGTGTTCCGGTGACAAGGTGCACTCGATCAGCGCGTGGTGCTCGCCGCCGGCGCTGATGGTGGCCAGCGGGTCGGCTACGTCTGCCGCGTTGCTGGTGCCGCGCAGCTTGGCCATGTGCGCGGTGACCAGTCGCTGCTGGCTGCCGGTGGCGGTGACTGAGCTGACGGGTTCGTCACAACCGCGAGCGCGTGCGGGGTTTCCGTTGGGGCCACCGCCGTTGGCTTGCTCGAGGAATGCGGTGACCACCGCGCAGTCTGCTTTGCTGGTGATCGTGATCAGCGGTTCATTGCCGGGGCGCTGGTCGGTCTGCGCAGCCCGGCCACCGA
This sequence comes from Rhodanobacter sp. AS-Z3, assembly GCF_029224025.1. Taxonomy (NCBI): domain Bacteria; kingdom Pseudomonadati; phylum Pseudomonadota; class Gammaproteobacteria; order Lysobacterales; family Rhodanobacteraceae; genus Rhodanobacter; species Rhodanobacter sp. AS-Z3. The sequence continues at coordinate 2,362,427 of NZ_CP119392.1, forward strand.
CCCCGACCAGCGTCGGTGACACCACCGCGAAGTGGCCACCCTTCACCCCGGCGCAGATCGTGCGCAGCGGTTCATCCGCTGGCATGGTGCGCTGGTTGCTGGCGTTGGCCATCTCAGTGATCAGCGGCGCGAGCGTGGCAGTTCCGAGACAACTGTCCGCCTTGGCGGTGATCGTCTGCATGGGTTGCGATGTGCCGCGTTCGGAGGTCTGCGACATGCGGCCACCACAGCCCACAATGAACGGCTCCGCCGCATCGATCACGTACCGCTGAATGCCCTTGGCGATCCGCCGCATGGTGGCTTCGGCCAGCGGCTTCTTGCGGGTGAAGATGGACGGGCACGGCACGGTGAAGTCGATGCAATCGGCGGCGGTCACCAGCGGCAGCAGGCCGGGTGCTTTGCCGTGGGTAGGCGCAGGCCAGACGATGGGCTGGCCGTCGCGGCGGGCGATGAGGAACAACCGTTTGCGGATGGTGCCGGCGCCGTAGTCGCTGGCCACCAGCTTGCGCCATTCGACCACGTAGCCGATGGCGCGCAGCGCGGCGACAAACTGCGACCAGGTACGGCCGGCGTGGCGTTTGTCGGGCACCAGTTGCTGGTCCCACACGCTGACCATCTCGCCCTTGCTGGCCACGCTGCCGTCCAGTTTCAGCACGCGGCCGGTGGTTTTGCAGCGCTTGGCCACCAGCGGCCCCCATGTGAGGATCTGTTCGACGTTTTCGAGGCTGATGATGCGCGGCGCAAGGCCTGCTGCCGCCAGCGTGCCGGCAACCTTGAGCACCACCCAGCTCAGCGATCGCGTGGCACGCGCCCGCGGCTGGCCGCCTTTGGCTTGGCTGAAGTGGGTGCAGTCGGGGCTGGCGTGGAACCAGCCGACCTTGCGGCGCGCTACCTCACGCAGAATGTCGACGGTCCACACGTCGGCTTGCATATGGTGGGTGAATGGATGGTTGGCGGCGTGCAGGCCGATGGCCATGGGGTCGTGGTTGACGGCCATGTCGGGGTCGCGGCCCAACGCCTGCCGCAGCGCTTCGCTGGCGCCGCCGCCGCCGGCGAAGAAGTCGAGCACGATTTCACCGGGGCGAAGCGCGGATGTGAAAGCCTGGCGTGGGAAGTTGAAGCCGTGCTGGGTTCCGTCAGCCATGCAGCTCACCCACGGCGCCAATGGCTTGTTCTGCCTGCTCGATGGCTATGGCTAGTTGCGTGGCCAGTGACCGCGCCGCTTCAAGAGGCAGCTGCTGGTATCCGGCACCGATGTAGACAGCTACACGGCCATCGGTGGTGGCATGGGCGATGGGCTTGAAGTCAGGCACGGGGCAGTGCCTTCTGGTCGGCTAGCTGGCTGATGCCGTGCACGACGGCTTCGACACGCTCAAGGCATTCAGAGGCAGCGGCGGATGGTGTGGCATGTGTCGTTTCAGAATCGACGTTTACCTCGGCACCCTTGGCTTGCACGAAAAGGTTGCAGCGGGCCCACCAGCCGCGATCCATGCGGACTACCTTGGGGGATCCGTAGCGGTTCAGCTCGATGAGCGTGGTTTCGAGATCACGCATGGGCTTGCTCCTTTCGATCCGCCTTGCGCAGCAGCCTTTGGCGGCATTGTTCGGCGTGTTTGATGGCGCGTTCGGTGGCGGCGATGGATTTGTTGAGGTCATCGATGACCGCGATGTCGTGGCGGCCTTCGGTGGCCAGTTGCAGGGCTTTGTTGAGGTGGCTTTGCGCGATGGTGGCGCTGGAGGCGACCAGCACGGCCAGTTGAGCGCGGTGGTGGAGTTGTTCGGTGCTGTTCATCGGATGGCCTTTTTGCGGAGTGCCTGTAGGCGGGTTTTGCAGGGCTGGCAGATGCGCCGGCCGCGCCAGGTGGTTGCTTCGGCGCGGGTGTAATGGTGGGATGAGGTGCAGTACCACTCGCCGGTGCTGCGCTGCAGGGCTTCGCTTTGCTGGCGAGCATGCTGGGCGGTGGAGTCTTTGCCGGTGGCGCTCATGCGGCGGCCTCGCTGGCTTCGTGCAGGGTGCGCTGGGCGAACGCGGCCCGGGCCTGGCGCAGGTCGTCGGTGATGTCGGTGGCGGTGCACGGGAACGGTGCCTGGCGCGGTTTGCGGTAGGTGTTGACGCGCTGTTCCTGCGCGTGGCGCAGCATGGCGTTGGCGCGTGGGTGGCTGGTGAGCGCGAGGTAGACGCAGCCGTCGTCATCGACCCAGCACACGTACTGCCGTGCGTCGTTGGCCATGCGCACGCGATACACGATGGTGACCGCGAGGATGGGCAGGTTGCCGGCGATGTGGCCGATGGGGCGCAGAGGGGTCATGGTGGTGCTCAACACGTTGTGGGATGACTCAGCAGCGCCCTGCAGATCGCGGGGAGTCGACCGGCTGCATGCCAGGGGAAACATGCGCAGGGCGCTGGTGGGTGCAGCCTGTGGAACAGGCGAGGCTGCGACACCGCTGGGGCGTAACCGAGAGGAATACTGAGATGGATTCAGCCGCATCGACGATGCGCTCGGTGTTCCCAACTGCCGGGGTTGTTGCGGATGCAGACGCGAGGCACTGGCCGGCTGGCCTCACCCGTTGGGGCCGACGGGCGGCGGTGGTTGTTCATGCGTGTGGCCAGTGGCTGACGAAGTAGGCGATGTAGCCGATCACGAAGGCGGCAGTGAAGCTTTTCCACAGCAGGCTGCTGTTTTCGACCGTGTTGCAGACGCGCAGGAAGCGGGCGAGCTTGCTGGGTCGCGGCGGCGCGGTGGCGCGTTGCTGGCGTGCGATCGCCTGGCGCTTCTGGCGATTGGTCCAGCGGGTGTTGGCGCGCTGCAGGGCGGTGATCTGGCGGATGGTGTGGACGGTCATGGGGTTTCATCCTTGTCCGTGGGGGTGTTGTGGCTGTCGTTTTGCGCGGCGATGGTGAGCACGGAGTAGGCGACCAGCAGCACCAGCACCACGACCAGAACGATGACGAAGACGAGCAGCGGGCTCATAGAGCACCGCCGGCCGGATCGGCGGCGTAGCGTTGCTGTTTGAACGCCCACAGGCGGTTCGCGCCGTCGATGGCTTTGTCGCTGGTGGCGTACAGGTTGACGGTGCGGGTGAGCACGTGGCCTTCGGCGTCGGTGATCAGCCCACGCCAGCCGTCGGCTTCGTGTTTGGCAGTGGCGGTGGCGCTCATGCGGGCGGCTCCCTGGGTGCGTGCATCGCGGGCGAGGTAACTGGGGTTGTGCTTGCGGTAGTAGCGCTGCAGCAGGCCTTCCATCTGGTCGATGGCGTGGTGCTGGTCGGCGGTGAGTTGCACGTTCATCCATGCAGCGCCTTGAAGACGCACAACACGACGAACGCGAGCGATGCCAGCACGATCAGGCCCAGGCCGATCAGCAGGGCGCGGTCGGGCGTTTTCGGCGCGGGGATCGGCGGCGGGTAGCGGAAGGTGGGGTCGACGCGGTTCATGCGTCGTCACCGAGGTAGTAGACGCGGGCGGCGGCGAACGCGGCCATGGCGTGGTCCTGCACGGTCATGCGCAGGCACAGGCCGAACCCTTGCATGCCGCGGGTTTCAGCTGACACCGCCTGGCTCAAGCCCTGTTCCGTGAGCACCGCGTGCTTGAGCACTTCAGCACGCATGCGGCGACGGTTGGGCATGGGGTAGGTGATCTGGCGGCTGGCCATCACGCCACCTTCCGGCGGCGCGAGACGCGCAGCGGCAGCGCGAGCTGCGCGTGGTCGCTGCCCCACTCGGCTTCGGCGGCGGTGAGGGTGTCGTGGCGGGCGGTGCGCGAACCGCAGCGGCATTCGATGCCGTGGCGCTGGGCGGTGGCGAGGAACTGGACCGGCTCGCGGCTGCTGCGGCCACTTGCGCGGATGTGCCGCGGCTCGGCGTTGCAGGTGCGGCAGCGGGCGAAGCGGCCGGCGGGGTGAGGTATGACGCGCTCGATCATGGTGATCTCCCTGGCCGCGATGTGCGGCGCAGGGGAGATTACACACCACGTTTAATCATCTTGTCAACACTACGTTTAACAACCTGATGCGCGCGTAGTGAACGACAATAAAAAGCCCGCCGAAGCGGGCAGTGGTTGCGTTTGTGGTTGAAATGGCGCCCGCAACTGGCGTAGGTGCCTGTCCGGGCGCCCTCGCGGATGCCTACGGCTGCTCGGGTGCGGGCATCATGAACTCGAGTGGCACCCAGTAATCGTCCTGGCCAATGTTTGGTGCCGCGTCTTTCCCGGCTTCATATTGAGACGTAGTGTGAAAGCCGATCTGAGCGGCGCCGTCTCGCACTTGCAGTACCGTCCACCGCAAATCCGGTGGCAGATCGTAGAAGCAACCAGGGCCGTTGACGGTCGATGCCCAGGCTGTGAACTCGTGCCGATTGTAATGGTCGATCGCGGCGGATAGGACGATGGGGTATATGCATCCGTAGCTGGAGCGTGCGAGCTGCACCTCTTGATCAGCCTTGATTACCGGGCCTGCAACGGCTGATGTTCCCGTGGTGGCGTCATTTGGCTGGCATCCGCCCAGAAGCGCCAACATCAGCGGGGCGAGTAGGGTCCATTTCATGAATCGACCCCCAAACCATGCATGCTGAAATTACCTCGAACAAAATGAGCTGATTCGACCTCGCTGGCCGAAATGGTTGTGCGCTCGCCGCTGTTGGTGATGCTCTGAAGCTTGTATTCATGCTGATTGTAGACCCGAAGTCGCTGAATGGTGCTTCGACCATCCTTCAGGCAGATCAAGACACGGCCATCAATGCGAAGCGCGACGCTCGGTTCGATCAGAACACAATCGTCCGCCTCGATCGCGGGATCATAGCTGTCACCTTTGATGCGTATGGCATATGCCGCGGGGTCAGTGGTTGGGTAAAAAAAGCTTTCGAATGCGCTGTCATTGTCCAGTTGAAACCAGAATCCCTGTTTGTTCACTCCGGCGTTCCCCCTGATAGGAACCCGCCACAACGGCGGTCTGCCAAGGTAGCCGATAGAATCGTCATCTGGTGAGATTGGCGCAGTAGATCGGCCTGAGCTGTAAGGCGCTTCGGATTCACGCACCGATAGTCTCGCATCGGTGGTCGATCCAAGAATCCAGTTGGCATCGACGTTGTAAGCAGCCTGGGCTTCAAGCGCGCCTTCTTTCGATACGCCGCGCGAGATCCAGTTGGATACCTTCTGGACGGAAACATTCAGGCGCCTGGCGATCGCCGTCGGCGAAGAATCCCCCATGCGCTCAGCGGCCTCCGCCAGTCGGATCGATGATGGGTGCGCGCGGGGTTCATTCATAAGTGGAATTGTTCGGCAATTAAACGCAGTGTTGTTACACGCGCCGTTGACAATGCTGCTACACATGGCGTTTAATGACCGCCATGCCCAAATACCACGCAGACAAAGCAGTAATCGACGCCCTTGGTGGGCCGGCAGAGGTTGCTCGCCGGTTGGAACTTGAGGGAACTGGATCTACGCAACGCGTCCACAACTGGACGGTGCGAGGTATTCCCGCGGAAGTACGTCTGGCGCACCTGGACATGTTCGGGCTGCCAGGCGCTCGCGTGGCCGGGGGCCGCGAAAACTCGGAGTGCGATGTCACGAGATCTGGTGGCCGCGCCGCAGCGCTGCAACTTTCGACAACTGGTTGATTCATTTTTCTGTGCGGTGCTCATGCGCCGCATTTTTTCAGATGTTCAGGGGTTTTCTTGGGAACACGTGTTCCCAAGAAATACCCGGAAGGGGTCAACGATGCAGCAGATGAGCCTCACCTTTGAACCCGGACTGGCGCAGCGATCGCGCAACCTGCGGGATCACATGGCCAACGGCGTCTATAGCCGTGGGTTGGTTTTCGTGGCGGGTCAGATGGACCTGTCGCCGTCGCGCCTGACCGAGAAACTGGCCGGCTTCGACAGCGCCGGCAAATCTCGCGGCATGACCATCGACGAACTCGAGACCTACATCCAGCGCACCGGCGACATGAGCCCGGTGCATTACCTGGCGGACAAGTATCTGCGTGATCCTGCGGTGGCTCAGCAGGAAGCCTCGGCGAAGCTGACGGCCATGCTTGAAGCGCTGCCGGCGTTGTTGGCGGCGGCGGGTGTGGATGCGTCCGCGCCGAAGCGGAAGCGCTGACATGGACGTCATCGACGTAGCACAACGCCGGCAGCAGGAAGATATCGACCACGTGTTGGCCAGTCGCAAGCCTACCGGGGCAGGGCGCACGCATTGCGCGAACCTGGACTGCGGGGAAGCGATCGCGCCGATACGCCAACAGATGGGCGCCACGTTGTGCATTGACTGCCAGCGTGATGCGGAACAGGGCACGCACGCGTGCGCACGTACGGCGGTCTGACATGCAGATATCGCAAACCACCACCGTCGCGCACGGTGATCGAAACCATCGACGCCATTCGACGCGTGTTAGAGCAGGGCTGCACGCCGCAGGAGTTGGCACAGGCACGTGCCAACCTGGACGCGCTGAACCAGCCACGACAACCGCAACTGGATCTGAAGGTGCGCGGGTGACCGACTGGTCGGAGCTGCTACCGGACGGGCTGGGTAAGGCAGGCGTGAAGCTGTTCGAAGCGGGCACGGACCCGCGCCGGATTGCCGGTGTGATCTGTGAACGCGCATGGCAGGCGCAGGGCGTGCGTGTGTTCCGCTGGCCACTCGGCGCCATCGCGGTGGTGAACGTCGGCTCACGTGCCGATGCGCAACTGCTGGCCACATGCGTCGACGCACTGCTGGTCACGTACGCCCGGCACACGCTGTTCGGTGATGTGTTGCGCGGTGATGGTCCATCGCTGGCCGACGTGCTGCGTGACCTCACCTGGGCGAGGGCGTCAGCATGATCGCCCCATCTCCCCGAGTGAGGAACGGCAGCGGCGCGGGGCACGATTTGCGGCCCTGCACCAATTCACGCGAAGTTAATGAAACATTAACAATCCGTTCAGGGTCCTCCCTGTCGCTGCCCACATGCGGGTGGCACGGCCGCAGAAACCGTGTAGTTAGTGGCTTGGGGAGTTACTGAATGGCCGCCAGCAACTACGGCGACGTGCTGGACCAGCTGCGCGGCATCGGCCTGCAGGTAGATCACCTCGAGATCGGGCGCATGGTGCGCTGTCGTATCGAGGGCGATCGCGAGCAGCGCGGCTGGTACATGCTCCACGAACTGCAGGCGGGCACCGGTGATCTGCTGATCGTCGGCAGCTTCGGCGTGTGGCGTGGGCAGGACAACGGCGCGATGAAGGTCGCGCTGAGCAAGTCGTCACAGCTCACCACCGAACAGCGCGAGGCGATCCGCAAGCGCCAGGCCGAAGACCGCAAGCGTGTCGACGCCGATCGCGCGCGCACTGCAGCCCGCGCTGCTGACAAGGCTGCCGCCGCCTGGGCGAAGTGCAACCCCACTGGCGAATCCGACTACCTCACCCGCAAGGGCGTGCAAGCGCACGGCCTGCGGTTCTCACCCAGCGGCGCGTGCGTGGTGCCGATGCTGGATGCTGCCGGCAAGATCCACGGCCTGCAGATCATCCGTCCGAAGAAAGAGAACGGCCGCGACAAAGACTTCTGGCCGGCCGGGCTGGCCAAGAAAGGCCACTTTCACCTGATCGGTTCGCCCACCTGGCTGGTGCTGATCGCCGAAGGTTATGCCACCGCCGCCACGTTGCACGAAGCCACCGGCCTGCCAGTGGCGGTCGCGTTCGATGCCGGCAACATCGGCCCGGTGGCCACCGCGCTGCACAAGCGCTACAAGCAAGCGAAGATCCTGATCTGCGCCGATGACGACGTCTTCGGCAAATGCCAGCACTGCGGCACGCGCGTCGACCTGTCGCCGTACCGCGACGGCAACACCTGCGGCAGCCCCGCCTGCGCCAAAGAACACGGCCGTACCAACACCGGCGTGGTCGCGGCTAGCAGCACGGCGCTGGAAGTCAACGGCGCCTGGGTCGTGCCCGTGTTTGCTGATGCCAACGGCCGCCACAACGCCTTCATCGAACGCGGCGCCAAGCTCAGCGACTTCAACGACCTCCACGCGCTCGAAGGTCTGCACGTCGTGCGCACCCAGCTCGAGGCCCGCCTGTCGGAGCTGTCGTGGACGCCGGGCGCGAAAGGCTCGCGCTTGCGCAACAAGAGGGGGGAGGGGAATGGCGATCTGCGCCCCATCGAAACCCTCGACGAATTGCTCGAGCGGTACGCGCTCATCTACGGCCACGACAGCACCGTGTTCGATCGCACCGAACACCAGCTGGTGAAGATGGGCGACATGCGCGACATCTGCCTGGCACGTGACCTGCACCGTGGCTGGGCCGAACACCCCGACCGGTGCATCGTGCGCGTGCGCGAAGTGGGCTTTGACCCCGCCTGCACCGATCCCAACATCAAGTGCAACCTGTGGTCCGGCTGGCCAACGTCACCCACACAAGGCAACTGCGACAAATTGCTCGAACTGCTGCGCCACATGTGCAGCGGTGATGGTGCGCCCACCACCCTCTACAACTGGGTGCTCAACTGGCTGGCGTATCCGCTGCAGCACCATGGCGTGAAGCTCAAGACCACCATCGTGCTGCATGGTCCGCAGGGCACCGGCAAGAACGTGTTCTTCGAAGCGATCATGGCGATCTACGGGCGCTACGGTCGGGTGATCGATCAGAAGGCCGTCGAAGACCGCTTCAACGAATGGGCCAGCCGCAAGCTGTTCATCATCGCCGACGAAGTCGTCGCCCGCTCCGACCTGTACCACATCAAGAATGCGCTCAAGGGTCTCATCACCGGCACCGAGATCCTGATCAACCCCAAAGGCCTGCCCAGCTACTGGGAAAGCAACCACCTCAACATGGTCTTCCTCAGCAACGAAACCATGCCGGTCGTCGTCGAGGAAGACGACCGCCGCCATGCCGTCATCTGGACGCCCGAAAAACTGGCGCAAAGCTTCTACGCCGAAGTGTTCGATGAAATCGCCAACGGCGGCGTGGCAGCGCTCCACCACTTCCTGCTCCACCGCGACACCGGCGATTTCAACGCCGGCACGCTGCCGCCCTACACCGACGCCAAGGCTGACCTGATCAACCTCAGCCTGGACAGCACCGTGCGTTTCTACCAGGAGCTGGTCGCCGGTGAGCTCAACGGCGTGCGCCCACGGGCCGCGCTGGCCACCGACGTGTATGACCTCTACCGCGTGTGGTGCGTGCGCACCGGCCACCGTGCCGGCCCCCAGCCGAAGCTCATCAACGCGATCGAACGCAAGTGCCGGGTCACCAGCGCCCGCAAGCGCTACGTGGACGTCATGGGCACCACCCGCGGGCCGCATGGCGTGCTCTACCTCGGCGCCGACGCCTGCCCACCTGGCGAAGCCGAAACCGCGTGGCTCGGTGAACAGATCGCCGGCTTCCGCAAATCCGTCGGCGTCTACAAGGGCGACAACTATGACTGACCATTTTCCCGACGCCAAGAAAATGAACTGCAAGTCACTTTTCAGTTCACTTAATGCCCAATCTGTGCGGCATGTGCGGCATAGTGTGCGGCATCCTGTGCGGTATCAAATCCGCGCTTTTGCAGGCTGTGCGGCATGTGCGGCATGCCCCGCGCAGACGCCCACCCGCGCCTATGCGTGCCTGCGCACATGGGGGCGCGTGTGCGCCCCCGCAGGTATGCCGCACATGCCGCACACCCGCACCGCTACGCCATCCGTTGCCGCACAACATGCCGCACAGACACCCGCACACCTCGCCGCCATGCCGCACAGTCGCGTGCGCGCCAACTACCTACCCCAACACGTTGTTGGAAAAAAAGTAGTAGTGGTGAAGGGAGTAAGGGCATGACCGGGCAAGAAACCGCCAGCTTCGCCGGCTTCGCCCGGATCCTCGGCGTCAAGCCCCAGGCTGTCACCGCGCTGCGGCACGCTGATCGCCTGGTGCTCACGCCGGATGGCAAGCGCGTGTTGGTGCTGGAAAGCCAGCAGCGCCTGGTCGCCACCGCCGACCCCAGCAAAGCCGGCGTGGTGGCACGTCATGCCGCTGCGCGGCAAGCATCGGCGGGGGAGGGGGAAGCCCCGCCCGCCGGTGGTCAGCCACCGCCCGCCAACGAGCCCGACGACGACACCCACGCCAGCACCGGCTTCCAGCACTGGCGTGAGCGCAATGAGCGGGCCAAGGCATTGGCCGGTGAGCGCGACAACCTCATCGCCGAAGGCAAGCTGATGGACGCCGGCGAAGTCGCCGCCGCCGTCGCCGCCGCCACCACCCAGCTGCGCGCCAGGCTCGAAGGCCTGCCCAACGTGCTGGGCCCGCAGCTCGCCGCCATCCACGACGAAGGCGAAGCCCGCGCCATCCTCGCCGAAGCCATCGAGCACGCGCTCGAAGAAACGGCGCGGCAGTTTTCCAATCTCAGCAAGCAGGTGAATGCATGAACGCAAAAGCAACCATCATCACAGGGCCGCAGGGTTCCGGTAAGAACACCCGTGCGCGTGCGATCGCCGCAGCGTTGGGTCCATTTACGGAAATATCGTGGTCACAACTTTATGAGCAGTTCGGTCTTGAATCATTGCACCGGAAGGCAGTCGTCATCGTCGACGAGGTTCCTGCCATGGAACACTGTCTTTCTAAGATCAAGGGGCTAATCAGCAGTCCGAAAATAACGATCAATCGTAAGGTCCATGCCCCGTTGGAGATATACACGCCGAGTTTCATTTTCTGCACCAGCTCGAAGTGGGAGTGTGGCGATGGGCGGCGCTTTGACGTCATCGATCTTTGGGAAAAGGTTCCGCTATATCGAGACATTCCAAGCCTCGACTACAACTTTCCGGCCGAACAAAACGAACGGATCTACGGCTGGTCGGCTCATATGGGTCATCGCTGCGTGCGATGCGCCAACCCGCTTGGCCCCTTCGGCATAGGGCATGGCACTAAGCAGGAACAATGGGGCTGCGTCGACTGTGGTGTAGGTGTTTGTTTCGGCGAAGAGAATCAGCCATCGATCAATGCAGCCGCCGACATGTTTGTGAGCATGCTTCGCACCGCATGACCGCCGCCGCCGCCCCGCGCATCCACGCCGCCATTGCCCGCGCCATCGCGCCGCGCAAGCCGCTCACTGTTTCCCAGTGGGCCGATGCGGAGCGCGTGCTGTCGGCGAAGGGCAGCGCGGAGCCTGGCCGCTGGCGCACCCATCGCAACCCGCCGCTGCGCGAGCCGATGGATTGCATGAGCGCCCGCAGCACCGTGCAAGACGTGGTGTGCATGTTCCCGATCCAGTTCGGCAAAACGGAAATTGCCGTCAACGGCCTCGGCTACACCATGGACCACAACCCCGGCCCGGTCATGGTCTGCCTGCCCGGTGAAGTGGGCCGCGACAAGTGGGTGGCGCAAAAGCTCAACCCCATGCTGGAAGAAACGCCCGCCGCCCAGCGCGCACTCACCAGCGTGGCCAGCCGCGACAGCAGCAACACGCGCACCTTCAAGGACTTCGCCGGCGGCCAGCTCTACCTGGAGCACGCCGGCAGCCCCAGCCGCCTGAAGTCCACCAGCGTGCGCACCCTCATCGTGGATGAGCTCGACGAATTCGCCGGCAACCTGATCGGCGGCGACGACCCCGTGGAAATGCTCAACGGCCGCACCAGCGCGTTCCCGGCCACCTACAAGCGCCTGTACATCAGCACACCTGGCATGCAGGGCACCAGCCGCATCGAATACCTGTGGAACGAAAGCGACCAGCGCCGCTACCACATCACCTGTCCGGACTGCGGCCACGAACAACCGCTGGAATGGGCGGGCCTGCATTACGCGCCCGACGCCAGCGCGTGTTGGTACGCCTGCCGCGAATGCGGCGTGGTGATCGAGGAGCACCAGAAAACCGCGCTCATCGCCGGCGGCAGGTGGATCGCCGAACACCCCGAACGCAAAATGCGTGGCTACACCATCAACTGCCTGTACTACCCCATCGGCCTGGGCCCGCGCTGGCTGGATCTGGTGCGCAGCTGGCGTGCCGCGCAAAACGATCCCGCCCGCCTCAAAACCTTCGTCAACGACCGCCTGGCCGAGCCGTGGGAAGACCCCGCCATGCGCGCCGTCAAGCACAACGTCATCGCCGATCGCGCCGAACCGTGGGCACTGCGCACCGCGCCGCTGGGCGTGCTGGCCGTCACCGCCGGCGTGGACACGCAAGACAACCGCCTGGCCGTGCACATCACCGGCTGGGGCCGCGGCATGGCCGCGTGGACGCTGGACTACATCGAACTGCCCGGCGACCCCGCCGAAGACAAAGTGTGGGACGACCTCACCGACCTGCTCAACCGCGGCATCGAGCACGCCACCGGCGCGCTGATCCGCGTCGAATGCACCGCCATCGACGCCGGTGGCCACCGCACCGAAGACGTCAAAGCGTTCGTGCGCGCCCGCCGCATCCGCCGCCCGCTGTGCATCTTCGGCGCCGTGCCCAACAATGCGCCCGTACTCAGCAAAGGCAAACTGGTCGACGTCACTTGGCGCCAGAAAACGGACAAGCGCGGCGTGATGATCCACCACGTCGGCACCGTCGGCATCAAGCACTGGCTCTACGCCCGCCTCAGCGTCGACGCCGACAAGCCCATCGACACCCGCCTGATCCACCTGAGCGACGAACTGCCACCCGAATACTTCGGCGGGCTGGTCAGCGAAACCTACAACCCCACCAAAAACCGCTTTGAAAAACGCAAAGGCGGCGCCCGCAACGAACCGCTGGATACCTGGGTGTACAGCTACGCCGCCGCCCACAGCCCCGAGCTGCGCCTGCACCGTCTGAGCAAAGCGGACTGGGATGCACGCGAAGCGCGGCTGTTCGCCAGCGTCACAGGGAAGGGCGAGCCACCCGCCGACGAAACAGACGTCCAGCCGTCCACACCCAACGTTCCCCGTGGAACACCCCCGCGCCGCCGCGGCAGCTTCGCTACCAACTGGTAACCACCATGGCCCATCTCGATCTAGTTGCCGACATCCTGCAGCGCATTGGCCTGCACGCCAAGCTGCCCGCCAAGGTCGCCCAGGCGGTAGAGCGCGAAGTGCGCGATGACTGGGGCGGCGAGCGCCATTACATCGCCAAGGTGGGCGAAAGCGGCAAGGCGCAGCTCACCGAACGCGATAAGCAAATCCGCGACGCCTACCGCCAGGGCGAACACATCGAACTGCTGGCGCGCCGGCACGGCATCAGCGTGAAGCGGGTGCAGCAAATCGTGGCCATCGACGCAGGAAACGCTTTGCCTTAACCGTTTCCATAAACCCGGTCAGCCTGCCCAGCATGACCGCCACTCCCGCTGACAGCATCCCGTCCGGCCTCACCGCCGGCGACACCGCGATCTGGTCGCGGTCCCTGCCGGACTACCCGGCCAGCGCTGGCTGGGTGCTGGCGTACACGCTGGTCGGGCTGACCACCGCCTACAACTTCAGCGCCACCGCCGACGGCGACAACTTCGCCATCAGCGTGCCGGCCGGCACCACCGCCGCATGGACGCCAGGCACCTACAAAGTGCAGGAATATGTCGCGCTGGCCGGTGAGCGGCACACCATCGGCATCACCGTGTTGCGCGTGGCGCCCAACCTGTCCGTGATGACCGCCGGGCAAGACCTGCGCACCCATGCCCGCAAGGTGCTCGACAGCATCGAAACCTGGCTGGAAACCAAGGCGCCAGTGGCCGGCAGCATGGAAATCAACGGCCGCAAAATCGCCTGGTACCCCATCGCCGACCTGCTGAAGCTGCGCGATCGCTACCGGGTTGACGTGATGCGCGAAGAAAACGTCAGCCAGCCCGGCCGCTACGGCCATCGCATCAACTCGGTGCTGTGATGCTCAAATTCTTGCGCCACTTCCGTAGCACGCCACCGCCGCCGCCGCGCACCGCGGCGCGCAGTTTCGACGGCGCCGCCGTCAACGCGTTGACCATGTCGTGGCGCACCACCAACTACGCCATCGACGCCGAGCTGCGCACGGATCTGGACCGCTTGCGAGCGCGCAGCCGTGACCTGTTCAAAAACAACGAATACGGCGCCAAGTTCCGGCGCCTGGTGCGCAACAACGTGGTGGGCCCGGAAGGCTTCGGCCTGCAGGTACGTTCGCAAGACCCCGGCGGCAAGATGGACGACGGCGCGAATCGCGCCATTGAAAGCGCGTTCTGGAAGTGGAGCCGCCCGGATCAGTGCGACGTCACCGGCAAGCGCAGCTTTGCCGATATCTGCCGCGCCGCCGTCGAAGCCCTGGCCCGCGACGGTGAATTCCTGATCCGCAAGCGCCGCGGTGCCGGCGCCGGCGACTTCAGCTACCAGCTGCAACTGCTCGACGTGGATCGCCTGGACACCATCTACAACGTATGGCCCGCCGATGGCCGCAACGCCGTCATCATGGGCGTGGAAATCGACGTGTGGCGCAAGCCCGTTGCCTACCACCTGTGGAACCGCCACCCCACCGAAGCGCCCAGCACCAGCCGGGTGCGCGAGCGCGTGCCGGCGGAGGAAATCTTCCACGGCTACATCGCCATGGAAGACGAGCAGTCGCGCGGTATCCCGTGGCTGCACGCCGCCATGCGCCGCATGAATGATTTGAACGGCTACCGCGAGGCGGCCGTGATCGCCGCCCGCGTGGGCGCCGCAAAAATGGGCGTCTGGGAAACCCCGGACGGCCTACCGCCACCCGGCGCGGAGGAAGCCACCCCCGGCAGCGGCGACTACTTCAGCGAAGCCACACCCGGCCACTTCGACTTCGCGCCGCCCGGCTACAAGCTCACCACCTTCAACCCGGAGTACCCCCACGCGCAGTTCGAAGCGTTCTGTGCTGGGGCGTTGCGCGGCATTGCCAGCGGCATAGGCGTGGCCTATCACAGCCTTGCCAACGACCTCAGCAGCGTCAACTACAGCAGTATCCGCAGTGGTGCGCTGGAAGAGCGCGACGAATGGATGGTGATCCAGAACTGGCTGATCACCAACCTGCTGGTGCCGGTGTACGAAGAGTGGTTGACCATGGCACTGCTGCGCGGCGCCATCCTGCTGAACAACGGCAGCGCCTTGCCGCTGGCCAAGAAATCCAAATTCATGGACCACCAGTGGCAGGGTCGCCGCTGGCAGTGGGTGGACCCGCTCAAAGACATGGCCGCCAGCGTGCTGGCCATCGAGAACGGCCTGGCCAGCCCGCAGCAGATCGCCGCGCAAACCGGCCGCGACATCGAGGAAGTGATCGATGACATGGCCCGCTTCCAGGCCCTGCTGAAAGCCAAGGGCGTCACCCTCACCGGCACCACCGCGCCCACCGGCACCGTGGCCAGCGCTGTGAAGGAATCCGGCAACGACGCCGGCAAGCAAGACGCCGCCGGCAAACAGACGGCCAAAAAATCACGCGCCAGCGGGCGGTTGCGGGCGCTTGTCGATGCGCTGAATGCGTCGGACGAATGAGCCCGCCGCGCGGAAACGCTTTGCCTTATCCATTTCCCGAAACCGCTGCAACCTGCAATTCACCATCGCACACCACCGCACCGAGGATTTCCATGTGACCACGCCCGCAGCACTCCAACCCGGTAGCAAAGGCGAGCGCCTGCTGCGCATCGGCAGCGAGCGCGCCGTGGTTGATGAAGCCGCCCGCACCGTCACGCTGGCGTTTGCCAGCGAAACGCCGGTGGACCGCTACTGGGGCGTTGAAGTGCTCGACACACAAGCCCGCAGCATGCGCCTGGACCGCCTCAAGAGTGGCGGCGCGCTGCTGATGGACCACGACCCGCGCGATCAGGTGGGCGTTATCGAATCGGTACAGATCGGTGCGGACAAGGTTGCCCGCGCCGTGGTGCGCTTTGGGAAAAGCGTCCGTGCCAATGAGGTCTTCCAGGATGTGGTTGACGGCATCCGTCAGAACGTCTCGGTGGGCTACCAGATCCACGACGCGAAGCTCGAGTCCGAAACCGACGGTGTGGGCACCTATCGGGTGATGGATTGGGAGCCGTACGAAATTTCCATGGTGGCCGTACCCGCCGACACCAAGGCCGGCATTGGCCGCAGCACCGAATCCATCCCTTTCAAGAATATCTCGGAGACTCGCATGACCCCTGAAGAAATCGCAGCGGCCGAAGCCGTCAAAGCCGCGCAGCGTGATGCTGTCCTGAACGCCACCGCCGCCGCTGAGCGCAGCGGCGCCGAAGCCGAGCGCAAGCGCAGCACCGACATCACCGGCATGGCCGATCAGCTGAAGGCGTACGACGTGCGCGAGCTGGCCAGCGAAGCCCTGCGCAGCGGTTGGAGCGCCGACCAGTTCCGCGCCAAGGCACTGGAGCTGGTGGCCACCAAGCCACTGCCCACCGCCAACATCGGCCTCACCACCGGCGAAGTGCGCAACTACAGCTTCACCCGCGCGCTGGCCGCACTGGCCAACCCCCAGGATGCACGTGCGCAGGAAGCGGCCCGCTTCGAATTCGAAGCCAGCAGCGCGGCGGCCGACAAGCAGAACCGCTCGGTGAAGGGCTTGCTGATTCCGCACGACGTGCTGCAGCACAACCAGCGTGCCGACAACATGGTGGTCGGTACCGCCAGTGCCGGCGGCAACCTGGTGGCCACCAACCTGCTCACCGGCAGCTTCATCGACCTGCTGCGCAATGCCATGGTCATCAACCGCATGGGTGCGCGTTACCTGACCGGCTTGGTCGGCAACATCGCCATCCCGAAACAGACCGGCGGCGCCACCTTCGCGTTCGTCTCCGAAAGCGGCACCGGCAGCCCATCCGGCCAGACCATCGGCCAGGTGCCGATGACGCCAAAGACCGGCATGGCGCGCACCCAGCTCAGCCGCAAGCTGCTGCTGCAAAGCTCGCTGGACGTGGAAAGCTTCATCCGCAACGACCTCGCCACCATCGTCGGCTTGGGCATTCAGCAGGCCGCCATCAACGGCAGCGGCTCGGCACCGATCCCCATGGGCATCCTCAACCAGTCGGGCATTGGCTCGGTGGTGGGTGGTACCAACGGCTTGGCACCGACGTGGGGCAACATCGTGGGGCTGGAATCCGCGGTGGCCATCGCCAATGCTGACGTGGGCAGCCTCGGCTACCTCACCAACGCCGGTGTGCGCGGCAAGTTGAAGACCACGCAGAAGTTCCCCACCAGCAACGGCGATGCCATCTGGGCCGACGGCAATACGCCGCTGAACGGCTATCAGGTGGGCGTCACCAACGCCGTGCCCAGCAACGGCACAAAAGGCACCAGCACCGGTAACTGCAGCTCGATCATTTTCGGCAACTTCGCCGACCTGATCGTGGGCATGTGGGGCGGTCTGGAGCTGCAGGTGGACCCGTACAGCCAGGGCGATTCCGGCTCCGTCGTCATTCGCGCCTTCCAGGACGTAGACGTCGCGGTGCGCCACCCGGAAAGCTTCGCCGCCATGATCGACGCGCTCACCGCGTAAGCATGAAAGCACTGGCCTGCCAGCGCGAACAAGCCCACCACCCGGCGCCATGCCGGGTGGTGGCACGCGTGTGCGGGGCCCAGTCATGACCACAGCAGCACCCGAATTCAATGCGCTCGATGACGAGTTGTTTGGCGAGTTTGCCGAACAGTGCAGCATCGTGCGCGGTACCGACGCACCCGTCATCACCCGCTGCCTTGTCGACGACGGCGCGCAGACGCTGGGCCAGCACGGCCGCATCATCGGCAACAAACGCGTACTGACCTTCATCAAATCCGAATGGTCGCCCGCCCGTGCCGACCAGATCACCGTGCGCGGCGCCATGCGCAAAGTCGACGAAATCCTGATTGACGATGGCTACACCGTGCAGGCGGTGATGCATGGGTAACGCACTGGTCGCCACCGCCTCGCGCACTTGGACCATCATCCAGGCGCTGGCCGTGCAACTGGCCACCATCACCGTGGCCAACGGCTACCTCACCGACGTGGGCAACAACGTCTGGACCACTGACAACCAGCGCACCGACACCGATGCGCTGGGGCTGATGATTTACAGCGAATCCATCACTGGCGCCGGCCTCGACCTCGAGCGGCCCGGCAAGGGCGTGCGTGATTTCGGGCTGCTGGTGGAAGCTGCCATCGGCACTGATATCGACGACGCGCAGCAGCAGATCCACAGCATCATCGAAGACATCGACAACTGCATGATCGCCTACGGCCGTCTGCTGCAAAAATCGCCGAACCTGCAGCAGGCATCCGTGCACGTGGCGGATATCGCCATTCTCGACCGGCCCGAAGGCATGGCGGTGGTCATCATGCAGGCGCGCATTGTGACGAGATATTTTCGATAAATGTCGCTTGCATAGGGCAAATAGCCCTGTTATAGTCAACCCATACCAGCGCACCATGCGCTGAAAAGGTGACCACCATGTCCGCCGATTCTGTTTTTTCCGTCATGCTTGCCGATCGTTATCAGGCCGCTGCGATTACCCATTGGCCAGTCCAGGTCGAGCCGAAGATTGACGGCGTTCGTTGCCTTGCTGAAGTAGACCTGGCCGCCGGCAAGGTGCAGTTGCATACCCGCAACGGCAACCTGATCAGCCACATGGAAAGCTTGAACCACGGCGTGCTTGAGTTGGCCCGCAGGCTGGCCGCACCAGTCGGTGCGGGTGTGGTGATCATTGATAGTGAACTCACCGCCGGCAATTTCGCGCAGACCTTGGCCGCGCTGCGTGGTGTCGCGCCGCCAGACAAAACGCCGACTCTGCATGTGTTTGATGCGCTGGTGGACGTGCATGCTTGTTCCTTGCAAGAGCACGGCAGTTACGCCGCCCGCCGTCAGCGGCTGCAACAGGCTTGGGCTGCTGGCATGCCTTCGACATTGCAGCTGGTGGCCAGCGAATCGGCCCACACGGAAGGCGAAGTCGAGGCGATCTATCGCCGCCAACTGGCCGCTGGCTGGGAGGGCGTCATGGTCAAGAACCCTTCGGCATTTTATGCGGCCGGCCGCAGTCAGGCATGGTTGAAAATCAAGCCGCGTGAAACGTTCGATGTTGCAGTTGTTGGTGCATTCGAAGGCACCGGCCGTCAGGCCGGAACGCTGGGCGGGCTCATCGTCGACCACCAAGGCGTCGAGGTGCGCATCGCGTCTGGATTCACCAGTGATCAGCGCGATGACTACTGGTATCAGTACAGCCGCGACCTGAAATGGCAGGCAGCGGGGATGTCTGATGCATGCCAACTGCTCGGCGGTATCGTAGAGGTCAAGTGTCAGGAAGAGCTTCCCAGCGGGTCCATGCGCCATCCGGCGTTTGTCTGCCGGCGACTGGACAAGGATGCACCACGGCGCGCCGCATGAAGCCAGATGCACACCACCACAATCCAGACCCGGCCTACCTGCGCGGGTTGTTGGCACGGGCGCGGCTTTCGCAAGCCGCAGCCGCCGCCTTGCTTGGCGTGAACCCGCGCACGATGCGTTCCTACCTGGCCAATGATGCAAGCCGCGCACCGGCGTCATACGTTGTGCAGTACGCGCTGGAACAGTTGGCGGCTGGAAACGCTTTGCCTTAATCATTTCCGAAAAGTGCTGCAACGTAGGGGGCATGAACCCCACACTGAGCATTGAACTGACTGGCGCGCTTGACGCGGCACAGTCCATGTCGGCCGTTCCATCGCGCATCCTGCGTGCCCAAGAGCACGCATTGGCAGAAATGCGCCGCCGTCTCGGCACTGAAGCGAAACGTGATATCGGCTTGGAATATAACCTCCGGGCTGGCCGCATTTCGCAGGGGCTCCGTACGCAAAACACGCCGGACGGCATCAAGCTGGTTGGTAAGTCGCGCGGCATCAATGCGATCGAGTTTGGCGCCACCTGGAGCCGCGTGCGCGGTGCCGGTTTGGTATCACGCGTCAGCCGGCTCAAATACGCCGCCCCTCGTGCGCTTCACCTGCGCGGCGACAGCGGGCTGGGCGCGAAATGGTCTGCACGTCGTGGCGCGGCGAAAACGGTACACCCTGGCACGTTCATCGCCCGCGGAAAAAACGGCGCCATGTTGGTACTCCAACGCGATCCCGAGGGCAGCACGTACACGCCAAAAACGGGCTGGCATGCTGGCCAGCGACAGACCCCTCGGCTTCTTGGCGTCTACGGCCTCAGCGTCGGTCAGATGTTGAAGCATGGGCGCCGGCCCGAGCGTCTGGCGGAATTTGCGCTCGGCAAGGTCGATGAATACCTACGCAAGGAATTGGGAATCACACCATGACCCAGATCATCCTCGACCAGCCCCACACCCACGCCGGCCAGCCCTACGAAAAGGGCGCCGAGCTGGACGTGCCACAGCATGACGCGGAGTACCTGGTCACCGCGGGCGTGGCGCGTTTCAAGCAAGGCCTGCAGCGCCGCGCCCCAAAAAATGACCCCCCCGAGAGCGAAGCCAGCGCGGTGGCAGGTGAGCCTGCCGCCGCTATGGAAAGCACCGAAACCGATGCACCTTCGCCCACCACCGACTGATTTTTGCCACCCACCCCCGCACGACCGGAGAGATATCCATGAGCCTCGAAAACTTCTATTACGGCCAGGGTCGCCTGTCCATTGCGGTGCGTGACGCCGTTACCGGCATCCTTGGCCCGTGGGCCTGGGTGGGCGACGTGAGCGCGTTCAGCGCCAAGCCCACCACGCAGATGATCCAGCACCGCGAAAGCTACAGCGGCAACAACTCGCTGACCCGCAACATTCCGCACCAGCGCGACCTGGCGCTGGACTGGACCTTCAGTGAGTTTCGCCCGGAGAACCTAGCCAAGGCGCTGTTTGGCACCAACATCGCCGTTGTCAGTGGCACCGCCACGGCGGAATCGCTGGGCGCCACGGTGGCCGTTGGCGACGAAGTGCGCACGGCGCACCCCGGCATCAGTGCACTGGTGATCAGCGACTCCACGCCCACCACGCCGCTGGTGCTGGTGGAAGGCGTGGACTACACCGTCGACCTCACGTTCGGCCGCATCGACATTCTCAATATCGGTTCGTACGTGCAGCCGTTCAAGGCAGCCTACAGCTACGCCAAGCGCACCGACACCGGCATCTTCACCGCCGCCCAGCCGGACATCTCGGTGCTGTACGAAGGCATCAATCTGGCGCAGAGCAACGCCGGCGTGATCGCGGAGTATTACAAGGTGGCGCCGTCGGTGGTCACCGAGCTGATGCACATCACCACCGGCAACGACACCGCCGGCCTGGCGATCACCGCGCAGGCGTTGCTGGACAGCAGCAAGCCGGCCAACGGTCCGTTGGGTCAGTACGGCCGGATCACGCAGGTGGGTGTGTAATGGAACAGCCTGCTGCCGGTGGCGCGAGCGATCTCGCCACCTTGTTCCCCGAGCGCACCACCACCATCGCCGATCGCGTGGTGGTGATGCGCGAATACAGCTTCGTGGAATCGCTGCACCTGTCCGCGCCCATTGCCGGCCTGGTGGACGCCATGGCCGGCGTGGCGCTGGCCGGCAACTTCCACGACATCGACAGCCTGCGCACCGCCTTTGGTGATCAGGCAGATGCCGTGTTGCAACTCATCGCCGCCGCTTGCGACCAGCCGCAGAGCTGGGTGCAAGGGCTGGACGCCGCCAGTGGCGAGCAGCTGATGCTGTTGTGGTGGGGTGTGAACACGGATTTTTTTCTGCGTCGCGTACTGCAAAGCGTGCAGCTGGCCAAGCTGCGCGAGGTGCAGGCGATCGTTGGTCCGACATCTTCGCTGCACTCGTCGATGCCGGACACGACGCCACCCGACTTGGCAACTACACGTACCGTCAACTGATGTTGTATTACCGCGCCGCCAAGCGATTGGCGCGCAGTAAACGCCAGCAGGCACTGGTGGATGGAACCACCGCGCAGGCCGGCGGCACCGCGGCGCAAGAGCTGTTCAAGCAGCTGGGCAACTCACCGGAATAACGCGCATGGCCGTCCAAGATTACGAACTGCTACTGCGCGTCCGGGCTGACCTGCTGGAAGCGATCAGCGGTCTGAAAGGCCTCACCACTGAACTGGGGCAGGGGGATGCGGCGGCCAAGCAATTGGGCAACACCGCCGACACCACTGCTGCCAAAGTGGACGCACTGGCGCAATCGCTCAAGGCCCGCGACGATGCCAATGCGCGCTCGTTTGATGCCACCGCACGCGCCGCGCAGCAGTCCAAGCAAGTCATCGCGGACATGGACGCCGAGGCCGCGGCGCACAAGCGTGCCGGCGCGGCGGCGCAGGCCTACCGCGATGCCGAGTCGGCCCGTGGCACCGCCAACACCGCGACGCTCGAGCGCACCGCCGCGCTGGCGGCCCAGCGCACGGAAATGGCCAAGCTGGCCGGCCAGATCGACCCCACCGTCAACGCCATGGCGCGGCTCGACGCACAGGAACGCTCGCTCAATGCCATGCGCAAAGCCGGCGTGGTGGGCATGGAGGATTACACCCGCTTCAAGGCGGTGATCGACGCCAACCGGCTGTCGATCGGCGGCGCTGCCAAGAGCATGCACAAGTTCAGCCTCAACACCCAGCAAACGCGGCTGGAGATGGGGCGGCTGATCAAGGATATTTCGACCGGGCAGTGGGGCCGGCTGGCCAGCACCGGCACTACGCTGGCCAACCAGGCCGGCTTTATAAGCCTGTTGTTCAGCCCGCTTGGGTTGGCCATTGGCGCGGTGGTTGGTTCGCTCGGCGCGTTTGCGGTCGCGTTGGAAAAAGGATACCAAGAAGAAGAAAAAATAAATCAAGCGATCGTCGTCACAGGAAACTATGCCGGCGTAACTGTGGGTCAGATCGATGCTTTGGCCGCCAGCATGGGGGCTGTCAGCGGTAAAACTGGCCAGGCGCGGGACATTCTCACCGGTTTGATTGCCACCGGAAAGTTCACGGGCGAGTCGTTGCAATCCGTGGGCCAGGCGGCGGCTGACATGGCAGCCGTCACCGGCAAAAGTGCCGCTGAAGTAGTAGCGCAATTCAGCAAGTTTGCCGATGATCCAGTCAAAGCAGCGATGGAACTGGATGGGCAATACCACATCCTCAACACCACGATCTACGAACAGATCAAGGCGCTGCAGGATTCCGGCGACAAGTTTGGCGCCTTGGAAGTTTTAGCAAAACGATTCACCGACGAAACCGGCAAGAATTTCGACGAACTCCGCTCACACATGAGCTGGTACGAAAAGTTCGTGGACCGCTTTTCCACGGACAACGGGTTCAGCCGACTCTTCGACTGGGCGAAAAATCTTGGTCGTCCCACCACCGAACTCGATACATTTCGGGCCGCGTTGGAAAAGTACAACTCGGTATATGACACCTATCAGGCAAGCCTGACGGGAAGCTCGACCAAAGACCGGCAGGAATACTTGTTTGCGGCGTCTCAACAGGCCTATAAGGAACTGCAGGCTGCGCAAAAGGCCGCGCAGGGCGTGCAAGCCAAAGCTCTTGATGATGGCACGCAAAAGCGGCTCGACTCAGCAGCGGTATCGGCCGACGCCAAGCTAGACGCGCTGCAAAAGAGCATGGAATCCAAGGCCGACAAGGTCAAGGACAAAATCAAGGAACTCAACCAGGCGTACACGGATCTGTGGGGCGGTGCCGATCCTAACAACCCAAAACTCAAAGGCGTGCAGCGTTTCATCGCCGAAGATGGCAACGTCAGCTATGCCGGTGGCCAGTACGACAAAGACCTTGCCAACATCAACGCTATGGACAAGGGGTCCAAAGGCCCTCGCGGCCGGTCGCAAGCCAGCATCGACCAGGCCGCCGATGCCGCGCTGCAGAAGCTCATCGAGGGGCTTGGGAGTCTGCAGGGCAAGCTCGATCCGACTGCCGCCGCCTGGGCTGCTTATAACAAGGAAGTGGATAACGCCAACAAACTGGCAGTAGAAGCAAAGACGCATGGCAACGCGAATATCGCCATGATTAATGGCTTGCGAGATGCTCGCATCGCGGAAGCGGCAACCGTTCGTGATGCTGCGATCGCGGAGGAAGCCGACAAGGATAGGAATGCCTACGAAAAGTTGCGCGACAGCATCAAGGATGTCGACAACGTCAGCCTTGGCAAAGCGTTCGCCCAACTCAAACAGCTCAACGATGAATTGGCCCGTGGAACGATCACGCAGCGCGAACACGACGACACGGCCGGTGCCATTGTCGATGCCAACATCCCGAAATCCCTCCACTACAAAGGCCTTGACGCTGTTGTCGGTGGTCCGTTCGGTGAAGTGAACAAGGCCGACAGGGCGCTGGAGGATCAGCAGAAAAATTATCAAAAACAACTTGACGCGCTCAACAAATTCCACGACGCAAAACAGCAGTCAGATGCGGATTTCGTCGCCAAAGAAAATGCGCTGAAGAAAGAAAACGACGCGGAGGTTCAGGCCATTCAGGAGGCGCGTCAGCAGGCGATGTTGATGGGCATCACATCATCGTTTGCCTCGGCTGCCGATGCTATCAAACAGGGCTTCGGTGAGCAAAGCAAGGCCTACCGTGCGGCGTTTGCACTCAGCAAGGCCGCCGCTATCGCGCAAGCGACCGTGGGCATGTTTATGGATATCAGCCATGCCATCGACAAAGGCTGGCCGCAAAACATCCCGCTGATCGCGCAGGCGACCGCCGAAGGGATTGGCCTGATCGGCAGCATTCGCAGCCTGACCGCCGGCTACCGCGAAGGCGGCTACACCGGCCCGGGTGGTGTTGACCAGCCGGCCGGCACCGTGCACGCAGGCGAAGTGGTGTGGTCGCAAAAGGATATCGCCCGTGCTGGCGGCGTCGGCATGGTCGAAGCCATGCGTCTGGGCATGATTGGGTACGCCGACGGCGGCGTAGTCGGTGCCTTCGCCTCGGCAGCGGATTTCCCGCGCGGCCCCACGCCCGGCATGCCGCGTAATACCGTCGAAAAAACCGGTGCGCCCACCAACAACATGCGCGTGTATGTGGTGCAAAACGAAGACCAGCTGCTGCAGCGCCTGTCGCAACACCCCGCGATGGAAAAAGCAGTGGTAGCGATTGCCGGTGAAAACGGCACGGCCATTCGGGCGAAGTGGTAGCCGTGGGTTTCTCCGATACCACCGATGTGCCATGGACCATTCCGCCGGACTGGACGGCCGGTGTGCAGGAAGTGCTGTCGTGGTCGACGGATGTGATGCAGGCCAGTGCCAGCGCCGTCACCCAGCACCGCAGCCTGCGCAGCCTGCCGCGCCGCCGCTTCGCGATGCAGGTGCTGGCAACCGACCAGTGCCGCCGAGCGGCCGACGCGCTGCTGGCTGGCCACGGCGGCCTGTGGCAGCTGCCGATCTGGGCCGACGTGCAATGGCTGGTCGCGCCACTGGCAGCGGGCGCGGCTTCCATCCCGTGCGTCACGGACGGCTATGACTTCGTGGCCGGCGGCAAGGCGCTGCTGTTAAGCGCGGTCAACACGTGGGAAGTGGTCACCGTCACCACGGTCGCGTCCGATCATCTGACACTCAGCGCCAACACCGTCGCGGATTACGCGATCGGTGCGCGGCTGTATCCGCTGCGGCTGGCCCGGGTGCAGGATAGCGGCGAAGAAACCCTGAAAAGCGACACCGTCAGCCAGCGCAACCTCACGTTCGACATCGTGGAGCCGTGCGACTGGCCGCTGCTGGCCAGCCCCACGATGTACCTGGGCCACCTGGTGCTGGACGTGCGCCCGGACGAAAGCACCAGCCCAACCAGCAGCTACAGCCGCCTGCTGCAAAGCGTGGATTACGGCGTGGCGTTTCCCGTGGTGCATGACCTGCCTGGCTTGGCGCTGCGCGTGCAGCAAAGCCACTGGTCATTGTTCGGCCGCGCCGAGCACACGTGGTTTCGCTCGCTGCTGTACACGCTGGATGGTCGCCGCGTGCCGATCTGGGTACCCAGCTTCGCCGCCGACCTGCTGCCGGTGGCTACCATCGGCGCCAGCAGCACATCGGTGACGGTGGAGTGGGCCGGCTACACCAAGTTCGGCAAAAGCCAGCCCAACCGCACCGACGTGCGCATTGAACTGGTCGACGGCACCGTGCTGTATCGCCGCATCACCAATGCGCTGGAATCGGGCAATACGGAGATCCTCACGCTGAGCGCCGCGCTTTCCAGCAGCAGCATCGCGCCGGCCAGCATTCGGCAAGTTTCCTTCATGGCGCTGTGCACGCTGGGCAGCGACGACGCCGAACTGGATCACGTCACCGATCAGGACGGCGCCGCCACGTCAACCATCGGCTGGCAAGCGGTGGTGCCCGATGTTTAATACCTTCGAGACCAGCCGTTTCCTTGGTCGCCCGGTGCGGCTGTTCCGCTTCGAGCGCCAGGGGCTGGTGTGGCGTTTCTGCAATGCGCCGCAAGACCTCACCATCGGCGGCTTCACCTACCTTGCCGCGCAGATCGACCGCAGCGAAATCAAGCAAACGGTTGAGCGCGCCAAGGACAAGGTGCAGGTCACCATCGCCTACCTGCGTGACCCCGGCGCCACCACCTTCCCGGTGACGCAGGCGCTCGGCGACAACTGGCACCCCTACACACCCAGCGACACCGTGCGCGTTATCTGCCTGTCCGCCCACATCGGCGATACGGATCCACCGGTGGTCGAGTGGATGGGCATGGTCAGCCAGCCTGCCTTCACCGATGTTGAGCTTACGCTCACCTGCGAGCCCAGCACAGCCATTGCGCTGGCGCTGCAGCAGGGGCCGAAGTGGCAGAAAGGCTGCTACAAAACCGTGTACTCCACCGGCCCGCGCGGTTGTGGCCTGGACCCGGCCGCGTTCGAAGTAACGGCCACGCTGACCGCCGCGAGCGGCCTCACGCTGACCGCGGCGGAGTTCGGCACGTCGCCGCTGTCGCTGGCCGGCGGCTGGGTGGAATGGACGCGCACCGATGGGCTGGTGGAGCGGCTTTCCATCATGTCGCACAGCGGCACATCCATCGGCCTGCTGTCCGGCGCGGTGGATCTGGCCATTGGTCTGGCCGTGGTGGCGCGGCCGGCGTGCGAGCAGACCTGGGCGGCGTGCGCGGTGCGTTTCGCCAACCCCGAGTTGCATTACGGCGGCGCCATCTACAAGCCCGTCAAAAACCCCACCGGAGATTCCATGTCATGGGGCTGATACTGCGCGGCCGTCATCGCTGCAACGTGTGGTCGTGGCGCCTGCGCTACTGGTGGATGGACACCCACGCCGGCCAGCAGGCGCATATCGCCGTGCTGTGCCTTGCCGCGCTGGTCGTGGTTGGCCAGATGGTGCACCTGGGCATCGCCGCGCTGCATCCGGCGCCGGTGACCGAACAGCACAGCGTGATCTGGTGGGTGGTCTACCTGATCGTGATGCTGGTTGCTGCGGCAGTATCCTACGCTATGCGCCCCAAAGCGGAAAACACTAAGCCGACGGAGCAATCCGGCCCAACCACCGAAGACGGCCAGTCGGTCATGCGCTTCTGGGGAACGCATTGGATCGATGACGAATTCCTGCTGGCGTGGAAGATCGTCGGCCGCGATCCGATCAAAGCCAGCGGGGGCAAGTGATGATCGTCACGACCCGCCACTTGTTCACTTGCCCCGGCTTCAGCCGCCGCGCCGGTTTCTGCCGCGACGGCGCCCGCCGCCAGTCGGTAGCGCTTGGCCTTGACTGGCGCGACTTCGTCGCCAACGGCATCGCCGCCGACAAACTGCTGGCCACCGGTAACGGCTTCGCCATCGCGCTGGTCGCGTGGGCGGAAAAGTGCGAAGCGCAGGAGCACACGCAACATGGGTAAGGGCAGCAAACCCACCATTGGCTTCTGGTACCACGTGGCCTATCACCACGGCCTCACCATCGGACCCATCGACGCTTTCCTCGAATATCGCGGCGGCGACAAAACCGCGTGGCAAGGCGAGCTGACCGCCAGCGGCACCATCAACGTCAACGCACCCAATTTGTGGGGTGGCGAAAAAGACCAGGGCGGCATCGTCGGCAACCTCGACGTGATGTTCGGCGAGCCCACGCAGGTGCCCAACCCTTACCTGGTGTCGACCTTGGGCAACCAGACGGCGGCATGGCGCGGCTTCAGCACCGTGGCATTCACCGGCGGCCGCTACGGCGCCATGAACCCGTACCCGCAGAAGCCGAGTTACAAGATCCGGCAGATTTTGAACGGGTGGGATGACGGGTGTTGGTATCCGGACAAGGCACCGATCATCATGGCGCCGTCTAGCGGCACCCCGTCGGATGTTGTTCTGATTTCGGAATTGGCAATGGCGGGCAATGTCGTCATTGGCCCAGGCACGACTGGTGGCGCGTACATCGAGATCGGCGGTTTTTCTGTCGCGGATCAACTTGTACTTAGCGTGATTGATGGAACGTACGCAGCATGGTCACGGTGGGCCACCGACGACCATAACGGTGGGCGGTCGTGGACGTGCGGCGTTTCGATGACGACGGATAATGGGACCATCCTTCGATATCTGGATGATCCCGGTTACAGCGCCACGCATTATTTTTCGACGGCCGCCGCCGCCCACGCTTATGCAGTGACGCAGCCGGCGGGAATCTTTTCCGGAAGTACGTACTATCGGTTGAATTTCGATGACTATGCGGTCAACGAAAATCGAGGCGGCTTGTCCCTTCGGGTGAGTCGCCGGGGCGCATTCTTGCAGGCAATCAACCCGGCGCATGTGCTTTATTATTCGCGCACAAACCAAGAGATGGGACGAGAGCTTGCCAGCAGCATCAACAGCGCTAGCCTTCAGGCCGCGGCGGACAAACTCTTTTCCGAAGGCTTCGGCATTTGTCCCAAATGGGACCCGGCGAGCGAGACGGTAGAGGATTTCGAGAAGCGCATCTGCAAGCTGATCGGCGGCAGCTTCAGCCGTAGCCTGGAAGATGGCCAGTGGTATCTCGACCTCGCACGCGGCGACTACGTGTTGGCTGACCTGCCCATTCTTACGGACGATGACATCCTCGACTTCAAGGAGCAGCCATCGTTGCTGGATAACGCGATCAACAGCGTCAGCGTTCGGTACTTCGATCCAGAAAAGAAGGAAACAATCGTCACGGCACCGGTGCGTGCGTTGGGATTGGTAGCATCGTTCGGAACCATCCACCAGACCAACGACTATCCCGAAATACCCACTGCCGACCTGGCGGCGCGTGTAGCTTTGCGTGACCTGCTGACCACCGCGACGCCAACGCGGGCCTTTGATCTTGTCACCAACCGCACGCCCTACAACTGGCGCCCCAATCAGTACTTCCGCCTGCAGGCACCCAAGCGCGGCATTGCCGACATGGTGTGCATCCTCGGCGAAAATCAAACGGGTACGTTGAAATCCGGTGCCATTCGACTGAAGGCGACGCAAGACATCTACGGCCTGCCGTCCGCCAGCTTCGTGCAGGTGGAGTCTGGGGTGGATACCCGGCCGTCGCAAATACCCACGGTGATCCCGCTGCAGCGCGTTTTCGAGGCACCTTACGTCGAAGTCGCCGGTGCGCTGTCGCGTGCGGATCTTGCCGCATTGCCTTCGGACATTGGCTATGTGATGGGCGCCGCATCCACCCCGGCAACGGATATTGATTACGCGTTGATGGTGAGCGCGGCCGGTGGCGACTACGTTGAGGTGGCGCGTGGTGATTGGTGCGCAGTGGCGACGATCAATGAAACGGCTGCACCCGGTGACACCGCATTCACGCTTGCCAATGGTTCGCGTCTTGCTGCCGTGGAAGTTGGCATGGCGGCGCTGTGGGACGATGAGATTGTGCGGGTGGATGCGATCGCCGCCACGGCGCTGACGCTGACGCTCGGCCGTGGGTGTGCTGATACCGTCGCCGCTGAATCGCATGCGGGCGGCAGTCGCGTATGGTTCTACGACACGGCGGCCGCGCGAGGCACAGCCGAATACGCCGCCGCCGAAGTTATCGCTGTCAAGCTGCTCAGCAACACGGGCAGCCAGCGGTTGCCGTTGGCGTCGGCGACCGCGTTGTCGCTGACGTTCGCGTCGCGGCAATACCGTCCGTATCCGCCAGGCCAGTTCCGCGTCAACGGGTTGGTTTCGCCGACCGACGTCATCGGCGCGGTCACCCTCACCGGCGTGCACCGCGACCGCGTGCAGCAAGCCGATCAGCTTGTCGATGGCGAGATGGCGGCGATCGGCCCTGAAGCGGGGACTACCTACACGGCGCGTTATTACATCAACGGCGCGCTGGTACATACCGACAGCGGCCTTAGCACGCCGTCATCGACTTACACGCCAACGGCCGGCGGCATCATGCGCGTGGAATTCGAAGCGGTGCGCGACGCGCTGGCCAGCTTCCAGATGCATGTTCGCGAATTCGCGGTTGGTGCCGTGTTGCAAGCGGAAGACGGCACGCTGATCAGCACCGAAGACGTTCAATCCATTTTGATGGGGTAACCGCTATGCCTAAAATTTCCCAAATGAGCCCGCCTGTTGGCGCATTGAGCGGACTGGAGCTGATCCCGCTGTTGCAAGGCGCGGCGAATGCGGGGCTGCCGCTACTTGCCGCTGGCGCGCTGCCAAAGGGTACCGTGTTGCAGTTGCGACGCCCGTTTGCGGCCGACCTATCGGCCACGGCGGATGCGGACCCGGGTGCCGGCAAGTTGCGCTGGAACAATGCCGCGCCCGCGTCGGCGACCATGCTGTATATCGACAATGTGGACGGCGGCGCCACCAGCATCGCGGCGGCCTGGGCATCACTGAACGTCGGCGGCTTCGTTTATGTGCAGGGCGTGACAGACGCCGCCCGGGGCAACTGGCAAAAGTGGCAGGTCGCGTCGGTGGCCACCGGCACCGGCTACGCCAAAATCGGCGTATCGCTGCAAGCCAGCGCGGGCACGTTTGCTGATACCGATCCGGTCGAGCTGACGCTGCAACAGCCCACGCCGTCGCCGGGTATCGATCGCGGTGTGCTGTCGGGGCTTTCGATTGCCAGCGGTGTCGTCAATATCGACTGCTCGTTGGGTGACTACTTCACCCTGGCACATACCGCCAATGTCACCAGTCTCACGTTCAGCAACCTGCCTGCTGCAGGGATGGCCCGCACGTTGATGGTGCGCATCAAGCAAGACGGTACCGGTGGGCGCACGTTCGCCATGCCAGCGTCCTTCAAAGCCATCACGGGCAGCGATACCGCGGTGCAGTCGGCGGCGAATGCCTACACGATTCTGGCGATCACCACGTTCGATCAGGGCACGCGGTGGGAATACAGCATGAAGGCAGGTGCGGCATGACCGCTATCGCCCACCATGCGGCGCTGATAGCCGCCGCAAGCATTAGCGCGTACACGACCTTGAACCCATCGGACAAATCGTCAAGCATCACGTTGAGCGGTGGGAATCTCGTTGCAACAGGAAACACGGCAACGTCGGGCATTGTTCGAAGCATCAAGGCCATCACGGATAAAAAATATTTCGAATGCGTTATCTCAGGGCCCAACGTTGGCAATACTGCAACATGGGCGGCCGGCATCGCTAACGCATCCGCATCCCTGACTGGGTCGCTTGGATATTCGGATGCAAACGGTTGGGCGTTTTGGGCGGCTAACCTAGGCGCGAGGCACAACGGAATAACGACGGTAACAATCGGAGCTTATGCACCAAACGTGCTCGGTTTCGCGGTAGACGAAACCAGCGGGAATATGTGGATTAGCATCAATGGCGTGTGGATTTCTGGCGATCCGGTGGAGGGAACCAGCCCAGCGTTCACGGGCATCACCGGGACGATCTACGCGGCGGCGTGTCCGTGGACGAATGCAGTATCGGCAAAATGCACGATGCGTTTTGACCCGGCATTGATGTCATATACATTGCCGACAGGGTATTCGGGTATCGCTGCATGAAGGTCAGAAACGCTTTGCCTCAGTCATTTCCAGCACTACCCCGACGATGGCTGCATGTCCGCCGCCAACTTCGCCGCCAGCCTGCAGCTCACCCTCGGTTATGAGGGTGGCTTCAGCGATCACCCGCTCGATCCCGGTGGCGCCACCATGTGCGGCGTCACCCAGCGCGTGTATGACGAAGACCGCGATGCGCGCCGCCTTGCTCGGCAAAGCGTGCGGCTTAGCACGGAAGCCGAGCGCGCCGCTATCTACCGCCAGCGCTATTGGGCCACCTGCGCTGGCGACGCGCTGCCGGTGGGCGTGGATTACGCGGTGTTCGACTTCGCCGTGAACAGCGGGGTGGGGCGGTCGGTACGCACGTTGCAGCGCCTGGTGGGTGTGGCTGACGATGGCGCACCGGGCCGCTACACGCTGGCCGCGGTACAGCGCTACTGCGCCCAGTACAACGCCAACGCGCTGACCGATGCCATCTGCCATGCGCGCATGCAGTTCCTGCGCGGCCTGCCCACCTTCGGCACGTTCGGCAAGGGCTGGACCACCCGCGTGATGGGCAAACAGGACGGCACCCAGTTGACCGACACGGGCGTGATCGATCGCGCTTACGCGATGGCCATGGGCGCGGGCGTCACCCAGCCGGCCACGCCCATCGTCACGCCGAAGACCTATCTGGCCACAGCGGCATGATCCCGGTGGCAACCTCGAGGGCACGCGATGATGATTGAAATCCGCGCCAGTGCTTTCCTCGGTGGCGTTTATTCCACCGCCGCCGCCGCCGCCACCTGGACCAGCCCGCTGGAGTTCGTCGGCCTGCCGGCGCCGGTGTTGTTCATGGCGTTCGCCGGGGTGGCCTTCGGGCTGATCCTGCAGCCACCCAAAACCAGCCGCACCACCATGTTCCTGCTGGTGCTGGCGTACACCTTTTTCAGCGCCGTGGCCACCGTGATGGTGGGCGGCATTCCGCATATGGAATGGGCGCAAGCGTCCGCGCCGGCCATTGCCGGCTTTCTTGGCGTGTTCGCGCAAGTCGTGGTGCCGGCGGCGCGTAACCGGCTGACCCGCGAAGTTCAGGACCGGGGGAACAGCTCGAACGGAGGTGCTCCATGATCGACATCATCGCCTGGCTGGCGGCACTGGTAGCCGCCCTGACCGGGCTGGCCATGCTGCAAGACTCCACGCGTCGCCCCGCCGATCGCAGTCGCGTCGGCTGGACGCGCCACATTCTTCGCTGCGGCCTGCTGGTGTTCATCACCGCCAGCGCGGCCATCCTGTTGTTCATGCCCGAAGCCCGCACGGCGTCGGTGTATGAGGTGGCCTTCCGCTGCAGCCTCACCGGCTTCATGGCCATGCAGTCACCGTGTCCGTGGTGGCGCTACGTGTTCAAAGGTGGCGTGAAGCCACAAAGGCGTATCACCGATGGCTAGTGCACTGGCGTTGCTCAAGGCCTACTGGAAGCCGCTGCTGGCGATAGCGCTGCTGGTCGCCGCGCTGGCGACTGCCTACCACCGCGGCCAAACGAACGGCGAAGCCGCCGGCGACGTCAAGGTGGCGAAGCTCACCGCTGACCACGCCCAAACCCTGCAGCACCTCGCCGAGCTGGCCACCCGTTCGGCGCTGGCCGCCCGCGACGCTGAACACGCCCAGGCGGACGCCATCACCGCTGTGGCCGCCCACTACGAACAGGCCAAAACCCATGCCCAAGCCCTTCCTGCCGCTGTGGCTGCTGATCTGCACGCTGGCGTTATCAGCCTGCGCCAGCAGTGGACGTGTCCAGCCCCTTCCATCACCCGTGCTGACCTGCCCACGCCCGGCGGCGCCGCCGCCCAGCCTGATGCAAACGCCGCACTACGAAACCAAGGTGCGGGCGATCTTGTTGGACTCGCCGCCGAAGCCGACGCCCAGGTAGCGGGCCTGCAGCAAGCCCTGTTAATCTGCACCGCACCGGCCACGCAGCCGACCACGCCCAAACCCGACGGGTGACAAAAACCGGGTGGCAACTGTCGCAAGTGGTTGAAAAGCCTAGAACCGCAACGCCCTGCAAATCCGCGTACGCCGGTTCGATTCCGACCTAGGCCTCCATTGCGCTTAACCGCAACATCCCGGAACACCCCGCAAACCCCGCTAATGCGGGGTTTTTCTTTGTCTGACGTCCCGTAGTACTCCCGCTGTGTCACTTGTGATACCGCAAGTCTACCGGTAGCTTTGACGGTATCGGCAACATGCCAAATCCGGATACCGTCATGCTGACCCCTTCCGCCGTTGCGAATGCGAAGCCACAAGCTAAGCCATACAAGCTGGCCGACGAACGCGGCATGTATCTACTGGTGAAGCCGGACGGAGCGCGCTTGTGGCGCTTTGATTACCGGCGCCCGGACACGCGCAAGCGCAACACCCTATCTCTGGGCGCCTTTGCTGACGTGAGCCTGCGTAAGGCACGCGATAAGCGCGACGAAGCCCGCGCGCTGTTGGCGGACGGTATCGACCCCGGTGTACATCGGGTGGCGCAGAAACGCGCAGGCGAAGAACGCGCAGCCAATTCGTTCGAGGTTGTCGCGCGCGAATGGCTGGCCGTGAAATCGCCGGAATGGATGGATGAAACTGCGAAGCGCGTAACGGCTTGGCTGGAAAACAACGTGTTTCCCATCATTGGTAAGCGGCCCATCGCGGAACTGGAATACAACGCCCCCGAGTTGCTGGATGTTCTGCGTCGTATGGTGAAGCGAGGCGCCGTGGATTCTGCGCACCGAGTCCGCGAGCACATGGGCGCTGTGTTTCGTTACGCCATCGCTACGGGGCGCGCGAAGCATGACCCCGTTGCTGACTTGCGCGACGCGCTGCCACGGGCGGAAGTGGAGAACTTCGCGGCACTGACTAAGCCTGATGATATTGCCGCCTTGTTGCGGGCCATCGACGGTTATCAAGGTTCACCTGTCACGCGCGCGGCGCTGCTGCTGTCGCCGCTGGTGTTCCAGCGTCCGGGAGAAGTGCGCCAAGCCGAATGGGAGCATATCGACCTTGATGCGGGTGAATGGCGCGTGCCGGCATCCGTGCAGAAGTTAAAGAAGGCGCAGAAGGAAAACCCGCGTACACCAGACCATATCGTGTTGCTGTCGGTACAGGCGGTGGCGATCCTGCGCGAGTTGCAGCCACTGACGGGGAGGGGCCGCTACGTGTTCCCCGGCGCGCGCGACCGTAATCGCCCTATGTCGAACAACACGGTGCGCGGTGCATTGCAGCGACTTGGCTACACGGGCGAGGAAATGACTGCGCACGGTTTCCGCCACATGGCTAGCACGCGACTAAACGAGATGAGCCAGTGGAACCCGGACGCCATCGAGGCGGCGCTGTCGCACAAGATGCCGGGTGTGCGTGGCGTGTACGCCGGACGCGCGAAGTTTCTGGATGAGCGCAAACGCATGATGCAGGTATGGGCGGACTACTTGGATACTTTAAAAGTCGGCGGGAACGTAATCGCGCTCCGACGCGGGAGCAAAGGTAAGTGACAAGACTGCTCGCTATGGCGAAGGCCGAATTGGTTGACCTTGTGATTGGTATGCGTGAAGAACTGCGCGATGAAAGGAAGTCCGTACGGGAGTGGCAGGAATCGTGTGCCTATTGGAAAGAGCTCGCGAACGCGAACGCATTGCAGCATGGGGAGTCACACCGTGTTTCCCGCCCCAAGGTGATGCGCGACAACAGGCGCCAGGAAGGCACACGCAAGGAACGCCGACCCGATGTGACGGAATGGATCGCAAAGCAACTCGCGCGGAATGCCTCTGCAAAGTCTCCTGATTTGTGTGTCGACTCCCCATAAATCAGTGCCACGCTAAATTAGAGGTCGCCGGGTCGTTTTGAATGCGGAATTCGGCGGGCGTGAGCCCGTCGAGGCTGTCATGGGGAATCTCGTTGTTGTAGTCAGCTACCCATCGTTCGGCCTGCTCGCGCACTTCGGTGAGATTGCGGAAGACATGCATGTCCAACACGCCACGCCGGAAGCTTCCGTTGAAGCGTTCGATAAAGCCGTTCTGCATCGGCCGGCCGGGCTCGATGAAGTCCAAGGCGATGCCCTTGCGTTCCGCCCATTCGGCCAGAGCCAGCGCGATGAACTCCGGGCCGTTATCCAGGCGCAGCTTGGTCGGGTAGCCGCGCCAGGCGGCGATGCGCTCTAGCGTGCGAATGACACGTGTGGCTGGTAGATTGAGATCCACTTCGACCGCCAGCGCTTCGCGACTGAAATCATCGATCACATTGAACGTACGAAAGCGCCGCCCGTCCCACAGGGCGTCGGACATGAAGTCGATCGACCAACTGCTGTTGATCTGGTCGCCGGCCACCAACGGCATCGGGTGCCGGTTGGGTAACCGCTTCTTTCCGCGGCGGCGCCGGTTGAGCTGCATCAGGCAGTACACGCGCCACACCCTCTTGTGATTCCAAACCAGCCCGCGACGGCGGATCAGTTGGAACAGCTTGTCGAAACCACGCTCCGGAAACCGCTCAGCCAGCTCGGCCAGCAACGCAATCACTGCTTCGTCCCGATCCACTCGGCGTTTGTAGCGTGCCGTCGATCGAGAAAGCCCCACCGCCTGACAAGCCCGACGCTCGCTCCAGTCGTGAACATCCATCAGCCACGACATCAGCGGGCGCTTGTGCGCCGGGTCTATAGTTTTTTTGCGATGACGTCCTTCAGCGCCATGTTCTCCAGCGACAGATCAGCGAACATGCGCTTGAGGCGGCCGTTCTCTTCTTCCAGATCCTTCAGACGCCGAACATCAGCCGCTTCCATGCCGCCGTACTTGGACTTCCAGACGTAGTAGGTGGCGTCCGAGATACCCAGCTCTCGGCACACATCTTTGACCTGTCGACCGCCTTCGACCTGCTTCAGCGTCGCGACGATCTGGCTCTGGGTGAACTTGCTCTTGCGCATCGTTGGTCTCCTTAGGGGCTAGTTTGCCCGGAGACCTCTGGTTATACCTGGACCAAGTTTATGGGGAGTCGACATGTGGGAACGGGCCCCCGACTACGTGACGGAACAAATCGGATTTGACCGATTCAAGAAGCGTGTCACCGCTGAAAGGAAAAAGGGTCGCATGTAAATAGCGACCTATTCGCCATAGAGCATCCCCGGCAATCCCGCAACAACTGCGGGCAACATCGGAGATGCCGCTATGTCCCCTAGCAACACCCCTGCGACGACAACTGAACCGGGCGACCTTGTAACCGAACAGGACGCTGCTGCCATTCTGTCTACTGCTGTTCGCACCCTGCGCAATTGGCGGGCCCTGCGCAAAGGCCCGCGCTATCGCAAGATCGGCGCACGCATGGTGCGCTATCACCGCGCAGACCTTGCCGAGTTCCAGAAGATTATGGCGGGCGATGGTGAGGCTGCGGCATGACCCGGCCCGGCTCGCATATCCCTAGAAGCGCGAAACCCCACGGCAGCAACCGTAGGGCTTCAAGTGCGGCAATGCTCGATTCTGTGCGTGCATTGTACGGCGACAAACCGGCGGCACACATCCCCGACAACTGGCGCGACCGTCTGCCCGATCCGGCGACCTACTACGGCCAGCACGTCTCCAAGCTGGGGCCACCGAAGGGCAACGGCTACGCGGTGGGTCTGTGTCCTTTCCACGACGATCACACGCCTAGCTTTGGCGTGAAGCTGACCGACCCACGCGGGCACTGGTGTTGCTATGCCGGATGCGGCAAGGGCGACATGGTGTCATTTCACCAGCGACGTACTGGCCTGGACTTCAAGGCCGCTGTGCGTGATCTGATTGGTGGGAGTCGATGAACGCCGTGGCCCAATCTATCGAGACACCTAAAGAGGCGGCACGCCGTCTGTCTGCTGGCGCTATGCGTGATGGATTCAAGCCAATCGCATTGCACTGTTACCGCGAAGCAAGCGGCGACCCCATGTTTTGGCGCATCCGCTGCAAGCATGCGGACGGGCGCAAATGGATGCGGCCCATGTTCCACGATGGCACCGGCTACGTTCTAGGCGAGCCACCGGCACCAGCCGAAGGCAAACTGCTGTATCACCTGCCCGAGCTGCTGGCCGCTGACCCCGCTGTTCCGGTTGTCATCGTGGAAGGCGAAGGCAAGGTGAAAGCCCTGCAAAAGCTGGGCATGGTGGCCACTACATCCGGCAGTTGTACCAGCGCCAGCGGCGCGGATTGGCAGCCATTAGCAGGGCGTCATTGTGTGATCTGGCCTGACAACGATGCACCGGGCGCGGAGTATGCCGACGGCGTAACCGCCACGCTGCACGCACTTGGCTGCGTGGTCGAGTTGATCGACGTAGAGCCGCTGGGCTTGCCTGAAAAGGGCGACGCGGTGGACTGGCTGGCGCTGTATCCGAACGCTACGGCTGATGACGTGCTGGCGCTGTTGAGGCTGCCCCCTGAAAAATCAGGTGTGGCAGGTGTGGCAGGTGTGGCATCAAGCGCAGCAACTCCTGCGACGCCACACGCTGCCACACCAAAAAACGAAGGTGTGGCAAAACCAAAGGCACGCTTTGATCTGGTGGCCAATCAGACAGGACGTAAATCGGGTGTCTATTGGATCGGCACCGCGCGCGACAAAGACACCGGCGAGGAGATCGAGCGCGAACCCGAATGGATCTGTTCGCCTTTGGTAGTGCCAGCAACGACGCGTGACGGCGACGGCAGCGAATGGGGGCGCCTGTTGGTTTTCACTGACCGCGACCGCTTGGAGCATCGCTGGGCTATGCCTATGACCATGATGGCGACCGATGGCGCCGACCTGCGCACGGAACTGCTACGGCAAGGGCTGGAGATAGCCACCGATGGCACGCGGCGGCGGCACCTGCTGAATTACATTCAATGGGCGAACCCGGACACGGCGGCGCGATGCGTCACGCGTACCGGCTGGCATAACGATGCTTTCGTGTTGCCGACCTTCACCTATAACGATGAAGCGGAGCCGGTCATTTATCAAAGCGCGTCGCTGGACGGCGTGGCCTTGTCGCAAGCGGGCACGTTGGAAGCGTGGCGTGAACAGGTGGCCATGCCGTGTGCTGGCAATAGTCGGCTTGTCTTGTCCGTTGCTGCCGGATTCGCTGGCCCGTGTCTCGGTCTGGCAGAGGCGGAGGGCGGCGGTATTCACCTGCGCGGCCCGTCCAGTGTCGGCAAGTCCACGGCGCTACAGGTGGCGGGTTCGCTGTTTGGCCCGCCTGCGCGGTACGTTCGCACCTGGAGGCAGACGGATAACGCATTGGAGGGCGTGGCATCGCTTCATTCTGACCTGCTGCTGATCCTAGATGAGATCAAGGAGCTGGCCGCAAAAGATGCGGGCGCCGTGGCGTACATGCTCGGCAATGGGCAGGGAAAAGGTCGAGCCAATCGCAGCGGTTCCGCACGCGCGGCGGCACGCTGGCGTCTGTTGTTCCTGTCATCGGGTGAGGTGGGACTGGGTGACTTGATCGCACAAGGCGGAGGAACGCTTCACGCTGGCCATGAAGTGCGATTTATCGACGTGCCAGCGGATGCGGGGACTGGACTGGGCTTGTTTGATTGCGTGCCTGATGGCATCGCGCCGGGCGTCTTTGCTGACCAGTTGAAACAGGCGGCAGCGGCACACTACGGTCATGCACTGCCCGCGTTTCTGGAGCGGCTTACAGCCGACGTGGCCAGCAATCGTAATTTGCTGGTGAGCATGCGTGATGCATTGGCCGATGAACTGGCCACCGGCACCAATGACGGGCAGGTGCGAAGGGTGGCGCAGCGGTTCGCGTTGATCGCGGCAGCCGGTGAACTTGCCACACATCACGGCCTGACAGGTTGGCCACCGGAAACAGCCGAACTGGCAGCGCGTGCGTGTTTTCGTGATTGGCTGGCAACACGCGGCACCAAAGGTAACTCGGAGCCAATGGCGATGGTGTCAGCGGTACGGGCGTTTCTGGAGTTGCACGGCGAATCACGTTTCACCCCATGGGATGCCGACGACAAAACCCCGCGCACCATCAACCGTGCTGGCTATCGAAAGAACACCCCCGATGGCCCGGAGTACTACGTGGAGGGTGAAGCATTTCGACGCGAGATCACGAAAGGGTTTGACTCGCGTAGTGTGGCCCGACTGCTGATAGAGCATGACGCCATGCTGCCAAGCCCTGACGGCAAGGCGTCCCGTTCCGAACGGTTGCCGGATAACCGAAACGCGCGTGTTTATCGAATCCTGCCGAAACTGTGGGAGATCGAGTTATGACACTGGCCGCGATCATTGCTGAGCATTCGGCGAATCTGCCACACCCAACGCGGGAAGGTGTGGCAACGTGTGGCGTGCAAACCGTTGGTACGCCTAGTGCCACACCTGCCACACCTGCCACACCCAAAAAACAGACCCATGAGGTACGGGCGCAAACGCCGTCCAATACTGTCCAATCATCCGATGTACTGAAAGCCGAACGCGCGCGCCTGCTGGAACTGGCCGCTGCTGAGGTAATCGACGCGGCCCATGTTCACCGATTGAAAGATGCCGACCTTGCCGAGTGCCTAGGGCTGGATGACGGGCAGCGCAGGGTATTCCTGCGAATGATGGATGACACGGCAGAGCGTCACGCCGGACGTGTGCCGCTGGATGACACGGCGGCGATGTACTGCGAAAGGTGCGGCCCGGTCTGGACTCACCCCGACATTGCCGAGAGTCTGCCCGTAGTCAAAGACTGGCCGCGTGCGCTGGGCTGTCCGTGGTGTTTCGTGCGCAAGGCAGGGGGATACATTCCGCGCCCGCCTGTTGCTTGCTGTGATTGCCAGCACTTCACCGCTGACGCATTGAACCGCGAGGCGGGCATAGGCACCTGTACTAGCGACCACGGTTCGTACTGGGCAGGGCAGCGGCATGCCTGCGCAGCGTTCCAGCCTGACAAGGAGCCGACTGTATGACGTGGCAACCTGGGCAACCTGTGGTGAGTGCCAGCGATGAAGTCGATTGGAAGGCATGGCGCAAGGCCAGCAAGTTGGAGGCGCAGCGTTGGCGACGGCGGCAATATCCACGCATCGACTACTACCCAAGCGAGGAGGCGCTGGCAGTGATTGAGACGTACACAGGCAACCACGCCGGGGGCAATTTCAGCAGCGTTATAGATCGCCTGATTCTGTCTGCTGCTGACGACCTTCCGGAATAGAGTAGTGATAAATAGAGATCGGAACCGTCGATTGCCACCGGCATCGCGCCCATGCGTGCGCGCGAACAAGTTAGGACGAACCAATGCGGAACCGTCGAATTAATGGACGCCTTTCATGCGCGCGAATGACTTAGGCGGTCTGCTCGTGGTCTGTGGGGGCAGGCGTCGCCGTGACGGCAAGCCCTGCGAAGCTCTAAGCGTTCCGGGCAAGCGTCGCTGCAAATGGCATGGCGGGTGTTCTACTGGCCCACGTACTGCCGAGGGAAAGGCTAAGGTGGCGGCTAACCTGCGGCTTTCGATGACCGCCGACGTACGCCTATACAATCTGGTCAGTAGATCAAAAAAGGGGGAGTTATGAGGACTGCTGAAACTTTGGGGTTGCTGTGTGCTTTGTTCGTCTTGTCCGGCTGTGCGACGACACCATCTAACGCTGCATTATCCGTCCGCGACGCGGATACTCGCATGGTCGCGTCCTGTCAGTTTCTCGGAGATGTGACTGGCAATTCTGGCTTTGGCGGAGTGGCAGCCAGTACAGGCGAAAAGAACGCGCAAACGGAAGCACGCGAAAAGGCCGCTCGGTTGGGAGCTACTGACATCGTATGGTCGAACTTGGATGGAGGATGGACGCCGAGCGTAAGCGGTAAGGCGTATCGTTGCGCGAAGTGAGGGCGAGAATGTCGGTCAACCTGCCAAAGCGGCTGCGATCCATGAGCATCGCGCCGTGCTGGCGGTATATTTGACGGTAGCGGAGAGCTTTCTCTATGGATGATTGGCTTCAGGAAAGCGTTTCGGGCCATGATTCGATTCCGACCTAGCCATTGCTCGACAGGCTGCCAATCAGCCGCTGAAAACCCGCCATCGGCGGGTTTTTTGTTGGCTTGAAATCGATCGGTGCAGAGTTGGCAATGGTGTCGCGGCCACCACGCAATCAACAGCTTGGCGTGGTGGCGTCGTCGGTGCCGCCTGCGGCTACCGCGTGCTGAATCGCCCACTGCTGGAATTCATCTGCCGGTAACGGTTTGCAGATGAGGTATCCCTGCATAAGGTCGCAGCCGAGTTTCCGCAACACGGCTTCCTGCTCTTTCGTTTCGACGCCTTCGGCAATCGTGGTCATGCCCAGTCGCTGGCCCACCTCGATCACAAAACCCGCCAATGGATCGGCAACATCCGGTTGCAACGAGGTGACAAAGGAGCGGTCGATCTTCAACTCGTCCATGGGCAGTTGTTGCAGGTAGGAAAGTGACGAGTAACCGGTACCGAAATCGTCCAGCGATAGCTGGAAGCCGATGGCGGAAAGTTGCTTCAGCGTCTGCAGTGCCGCGGGAAAGTCGGTCAACAGTGCACTTTCAGTCAATTCGAGCGTCAACTCCGACGGACTGACGTTGGCAGCGGCCATCTGCGCAGCAATGTTCGCTACAAATTGCGGGTGGGCAATTTGCCATGGGCTGATGTTGACCGAGATTCGGCCACCAAAATCGATTCCCAGCGACCTCCATTTGCGAAGGTGCTCGCAGGCGCGAGCAACCACCCACGCGCCGATGGCATGAATGAGCCCGGTTTCTTCGGCGATCGGAATGAAAGTAACCGGCGAGATCTGGCCCAGCGTGGCGTGGGTCCAGCGCAGCAAGGCCTCGGCACCGACCAGCCTTCCGTGCATGTCCACCTGAGGCTGGAAATGCAGCGAAAACTCGTGCCGTTCCAGCGCCTCGCGCAAGCCGCGCTCCAGGTCCATGCGTGCATCGGCCTCGCGTTGCATTTGCGGCAGAAACAGGCGCGCGGCATTTCGTCCGGCTGACTTGGCGCGATACAACGCAATGTCCGCACAGCGAACGACGTCGGTTGCGCCCTGACCGTCGTGCGGAAATGCCGCCACGCCAATACTGGCGCCCACGCCTAGAAAGCGGCCGTCAATTGCCAGCGGCGTGGCAAGTCGCTGCAACAGGCTTTCGGCAATTTCCATCGCGCATGTGGCTGCGTGTTCCGGCGTGGCGTTGCTGGCACCAAGCAACATGATGAACTCGTCCCCACCCAGGCGGGCAACGGTGGCGTCGGATGGCGCCACTGCAAGCAGGGTATCGCCGATGCATTCCAGCACGCGGTCGCCCACCTGGTGTCCCAGCGAATCATTGATGGTCTTGAAGTTGTCCAGATCGACCATCAACACCGCGCCGTACTGCTTGCGCTGGCTGGCTTCGACCAACAGATCAGTGAGGATGTACAGCGCACGCAGCCGATTCGGCAGGCCGGTCAAGGCGTCGTGATAGGCGGCATGGCGAAGGTCGAGTTCGGCCCTGCGCCGAGAGTTGGCCTCATCCCGCAATTCGCCGGCGATGGTTTCCAGTTGCAGGCTGCGTCGACGGATCTGGTCGGCCAGGGAGATGCCCATCAACAGCACAAACAACGGAAACGCAAACAGATCCAGCGGTGGGCTTCGCAGGTTCAGTGTCTTGAGCAGAATGAAGCTCCATGATCCGCCCATGACCAACATGGTCAGACACACAAGCAACATGCCGCCGCGCCAGCGTTCGCCGGCCAGGACTTGTCGCGCTGCGCTGTAGAACGTCCAGCCAATGACGAGGATGTCCAGCAGGCTGTATACATATCCGGCGGTCGAAATCGTGCGCTTGATGGTGAACAGCTGTTCACCCCAGGGCAGTACCATGCGCGGACCTTCTTCCAGCAGCGTATAGAACGCGCCATAGGGACTGCTCAGGTTGATCCAGAACATGCCCAGTGAAAGCAGGCAGAGCATGCCGAGCAGGTAGCGGTTCATCGGCCTTTCCGTGTAGAAACCCACGAAAAACGCCAGTGACGGTAGCGTCAGCAAGGAGATGCCCGTCAACAGGCGCACCGTTGGGACGGCCAACACAAGCGATGTAGTGACGTACTGGAATGCGCTTGCGATAGACAGCATTCCGACACATGCGCACAGCACGCTGAAAGCCAGATAGGTGCGATCCGTTCCGCCGCGCAGACCGACGATCAGATACTGCAGAGCCGCACCGCACACCAACACCCCGACTGCTATCAGGGCAACTGTGTAATAGCCGAAACTTGTTGGTTCAACCATGCGCCCCCCGGTCTTCGCGTTTGGCGCTTCGATCCGTCGGTAGCAGCGTACGTCATGTGGTGCTCAAACAGCGAGTAGATTGCTCAGACTCGTACTTTCGACACATAAGTACGAGAATTTATGTGCAAACCCGTTGGCGTAACCCTAAAATTCCCCTACATTCAGCGTGCCGTGAGGCATTCAAACATTCCATCACACCTAGACGAGGGGAAATCCATGGCAAAGGCACTGAAAGCAGCAGCCAAGAGCAAGCCGGCACCGAAGGCCAAGGCCGCACCGGCAGCTCCGA
The DNA here is from genome assembly GCF_029224025.1 of Rhodanobacter sp. AS-Z3. Classification (NCBI taxonomy): domain Bacteria; kingdom Pseudomonadati; phylum Pseudomonadota; class Gammaproteobacteria; order Lysobacterales; family Rhodanobacteraceae; genus Rhodanobacter; species Rhodanobacter sp. AS-Z3. Next base: position 2,406,609 of record NZ_CP119392.1, read on the forward strand.
AGCCGATCAAGGAAGCGCTGAACAAAACCAGCCTGGTGGCACACATCGTGGAAGCCAGCGGCGTGGTCGCCAAGGACGTCCGTGCCGTGCTTGCTGCACTGGAAGGCGCCGTTGCCGGTTCCATCCACAAGAAGGGCGCAGGCTCGTTCCAGCTGCCGGGTCTGCTGAAGATCACCTCGGTGAGCGTGCCGGCCAAGCCGAAGCGCAAGGGTATCAACCCGTTCACCAAGGAAGAGCAGTGGTTCGCGGCCAAGCCGGCGTCGGTCAAGGTCAAGATCCGCCCGCTGAAGAAGCTGAAGGACGCGGCGGCCTGATAGCTGCTGTTTACTCTGCGTCAATCATGAAAGTGCGACGGCCCGTCCGTCGCACTTTTTTTGTGCGTCAGTAAGGCGTGGAAACGTGTTTGGTGCCCGAACCCGGAATCGAACCGGGATACCCGTGAGGGTGAGGGATTTTAAGTCCCTTGCGTCTACCAGTTTCGCCATTCGGGCCGGATGTCGGAGCAAACTGCAGCGTGGCTGCAGGCGGCGCGAATCGTAACATGCGCGCAGCAAGGGCCTGTCATTCGGGCCCGTTCAGAACAGACTCTTGAAGATGTGGATGCCGGCGCTGTACTCGCCGATGATCGTGCCGACGCTGACCAGGAAGAAGTTCAGCAAGGTGCGAGCGACCCGGTTCTTCCACCAGCCACTCCAATGCACGATGTCGTCGCGCAGGGTGTCGAAGTCGACTACGCGCGGTCGACGGGCCCAGGCCTCGGCCATCGCGCTGATGCCGCCGGCGGGAATGCCGGGGCGAAACGGTTTGATCGGCGCGGCGATGAAGGCCGCCAGGATACTGACCGGATGACCGCCAGCGAGCAGCGCGCCCACTGCAGCGAAGCCACCGGTGAACAACACCCAGTCACGCAGGGCCTGCGTGCCGAGCGCAGTGTTCTGATGGAACGCCCAGGCAATCGCGGCGAAAACCAGCAGCACCAGCGCCACGGCCAGCCACTTCGGCCAGCGCGCCTTCGGTGGTGACAGCGCCAGTTCGGTGACTGTGCTGGCGGGATCGTCCTGCTGCTCGCGCAGCAGCGCGCACATGCCCTTGAGATGGCCGGCACCAATCACCACCAGCACGCGGCGTGGTTCGGTGGTGGCCGAACGAGCGGCCTCCTGGCGAAGGCGTGCGGCCATGAACGCATCGCGTTCGCCAATCAAGCTGTTGTAGAGCGGCTTGGAACCGTTGGCGAATTCACTGAAGGCGCTTTCGAGCAAGTCTTCCTGCTTGAGCTTTTCGATCTCGCCTTGTTCGATGTCTTCGCGATCAAACACGCTGGCCAGCAAGCCGCCGAGCAGGCCGAAGCGCTGCCAGAAACCCACGCTGCGCCAGGCGCGCTTCAGCGTGGTGCCGACTTCGCGATCGATCAGCCACAGCGGCAGCTGGCGTTTGTCCGCACCGTCCATGGCGGCTTTCATCTCCGCGCCGGGCTGGATACCGGACTGGTCGGCCAGGCGTTTCTGGAACGTTGACAGCACCAGGCTCGCAGCGACCATGCCGGCCTTGCCCTCGCGGATGACCTTGAACAGATCGAGCTGCCTGAAGGCCTCGGGGTCACGCATGCTTTGCGCGCGGCTATCGCAGAGTTCCACCGCCACCGCGTCGAAGTGCTCGTGATCGAGCATGGCTTCGACCGCTTCCATGCTGCTGCGCGATACGTGGGCGGTGCCCAGCACCACGTACTCCACGCCCTCGCGCTGCACCCGTTCGATTGGCTGGCCATCCAGCGCAGCAGGCAAGGCGATGACTTCGGTTTCAGGAACACTCATGCGATCAGCCGGCCGGTTTCAGGTGGAAATTCAAGCATGGGGACGATCGCCATGCGGAACAAGCAAGCACATCCTGTGCTCGCACGGATTCAGTCGCGGTAGCGCTTGAGCAGGTCGGCATACGCATCGATGCGGCGATCGCGCAGGAACGGCCAGATCCGCCGCACATGCTCGCTGCGCGCCAGGTCAACCTCGGCCAGCAGCAGTTCCCGGCCGTTGGTGCCGGCCTGGGCCAGATACTCGCCCTGCGGGCCCGCAACAAAGCTTGAACCCCAGAACTGGATACCGGCGCCGACTGCGCTCGGATCGGCTTCATAACCGGTACGGTTGCATGACAACAGCGGCAAACCGTTGGCTACCGCATGGCCCCGCTGCACGGTGATCCAGGCATCGCGCTGGCGATCCTTCTCGGCCTGGTCGTCGTTCGGGTCCCAACCAATGGCGGTGGGGTAGAGCAGCAATTCAGCGCCGGCGAGCGCCATCAGGCGCGCCGCTTCCGGATACCACTGGTCCCAGCACACCAGCACGCCGAGGCGGCCGACTGAAGTGTTGATCGGTTCGAAGCCAAGGTCGCCCGGGGTGAAGTAGAACTTTTCGTAAAAGGCGGGATCGTCGGGAATGTGCATCTTGCGATACTTGCCGGCGATCTCTGCGGAGCGATCGAAAACCACGGCGGTGTTGTGATATAGCCCGGTCGCGCGCTTCTCGAACAGCGAGGCGACCACCACCAGTTGCAGTTCCTCGGCCAGCTTGCCGATGCGCTCGGTGCCGGGGCCGGGAATCGTTTCGGCCTGATCAAACACTTCGACCGACTCGTGCTGGCAGAAGTACGGTCCATTATGCAGTTCCTGCAGCAATACCAGTTCGGCACCGGCCTTGGCAGCCTCGCGCAGGCCGGCCTCGATCGCGTCGAGGTTGGCGTTGCGGCTGCCGCGGTCGGTTTCTTGCAGCAGCGCAACCTTGAGGGTCTTGCGGGTCATCGGGGCTATCCTGGGCGTGGCGCCAGCTGGAACAGACCCCGCAGTTTAGCCGATGCGGGTCAGGCCAGCCCGGCCGGCAGCTGCATGGTGATGCAGTGCAGGCTGCCGTTCTGCCAGATCAGCGGGCGACAGGGCACCTGCACGATTTCGCGGCCCGGATGGGCGCTGCCGATGATGCGGGCGGCTTCTGCATCGGCCGGATCGTCGTAGGCGGGCACCAGCACGGCGCCGTTGACGATCAGATAGTTCGCGTAGGACGCGGCGAGACGGCGGCCTTCATCGATGATTGGTTGCGCCCACGGCAATGGATGCAACTGATACGGGCGACCATCCACCGTGCGCAGTGTGGCCAGCTCGGCGGCCATGCGCTGCAATTCGTCGTGGTGCGGATCGCTGGCGTCATCGCAGGCCTGGAACACGATGCGATCACCCGGCGCAAAGCGGGCGAGCGTGTCGATGTGGGCGTCGGTGTCGTCACCTTCGAGATAACCGTAATCCAGCCACAACACGCGCTTGGCGTGCAGGCCATCGCTGAGGATCGCGCTCATTTCCTCGCGCGACTGCTCCGGATGCCGCTGCACCAGGCAACGCCAGGTGGTCAGGATGGTGCCGGCGCCGTCGCTTTCGATGCCGCCGCCTTCGAGTGCCCAGTCGATGCGCTTGTGTGCTGCATGGCCAAATACGCCAGCTCCGACCAGGCCCGCGACCAGCGCGTCGTCTTGCTCGGCACCGAACTTGCCACCCCAGCCGGTGAAACGGAAATCAGTGAGCTGGAAGCCGGCGTCGCCGCCCTTCAAGGTGATCGGACCGGAATCACGCAGCCAGGTGTCGTCGTAGGGCAGGGTGATGCAGCGTACTTTCGACAGCGTCACGCCGGCATCCGCCAGCAGGCCTTCCACGTGAGTTCGCAACGCCGCGTCGGCAACCACGATGATCAACGACTGGAAACGGGTGACCGCAGCAGCCAGTGCCACGTAGGTGCTCTCGACCGAGGCCAGCCGGTCGGCCCAGTCGGTATCGGCGTGCGGCCAGGCGATCAGTACGGCGGATTGCGGTTCCCATTCGGCGGGCAGGCGCAAGTTGTGGTCGGTCATGCGGGACAGTCTCGTGGACAGGCGGTATGGCGTACGACCGCAAAGTGTACGACGAGGTGGGCACGCTTACACAAAAACGCGGCCCGCATTGCTGCGGGCCGCGTTTTCATCAGCGAATCAGTGGATCGCCGAAGGATCGGTGTTATTGCCTGCCGGCGTATTCAGCACCGAGTGGATCACGTGGCTGTGTTCGAAGTAAACGATGAAGTTCGCGTACTCCCAGCGGTTGATCTGTGGGTGCTTGCTGGTGTCGCCACCACGTGGTGACAGCTTGCGTTGCGGTGCGCCCCAGGTCTTCTCGACCTGGCTCATGCTCAAGCCGCGGCGGGGCAGGTTCATGCCCTTTTCCTGCTGCACACGGTGCACCAGCAGGCTGTCGCCGTGCTTGTGCTGTGCCGCCACGGCGTTCTGCGGCGCGGCGAAGGCAGCGGCCGCCGCCAGTACGACGACGATTGGCAAAATAGTAGTGAACTTGACCATCGGTTCCCCTCTCCCTGCAAGGCTGTATGCGGCGTCGTTGTAGCAGAAGTAACCATGCTACGCCATGTCGGAGGCGAACGATTGCGATGGATTCGGCATTCGCTCACACCCGGTGATTGGTCGAGAATAACCCGTTCGCCGCTATCATGGGCGGCTGCGGGCAACGACCCGCCCGCTTCAGTCCGGGTTTTTCATGATTTCCTTCCGACATTTCGCCTTGCGCCGTGGCAGTCGACTGCTGCTTTCCGACATCGATCTGGTGATCCAGAGTGGCTGGCGCCTCGGCGTGATCGGCCGCAACGGCTGTGGCAAGTCCAGCTTGTTCGCCACCTTGCAGGGCAAGCTCGAAGGCGATGCCGGCGAGCTGGAGATGTCCGGCAAGTTGCGGCTGGCCTCGGTGGCGCAGGAAACCCCGGCGCTGCCCGATGCGGCAATCGACTACGTGCTGGGCGGTGATGAGGAGCTGGCCGAGGCGATCAACGCGGAAGCCGATGCTGGCGAGCGCGGCGACATGGACGCGATGGCCAAGGCGCATCACCGCATCGAAGAGTTGAACGGTTATGACGGCCGCGCCCGTGCCGGGCGCCTGCTGCATGGGCTGGGCTTCCCACCTGAAACGCACGAGCGTGCGGTGCAGGAATTCTCCGGCGGCTGGCGCGGACGCCTGAACCTGGCCCGTGCACTGATGTGTCCGTCGGACTTGCTGCTGCTCGATGAGCCGACCAACCATCTCGATCTCGACGCCGTGTTGTGGCTGGAAGAATGGCTGCGCCGCTATCAGGGCACCTTGCTGATCATCTCGCATGATCGTGAGTTCCTCGACGGCGTGATTACCCATACGCTGCATCTCAATGACGGCAAGGCCAAGCTCTACACCGGCAATTACAGCGCATTCGAGCGCCTGCGTGCCGAGCAGCTGCGCCAGCAGCAGATCTCGCATGAACGCGAGCAGGCCGAGCGCGCCCATCTGCAGTCCTTCATCGACCGCTTCAAGGCCAAGGCGACCAAGGCCAAACAGGCGCAATCGCGCATGAAACGACTGGAGAAGCTGGCCGGCACCGAGGCCGTGCGCGCTGACCGGCCCTTCAGCTTCACCTTCCCGATACCCGGTCGCCTGCCGGATTCGATGCTGCAACTGGAAGACATCACCGCCGGCTATATGGCCGACCCATCCAGTCGCGAGGGCAATGAGGAAGTCGCCCACATCGTGCTCGCCGACGTGCGTTTCAGTATCGAGGCGGGCGAGCGAATCGGTCTTCTCGGCCCCAACGGCGCCGGCAAATCCACTTTGGTGAAAACGCTGGTCGGTGAGCTGGAGCCGTTCAGCGGCGAGCGCAAGGTGCACAAGGATCTGAACATCGGCTACTTCGCCCAGCACACGGTGGAAAGCCTGCGCGAAGGTGCCAGCGCGCTCGATCACCTGATGGACAAGGCGCCGGGTGTAGCAACACAGGTGATGCGCGATTTCCTTGGCACCTGGAACTTCGCCGGTGATCGGGCGTTTGAATCCGTTGACGGTTTCTCGGGCGGCGAGCGTGCGCGCCTGGCGCTGGCGCTGATCGCGTGGGACAAGCCGAACCTGTTGCTGCTCGACGAACCCACCAACCATCTCGACCTGGACATGCGCGAAGCGCTGGCCGATGCGCTGGCCGATTTCGACGGCGCACTGGTCCTGGTCTCGCATGACCGCCATCTGCTGGGCATGGTTTGCGACAGCTTCTGGCGCGTTGCCGACAGCGTGGTAGAGCCGTTCGATGGTGACCTCGACGATTACGCGCGCTGGCTGAAGAATCGCGGATCGGCGAGCAAGAAGGCCGCGAAAGCCGGTGCGGCCAAGCCGGTGGAAGTCAAGTTGGTCGAGATTTCACCGGAGGAGCGCCGCCGTCAGGTGGCCGCTCAGCGTGACGACGAGAAAGCTGCGCGCCAGCGGGTGAAAAAGGTCGAGACGCGCACTGCCACGATCGACACCGAGCTGAGCACGATCGAGACGCAACTCGCTGACCCGGCCACCTACAACGGACCGACCCAGGAAATGATGCGGCTGGGCCAGCGGCAGGCCGAGTTGCGTAGCGAGAAAGAAGCGCTGGAAAGCGAATGGCTGGCGTTGATGGAACAACTGGAGGCATAGCCATGTCGCTAACGGTTCGCTCGCTGCAGTTGTGGCTGCCCGCGCTGGCGCACTTCGAGCCTGGGCATCCGCTACGCGAATGGCTGGCCCGGGCTGATCGTCTTGCCGCGGGCGGCAAGGGTTACTTCGGCGGATTGGCTGATCATTTTTCGTCGGTCGACGCGAAGCTTACGGCGGCGGCCATTACCCGCCAGTTTCTTGCCGGCGACGCCGCCGATGGCCTGTGGCTGTCGGCCGATCCGGCCTGGATTCAGCCGGACATGAATGGCGTGCGGCTGCTGGCTTGTGGACGCATGCAGCTGGACCGGGACGCGGCGCAAGCGCTGGCCGAAGCGTTGCGGCCGGTGTTCGAAGAAGTCGGCATGCAACTGGAGGTTTCCACGCCCGATCACTGGCATCTCCGATTGCCAGCGGACATATCGCTGCCCGATTTCGCTGCCCCCGCGCAGGCGTTGGGTGAGGACCTCGCCCAGCATTTGCCGCAAGGTCCGGAGGGCCGTCGCTGGCGTGTCCTGCTCAATGATATTCAGGTGTTGTTGCATCAGCATCCGCTGAATCGGCAACGACAGGCGCGCGGTCTATCGCCGGTCAACAGCTTGTGGTTGTGGGGTGGCGGGCGTTTGCCGACCGGGATCACCACTCAATTTGGCGGTGTAATCAGCGACGACGTGCTGTTGCGCGCACTGGCGTCGCTCGCAGGTATCACGCAGCAGGCGCGCAGTCCTGAAACCATCGCGACCAGCAAAGCAGGTAGCTTGATCGATCTGCAGGACTTGCCGGCACGTGACATCGCCACGCATTGGTGGCCGTGCGTACAGCCATTGCTTGAGCAACAGCCGGTGCTGCTGCAGTTCGCCAGTGGCGAGCGCTGGCAGCGCAAACCCTGGCACCGCTGGCGCGTGTGGCGCAGGGTGGGCCGTTGAGCGTGTTGCAACTGCAACGGCGCGAACGTCGGGCTGAGCCGCACGGTTGGCCGGCTTCGGTGCACCCGGTCTTGCAGCAGGTGTATGCCGCGCGGGGCGTGCTGGAACCTGCGCAGGCTGAACACAGGTTGGCCCGGATGCTGTCGCCGGAACTGCTTGGTGGGATGAGTCAGGCGGTCGACCTGCTGGCTGAAGCCATCCGTGATGACTGGTCCATCCTGATCGCCGGCGACTACGACTGTGACGGCGCCACCGGCACCGCGGTGGCCGTGCGCGGTCTGCGTCTGCTCGGTGCGCGGCAGGTTGGTTATGCGATTCCCAATCGTTTCACCCACGGCTACGGTCTGAGCGCCACCTTCGTGGCTTCGCTGCAGCCGACACCGCAACTCATCGTCACCGTGGACAACGGCGTAGCCAGTGTGGCCGGCGTGGCGGCAGCGAAGGCCCGTGGTATCCGCGTCATCGTCACTGATCATCATTTGCCCGGCGAACAGCTGCCGGACTGCGATGCCATGGTCAATCCGAATCTGGCCGGCGATCCGTTTCCGAGCAAGATGCTGGCCGGCGTCGGCGTGATGTTCTACTTGCTGTTGAGCCTGCGTGCGCGGCTTTACCCTGGTGATCATCCTGATCGCGAAGATCAGCAGGGGACCATCCCCGGCCGTGCTGTTCAAAAGCGCCAACGCCCCGATCTTTCGAGCGTGCTCGACCTGGTTGCGCTGGGCACGGTGGCCGATCTGGTGCCGCTGGATTTCAACAACCGCGTGCTGGTCGAAGCTGGCCTGCAGCGTATGCGCGGCGGGCGCGCCTGTGCCGGCATCACCGCGCTGGTCGAAGCTGGCAAGCGCAGTCTGGCGACGTTGTGCGCCAGTGATCTGGGCTTTGCCGTGGGTCCCCGCTTGAACGCTGCCGGGCGTCTGGAAGACATGCGGCTTGGGGTGGAATGCCTGCTCACCGATGACGCGGCGCAGGCACGCCATTACGCCGCGCAGCTCGATGCAATCAACCGTGAGCGACGCGATCTTCAAGCCTCCATGGTGGCCGAAGCGGAGCAAATGGTCGCCGGCCTCTCCGACATCGACGCGATCGGCGTGGCCTTGTTCGAACCGTCGTGGCATGCAGGCGTGGTGGGTCTGGTCGCTTCTAAACTTAAAGAGCGGCTGCATCGCCCGGTGATTGCCTTTGCTCCGGCCAGTGCAGACGATGGTGATAATTTGCGTGGGTCTGCCCGTTCGATTCCGGGCTTCCACATCCGTGATGCGCTGGCCGCCATCGATGCACGCCAGCCCGGCCTGATCGAGCGCTTCGGCGGCCATGCGATGGCGGCCGGGCTGAGCCTGAAGGCTGTGGACTACCCGCGGTTTGCTGCTGCCTTCGATGCCGTGGCACGCGAATTGATCGAGCCAGAACGTTTGCAAGCGGTGTTGCATACCGACGGCGAGCTGCCGCCCGGCGCCGCTACGCTGGATCTTGCCCGGCAATTGCGTCGGGCCGGGCCGTGGGGCCAGGCCTTCCCCGAACCGTTGTTCGATAACGTGTTCGACTGCGCCAGCTGGAAGGTGATGGGTGAATGCCATCTGCGCCTGCAATTGCGCGATCCGCGCGATGGCGCCGTGCATGACGCGGTGATGTTCAACGCCTATCACGGCCAACCGCCGCCGTCGCGCCTGCGTGCCGCCTACGAGCTGGTGATCAACGACTGGCAAGGCCGCGAAAGCCCGCGCCTGCTGCTGCGGCATATCGAAGCGGCTTGAACCTTTCTTGCGCGTTGTTCACGTGATGGGGTGCATGCTGGCGCCTCCACCCTCCACGGAGAACAACCATGATTTCACAAATCGAAGGTCTGCCTGCCGGCACGCTGGGTTTTCGTGCCCATGGTCAGGTCACCGCGGATGACTACGAAAGCATCATCGTGCCGGACGTGGAAGCGGCGTTTGCGCTCAATCGCAAATTGCGCTTGCTGTATGTCACCGCGGAGGACTTCACCGGCTTCGACCCGGGCGCCATGTGGAACGACGCGAAGCTGGGTGCGCGGCATTTCAGTGGTTGGGATCGCGTGGCTCTGGTCACCGACGTGCCATGGCTGCGAGTGACTGCTGCCACGTTCAGCTTTGCCATACCGGCACAAGTCCGGCTATTCCATGCCGCTGAAATCGAACAGGCTACTGCCTGGATCACCGAAGCTTCAGACGGCTAAATGGCCGATTGATCCGTTTTTCGGCACTTGCCAAGCTGCTGAGAATCTGTTCCAGTAAGTCCATGCATTCCGCCACCGCCCGTTTCGTCAACCTCATTGCGCTCTCCGCGCAGGGTTTCGTGCTGGCCAGCAACAACAATAATCGCGCGAACAATAACGCCAACCGTTGGCGGGCCCTCGCGTAGCTTCAAGTCTCCACGAAAAATACGCGAAGAAGGCCCGCCTAGTGCGGGCCTTCTTCGTTTTTGCCTGTGGGCATGGATGCCCACTTTTGCCCCGCGATCAGGGATCGGTCGCACAAACAAAAGGCCTTCACCATGTGCTCGATATTCGGAATGTTCGACCTGCAACCCGGTGATGATCTGGCGGCGTTGCGCCGACAGGCGCTGGAACTGTCGCAGCGCCAGCGCCATCGCGGGCCGGACTGGAGTGGTGTTTTCGTCGACGCCGGTGTGATTCTGGTGCACGAGCGCCTGGCGATTGTCGACCCGGCCAGCGGTGCCCAGCCGCTGCGTTCGCGTGATGGCGCGCTGGCGCTGGCGGTCAACGGCGAGATCTACAACCACCGCGAGCTGCGTGCGGCCAGTGACTATGACTTCACCACCGGGTCGGACTGCGAGGTGATCAACGCGCTCTATCGGGAGCATGGCAGTGATTTCCTCGGCAAACTCAACGGCATCTTCGCGTTCGCGCTGTGGGATGGTGTGGCGCAGCGTTATTTGATCGCCCGCGATCCGATGGGCGTGTGCCCGCTGTATTGGGGGCATGACGTGCAGGGACGTCTTTGCGTGGCGTCGGAGATGAAGGCGCTGGTTGGCGTATGTGCCGACGTGGCGCCGTTTCCGCCGGGGCATGTTTACGACAGCGCGAGCGGCGAATTGCAGCTTTACTACAGCAAACCCTGGCGTGATTACGAAGCGACGCGTGGCCAGGAAGTCAGTGCAACCGCGTTGCGCGAGGCCTTCGAGCAGGCGGTGCATCGTCAGTTGATGACCGATGTGCCGTACGGCGTGTTGTTGTCCGGCGGGCTGGATTCTTCACTGGTCGCGGCTTGCGCGGCGCAGTTTGCACGTGAGCGGGTCGAGGACGACGATCGCAGCGAAGCGTGGTGGCCGCGGCTGCATTCGTTCGCGGTCGGGCTGGACGGCTCGCCCGATCTGGCTGCGGCGCAGATCGCTGCCGATGCGCTGGGTACCGTGCATCACGGTTTCATCTACACGTTCTGGGAAGGGCTGGATGCCTTGCCCGAAGTGATCCGGCACATCGAAACCTACGACGTCACCACGATTCGCGCCGCTACGCCGATGTATTTGCTGGCGCGGCGGATCAAGGCGATGGGCGTGAAGATGGTGTTGTCTGGCGAGGGTTCGGACGAGATCTTCGGGGGTTACCTGTACTTCCACAAGGCACCGTCGGCCGAGGCCTTTCACGAAGAAACCGTGCGCAAGCTTGATGCGCTGCACAGCTACGATTGCCTGCGCGCGAACAAGGCGATGATGGCCTGGGGAGTGGAGGCGCGCGTGCCGTTCCTCGATCTGGAATTCATCGACGTGGCGATGGGACTGGATGCTGTACGGAAGATGGCCGGGCAGGGCAAGATCGAGAAGGCGGTATTGCGCGAGGCGTTCGAAGGCGCGTTGCCGAATGAAATTCTGTGGCGGCAGAAGGAGCAGTTCAGCGACGGCGTCGGTTACGGCTGGATCGACGGGCTCAAGGCGCATGCGGAACAACAGGTCAGTGACCGCGAGTTCGCGGCGGCTGCGGCTCGTTTCCCGTTCAACACGCCGGCAACCAAGGAAGCCTATTTCTACCGCTGCATCTTCGAGCAACATTTTCCGGGTGAAGCCTGTGCAGCCACGGTGCCTGGCGGCAAGTCGATCGCCTGCTCCTCGCCAGCGGCGCTGGCGTGGGACCCGGCCTTTGCCAGTGCGGCTGATCCGTCCGGGCGTGCGGTGAAGGGCGTGCACCAGCAGGCGTTGGCCTGAGCTTGCAGTCGAGGTGGCAATCGCCCGGCGTGACCGTCAAAGCCTCATGTCGGCATGCTGTGCCGGCATGGGCTCTGCTACCATTGCGAGCTGTTTTCCTGCGATTTCCTACCATGATCGAGACCAATCCCATCCAGGCCCAGATCACCGACCTTCGTGACCGTGTCGAGTCACTTCGGGGGTATCTTTGACTACGCTACAAAAAGCGAACGTCTGGAAGAAGTAACCCGCGAACTGGAAAGTCCCACGGTCTGGGATGACCCCGCGCGCGCCCAGGAACTGGGCCGCGAGCGTGCCCGGCTCGATACCATTGTCCACGGCATCGACCGCATGACCGCCAGCCTCACCGATGCCGGTGAGTTGCTGGAGATGGCCATTGCCGACGGTGACGATGACACTGCGCAATCGGTGATCGACGATCTGACCAAGGTGGAAACCGAAGTCGGCAAGCTGGAATTCCAGCGCATGTTCTCCGGCAAGATGGATGCAACCAACGCGTTCGTCGATATCCAGGCCGGTGCCGGTGGCACCGAAGCGCAGGACTGGGCCGAAATGCTGCTGCGCATGTATTTGCGCTGGTGCGAAAACCGCGGTTGGAAGACCGAGTTGATGGAAGTCTCCGGGGGCGACGTGGCCGGCATCAAGTCCGCCACCTTCCGCGTCGAGGGTGACTACGCCTATGGCTGGTTGAAGACCGAGATCGGCGTGCACCGGCTGGTGCGCAAGTCGCCGTTCGATTCGGATAACCGCCGGCACACCAGCTTCACTTCGGTGTTCGTGTCGCCGGAAGTCGATGACAACATCGAGATCGACATCAATCCTGCTGACCTGCGTACCGACGTGTATCGGTCCTCCGGCGCCGGTGGTCAGCACGTCAACAAGACCGAATCGGCGGTGCGAATCACGCATATTCCGACCAATACCGTGGTGGCCTGCCAGACCGGCCGCAGCCAGCACCAGAACCGCGACACCGCGATGAAGATGCTGGCCGCCAAGCTGTACGAACTGGAAATCCAGAAGCGCAATGTGGAACGCGATGCGCTGGAAGCGACCAAATCCGACATTGGCTGGGGCAGCCAGATCCGCAACTACGTGCTCGACCAGAGCCGCATCAAGGATCTGCGCACCGGCATCGAACGGACCGACACCCAGAAAGTGCTCGACGGCGACATCGATGAATTCATCGAGGCCAGCCTGAAATCGGGTCTGGAGGCTGGCTCCAAACGCATCGATGCGTAAGTGTTGATGCGTTGAATGTGTGCATTTTTCGAGTGGAGTCCCGGTCATGAACAGCAAGAAAACCTTCCGCATGCTGCTGGTTTGCGCGATGTTTGCAGCGTTCAGTTCCACCGCTTGCGCAGCCCAGGATGGCTCCGGCCAGAGCATCAAGCAGGACGCGAAAACGGCAGGCCACGGCATCGCTGATCGTGCTCGCGACGTCGGTCATGCGACCAAGCATGTGGCCACGAAGGTGGGCCATGGTGGGAAGGAAGCCGGCGTGGGGATTGGTCACGGTGCGAAGAAGGCCGGGCTGGGCATTGGCCACGGTGCACGCGATGGCTGGAACGCGACGAAACACGCGGTCAAGAAGGTTTTCAACAAGGGCGATTGACGCGTATTGCAGGCCATTGCGTGTTGTCTGGCAACCCGAATCAAACCATGAGGCGTTCGCCAAGCGATGCGGACGCCCGGAGCAGCAAAAGTCCCATGAGCGAAACGACCGACACCCCGATCATCGACGAGAACCGGCTGATTGCCGAGCGCCGCGAAAAGTTGCATGCGCTGCGCGAGCAGGGCATCGCGTTCCCGAACGACTTCAAAGTCGACAGCTTCGCCGGTGATTTGCAGGCCGAGTTCGCAGACAAGGATGCGCACACGGCAGAAGTTGTCGAGGCTGCCGCACGGCGGGTGAAGATGGCCGGTCGCATCGTGCTCAAGCGCGTGCAGGGCAAGGTCAGCTTCGTGCAGTTGCAGGATTTCAGCGGTCGCATCCAGTTGTTCATCCATCAGGGCACGGTCGGCGAGATCTACGAGGCATTCAAGAGTTGGGACATGGGCGACATCGTGGGCGCCGAAGGCGTGCTGATGCGCACCAAGACCGGCGAGCTTTCGGTGCGTGTCGACCAGCTGCGTCTGCTGACCAAGAGCCTGCGACCGCTGCCGGACAAGCATCACGGCATGGCCGACGTGGAGCAGCGCTACCGCCAGCGCTACGTCGACCTGATCGTCACCGAGGAAGCACGGCGCACCTTCATGCTGCGCTCGCGGATCATCGGCTACATGCGCCAGTGGCTGGAAGCACCGTCGCGTCGCTTCATGGAAGTGGAGACGCCGATGATGCACATGATCCCCGGCGGCGCCACGGCCAAGCCGTTCACCACGCATCACAACGCGCTGGATCTGGATCTGTACCTGCGCGTGGCGCCGGAGTTGTACCTGAAGCGCCTGGTGGTTGGCGGCTTCGACCGCGTCTACGAGATCAACCGCAACTTCCGCAATGAGGGTGTGTCCACGCGGCATAACCCCGAATTCACCATGCTGGAGCTGTATCAGGCCTACGCCACCTATCACGAGATCATGGATCTCACCGAGGCGGTGATCCGCGACACCGCGGCCAACGTGCTCGGTACCACGGAAATCGAATGGGATGGTGCGGCGATCGACGTCGGCCCGGCGTTCCGTCGCTGGCGCATGGAAGATGCCGTGCTTGAGCACAACCCCGAAATCAAGCGCGAAGAGTTGCGCGATCGCGAGGCGATGGCGGCGCATGCCAAGCGCGTCGGTGCGCAGGTGAAACCTGGTTACGGTTGGGGCAAGCTGCTGCTGGAGATCTTCGAGCACACCGTCGAACACACGCTGATCCAGCCCACCTTCATCACCGACCATCCGGTCGAAGTGTCGCCACTGGCGCGCGAAAGCGATACCGACAAAGGCATCACCGACCGCTTCGAGCTGTTCGTCAACGGCAAGGAACTGGCCAACGGCTTCTCCGAGTTGAACGACCCGGAAGACCAGGCCGCGCGTTTCCAGGCCCAGGTCGACGCCAAGGATGCCGGCGACGACGAGGCGATGCATTTCGACGCCGACTACATTCGCGCACTGGAAGTGGGCCTGCCACCCACCGGCGGCCTCGGCATCGGCATCGATCGACTGGTGATGTTGCTGACCGGTTCATCCTCGATCCGCGACGTGCTGCTGTTCCCGTACATGCGACCCGAGGCCTGAGTGAACACACTGGCGCTACAGGATCTGGCTGCGCCCGATGGCATCTGCTACGGCTGCGGCAGTGCCCATCCGCACGGGCTGCACATCAAGAGTCGCTGGGATGCGGATGGCGTGCATGTGGTGTCCACGCATCTGCCCGATGCCGACTTTCACGGCTGGCCGGGGCTGGTCTACGGTGGCCTGATCGCGATGCTGGTGGATTGCCATTCCAACTGGACGGCGATGGCGTACCACTACCGCGCGGAAGGGCGCGAGCCGGACAGCAAGCCGCGCATTGACTGCGTTACCGGCAACCTCGGCGTGAAGTTTCTCAAGCCCACGCCGATGGGCGTGCCGCTGACTTTGAAGGCACGCGTCGACGGTGAGCTGGGCCGCAAGACGCGGGTGCTTTGCGAGGTTTTCGCTGGCGACGTGCTGACGGCGCTGGGCGATTCAATCTTCGTGCGCGTGGATACCGCGCAGCTGGCCGCAGCCGCGCGGAACGGCTGACCGGCGCCGTGCGTTAAACTTCGCGTTTCATCTCAACTCTGGAGCTTGCACCATGTGGTTTGCCATCATCGGAACGGACGTTGCCGACTCGCTGGAAAAGCGCAGGAGCGTTCGCCCGGCGCACATCGCACGGCTGCAGGCATTGCTGGATGAAGGTCGGCTGTTCGTGGCGGGCGCATTCCCGGCGATCGAAGCCGAAGATCCGGGTCCAGCTGGTTTCAGCGGCAGCATGATTCTGGCTGAATTTTCGTCACTGGCTGACGCCCGCAGCTGGGCCGATGCCGATCCCTACATCGCGGCCGGCGTTTACGCCGACGTACAAATCAAGCCGTTCCGCAAGGCGTTGCCGGCGTGAGTGAAGTGATGCTCGAACAGATCCGCCAGCGCCTCACCCAGGCACTGGCGCCGATCGAGCTGGAAGTAGTCGATGAAGGTCACCTGCACGCCGGACATGCCGGCGAGGGCAAGGGTCATTTTCATGTGCATATCGTCAGTCCGGCGTTCGACGGGCTGCTGCCGATCCGCCGGCACCGGCTGGTTTACGCGGCGCTGGATGGTCTGATGGAGCATGGTATCCACGCACTATCAATAGATGCGAAGAATAAGTAATTCAGGAACAAAGTGTTAGGTTATATTTTTCAACTGTTACCTTACGCAGGAACGCATTGCAGCGCCGCCTTGCGTTTGGCACAGTGACTTGTCGCCCGGCAGTACGGGCCTTACCGCTGACCCGTTGAAGACCGCATGCGCCTGAGCACCATCAAACTCGCCGGTTTCAAGTCCTTCGTGGACCCGACCACTCTGCACCTGCCAAGCAACATGATTGGCGTGGTGGGGCCGAACGGCTGCGGCAAATCCAACATCATCGACGCGATCCGCTGGGTGATGGGCGAGAGCGCGGCCAGCCGCCTGCGCGGCGATTCGCTGACCGACGTGATCTTCTCCGGCTCCAACACGCGCAAGCCGGTGGGGCAGGCGACGGTCGAACTGATCTTCGACAACGCTGATGGCTCAGTGCAGGGCGAGTACGGCCAATACGCCGAAATATCGGTGAAGCGCCAGGTCACCCGCGATGGCCAGTCGGCGTATTACCTCAATGGCGCGCGCTGCCGTCGGCGCGACATCACCGATTTGTTCCTCGGCACCGGTCTGGGTCCGCGCAGCTACTCGATCATCGAACAGGGCATGATCAGCCAGATCATCGAGGCGCACCCGGAAGAATTGCGTACACATCTGGAAGAAGCGGCCGGCATTTCCAAGTACAAGGAACGGCGCAAGGAAACCGAAAGCCGCATCAAGGCCACCCGCGAAAACCTCGACCGTGTGCGCGACGTGCGCGACGAGGTCGACAAACAGCTCGAGCATTTGAACCGTCAGGCCCGCGCGGCCGAGCGCTGGAAAGCACTGAAGGAAGAGCAGACACGCAAGGATGCCGAGCTGCGTGCGCTGGAATACCGTGGCCTCAAAAGTCAGCACGATGGCGAAGGCGCAGGCTTGTCCGCCGCCGAGATCGAGATCGAAAAGCAGCTCGCCGGCCAGCGCCAGATCGAAGCGCAACTGGAAAGCGTGCGCGAGCGTCACACGGACGCCAGTGAACACCTGAACGCGGTGCAGTCCGAGGTCTACAAGGTTGGCGGCGAGATTGCCCGCGTCGAGCAGCAGGTGCGCTACAACAAGGAAACCGCCGAGCGCCTGCAGCGCGCGCAGGCTGATGCCGCGCGCGAGCATGCCGAACTGGCCGCGCACATTGCCACCGACGGCGAGCAGGTTGAGGCCTTGCGCCTGGCACTGGCCGAAGGCGAACCCAGGCTCGAAGCGCTGCAGCAATTGCAAGACGACACCGGCGAAGCTCAGCGCAGCACTGAAGCCAAGCTCGCCGACTGGCAGCAGCGTTGGGACAGCCACACCCGCAACGCCGGGGAATCCAATCGTGCGGCTGAAGTCGAGCGCACCAAGCTCAATTATCTGGATCGTCAGGCGATCGACCTTGCGCGTCGCCGCGAGGTACTGGAAACGGAGCAGAAAGCCACCGATATGGCGGCACTGGATGCCGCCGGCGAACAGTTGGCCAACGAGCACGACACCCAGCGCGAACGTGTCGAAACCCTGGGTAGCCTGCTTGATCAGCATAAATCCAGTCACGAGAAGGTGCTGGAAGACGAGCGCCAGGTGCAGTCGACCCTGAACGAAGCACGCCAGCAGTTGCAGACGGCACGGGGCCGACATGCGTCGCTGGAAGCCTTGCAGCATGCCGCGCTCGGGCAGGAAGAAAATGCCGCCAGCAGCTGGTTGGCACGACTCGGGCTGGATCACTCCCGTCGTCTGGGTGCCGCGCTGCAAGTCGAGGCGGGTTGGGAGACGGCCGTGGAAACCGCGTTGAGCGGCTTCCTGGACAGCGTGCTGGTGGACCAGGCGCATGCGCTAGCCAGCGAATTCCCGGCGATCGAGAATGCCGATGTGGCTTTACTTGACGCCAGCGAAGGCGGTGGCAACACCGCCGGTACGCTGGCGGCACAAGTGCGCGGTCCGGCCGCTGCCATGGCGATTCTCGGCCAGGTATTCACCGCCTCCTCCATTGACGAAGCGCGTCAGCGCGCCGCGTCGCTGGCGCCGCACCAGTCGGTGATGACCGCCGCTGGCGAGTGGTTGGGTCCGGGTTGGGCGCGCGTGCGCCGGGCGCAAGGCAGTCAGGTTGGTGTGCTGGCACGCGAGCGCGAATTGCGCACGTTGACCGAGCAGATTGCCATGCTGGAAGCGCAGTTGGAGGAAGCCAGCGAACAGCTCGACACGCTGCGTACCAGCAAGTTCGAAACCGAACGCGCGCGCGACGATGCTCAGCGCGAGTTGTACAACGCCCATCGCCGCCAGTCCGAACTGGCCGGCCAGCTGCAGAGCCACCGGGGCAAGCTTGAAACCGCGCGCGCCCGCGCCGAGAAGGTCAATGGCGAGCTGGCGGACCTCACGCGGCAGATCGATGAACTGCAGGGCCAGACCCGCGAGGCACGTGCGCGACTGGATGAATCCGTGGGCCTGATGGGCGATCTCGAAGACCAGCGCCGCGAGTTGGAAAACGAGCGCCGTGGTCTGCTTGAAGCGCGCGAAGAAGCGCGCATGAATGCGCGCGAGGCCGCCGATCAATCGCATTCGCTGGCACTGTCGCTGGAGTCCAAGCGTTCTTCGCTGAGTTCACTGGAACAGACCCTGGGTCGCATGGATGCGCAGTTGCGCCAAATCGAAGCGCGCCGCAACGAGATCACCGAGCAGCTGGCGGCCGGCTCCGATCCGATCGCCGAACTGGAAGCCGAACGGCAGGCCTATCTGGAGCAACGCCTGCTGGTCGACAAGCAACTGGTCGAAGCGCGCCGCGCGCTGGAAGACTGTGATATCGAGTTCCGCAAGCTGGAGCAGCAACGGCATCTGGCGGAGCAGGGATTGGCGAGCCTGCGTGAAGGTCTGTCGCAGAAGCGACTTGCCGCGCAAGCCCTGCAGTTGCGTGCCGACCAGTTGGCCGAGGCGATCGCCGCGTCGGGGCTGGAACTGGAAACCCTGCTTGCCGAATTGGCGCCCGATATTGACGCCAACCAGTGGCGCTCGCAGCTGGCCGATCTTGGTCAGAAGATCGCGCGACTGGAGCCGGTGAATCTGGCGGCGATCCAGGAACACGCTGAACAAAGCGAGCGCAAGACCTACCTCGACAACCAGCTTGCCGATCTGGTTGATGCGATGGAGACGCTGGAAGGCGCAATCAAGAAGATCGATCGCGAAACCCGTCAGCGCTTCAAGGAAACCTTCGACAAGGTCAACGCCGGTGTGCAGGAATTGTTTCCGCGCCTGTTCGGTGGTGGCCATGCGTATCTCGAACTGACCGGCGACGACCTGCTCAACACCGGCGTAACGATCATGGCGCGCCCGCCCGGCAAGCGTCCGTCCAACATCTCGCTGCTGTCCGGCGGTGAGAAGGCGCTGACCGCGGTGGCATTGGTGTTTGCCATCTTCGGCCTCAACCCGGCGCCGTTCTGTCTGCTCGACGAGGTCGACGCGCCGCTGGATGAAGCCAACGTGGGGCGCTTCTCCAGCCTGGTACGCGAGATGAGCGAACACGTGCAATTCATCTTCATCAGTCACAACAAGGCGACCATGGAAGCCGCCACCCAGCTTTGCGGCGTAACCATGCGCGAACCCGGCGTGTCACGATTGGTGCAGGTGGATCTGGCCGAAGCGGCTAAACTGGCAGGCGCTGCCTGAGGAACCTCATGATGACGTTGCAACCTGTGCTTGCCTTTGCCTGGAATCCCGCTGTCGGCATTCCGATGTTGATTGTCGGCATCATCGTACTGGCGCTGCTGTGGCTGTTCGGTCAGCCGAAGAAGGAGCAGGGCAAACGCCGTATCGTTCCCAGTCCGCAGACCGGCGAGCGCCGTGAGCCGACCCTGGGTGCATCCGATGCCGAGTCGATCGATGACGACTTCTATACGAGCGACATCAAGCCGCAGCAAGGTGAGCTGGAAGTTGGCTTGCGCGAGGAACTGGAGCGACTCGGCGCTGCACTCTCGGGTGATCGCAGCAAGGAGCCGGCGCCCGCGCCGGGTCCAAAAGGACAAAAGAGCAGGCAACAGCCGAAACTGGCCGATCACGTGGCTTCAATCATCGACGCATTGCGCGCGCCCAGTTCCGGTGACGTCACGCCATTCGACGCGCCGGTGACCGCGCAGGAAGCGTCGCCACCCGTAGCCGCGACGGCGACACCGTCAGCCGCGACGGTGCAGCGTTCGGAAGTGGGTCGCCGTCCCGCTCAACTTCCGGTGGAACGGATCGTGACCTTGTTCGTGGTGGCACGTGAAGGAGGCCGTTTTCACGGCCCGGATCTGATCGTGGCCGCCGAAAAGGCCGGTCTGGAATTCGGCGACATGGGTATTTACCATCGTCTGGTCGACGGCAAGCGCGAACTGGGTCCGCTCTTCAGCGTCGCCAACATGCTCAAACCCGGCAACTTCGACCTTTCCCGGTTGGAAGACTTGCGCACACCGGGCGTCAGTTTCTTCATGACCTTGCCGGCGCCGCTGCCGGCGCTGGACGCGTGGGATGCGATGCTGCCCACCGCCCAGCGGCTGGCCGAGTTGCTTGATGGCCTGGTGCTGGATGAAGAGCGCAATGCGCTCGGCCGCCAGGGTATTGCGCACATCCGCGACCAGTTGCGCGGCTGGGATCGAGATCACGAAGGCAAGGAAATCATCTTCGGTCGCTGATACGTTTCAGCCGCCCGTGCTGCGCCGGGGTAACTTCCAGTCAGCCCGGATGAAATGGCAGGTGTAACCCTGCGGATAGCGTTCCAGATAGTCCTGGTGCTCCGGTTCGGCTTCCCAGAAGTCGCCAGCCGGTGCCAGCTCGGTCACCGCCTTGCCCGGCCACAAACCTGAGGCATTGACGTCGGCGATGGTGTCTTCGGCGATTTCCTTCTGCTGCTTCGATGTGTAGTAAATCCCCGAGCGATAGGATGTGCCGCGATCATTGCCCTGGCGGTTTGGCGTGGATGGATCGTGGATCTGGAAGAAGAATTCCAGCAAGGTGCGATAGCTGATCCGCGAGGGATCAAACACGATCTCGATGGCCTCGGCATGACTGCCATGGTTTCGATAGGTCGCATTCGGCACGTCGCCACCACTGTAGCCGACCCGCGTGGACAGCACGCCGTCGCGCTGGCGAATCAGATCCTGCATGCCCCAGAAGCAGCCGCCGGCGAGAACCGCGCGCTCGGTATTCATCGCACATCCTCCACCTGATCCAGCCACGCGCCATAGCCTCGCGCTTCCATCTCGTCGCGATGGACAAAGCGGAGCGAGGCGGAATTGATGCAGTAACGCAGCCCGCCACGATCCCGCGGGCCATCCGGGAAGACGTGACCGAGATGGCTGTCACCATGCGCGGAGCGCACCTCGATACGAACCATGCCGTGGGTCATGTCGCGCAACTCATTCACGTGCGCCGGCTCCACCGGCTTGGTGAAACTCGGCCAGCCACAGCCGGATTCGAATTTGTCGGACGAGGCGAACAGCGGCTCGCCCGAAACCACGTCGACGTAGATGCCCGGCTCGTGATTGTGCAGATATTCGCCCGTGCCAGGCCGTTCAGTGCCGCTTTCCTGGGTTACCCGAAACTGCTCCGGGGTGAGGTTGGACAGAGCCTCGGCGTTTCTGGTGTAGGTGGGCATGTGCAGCTTCCTTGGAACGACGTTCGGTCTGATTGAAGATGGCAGCGGAGCGACGTTTATCAAGGGTTCGCTGGTGTTGCGTTGCTGGCACAAGGACACTAGGGATGCTCTGATCAATTAAGTTCAAAATGGCCGTCCAGACGGCCGTGCTAAAAATATGGATTGACTACGACGAAAAGGCAGATTGTGAGGCATATCGCCGCCATCGCCGTGCTGGGTTACCCCCAATCGCCTCGATTTCCCGCCTCACAGGCGCACCTCCCCTGCGGACGCTAGCAACGTTCGTCGCACCATCCACAGATTCGATAGCGCGAACAGCGTGAGTATCTGAGCGGTGTTCTTGAGCAAGCCCTTGAAGCGCACCTTCTGATAGCCGAACTGCCGCTTCACCACCCGGAACGGATGCTCCACCTTGGCTCGAACCGCGGCCTTCATGTGCTCGGTGTGCTTGACCGCATCCTTCAACTCGCCCTCGGGCATCGCCTTCACGCTGCCGCGTTTGGCCGCGATATGCCACGTGCGGCCGCGCTTGGGTGCCCGTTTCTCGGCGCCTTGGTAGCCGGCATCGGCATGCACCGTCTTCTCTTGGCCGTGCAGCAACTTGTCCACTTCCGTCACGTCGCCCACGTTGGCAGGTGTCGTGGTTACCGTGTGCACCAGCCCCGATTCCACGTCCACCCCGATGTGCGCTTTCATGCCGAAGTACCACTGCTGGCCCTTCTTCGTCTGGCGCATGTCCGGGTCACGCTGTTTGTCCGCATTCTTGGTCGAGGACGGCGCCTGAATGATCGTGGCATCCACGATCGTGCCCTAGCGTAGCAACAGGCCCTAGCCGCTCAGGTGCGCATTGACCGCTTCGAAGATCTTCACCGCCAGGCCGTGCTGCTCCAGGAAGCGACGGAACTTCAGGATCGTCGACTCGTCCGGAATCGCGTCCTCGTTCAGCTCCAGCCCGGCAAACCGGCGCATGGACTCGATCTCGTACAACGCATCTTCCATCGCTGGATCGCTCAGTGCGTACCACTGCTGCATGAAGTGGATCCGCAGCATCGTCGATGCCGCCATCGGCGGGCGACCGCGACGACCGGAGGTCGGATAGCTCGGTTCGATCAGCGCCAGCAGGTCGGCCCACGGCACGACTTTGTCCATCTCACCCAGAAACCGCTCACGACGTGTCGGCTTCTTCTTGACTTCAAAACTCAACGAGGCGAACGAACGCTGCTTCATCGGCGATGGGCTTCCTGGGGACTGCTGGCTATGATGCCGCAGACGGGGAATAAATCAGAGCATCCCTAGGGCGTCTTGCTTGGGTGCGCCGTGGACTCTAGAAAATACCGATTGCAGGCTTCTCACTAATACCCGCCCGAGCTAATTTTGCCAGCAACTTGTCAAACTGGAATGGCTCATCGAGGGTGAAGCCAGGCTTGTGCAGGCGAATCTTGCACTGGCGAATGTTGGCAATACGCTAACTGAGGGAGAGTTTCAATTCTTCGGCGACCAAAAGGGGATGGCGAGACTGGGTAGTCAGGGCTTGCTGCGCAGGCGGTGTCGTCCGGGGCCCGCTGCAGCCCAGTGCGAGAAGCGCCCTCACACTTCGTGTAGGCATTCGCCTACAGCACAGGCTATGATCATGTGTGACGCTGGAAACGGTATGCCGCGGCTGTGCTTGATGACAGTTGGTCCAGCTACAAGTGGACGACAGGCAACCGCACGAGACAAAGTCGGTTGATTGGGCTTTATCGAATACAGGCGTTGTGGGCCGTCGAGGGTGGCTCGCAAGTAGCCGCATCAGCCAACTCGATAAAAGTTTGCCAGTTCGATTGATTCGCCATAAGCATCTGTTTCGCCGCGTTCAGCGCCGCACAAAGTCAGAGCCATTCGCGTCCAGCATTTTTTACGCCGAACGGCGTTCCTGGTAGGGCGAGCGTCAGCTCCGTCCCATGCAGGTTTGCGGCGCGATTCCGAAACCATCCGCGTGCGGGCGGGGAATATCAGGATTACATTTACTTTTGCGTTTGTTTGGACGGCTAAATATATTAATGTCAACGTGGCTGATCTATATAGACTTGCCAATTCGTGTTTAAGGAAACTTCTTGCCGGCGCGGTAGCTTGAAGCATTGGGCATGGCTCTTGCGAGTCCTTGTCTGGTCACACCGGTTAACGATGGATATGCATTGCCTGCTGGTCTAAAACGTCGATAGTGCGGTGGCGTTTCTGGGGAGATGAACGATGCCGGTCATGCTGGGTCAATCCAAGGTTTTCGGGCAAATGCTCGCGCAACTGCATTGTTATTCCCGGTGCGACGTGCAAATTCTTCTGGAAGGCGAGACAGGAACTGGGAAGGAGCTCGCCGCCCGGGAAATTCACTACGCCAGCGAGCGCCGTGAGCGACCGTTTGTTCCGGTCAATTGCGGTGCGCTGCCTGACACACTGATCGAGAATGAACTCTTCGGCCATGAGCGTGGTGCCTATACCGATGCCAAAAGCGCACAGCCGGGGCTGATCGAGCACGCGCGCGGCGGCACCCTGTTTCTTGATGAGGTGGATTCGCTGTCCATCAAGGCGCAAGTGACTTTGCTGCGCTTTCTTGAGAACAACGAATATCGACCGGTGGGAGGCGGTGTGACGCGATTTTCGAACGCGCGCATCGTCGCGGCTACCAACGCCAGTCTGGAGACGCAGGTAGCGGCCGGCCTGTTTCGGCGCGATCTGCAGCATCGGCTCAACGCCCTGCATGTGCGTCTGCCTCCATTGCGTGAGCGCGGTGGAGATGTACCGATGCTTGCCGAGCACTTCCTTCGGCAAGTCTCCCAAAGTATGGACAGGCCTGCCAAGCATTGGAGCGCTGGAGCTTTGCGCGTACTGGATGCGCACGATTGGCCTGGCAATGTACGTGAACTGGAGAATGTCGTATTGCGTTCTTACCTGGGCACGGACGGGGCAGTGATAGACGCGTTCACTCTCGATGGTCTCATCACATCCGTGTCGAACATTTCATCGCACTCGCCGGCAAGCACGCTCCAGGACGATGGCGAGCTTCATTACGTTTCTGCAAAGCACAATGCCATGAGTGCGTTTGAGCGATCCTACCTTTTTGGCCTGATGACGAAGACTTCCGGAAACATTACCGCCGCGGCGCGTCTTTCCGGTACGGACCGGCGACAGCTTGGAAAGCTGCTCAAGAAGCATTGCATTGAGACGGGTGTGTTTCGGTAGTGGATCGCTGCGTTTTCACCGTCTGCTCTCAAGGCATGGTCGGAATGCGCAAGCTCCAGATCCCATTCGTTCGCAAGCCAATCGCCATTGTCCCCACCTCATTCGCGCTTGGCGGGCGAAGGGCCTTGAGGGCAAGGCAGTACCTCTGGGTGTGAGTTGACCCACCTGCACCATTGGACCGGGTCAAACCTTACCCAGTTGTTCGCCTGATCATCGCAGACCGGCCATTTAGCGCCATTTTTCATTGCGATGGTTGGCACGGTGATTGCCTCAGTCCCCAGTGACATGGAGGTGACGCATGAACCATCGGCAAATCCCGGAGCACGCTGACTGCTGTGAAGTGGAGTGCGCGGTACTGGGCTATTTGGCGCAGCACCCCGATGCCGCGGACACGCTCGATGGCATCGTGAGCTGGTGGTTGCCGACGCAACGCTACGAAGCCGAACGCCAATGCGTAGAGAAAGCGCTGGAACACATGGTCGAGCGGGGCCAGTTATGCCGCGACCACCTTCCCGGCGGCAGTGTGCTTTACGCACTGAGACATGCCAACCATTCGCGGCTGCACTGACCAATGCACACCGTCATGGCCAAGAACGCCGACATGTCAGCCCTCGCAAAATTTCCGAGCACCGGTATCGCGGGGATGCCCAGCAGTGCTCGAGCCATTGCGGTGAGCGCCGCAACGAAGACGGACAGCTGGCCGCATACCCGGCTCGGCATGTATGCGTTGAACAAGGTCAACCTGTTTGAGCTGCCGAGTTTCCCCGCAGACGCGCGTGATGGTGTTGGTCGTGAGTCCACCGCGCTGCTCGACCCGGGCTTCGATCACTGCAGTATTCACTGTGAAGCCAGGAGGCGGGCATGCTTTCACATGCTTTGACCATCGTGGCAAACGAACTGGAGCGACACTTGGCTGACGCATACGGCGCGCCGGCAGTGTCGCCCCAGGTGCGCCTTGGCAACATCGCCGAGGGCGTGGGTGGTGGCAGTCCCGGGGCGATTCCGCGCGACGTGCTTGCGTTCTCGATGATCAATATCCGCGAGGAGAAGACGCTCAAGAATCTGGTCCAACCTGTGCGCAACGATGCCACGTTGCGCGTGCAGTACCAGAACCCGGCGCTCTACCTGAATTTTCACATCATGGTTGTGGCAACCCACACCAGCTACACCAATGCGTTGCTGCTGCTATCGCGCACGATCAAGTTTTTCCAGTTCAACAATGTCTTCAACCAGAACTCGGTGGCGCCGGATTCATTGACCACCAATGCGCCCACCAATCCGCTGGATCAACTCGAAACGTTCAAGCTGATTTTCGACATCTATTCGCCGACCCTGGAAGAGGTAAATCATCTGTGGGGCACATTGGGTGGCAAGCAGTACCCGTTCGCGCTGTACACGCTGCGCCTGCTGGAGATGACATTCCGTGCCATCCAGGCTGAGGGTGGCCTGATCACCGAGGTGGCGGGCGATACCTCCTTGCGGTCGTTCCAGCAGATCGGCTTGGGGGGCTGAAATGAGTGAGCGTTCAACTACCTCGTACCGCCGCCTGTTCGAAGTGCGATTGCTGCATCACTACTGGCTGGATGATGGTGGGCAGCGCTTTGACACGCTTGCGCCAGAGAGGCAGGCCGAGCGTCTGTTGAACTATGAGGTGCGACGGCTGCTGCAGGTGACGCCAACACCGTCCACGCTAAGGCAGCTGGGCTCCCAGCGCTGTTTGTTCAAGCCAACCGGGCGGGGTTTCATCGTGGCGGCGCCGAGCGAAGCGACGTTCGACCCGGCTGCCACGTTCTCGTTCGCGCTGTCGATCGCCAGCGGTGACTGCCTGGACTACACCGCGCTGACCTTCCGACCAAAGGCCGTGCAGGAAGCTGTCGACCCCACCGATCTGTCACCGTCCCGAGTGATCTATCGCTACAAGGCAGACGTGCCGGTACTGTCCAATCTCACCGGGGCCAAGCGCACCCTTGGTTCTGGCCAGGTGCTGTTTCTGTCGCGTGACTATCCGGCGCCAGCCGCGAGCGACACGGTAGAGGCCATGGTGCTTTCCGCCGGTGCCCTGCTGCAACTGACCAGCGACAACCCCGGCGCGACCACCGAACAGTTGGCGGCTTCCGCCGCCGACTTGCCGGTGTTCATGCACCAGGGCGATGTGCCGGACATCGTGCCGCCGGCCGGCGTGGTCGGTGCGCCGGTGCGTGGTGTGCAGCTCAGCGACGAGATGTCCGATGACGTGTTCGCCCTGATCACACTCACCGCGGTGCGGGCAGGTGATGACGACTTCAGCTTCGTCGACGGCACTGGTGCGGCGAAAGTGCCCGCCACCGTCTACGACGTGCGGTTGAAGAACCGGTCTACCTGGTGGACCTATCTCGACAAGCGGACCGGCGTGCTCGACGCAGCCGAACCGCAACCGTTGCCGCTGACCTTTTTCGGCAATGCAGGCACCCGGCAGAAGCCTTCTCAGGGCATCGTGAAAGCGCAGGTGAGCGGCGCGCGCATCACGCAGCTTGTTTCGGAGATCTACATCTAGGTTTTTTCACACCGTCCACTGAACCAGTACGCGGAATAGAGGGAGTTCACGGTCATGGCCTACAACACACCTGGCGTCTACGTTGAAGAAATTTCGTCGCTGCCGCCATCAGTGGCTGGCGTCGCCACGGCGATCCCCGCCTTTATCGGCTACACGCAGCAGGCGATGCTGTCGACGGCTGGCGACCTCACGCTGAAGCCGACGCGCATCGCCGCAATGGTCGACTATGAAAAGCACTTCGGCGGTGCCGATCCGGAGCTGAAGATCAAGGTCACCATTGCCAGCGCCGCGGACGGCAGCCTCAACGCGGTAGCGACACTGGCGGAGGCCGATCGATCCCACCATCTGATGTGGTACGCCTTGCGCCTGTATTTCGACAATGGTGGCGGACCTTGCTACATCTGCTCCGTCGGTGGCTATGGCGCGCTGGACCTCACCGAACTTGAGAACGGTCTCACTGCGGTCGGCAAGGAGGATGAGCCGACCCTGCTGGTGTTTCCCGAGGCGCAGTACCTCGACATCGCCGACTGCAAATCGCTCTACGACCAGGCTTTGCAGCAATGCGCGGCCTTGCAGAACCGCTTCGTGATCATGGATGTGCATGGTGGTGCCGTGTCGCTCAACGATCCCGGCGCAGATATCAACACTGCGGTGAAGAACTTCCGTGACAACGGCACGCCGGCCAACAACCTCAAATACGGTGCCGCTTACGCGCCAAATCTGGAAACCACGGTGCGTTTCGCCTATGACGACACCCAGACCCATGTGATTGTCGGCGCCGCCGACTCCACACTCGATACGCTGGAGACGACCAATACCCAGAACTACAACCTGGCGCTTGGCGCGATCAACAAGCTGACCTGCAAGTTGCCACCGTCCGGTGCGGTGGCCGGTATTTACGCTGCGGTCGACAACGCACGCGGCGTGTGGAAGGCACCGGCCAACCTCAGCGTCGCCGATGCGATTCAGCCGACCATCGCGATTGACAGCACGACGCAAGACAGCATGAACGTAGACAGCACCAGCGGCAAGTCGGTCAACGCGATCCGTGCCTTCACCGGCGTGGGAACCCTGGTCTGGGGTGCACGTACGCTGGCCGGCAACGACAACGAATGGCGTTACGTCAACGTGCGTCGGTTCTGCATCTTCGCCGAAGAGTCGATCCGCCGCGCCACCCGTCAGTTCGTGTTTGAGCCGAACGATGCCAATACCTGGGTCAAGGTCAAAGGCATGATCGAGAACTTTCTCACCTCGTTGTGGCGTCAGGGTGCATTGATGGGCGCCAAGACATCGGACGCATTCTCGGTTCAGGTGAGTCTGGGCAGCACCATGACCGCGCTGGATGTGCTGGAGGGCCGCATGGTGGTGGTAGTGGGGCTGTGCCCGGTGCGGCCGGCCGAATTTATCGTGCTGCGTTTCGTGCAGACGATGCCCGTGTCCTGAGCCGTTCGTCCCGAGCCGATCTTTTCAACAGGAGTTGAGCCATGAGTCAGCAAGCCTATCCCCTGCCGCGATTCCACTTCCAGGTGGACTGGGGCGGCACGATGATCAGTTTCACCGAAGTCACCGGTCTGGTGATGGAGCGGGAAAAGATCGAGTACCGCCATAGCGACAGCCAGGACTTCCACAAGATCGCCCAGCCCGGCTTGCAGAAAACCGCGGCCCTGGTGCTCAAACGCGGCAAGTTCGAAAAGGATGTCGATTTCAACACCTGGTTCGAGGACGTCGCCGACGATCGTGCCAACAAGCGCCGTGACGTGATCATCCGCTTGCTCAATGAGAAGCATCAGCCGGTCGCGGCATGGAAGGCCTCGCGCTGCTTTCCGCTGAAGGTCACTGCGCCGGACCTGAAGTCCGACGCCAACGAGATCGCCATCGAGAGCGTGGAAATCGCCCACGAAGGCCTTAGCCATATCGACGTTTGACCACCATGAGTGACTACTACCCGCCCTGGAGTTTTTACTACAAGGTCGAGTTCATGCTCGGGGGCAGATCCGCGCCTGCGCCCGATGCACGCTTCCAGACGGTTTCGGGGCTGTCAGTGGAGTACGACTTCGAAAGCTTCAAGGAAGGCGGCGAGAACCGCTTCGAGCACAAGTTGCCGGTTCGCACCAAGTACGCAGATCTGGTACTCAAGCGCGGAATGCTGATGGGCTCGGCGGTGCTGGACTGGTTCACGGCCGCTTTCAGCGATCGCAGCTTCACGCCCGCGGACATCAACGTGATCCTGATGAACGAGCAGGGACAGTCGCTGCGTACCTGGAACGTGGTGCAGGCGATCCCGAAGAAATGGTTGATCAGCGACTTGAATGCCAACGAAAACAGTTTGGTGATCGAAACCATGGAGTTGTCGTACCGCTATTTCAACCTGCAGGACGGGGCGTAGCCATCAACCACCAAGGCCATAGGACATGCCGATCGAGATCAAGGAACTGCACATCCGCGTCACCGTCTCGGGCAAGCCGCCGGAGGCGCATGGCGCTACCGGCAGCGCGGCGAAACAGGCTGCGGCTGCCGGTGCGGCGGTGGGCAAGGACGAACTGCTGGCTGAATGCGTGGAGCAGGTCTTTGAACTGCTTCAGGCGCGCAAGGAACGCTGATGGCCGACTCTGGCAAGCACGGCAAAATGCTGATCCTCGCCTTTGCAGATTCCAAGGCCGCGGAGAACGGTGGGTTGGCCGAGGCCGACGCTTCCTTCGAGGCGCTGATCAATCCGGAGACTTACACGCTGTCCTACAAGCTGAAGTTCTCCGAAGGCGGGCAAGGGCAGGGCAGCAGCGGCAAGCAGCTGA
Source organism: Rhodanobacter sp. AS-Z3 (assembly GCF_029224025.1). Taxonomy (NCBI): domain Bacteria; kingdom Pseudomonadati; phylum Pseudomonadota; class Gammaproteobacteria; order Lysobacterales; family Rhodanobacteraceae; genus Rhodanobacter; species Rhodanobacter sp. AS-Z3. The sequence goes on from NZ_CP119392.1 coordinate 2,436,670, forward strand.
AGTACGAATACACCGAGCCGTCGGAGATGGCTTTCGAGTTCCTGTTCGACAACACCGGCATCATCGATGGCGAAGCGCGCGATTCGATCGCCGATGATCTGGCCACATTCAAGAAAATCCTCATCGACTATCAGGGCGACGCGCACGAGCCGCGACATTTCAAGCTGGTATGGGGCAAGAACTCGATCTTCAAAGGCCGCGTCACCGCGGTGGACATTCTCTACAAACTATTCAAGTCCGACGGCACGCCGATCCGCGCCACCGCCAAGGTGACCTTCAAAAGCAGCATCGAGGAAGAAAAGCGCGCCGCCAAGGAGGACAAACAGTCAGCCGACCTGACCCATGTGCGGCGGGTGAAGCTGGGGGACACGCTGCCACTGTTGTGCAAGCAGATCTATGGCGATCCGCGCTATTACCTGCAGGTAGCGGACCGTAATGACCTGAGCAACTTCCGCCACCTGACACCGGGCATGACGTTGCACTTTCCGCCGATCGCCAAGACTCAAGGCCAGGGACCGGGAGACACTACGTGAGCGACCCATCCACTGTTCCGACTCCGGCCACCCCGGATGTCTGCACCGTCGAGATCCTGATCGACGGCCAGGCAATCCCCGGAACCCTGCATGTGCAGTCGGTGACGGTGATCCGGGAGCTCAACCGGATACCCTCGGCCGTGTTGCAGATTGACGATGGTGAAGCGTCTACGGGCAGCTTTCCAGCCAGCGACGGCGATCTGTTCGCGCCGGGCAAGAGCATCGAGATCCAGTTTGGCTACCGCTCGCAAAACACCAAAGTGTTCAAAGGCAAGGTGGTCAAGCAGCGCCTGAAGGTGCGCAAAAACGGCAGCACGTTGAGCGTGGACTGCTACGCCGATGCAGTGAAGATGACCACCTCGCGGAAGAGCAAGTACTTCGTCGAGCAGAAGGACAGCGACATTGCTGGCGCTTTGCTGGATGCGCACGGCCTGGCCAACGACGTCGAAGCGACTACGCCCGACCTGAAGGAAGTCGTGCAATACGAAGCCAGCGACTGGGATTTCCTGCTTTGCCGCGCCGAGGCGAATGGGCAGGTGGTGCTGGTCGGCGACGACAAGGTCTCCGTGGCCAAGCCCAAATTCGGCAGCACACCGGTGCTGAAGCTTGGCTACGGCAGCACGGTGCTGGAGCTGGACGTGGAAATGGATGCCCGCTGGCAGAGCAAGGGTATCCAGGCGTTGAGCTGGAACGCGGCCGACCAGGAGGCCATTCATGCCGATGCCACCGAACCATCGCCACCGGCCGCCGGCAATATCCCCGCCACCGATCTGGCCAAGGTGGTTGGCGATGACGTGGACGACATCTTCCACGGCGGCGCGCTCGACGAAGCGCAGCTGCAAGCCTGGGCTGATGCACGCCTGCAGCGGATGCGTCTGGCGCGTCTGCGCGGTCGCGCGCGTTGCCAGGGTTTCGCTGGCGTGGCACCCGATCAGGTGGTGCAGATTGACGGTATTGGCCAGCGCTTCCAGGGCAAGTTGTATGTATCCGGCGTGCGCCAGACCGTGGCTGGCGGCAACTGGGAAACCGACGTGCAGTTTGGTCTTGGCCACGAGACTTTCGCCGAGACCCATGAGCTGCGTCCGCTGCCCGCCGGTGGGTTGCTGCCAGCGGTAGCTGGCCTGCAGATCGGCGTGGTCACTCAGCTGGAAAGCGACCCTGCCGGCGAGGACCGCATCAAGTGCCGTCTGCCGCTGGTCTCCAGCAGTGAAGACGGCATCTGGGCGCGGCTGGCCACGCTCGATGCTGGCAAGGGGCGCGGCACGTACTTTCGTCCGGAGATCGGCGACGAAGTCATCGTCGGTTTTCTTGGCGATGATCCACGCTATGCCGTGGTGCTGGGTCAATGCCACAGCAGTGCGCATCCGGCGCCGGAACCAGCCAAGGACGCCAACCAGCACAAGGGTTACGTCAGCCGCGAAAAACTGAAGCTCACCTTCGACGACGAGAAAAAAGTGATCGGTCTGGAAACCCCGGCCGGCAACAAGATCCGCTTGTCCGAAGACGCCAAGGGCATCGTGCTCCAGGACCAGAACGGCAACAGCATCACGCTCGACGGTGACGGCATCACCATCGAGAGCGCCAAGGACCTGGTGTTCAAGGCGAAGAAGGACGTGAAATTCTCCGGCACCAATATCGAACTGAGCGCCAGCAGCGGCTTCAAGGCCTCCGGCACCGGCACGGTCGAGGTGTCGGGGGCGCAAACCAAGATCAGCGGTGATGCAACCACCGTGATCAAGGGCGGAATCGTGCAGATCAACTAATGGCGCTGCGTCTGCTCACGCAGACGTGGCATGGATGAATACAAAGGACGGAATCGGGCCATGGGATTCGCTGCAAGAGTGACCGACATGATCGTCAGCACCGCCACCTCGAGCATGCCGGTGCCGATCATTCCGCCGGGAGATCTGACCGTATTGATTGGTGGCCTGCCAGCGGCGCGGATGAGCGATGGCTGCGGTGTGGACGTGGTGCTGCTGGGTTCGATGACGGTAATGATCGGCGGCCTGCCAGCGGCGCGCATCGGTGATCCCACTGGCGCCGGTGGCATGGTCACTGCGCCCGGCTGTCTTACCGTGTTGATCGGAGGCTGAGCTCATGGAGCTGGATTTCCTCGGTCGCGGCTGGTCGTTTCCGCCGGATTTCAGCGGAGCGATACCGGGCGTGGCGATGCTGGAAGACGAAGCGGATGTCGCCTCGAGCCTGCACGTGCTGTTGAGCACGCGACCGGGCGAGCGAGTGATGCAGCCCGACTACGGCTGCAACTTGAGCGAGCTGCTGTTCGAGAGTCTGGATACGCGGATCAAGACGCTGATCGCCGACAAGATCGAATCCGCGGTGCTGTATTTCGAGTCACGCGTGACGCTGAACCAGGTGACTCTTGATGACAGCGACATTGCCGAAGGCGTGGTGCTGATCCAGTTGGCCTACACGGTGAAATCGACCAACTCGCGCTTCAACTTCGTTTACCCGTATTACATCCGCGAAGGCACCGACATCAATCTCACTACGACCAACCTGTTGCCGGACAACAGCTGACGTCATGACCAACGACTGCTCCCACAACGACGATCCGCTCAAGCTGGTACGTGAAGGCACCAGTCAGGACGAGCGCGCCCCGGCGACGCTGTCGCCGGATGCCGCACCCGTGGATGCGCGCACCGTGGCGCACGACATCGTGTTCGCCCAGGGCTATGCCGGCCTGCTTCGCCGCTACAGCGCTGCCAATGTGCCGGACGGCGACTGGCGCAACTATTTCGGTGGTGACATGGCGGTGCCGCTGGCCGTCGCCGCGATCGAGGATGTCGATGCGTACAAGGTCCAGGTGCGTGAGTGGTTCGACTTTCTCAACAACATGGACAACGACGGTGATGCGGCTGGCCTGCGCGATCGCCTGGGCTATTTGTACGCAGCGATCGGCACGCTGGCCGACGCGCTGGATCAGATGCACCGGAAGCTGGCGGAGGAAGCGCCGCTCAAGGGCACGCTGGACAATATGATCCGTACCCAGCTGGCGCCCGCATTTGCACGGTTGGTGGCCTACTACAAAGGCGGCATGGCGCTGGGCGTGATCAACGTCGTTGCGCCGCCACTGCGGGTGTTGCAGTACGACGCCAAAGCTTTCGCTGACGTATTGTCCGAGGGTTTGTCTAACGCATGGAGTGGCGATACAGCCTGGGCTGGCTATGTCAGTGGTATCGCGGCCGACGATTCGGTGTATGGCGCGGCCGGTCTGCCCGATCCCTTTATGCGTATCAACCATTGCGCCACGCACAACCTGTTCCGTTCGGTGTTTGACTTGTTCCTGAAGGCGCTGATGCGTACGGTCAGCGAGTCACAGGCGGGCCTTGCCGACACACTGGCAAACGTCTCCGACCACGCGCCGCACTACGCGCTGTATCTGGCGTTCCTGCAGCTGCTTGCACACGCCAGGGCGGCGACCAACGGGCTGACTCGGCGACATCTGGACTTCTATTATTCAACCATCCTCGGCCTGCAGCCGCGACCGGCGCAGCCGGGACACGTGCATCTTCTGGCGGAGCTGGCCAAACAGGCATCGCAGTGCGACTTCGCCCCGGGCACGCAGTTCAAGGCCGGCAAGGATGCCAGCGGCAAGCCCGTAATCTTCGCCAGTGTCGACGATCTGGTCGCCAACAAGGCGACCGTGGTCTCGCTGAAGACGGTGTATCGCCATGGCAGCGAAACGCTGAGCAACGGCGAGGCCGACCAGGGCCGGCTGTTCGCCTCGCCGGTGGCCAACTCCGATGACGGGCTGGGCGCGGCGCTGACTTCGCCGGACAAGTCCTGGCAGCCGTTCTTCAACAAGGAATATGTGGACGGCGAGCTGGTCGCGATCGATATGCCGCCTGCACAGGTGGGCTTCGCTATCGCATCGCATCATCTGCTGTTGGCTGAGGGCACCCGCCACGTGATTGTGCAGGTGCATTTACGCGATGCGCTGCCGGCCGGTTTCGACCTGGCCGACGACGTGCAGTGCCAGCTCAGCACCGCCAAGGGTTGGCTGGTGCGCGGTCCCTCGTCCTTCGCGCGGAGCGACAGCAACACGCTGGAGCTGATGATCGAACTGAGTGGCGCCGACGACGCCATCGTGCCGTACACGACGGCGAAGCACGGCTACAACTTCGACACCGATCTGCCGCTGCTGCTGGTCACGCTCAAGCAGGATACTCAGCGCAATTACGCTTACGCCCGTGTGCAAGGCCTGGTGCTGATGTCGATCGATCTGCGCATGGAGGTCTCCGGCATCAAGACGGTGGCGGCGGCCAACGACTTCGGGCCGATCGACCTGTCCAAACCGTTCCAGCCGTTCGGCGCCTCGCCGGTGGAGAACAGCGGCCTGGTGGTCGGTTCGAAGGAGGCGTTCCAGAAACACCTCGATAGTCTGTCGCTCGATTTGACCTGGCAGATTGCACCGGTGGCATCTGCATCCACTCCGCCGCCGTCGAATATGGCCACTGGTGTGGTAGTCGATGTGTTGCAAGCGGGCAGCTGGACGAATGCCATAACCAGTGACTCATCGCTCGGTTTCGGGTCCAGCTCCGCTTACGTCACGCTGGAGGACAGCGCCAACGCCACCGTGTCCGACCTGCCGGACTTCCAACCCGATCAGCCTTACACCACGTCGGCACGGCAGGGCTATCTGCGCGTGCGGCTCAATGGCGACGTCGGCCAGCGCCAGTATCAGAGCAACTTGATCGCGTATCTGCGCAAGGATTCCGGTGCGACCGAACCAGACCCGCGTCCGCCGCAGGGCCCAGTCGCCTCGGCGTTGGCACTGTCTTATGTTTCGTCCACCAGCCTGGTGCTGAGCAGCAGCACCGAAGCCTCATTTCAGGCGCGTGTCGGCCGCTTCTTCCATCTGCTGCCATTTGGTAGCGCCGAGCGACACCCGTATCTGTGCAACGGCGCACCGGTTCCGCTGCTGGCGCCATTCTCCTTCGCGCGCAACGCCATGGCGCTGAGTAGCGAGGCCGAGTTGTACATCGGTGTGGCAGACCTCGCGCCACCGCAAAGTCTGGCGCTGCTGTTCCAGGTCGCGGACGGTACCGCCAACCCGCTGGCGAACAAGCCAGTGCCGCACATCGACTGGTCCTATCTGGTCGACAACCTGTGGGTTCCCTTTCCGCAGAACGCAGTAGTCGATGCGACCGGCGGGCTGCTCAACTCCGGCATTGTCACTTTTTCCGTGCCACGCGATGCCGCCAGCGACAACCGCCTGTTGCCGCCGGGGCTGTATTGGATACGCGCCGCCGTGCACGAAGCCAGTGATGCGGTGTGCCGATTGAAGCTGGTTGCCGCACAGGCGCTGCAGGCGATATTCACCGACAAGGGCAATGCAGCGGACTTCTCGGCGACCCCAGTGCCGTCGGGCAGCGTGGCTCAACTCGCTGCATCGAATGCGTCGGTCAAGGACATTACCCAGCCGTATCCGTCCTTCGGCGGGCGTGGCGCCGAGAGTGGGGCCGATTTCCATCGGCGCGTGAGCGAGCGCCTGCGGCACAAAGATCGTGCGATCGACCTGTGGGACTACGAGCGACTGGTGCTGGAAGCCTTCCCGTCGATCTACAAGGTTAAGTGTCTCAACCACACCCAGTACGAGCCTGCCGACAGCGTGGGTACCGGTTTGTGCAGCGGCGGTATTTATCGCGAGCTGGCGCCGGGCCATGTCACCTTGATCGCGCTGCCCAATCTGCGCGGACAAGTACAGCGCGATCCGCTCAAGCCGTATACCAGCCTGGGCCTGCTCGGCGAGATCCAGGCCAGTCTGGCCCAGCGCTGCAGCGGCTTCGTGCAACTGCACGTGAGGAACCCGCAGTTCGAGGAAGTGCGGGTGGCCTTCACGCTGAAACTGCGCGATGGCTATGACGAGGCCTACTACACGACCCGTTTGCAGCAGGCGATCACTCGCTTCCTGTCGCCGTGGGCTTTCGATGGCAGCGGCACGCCATCGTTCGGTGGAAAGGTCTACAAATCCACGTTGATTCACTTCGTGGAAACGCAGGCCTGCGTGGATTACGTCACCGACTTCAGCCTGTTCCACAACCTGCCGTGCCAGGCGCCGGGTAGCGTCGATCAGGATGAAATCACCGGCTCGCGTGCGGTGTCCATCCTGGTCTCGGCGCCGGCCAGCAAACACCAGATCACCGTTATCAGGCCCGCACCCGACGGCGCGCTGGCGGAACGCTGCGGGTGCAGCGCATGAACAGCCTGCAGCCTCTGAATCCTCTTCCGCTGGTGGCGCAACCAGCGCTCGATCCCTCGGTGGATTACTACCAACTGCGGCGCCAAGGCATCGGCCACGTGCAGCAGGCGGGCAGTCAGCAGTGGACTGACTACAACATCCACGATCCCGGCATTACCATCCTCGAAGCACTGTGCTACGCGATCACCGACGTCGGCTACCGCGTCGAGTGGAATATCGAAGACATCCTCGCGCCCGCCGTGCCCGCCGCCGATCCGGCGCGGCCGTATCCGGACCAGACCTTCTACACCGCGCGCGAAGTGCTCACGGTCAATCCCCCGACGATCGCCGACTTCCGCCGCTTGTTGATCGACTTGCCGGGTGTGAGCGACGCATGGGTACTGTGCAAAAGCTGTGCGTGCGAGGTCAGCTACTGGGCGTACTGCGATCTGACCGGCAATCTGCTGTTGCAGTACGGCCAACCTGCGAGCCCGCCGAATCCGGCCAGTGAGACCTGGGTGCTGGGTCTGTACGAAAGCTTGCTTGAGCTGGACGACGATCCGGAGCTGGGCGATCTCAATGATCGCCTGGTTGAGCAGAACAGCGTTTACCACGATAGCGATGGCGCGCATCCGATTCTGATGGAGCTGCGTTTCCCCGATATCGCGCTGCTCGAGCGCGACGCGTGGCAGCGCTTTCTCACCGATGACGCAAGTTTTGCCGACACGGAGGCGTTCAGCATTGAGCTCACCCGCCTGGGTGCGACCAGGACCTACAACGTATTTGATTTGCCAGACCCGGCCGATCGCCACGCTTACCTGCGTCAGCAGTGGGGCGGCGTTTTCTATGTGAGCCTGAGCATCAGTTTCAGCGGCTCGCCCGCTGTCATCGATATCCAGAACGCCGCATTGCGGGTGTTCGCCGACGACGCCGTACGGAACACAGTCGGCGCCGAGGCCTGGCGAACGAGGTTCACCGACGCGACATCTGCCGGCTTCGTGCTGCGCTATCGCAAAAAAGCCAAGGCCGCCGCCGCCGCGGTAGCCGGTGCCAAGGCCGCTTTGCAGCAACAGCGCAATCTGGGTGAGGACTATTGCCTGATCGACTGTGCTGGCGCCGAGCAGGTGGCCGTCTGCGCCGACATCGAAGTGCGGCCGGATGCCGATATCGAGCGTGTGCAGGCTGGTATCTGGTTCGCGCTGGAGCAGTACATGACACCGCCGGTACCGTTCCGCACCTTGCAGGAGTTGCAGGGTAGGGACGTGGCGGTGGAAGACATCTTCAATGGTCCGGCGCTGGCCAACGGCTTTATCGAGGATGCCGATCTCGCTGCAGCACAGCTCAAGACGATGTTGCATACCTCCGACATGATCCACCTGCTGATGGATATCGACGGCGTGCTGGCGGTGAATCAGTTGCGCATGACCAAGTATGACGACGAGGGTCTGGTTGTCGCCGGCGCCGCCGATCCCGTCTGGATCAATGATCAACCGATTTACGATCCCGCTCGCACCAGTGCGGCGTGGCTGCTGGCAATCAGCCCGCGGCATCAGCCACGGCTCTACCTCAACCAGTCGCGATTCCTTTTCTACAAGGACGGCTTGCCGTTCCTGCCGCGAATGGACGAGGCCACCGATACGTTGAACCAGTTGCGCGGCGATGCCGACCGACCGAAGGACCCGGGGGCTCCGAACGATCTGCCGGTGCCGGCCGGCGTGTATCGCCAGCCGGAGGATTACTTCCCGGTACAGAACAGCTTTCCGCTGACCTATGGCATCGGCCCGGACGGCCTGCCGCCGCGCGCGTTGCCGGCACGCAAGGCGCAGGCGCGCAACCTCAAGGCTTATCTGCTGGTGTTCGAACAGCTGCTCGGCAATGCGTTGGCTCAGCTGGCGCACAGCTCGGACCTGTTCTCGCTCGATGCTTCAATAACGCGTACGTATTTCGTCAAACAACTTGACGCCAGCACCATCAAGGACCTGACTGATATCGCTGATCCGATCAAGCTGACCCGTGCGGCGGTGGAGGCGCTGGTGGAGACGCCGGCGGGGTTCCAGACGCGGCGCAATGCGTTCCTCGATCATCTGCTGGCGCGCTTCGGTGAGCAATTCAATGAATACACGCTGCTGCTGACCCAGGCTACCGGCGACGTGGTGGCGAAAGAACAGCTGATCGCCAGCAAGATCGCCTTCCTGCGTCGCTACCCGGCGGTCAGCCACGACCGTGCCAGGGCCTTCAACTACCAGATCGAGCCAAACGCGCCAGGCAACGAGCCGGGTATCAAGCAACGCATCAATCTGCTGCTGGGTTATCCAGATCTGAGCTATCAATGGACCGCGGGCGCGCCCGTAGCCGGCGTGTATCTGGTCGACTATCAACTGGTCGACGGTCTCGGTACAGCGCAGTTGGAAGGCACGCTGAGCGTGACGGCAGGCAGTGTGGGCAACGCGGGCGAGGGCGCTTATCGCGTGCTGCTTGATCGCATGATCCTGGACGAGGCGTATACGGTCGCGCCGGTCGCCGGTGGCAAGTTCGGATTGGTGCTGGACGAGGTTTCCTCGGCCGAGATCGGCCGCAGCCCAGCAACGTTCGCCACTGCTGCCGAAGCACTGGCGCTGAAGGCGATGTTGCTGTCCTGGAGTGCCGGTGCGCGCATCCTGGTGATCGAGCACATCTTGTTGCGCCCGAAGTTCATCGGCGACGCGCTGTATCCAGCCTGCTGCGAAGACAGCTGCTCCACCTGCGGCAGTGCAGACCCGTACTCGTTCCGGCTGACCTATGTAATGCCCGGCTGGACGGCGCAATACACCGACAACCTTGATCTGCGCCGCTATGCCAACCGCACCATCGAGCGCGAAACGCCCTCGCACTTGCTGGCCAAGACCTGCTGGGTGGGCAACGATGGTTATGTAGAAAACCCTTGCGATCAGGTGGTCGAAGACCTGGCCGATCTGTTGCAGGCCGACGGGCTGACCGCAGCGAGTATGCCGCCATCCAGCGACGATGCCTGCGCCGACGCGCACGCCATCCTGCATGTCTTCAGCGAGGCGTTCTCGCCCTGGTTCGAAAGCAAGAAACTGAGTTTCCTGCACGACGATGCCTGGGCCACCGCTGTCACCGCCTTGTTCGCGGACATCCCGGTGCCGGTTGCTGGCGCGTATACGACGCTGTTCCTGCCGCCGCTATGGGATGGCGTGTGTGCCTTGATGAGCGCGCGCTTTACCGAGGTCGCCAGCCAGGGTTGGCAGTTCGAGCGTTTTGAAGCGGCATGGCGCACCTGGCTGGATGCCAATGCGGTGATCGACTGGACGGATGAGCGGCTGATCGAGCGCGTGGAGGCGTTGCTCGCCGCCGGCCTGCTGCTGACCAGCAACGTCGCGGCGGCTTCCTTGTGCGAGTGCGCGAGGCGCATCGTCACCGACTACGGCAGCACCTACTACGCATGGATGCGCGACAACATCACCGCAGGCCATGCATTCGACGCACTGACGCCGTTCGTAGAGCCGGCAGTGACGCTGTGCACGGGCCTGAGCTTCACACCCGTTACGCAAAAACGAATCGCCACGCTGCTGCAAGAACGCTATGCCGCCTATGCGTTGCCGTCCTACTGGCTATGGATGGTGACGAGCTTGCTCGCGGGGCTGCGCAACACCTATCCGGGCGCCACGCTGCACGACTGCGATGAAGGCAGCGATTTCAATCCGGTGCGACTGGACAACACGGCGCTGGGCAACTACCCGCGCAAGACCACTCTTTGACTTTGACGAGGGAGATCGCTCATGGAGAGCTTGCTTGACCATTACCCGCTCTTCGAAGCGAATCAGGTACTGATGAGCCGGCATCTGAATGATGCCTTCGAGTACCTCGAACAACAGCAACGCCAGACCCGCTCGCATCTGATCGGCATTGGCATCGCCTGTGGCCTGAAGATTCAGCTCGACGGCGCGGCGATAACGTTGTCGAAGGGTTGCGGCGTCACCTCGCAGGGCTATCTGATCGAGGAGCCGGAGGACGTGACGCTGACGACGTACCGGCCTTACACGTTGCCGACCGACATCGACTACCCCACGTTCAAGAGTGACGGTTCACCGTTCGCCATGTGGGAGCTGTTCGGCGACGGCGTACCCAACACCACACCGCTGGGCACGCCCGCGGGCTTTCTCGACGACAAGGCGGTGCTGCTGTTCCTGGAGCTGAAGAAAGAAGGCTTGCGCACCTGCAGTCCGAACAACTGCGACGACAAAGGCTCGCAGGTCACCGCCACGGTGCGCCGTCTGCTGATGGCGCGCAGTGATCTGGACAAGATTATCGCCGCGGCCAATAGCTTGGGCAGCGGCCTGAGTGAAAGCGACCTGGTGGCCGCGCTGTCGGCGCGGCTGAACCTGCCGGACCTGCGCTTGCGGCGCTTCGACGTGCCCAATTCCAATCCGGTCAGCTCAAGCGACGTGTACACCGCTTTTCTGGAGATGGTTCGTCAAGGCGGCCTGGCCAGTGCCACCGGGCAGGCCCTGAGCGCAGCGTACGCGGCGTTCCGACCGCTGTTGCTGGCCGAATATCCGACGGACCCGTTCAGCACGTTTGGCAGCAACTACGGCTTTCTCGACAGTGCACCGGTGGACACCACCCAGGTGAAGTTCCTGCAGTACTACGCCGATCTGTTCGATGACCTGCTGCACGCCTACGACGAGTTCCGCTGGAAAGGCCTGGAGCTGATGTGCGCGTGCTGCCCCGACGACGGGATGTTCCCGCGGCACCTGATGCTGGGACTGCTGCATCCGGAAAGCGTGACGAGCGCCGCTGGCTATCGCCAGGGCTTCCTGCCCTCGCCAGCGGTGGGCAACTGCGAGCAGGAGGGGGCGCAGCTAGGCCAGCTGTTCGCTCGTCTGGTGGCGATGTGCGCCGCGTTCACCAACCAGCCGAAGCTGCCGCCCGCCAATCCATCCCTGCCGTTCGATCCGCAGATCCGCATCACCCCCAGCTGCAGCGGCAAGGTGGTGCTCGATGTCATGGCGATCCCTTATTTCTACGCCAAGCCTGGAGCGCCACCGCTGTATCCGTTGTGGAGCCCGCTGCAGACCCGACGCCAGCGCGCCAACCAGAACCTGGGCTACAACTCTGATCTGTACGCACCGGCTGCGCCGGCATTCGTTACCGATCCGCTGCGTTATGACCTCGGTTCACACGACTTCCTGCGTATCGAGGGTCATCTGGGCAAGGACTACCAATCCGTGCTTCGTTCGCTGCTGACCATGAAGGCGCAATACCGTCTGCCAATCGACGTGATCGCGTTGCGTACCGGCGCCTACGACGACAGCCAGCCGGTGGATCTGAGTCAGGAGCAGGCACGTTTTCAGGATCTGGACGCGTTGTATGGCAGCCTGAGCGGCGAGCTGCGCTCGCAACTGGTCGAAGGGATCATGCAGCTCTACAACCATCCCATCGCTGCCATTACCGGCCTGCCGCTCAGCGCCGGTGCGCCACAGCTTTCGTTGCTGAAACAGTACGCACCGCAGTTCACTTACAAAGACAACACCATCGGCGCCTGGTACGAACATTACCTGACGCGTTTCGAAAATCAGGGCTATATCGACGTCGATCAGAATGCGATCAATTCCACGGCGGTGCTCTACCTGTACTGCGCGTTGTTCAACGGCACCCAAGGACCGGAGAATGCGGCGTATCCGCACGTCGTGTCGATCTATTACTTCAGCAAGCTGGCCGAGGCGCTGGACCCGTCGCTGTCGGCGCTGAATTACGCGGACTTCCAGAACAAATACCAGGACCTGATGGCGTTGATCCGCTATTTGCGCTCGGATGTGGTCTACAAGGCGCCGACTGATCTGCAGTCATTCTTGCCGCAGGACGAGTTCATCGACCTGTGCGAAGGCGTGCTGATGGGCTGCAAACTCGACGCGATCAAGTCGGTGCGTGACCAGTTTCAGGCGCGCATCGGGGAGCTGCGTCGGCTGCAGTTCCTGTCCAGCTTCCTGCAGCGCGAACCGGGCATTCAGCACAAGGCTGGCGTGCCGCTGGGCGGCACCTTCATTGTGGTCTATCACGGCGACACGGTGATCAATCAGTTCAACGGTGGGTTCCTGAAGGGGCTGGAACGGATGCGGGTGCAGAGCCCGGTGCCGTTGCAGTCACGGAATCTTGACCGCAAGACGATGCCGATGAAACCCAGTGCCGCGGTAAGCGCGGTGGAAGTCGCCAACGCTGGTATCGACAGCGTGCCCAATATAGCCAACGTCGACATCGCAGCCGCATTGAACATCGCTCCGGCCGCCGATGCCTCCGCCGACACGGCGGGCCTGATGCGGGCAATCGGCAATCTGAGTGCCAATCGCGCACTGATCAAGAACGACGATCTGCATGTGGTGATGGACTGGCTGACCGGTCGCACCCCGGTGACCGCTCGACCCGGCCGTGGGCCGCGTAACGACGGTGATACGGCTGCCGCCATCATTGGTCGCGCCGTTGACGAACTCAATGCGGGCACGGTGATTGCCGACTTTTTCCTGCCGTATCGGTTGAGCGGCAGCGGCCCCGGCATCCAGTACGTGCTACCGAAAATGCCACCCATCTTCACCGTCGCAGTCGGCTGCACCGCGCCAAACGGTAGCGCTTCGATATCCATCGATGCCACCGGCGGCGTGCCTCCTTACGACGTGGCAGCCGACGGCGGCGCTTACCAGCCGCTGGGTGCAGCGCTGTCGCTCAGCGTCGGTAATCACAGCGTGACCTTGCGGGACGCGGTGGGTGCGGAAACGCCGATGCAAAGCTTTAGCGTGGCATCGCCGCTTATCATCGGCGAGCCGAGCTTTACCTGCACGGGCGGCAGTTATACCGCCAGCGCCGCCATTACCGGCGGTACTCCACCGTACGAGGTCAACGGCCAGCCAGCGACAATGATTGTTACCGGGTCAACGCTCAGCGGCGCGGCAGTGTCGGTAACGGTGCGGGACAGCAAAGGTTGCGCGGTGGATGGGGAATTTACGCACGAGTGCTGCACGCTGCCTTGCGGCGGTGCTTCGCTCAAACGCAATTTCCGGTTCTTTCTGCCCGATCCGGACGCCAACCCCGACATCGCCTATCAAGAGTTCAAGGCTGACAATGTGGTGTTCACCGTCGATGCGGCTGCCGCCAAGCCGATCGATCTCAGCGCAAAGATCGCCGATATTTTGGTGGCTACCAAGGGTCAGCTCAGCGGGGCGCAATTTCAGAACACGGTCAACAGCTGGATGAAAGCGATCAACGAGCTGATCGCCAGTACCCCGGGCCTGAGCCAGCCTGGCAAAGCGCAATGGCTGACCCTCGGTTACAAGTCGATGTCGCCGGGACGTTTTGGTGTGCTGACGCTCGAGTACTTCAAGTGTCTGGGATTCCATATCGAACTCGACGCGATCTGGACTGTGCCCAATGCCACGCAGCAGATGAGATTCGCCTACTCGCCGGACGGTACGTTGATCAAATCCGGCGACAACACTTTGAGCGTGCCGGCCTCTGATGGCATCTCGATTGACAAGTGCAGCGAAACGCCCACACCAGTGAATCTGTGTCCGAGTCCACCGAAATTTGCGGTTGAGCTGAAAGGATCGGATTCAGTGAGGATCGGCGACAAGGCCACGTTTGCAGTGAGGATATCGCCGTCGCAGGACGCAATGACCTTGGTTTGGGAGGCACAAGGAGGCACGCCGACGATGGGGAAGGATTTAACGTTCGAGACTTCATTCAACGCCAGCGGTACCCAGTTAGTGACTGTCACGGCGTTCGATGTCAACGGTTGCTCGGTGACGCAGACGATGGGAGTGAAGGTTGTAACGGCGACCAAGCGTCCGCCGATCATTCCGTCGGGGCCGGTGGTGGTTCGCGACAAGACTCCGGTTGTGACCAAGAGGCCTGCCGTGAGCAAGGTGGCTGCGGTGCAGAAGCCTGCGGTAGCCAAGACGGCCAGCCATAAAGTCATCGCGAAGAAAGCAGCAGCAAAGAAGACTCCCCCATCAAAGCGGGGTAGCAAATGAGTCAGGCCTGGCGCCATGTGATTCGTCGCGAATACATTGATCTCGACGTCGAGGGCGGCGAGTTGGATGGCTTTGCGCTGCAAGCGCAGCTGGCGGCGCTATGCCATGGCGAACTGACGGTGGCGCTGGATGAAGCGTTCTCCCGAGCGGTGCCGGGCGAGGAGCATTGGCAGTTCGACCGAATTGACGTCGATGCCGGGCATTTCACCCAGGAAACCTTTGCGGGCGACTTTGTCGCAGCCGTGGCGGCTGCGGTGAAGGTGCAGATAAAAGAGCGCCAGGCGCAGGCCATTGCGCAGCCGGAAGTTTCCGCCGAAGAGGGCGATGTGCAGTGGAGCGGAGCACAGTCGATCGATCAGGCCTTCCTCTACTTCCTTGCTACCGGTGTGTTGCCTTGGTGGTGCCGTCTGCCTGAAGGACAGACGCTGGAGTCGATGCTCGACAAAGCCTGGAGCGAGGTGCCGGGACAAGGGCAGGGCGGAAGCACTGAAGCGTTGGCACTCGTGGCATTGATGCGAGTGTTGTCGTCAGCAGTGCCGCGACTGCGCATGGTGCGGCAGTTCTCGCAGCCGTTTCTGGGACGCGTACTGGAACGGTTGGCGCCGACGGCGTTGGTAGTGCTGCGCGAGGTGGTGGCAGCGGTTCATCACGAATGGGCACTCGCGCTGCCGGCGGCCGTTCCGGAGCAGGCATGGGTCGCGACCTTTGTTTGTGCAGTGACGCAGCAAACGATCTCACAACGGCACCTGCTCGAGGCATGGGCGACTCTGACGCCCGAGTTCATCACGCCCGCCATCATCGCAAGCGTGTTGCGCGCAGCAACCACGCATGCGGTAGACCTGTCGCTGAAGCAGCTGCGCGACAAAACCAGTGTCAGTGAGAGCAAACCCGCAACATCGACTGCCGCACCGTCCCGCCGTGATGCTCAAGACGCCACCAGCCCACAGCCAGCCGATGGCTCTCGTTCCGAGCATCGAATGGCGATCTCGGCGAAGCCGCTTGATCTGCACGAAGACGTCTTCATCGACTGCGCCGGCATGGTGTTGCTGCACCCGTTCCTGCCACGGTTGTTCGAGCGACTGGAGCTCATCGCGGACGACCACCTGCTGCAACCTGACAGGGCGTTGGCACTGTTGCACTTCCTGGCGACCGGGCAATCGAGCGCGCCCGAACATGCACTGGTGTTGCCGAAATTGCTGTGCGGAATGGAGGCCTTCGAGATTGCCGGCGCACCGGTGGAGCTTGGCGAAGCAGATCGAACGGAAGCCGAAAATCTGTTGCAGTCAGCGATCGATTACTGGCCGGCCATCGGTCAGACCACGCTCGACGGCTTTCGCGGCAATTTTCTGGTGCGACCGGGAAAACTTGGCAAGCGCGGCGACGAAGATCTGCTGCAGATCGAGAAGCAGAGTTGGGACATCCTGCTCGGGCAATTGCCCTGGAGCATCGGTGTGGTGCGCTTGCCGTGGATGCGGCGAATGTTGTGGGTGGAGTGGCCGTATTGACGACCTGTTGAGGGTCCGACGGAGAAAGGCGAGTGGGGTCGACCAAGGCGACAGCCGAAAAAAGTTCGAGCACTGCATCGGCGACGCTATCGCAGGCGCCCAAGCGCCCGTTTTTTGCTCACGCTGGGGGAGGGGAGTTCTTTGCGCCCGTGCAGGCAAAGATGACTGTCGGTGCGCCCGGCGACAAGTTCGAGCAAGAAGCCGACCACACTGCAGACAAGGTGTTGCGCATGCCCGATCCGGGTATGGCAGGGAAGCTGCAGCGAGCCCCCGGCGACAAGGCGCAGCGGCAAGGCGCGCACAGGTTGCAACGCCAGAGCGTCGACAAGGTGCAGCGTCGTGCAGAAGAAAAGATCTTCCGTACGACGGCGGACGAGGGTATCCAGAAAGCACCGGAGCCGAGACTGCAGCGCCGGGAGGAAGAGAAGATTCTGCGCGTGCCAGCCGAGCAGAAGGTGCAGCGAGTCGAACAGAACGGGATCCAGCGCACTGAAGAAAAAGTAGCGCACCCGCATCGCGCGGAAGAAAAAATCTTCCGCTCCCCCGACGACACACTGCGGAAGAAGGACGAGGCCTTGATCCAGAAAGCTGCGACCGTACCGGGCGGTGAGCATGTGCAGCGTGCCGCCGCTGGCGGCGTGCCGGCGGTCGAGGACCACGTGCAGTCGACCATCCACCGCAAGATGACCGGAGGCCAGCTGCTGGCCAACGATGCCCGCGGCTTCATGGAGCCGCGCTTCGACGCCGACTTCAGCAACGTGCGCGTGCATCACGACGGGGAAGCGGCCGGCCTGAACAACCGGCTGGGCGCGAAAGCCTTCACCTACCAGAACCACATCTTCTTCTCGCGCGGCCAGTACCAGCCCGGCACCAGCGACGGCAAGCAACTGCTCGCGCACGAGTTGACCCACACCATCCAGCAGGGTCACGCGGTACAGCGTTCGCCGGAAGTCGCGCCGGTTTCGGCCGCGCCAGCCACACCGACGGTACAGCGCTTTGGTATTCAGGACGCATTGGACAAGTTCGCCGACTGGGCCTACGCGATTCCCGGCTACCGGCTGATGACCCTGGTGATCGGCTTCAATCCCATCAACATGCGTTCGGCTGACCGCTCGGCGGCCAACATCCTGCGTGGCCTGATCGAGCTGATGCCCGGTGGCTCGCTGATCACCCAGGCGCTGGACAACCACGGCGTGATCAACAAAGCCGCCACCTGGGTGGAATCCAAGCTCAAGCAGCTCGGCGACATCGGCGCGGGGCTGAAGCAGGCGCTGGATGACTTCCTGGACTCGCTGAGCTGGACCGACATCTTCGACCTGAGCGGCGTCTGGGCACGCGCCAAGCGCATCTTCACCGAGCCGATCACCCAGCTGATCGACTTCGCCGTGACCACGGCGGTCGAACTGCTGAAAATGATCAAGGACGCGATCCTCAAACCTTTGGCCGTCATGGCACAAGGCACGCGAGGCTACGACTTGCTGTGCGTGTTGCTGGGTAGCGATTCGATCACTGGCGAGGCCAAGCCGCCCACCGCGGACAATCTGCTCGGCGGCTTCATGAAGCTGATCGGGCAGGAGGAGATCTGGGACAACATCAAGAAAGGCAATGCCATCGCGCGCGCCTTCGCGTGGTTCAGAACGGCGCTGGGTGGCCTGATGGGGATTGTGCGTTCGATCCCGACCCGCATCATCGAGACGCTGACTTCGCTGACCATCACCGACGTGCTGACGGTGGTCGGCGCGTTCGGCAAGATCGCCAGCTGCTTCATCAGTATCGCTTCAGACTTCATCAGTTGGGGCATGGGCACGATCTGGGATCTGCTGAAGATCATCTTCGATGTGGTGAAGCCCGGTTTGATGGGCTACATCACGAAGACCGGGGCGGCGCTCAAGAGCATCCTGAAGAACCCGATACCGTTTCTGCGCAACCTGGTGAGCGCGGCCAAACTCGGCTTCAGCAACTTCGCCGGTCACTTCGGCGCGCATCTCAAGGCTGGGCTGATCGATTGGCTAACCGGTTCGCTGACCGGTGTCTACATCCCGAAGGCGGCCACCCTGCCGGAGCTGGGCAAATTTGCGATGAGCGTCCTCGGCATCACCTGGGCGCAGGTTCGCGGCAAGATCGTCGCAGCGCTGGGGCCCAATGGCGAGCGCATCATGCAAGGTCTGGAACAGGCCTTCGATGTAGTCAAGGCGCTGGTGACTGGCGGTGTGGCGGCGGTGTGGGATCTGATCAAGGAAAAGCTCAGCGACCTCAAGGACCAGGTGATCGGCGGCATCGTTTCCTTCGTCACCGACACCATCATCAAGAAAGCCATCCCCAAGCTGATCGGCATGTTCATCCCGGGTGCGGGGTTCATTCCTGCGATCATCTCGATCTACGACACGATCATGGTCTTCGTGCACAAGATCTCCAAGATCATCCAGGTCGTGAAGGGGTTCATCGATTCCATCGTGACCATCGCGGCCGGCAATATCGGTGGTGCGGCCAAACGGGTCGAAAGCATTCTGGCGGGGCTGTTGTCGCTGTCGATCAGCTTCCTGGCAGGCTTCCTCGGACTGAGCAAGGTCGCCGACAAGATCATGGCCGTGGTGCAGAAGGTGCGCGCCAAGGTGGATGCGGCGATCGGGGCGGCGGTGGGGTGGGTGGTGGGGAAGGCGAAGTCGATGTTCGCGAGGTTGTTCGGTGGCAAGGACAAGCCGGATGATCGGACGCCAAGCCAGAAGCAGGCAGATCTGGATAAGGCGATCAGCGAGGCGAACGCGTTGCAGACTGCGCCGCACGCAACTGAGCAATCCATCAAGAAGGGCCTGGGGGCAATCAAGGCCAAGTACAAGATGAAGTCGCTTGTACTAGTTGTTGAATCCACGGACGATGCCACGGAAAAAGTCCACGTCGAAGGCGAAATTAATCCCAAGAAGCAGACACCAACTAGCGATACCAGTACCGGCGGTCCAGTCACCCCAGTACCGGTCAATGCGTGGATTCTCAACAAGGGTTCTGGCAACCGCTTCGAGCAGGTGTCGGCTAGTGCCAACTTGTCCGTGCGAGTTGGCGGAGTGCTGGTACCGCAGACCTTCATGACCGACATTCCCGGCGGCGGCAGCAATAAGCTGGCCTATTCGGCGGAAGGCACGGCGTGGGAGCGCACCAGTTTCGTGCACGAGTCCAAGCTGGTTACGCCCGTCGGCGGCGGCGAGTTCAAGCTGGCTCCGGCGGTGACCGGCGATAACATCCGTGCCCGGTTCTACCAGGACTCCAGTTCCATTCACGAAAACGTTAAAAGGGGCCGTCGCTCAACGCTGATGCACAACGGCACGCACTTCCTGAGCGAGGGTGACCCCAAAGATGAGCAACGCTTCGGTTACAAGCTCGAACCCACCAGCGGACTGGCCTTGGTGCCGTGGACAGACTCGTCGGCTGACCACCAACCGCCCGTTGCAGCCCACTGGACCAGCGGAGGCAACAACCAGACCAGAGGCAGTAACACCAACCAGGCCACACGCAAGATGTGGACCTCCAGTCCGTCGACTTACAAGATCATGTCCGGTTCGCTGAATTCGAGCCTCAACTCGCGCGACGCGAAGTACACGCAAGTTGTGGGCATCAATTTCCGCGGGCCGGGCGAACGGCCATGATCGCCGACCGTCGCGGAGCGACTCCGCGGAGACCCTAGCCATGACATCGCACGCCAATATCGACGCCGCGCTGGACTGGATCACCTGCTTCGTCGCGGGTTGCCTGAACGTGCATTTCGGCAAGGTCGGACACTACGAACCACGACCATTTGTATACCAGGAGGACGACTCCTGGATCGGCCGCTTCGTGAAAAATCAGGACACCGGAGCATGCGAGTTTGCCTTGCTGATGCTGGCCTTGCTACCGCACCTGCATCCGGGCGTGTTCGACAAGCTCCTGGCGGAACACATGCCCGGCGGCGGCGAATTTCCGGAACTTGGCGGCACGCGTGGTGCTGGCTATCGCAGCTTCCTACCCACCGGCGAAACCGCGCAGTTCGTGCTGGCTGGCAGCAACTTCGAGGGACGGCTGGAGGTCCAGCATGCGCTCTCGGCTGAACAGTGGCTGGGCCGCCAGCGTGTGCTTTGGGTAGAGCCGGTGCGCGAAGGCGAACCCGCCATGAGTGGCCGCCTGATCGTCAACCCGGAAATCGTCGAGGAAATCGTCACAGGCAAAGTCGGCCATCCCGCCTTCAGCACCGACTTTCCCGCCGAGCACATCGAAACCCCGATGGACTGGGACGATCTGGTGCTCAACCCGATGACACGCGGCCAAATCCGCGAGATCGAACACTGGATCAAGCACAACGACACCTTGATGAGCGAGTGGGGCATGCGTAAACGCGTCAAGCCCGGCTACCGCGCGCTGTTCTACGGTCCTCCGGGAACTGGCAAGACGCTGAGCGCGATGCTGCTGGGCAAGCACACTGGCAAAGAGGTATTCCGCGTGGATCTGTCGCGGGTGGTGTCGAAGTACATCGGCGAGACCGAGAAAAATCTGTCGCGCCTGTTCGACAAGGCGGAGAACAAGAACTGGATACTGTTTTTCGACGAGGCCGATGCGCTGTTCTCCAAGCGCACCGAAGTGCGCGATGCGCACGACAAGTATGCCAACCAGGAAGTGGCATATCTGCTGCAGCGAATCGAGGGCTACAACGGTCTGGTAATCCTGGCTTCCAACCAGCGCGCCAACATCGACGACGCTTTCGTACGGCGCCTGCAGGCGATCATCCCGTTCCCGGTACCCCGGCAGGAAGAGCGCTACGAAATCTGGCGCCGCACCTTTCCCGCGCAGATCGCCTTGGCCGGCGACGTCGATTGGCGGCACATTGCCGCGCGACACGAGTTGACCGGCGCGAACATCCTCAACGTCACACACTTCTGCGCGATCGAGGCGTTGGCAAACGAGAGCCTGCAGATCGATCTGAAAAGCTTGGAGACAGCGATCAGGCGCGAGTACGTAAAGGAAGGGAAGGTCATGTAGGAAATGGCTTGATGGGTAGAGGCCGGAACTAATCCTTTATCCTCGCGACTTCCATAAGCCCTTGATGGGTCATGCCGCCACCGCATTTGCAGGCGATTTTTAGTTTTCGATTGCGCAACTAATTACCGATTAATTTTCGGCCTGAAACTAATCTTCGACCTTTTTGTCGTGTTCAACAACTTTCCTGATTAGGGATGCTCTGATTTATTCCCCGTCTGCGGCATCATAGCCAGCAGTCCCCAGGAAGCCCATCGCCGATGAAGCAGCGTTCGTTCGCCTCGTTGAGTTTTGAAGTCAAGAAGAAGCCGACACGTCGTGAGCGGTTTCTGGGTGAGATGGACAAAGTCGTGCCGTGGGCCGACCTGCTGGCGCTGATCGAACCGAGCTATCCGACCTCCGGTCGTCGCGGTCGCCCGCCGATGGCGGCATCGACGATGCTGCGGATCCACTTCATGCAGCAGTGGTACGCACTGAGCGATCCAGCGATGGAAGATGCGTTGTACGAGATCGAGTCCATGCGCCGGTTTGCCGGGCTGGAGCTGAACGAGGACGCGATTCCGGACGAGTCGACGATCCTGAAGTTCCGTCGCTTCATGGAGCAGCACGGCCTGGCGGTGAAGATCTTCGAAGCGGTCAATGCGCACCTGAGCGGCCAGGGCCTGTTGCTACGCCAGGGCACGATCGTGGATGCCACGATCATTCAGGCGCCGTCCTCGACCAAGAATGCGGACAAACAGCGTGACCCGGACATGCGCCAGACGAAGAAGGGCCAGCAGTGGTACTTCGGCATGAAAGCGCACATCGGGGTGGACGTGGAATCGGGGCTGGTGCACACGGTAACCACGACACCTGCCAACGTGGGCGACGTGACGGAAGTGGACAAGTTGCTGCACGGCCAAGAGAAGACGGTGCATGCCGATGCCGGCTACCAAGGCGCCGAGAAACGGGCACCCAAGCGCGGCCGCACGTGGCATATCGCGGCCAAACGCGGCAGCGTGAAGGCGATGCCCGAGGGCGAGTTGAAGGATGCGGTCAAGCACACCGAGCACATGAAGGCCGCGGTTCGAGCCAAGGTGGAGCATCCGTTCCGGGTGGTGAAGCGGCAGTTCGGCTATCAGAAGGTGCGCTTCAAGGGCTTGCTCAAGAACACCGCTCAGATACTCACGCTGTTCGCGCTATCGAATCTGTGGATGGTGCGACGAACGTTGCTAGCGTCCGCAGGGGAGGTGCGCCTGTGAGGCGGGAAATCGAGGCGATTGGGGGTAACCCAGCACGGCGATGGCGGCGATATGCCTCACAATCTGCCTTTTCGTCGTAGTCAATCCATATTTTTAGCACGGCCGTCTGGACGGCCATTTTGAACTTAATTGATCAGAGCATCCTTAGCGCTGATCCTCAGCTGGAAAAATTGGTGGCCTGACGTAGAAACGGCTGAGGGGAAGGGGCGCAGAGCACCATGGCGCGTAGTAGTCGCGGCACGAACTCGGGGAGGCGAAAACGGCGGTTAAAACGGTAGGCGGCTTCGGCCAGATAGCGACGTGCGTACTTGTGCTGTTTGAACGCGTGGTAAGCGCCGCCGATGGAGCGCTTCAGATTCGACAGCAGCACGTTGACCCAGCGTGCGCCGTTGATTTCGGTGGCCGCCCGACCACCTTCGCTCTCGAGCACTGTATGGGCATGTCCGGTGGCCTCGAATCGACGAAAGGCTCCGAGGCCGTCGCTGAAGGCCTCCGCTTCCGGCGCAAGTCGGCGCTGGGCCCAGTCGGTGATCGCCGCATTGTCAAAGGTGCGTACCGGCTCGATCACCGCGAACGTCGGATGGTCGAGGTCGACATCGGTCTGCACCGCGATCACGAAGGCTTGTTTGTTTTCCGAGCCGCGACCGGACTTGCCGCCGTTGCGTTCGCCGCCCAAGTAGGCATCGTCGATCTGCACGAAACCGCTGAGTTGGCGCGGCTCTTCGCGCTGCATCATTGCTTCCATCACTTTGTGCTTCAGGCGCCACGCGGTGCGGTAGCTCACCCCCAAGTGCCGCTTCAGTTCCAGTGCGGCCATGTTGGTCTTGGTGGAGGTCAACAGGTGAATCGCCAGGAACCAGGTCGTCAGCGGCAGCTTGGTCGCCTCGAATACGGTACCGCTCAACAACGTCGCTTGATGTCGGCACGCCCGGCACTGGTAGTAGAGCTGCCCCTCCCTGCGAAACCGCGAAGACAGCCGACCGGCGCACGCCGGACAGCGATACCCCCTCGGCCATCGCAAGCGAAACAGCGCGCGTCGGCACTTCGCCTCGGTTCCGTACTGCGCCATGAACTGTGTCATCGACAGGCCTTGTTGGAACTGCACCCGATTCATCGCCATAACCCACCTCCGCATCGAACGTGGGCGTACCATCGCTTTTGGAAGTCTCAAATCACGCGACGGCTGGCTGAGGATCAGCGCTAATCAGGACAACTTTAGGTTGACATCTGGTGAGAAAAGCGGAAAAGAAATGTCCGGGTCAGTGAAATAGGCTGGGCGGATTACACCCTTTGCGACGAGGTGAAATGAATCCTCAGGCGATACGGCAAAATCTTAGACCCCATAACGCTATGCAGTGAGCTTCATGGCTTCGCTTGAATACGCGTGGTTGAGATTCTGAGCCTAACTTAGGCAACAGCAGGCTCGTTGCCTAGTAGCGTTTAGCGCCAAAAAAAAACATGCGGCGCAGCCGTTCGCCTCCGACTTGAAGGAGGCAGATCATGGCAACCCAAGGCACAAGCCCGGCGCGTGCGCAGCGACGCAGGGCCGCGGGCAATCTATCTGACAACCGCGACGTTCGCTCCGGCATTTGGATCGTCCATGCTATGGACGGCGGACGGCGCATCCCTTTGTTGGGCGACCTCAGACATGAGCATTTCTATTTCACTGAGGGCGATCCTAGGATCGATTTTGCTGAGTATGAGCTGGATCCAACCATCACCACGCTCGACGCCGTTTCGGATAAGCCTCTCAGATTCGATGGCGTGGTCGTTACGCTTGATGGCAGCCGTCATTGCCGGCGGGTCGCGGAACGGTCTCTTGATCACGCGAACGGCCGCGACGCCCACCTAATTGAGCGTTATACAGTTGCGGCCAGACGCCTAGGCGGTACGTTTGAAGAAGTCACCGCGGTGCAACTGGATGCCGCAAGCGTGCGCGTCTCAAACTGGATTCGCGTGATGGGCGCCTATGTGCGTTGTCGCGGGCGTTCCCTCGGGGTGATCGAAGTGCTGGTCGCGGCACATGTGCCCGGCGCTAGCACCGTAACTTTGGGCGATCTGCTGAACCGGCTGAGCGATCAACCGCCAGCGTTCGTGCTCGCATCAGTCGCCAAGCTCTTGCGGCGTCGCGCATTGTGTAGCGACCTGGACGAGCGCGCTTGGAGCCGCCACACCCTGTTGTGGAGAGCCTAGCCATGAGCGCGACAGTTACGCGACGCACGATTCCCACCGAGGTGGCTAACTGTGCGGATTGGGCCATGCCTGACCTGTCGGGATTGACCGAGAAGCAGCGCCTGCGGTTTGTTGAGATCCACGATGTGATCATTCCTTATCTTGCCGGCAAGAACGTCCATCTGCCGATCAAAATGGCGCGCCTCTCGTACGTCGAGCTCGGGCGTCGGATCGGACGCTGCGTGAGTTTCGACAGTGAGGGACGGATGCTCGGTTGGTATGGTTTGCTGCCCGGCACCCATGTGACGGCGTACGAGCGGAAGACTGTCGCTAGCGGAAGGGTTGCCCTGGCTCAAGGGGGATACAGCGGTGCGCTGGGTGCCATCATGCGCACCCATCCCGATGTTGAGGTGCACCTCGCTCAGTATTTGCTGACAGCTCGGCGTGATCATGCGCTTCCCGAGTCCCGTGTCGCGATGAAGGATGCGCATCAGTATTTCTTGTCGCTGTGTAAGGAGCAGGGGGTCGTTGCCAACGACTGGCCTTTCTGCGTGGAACATCAGGGCGTGCGTTCTCTTACCAAGTGGGTCAACGCTTTTTACGCGCGTCACTACGATGCAATCGTCGAACGTCAGTATGGCGGGGTGGCTAAGGTAAAGGCGGCGACGGGCACCGGCCTGTGCAGCCGCCTTCGGGCAAGGATGCCCTTAGACATTGTGGAGATGGACGAGCACGTGTTGGACTTTTTCGCCTGCCTCGCGATTCCAACTCCCAAGGGCGTTAGGCACGTGAAGATTCGCCGCCTCAGTATCATCCTTGTAGTCGATCGGTTCAGTGAGGCGATCTTGGCCTATACCGTGATCGTCCGGCGTAAGGTCAACGCGGCGGACATAGTGGCCACTGTCGCCAAAGCCTTGGGACGGTGGATACCACGGGTCATGAGCCTACCCGGATTCGATACCGTTCGGCGCGGCGGAATGCCCTCAGAGCTGATTGAAGCGTTGGCTTCCTGTGGATTCAACGTGCTACTAATGGATAACGACTCGGCCCACCTGGCCGAGGCCTCGCTGTCCCGGATTGGTGAGATGGCAGGATGTGCGATCAACTACGGCAAGGTGGCGCACTTCGAGCGTCGCCCGTTTGTGGAGTTGATAAACCATCGTTTAGAAATTGCCTTTCAGCGATTGCCCTCCACCACGGGCTCAGGGCCGACTGATCCACGCCGGAAGGGCGCGGAGGACAAGGCGGTGACGTTCCAGATCGAGCTGCAGGCCGTGCTGGATCTGATCGATGCGGTGATTTCGGACTACAACACCTCTTTACCCGCCGGCAATCTCGGCGCGACACCGCTGGAGATCCTGCAACACTACGTTGAGGACACCTCGATCGGCTTTCTTCCGCCGGTACTGCCGCCCCCACTTCCTGGCATGCCCCCATTGGGACTGATGATCGAAAACGTGCGAGTGGCGGGCAGCTTGTCCCGCGGCGAGAAGCCACACATCAACTTCGATCGCGCAAAGTACATGGCACCGTGGCTCTCAGAACGCATGGATTTACTAGGCGAGCTTGTCCAACTGCACATCAACGAGGACGATATTTCTAGCGTGTTTGTCGTTGCGCCGGATG
The DNA here is from genome assembly GCF_029224025.1 of Rhodanobacter sp. AS-Z3. NCBI lineage: Bacteria > Pseudomonadati > Pseudomonadota > Gammaproteobacteria > Lysobacterales > Rhodanobacteraceae > Rhodanobacter > Rhodanobacter sp. AS-Z3. The sequence goes on from NZ_CP119392.1 coordinate 2,462,968, forward strand.
GCCGTCCGTTGGGGCTTGTCGATGCCAAGGGCGTCTGGGCGGGGGCCTCGCATTCCCGCGAAATGCGCCGCCTTATCAATGCAGCGATCGACACCGGGCAGATGTGCCGCCGCGTCAATACATGCATCGTGAGCGACTGGCTCTCGAGGGTCAGCAGGACCGCGCTTGCCAGGGGTAAAAAAGGCGATCACGTCGCCGCGGCAGAGGCCGCCAATCAGCTGGCCGAGGCGGCCCGCCTAGGACACGCGCTTGTGTCGCGCGAGCCAGGGCCGACCGAGGACCCTCCGGCCGGACCGGTGACGTCGGCGACACCGGGCTGCGCACCTCCCATCGCTTCCGTGAAGACCGCATCCGATGCCGCCAAGGCATGCACCATCGTGCCCGTGGCCAGTTTCTTCGCCATCAATTGATGACTATGCCATGACTACAAGAGTCGAGGTTCCTACCAGCGAGACCCTGCGTCTTCGCGACGAGTGTTGGGACGATCATCCCATAATCGTGACCAATGCAGTGTTGCCTACGGCCCCGATTGGATGGGTGCTCGGTCACGTGCTCAAGTGGGGTAGGCGTCAACAGGCGGGGGGCGCTTTCTGGGCCGAACCGCGCACAGGCAAGAGCTCCTGCATCCGAGCCATCGTTCGCGTAATCGCCATGAAGTTTCCCGGCGCGGGTGTCTTGGTCTATGAAGCAAAGAAAGACATTGTTTGCGCCGAAGGTTCGCTGATTGAGGACATGCTTCTCGCGATGGAGTTTGAAGGAAAGAGGCCGCGCCGCTTGCCTGACATGCGTGATCAGTTGTGCCGAGCGTTCTTTGCATTGAGTGCGAAGCGACGGCACTTATTCTTGATTTTTGATGAAGCGCAGTGCCTGCACGCGATCCAACTGGAATGGATCAAGTGCTACATCAATTTCTTGGTCAAACGAGGCTATCGGGTGACCGTCGTGATGTTTGGGCAGCACGAGCTCATCGGCATGCGAAACCGGATCATGATGCGGGGACGGTCTGACCTCAATTTCCGCTTCATGGAGCACTTCTTACAGTTTGAAGCGATTCTTTGTGGGAACGACATACTCGCCCTGTTGATTGCATGCGATCAGGAGTCGGAGTACCCCAGCGGCAGCGGCGTGAGCTATACCCAATTCCTCTGGCCACGCTCGTTCGAGGCGGGATTTCGGCTGTCCGATCAACTGCTCGCGATTTGCATCGGCTTTGGCATGGCGATTGAGGGCAAGCTGACCCACGAAGGGATCGCCATGGAATACGTCGCACGCACTCTAGCCGAACTGGCTGAGCTGACCCGCGACCGCGACAGCACGGGATTCCTGCCCAGCAAGGAAGACTGGAAGATGGCGGTGACGCTGAGCGGCTACTTTGACCGTCCGCCGATCCAGAGCCTTCGTGATAATGACGACAATGACGATACGGGATTGCGCCGCGATGCGCTTTGAAGGGGCCGGCGATGCTCAGCTGGAACAGTTGCTTCGATGATCCGTGGGAATCAGCGTGGGGCGCGTGTCACCGGCTCGCCTGGCTGAATGCCTGCAACGTCCGCGAGGTTCTAGAAGCAATGGTCGGCCGGCGCGTCCCGGTGGCCGACGTCAGAGCGGCCCTATTTAGCACCGAGGGGCGATGGTGGACGGAGACCTCCTTGGTCAGCAGCGCCGAGACTCAAGCGGCTTTCGCCACGCTAAGTGCACGCTTTGGACACGATGGCCCCGTCAGCCAGTGGCAGCGGTCGGTCGCACCACTGCTCGCGCGCGTGCCTCGATATTGCCCGCGCTGTTTGAGGACGGGCTTTCACTCGGTCGTTCATCAGATTGCCGGGCTTGACGGGTGCCCTTGGCATGGCGTGCCGCTGCGATCAGCGTGCGATGCGTGCCATCTCCCCTTCGCCGATTTAGATTGTGTTGCCGTCGGTGGGTTCGCCTGTCACCGTTGTAGTGCTTGTGTAGTGCCCGAGTCCTGGCCACTGCATGCCTCGGCCGCGACTCGGCGTCGTCGCCTGTTGATCGAGGGTCAACTCACCCAGTGGGCGCGCGCGGCGATCACCAACTTTCCGTTGGACTGGGACTGGACTTGGGAGGTGAATCCCGTCGGCGTGCGCGATGGCCGGAGACTGGTGCCACGATCCTGGTCAGCTGTGTTGCTTCCGATCCTCGCCAGCCATACGAAATTCCCGCTGGACGCACGGTTGCTCTGTCCAGCGCCAACGCAGCTTCAACGGATTGATCCCCGCAGATTTGGCCCCGTTCAGCCGGGCCTGAGCACGGTCGAGGTCGAACAGACAGTTGGGGAGGTGGAGCAGGAGGTTAGGCAGTACTTAGGCCCGCATCTGCAATGCTATGAAGACGCGAGGTTCATGCTGAGCTCGATCCATTTTTTCGACGACACTATTCCCTGGCTGGACGAATTCTGTGTGCAGGCGTGGGCGTACCGCATCTGGCGCGCGCGTTGCCTGCATTTAGTGAACGATTGCAAGTACTTTTTAAAACCGTATGTCGGCTTGGCAACGCAATTGGCGCGGGATTCCCTTCGCCAGGACTTGCTCAGCTCCTTTCATTACGGGCTGCAGATTCAGGTGATGTCGCGGTCGATGGTCGCACGTGGCACGAAGCCATCACACGAGGGATTGGTGTCGTTTTCAGACACGTGGACGTGGCTCACGCACTCACCCGCTCGACGGGGGTTCGTCTACGGGCCGGCCGATATGGCAGACCTCAAGGACTGTGACCATGGGCGCGTTGCGGGAAGTTGGGAGTCTCCTATGAAGAAACTACGGGAGAAGCAGCGGGAAGAAGCGATGAGTGACGTCGCGGTCACCAGTCCGTTCGGCAGCGCGTGAATTTGCTGATGACTATTAGCCTTGTGTGCTCATTTATCATGCCGACGAGAGGGAGGAAAACGGTGCCCCCGGCCTGCGAGAAGGGTAGGTAGGCCAGCTCATCGACGACGAACAGATCGGCGTTCAGCGTCCATTAGCCTTGTCGCCAGTTTGATCCTGTTATCCAGCGGCCCTCTCCGCTCTAGCGTGTTGACCAGCAGTCCATCTGCGAATGTGTACCACGTACGCGTAGATTTTCGATGCGTCCGGAACGACACTGAGGTCGCAGTCTTCAAACGGGCGTTGAATGAATTTTGGTAGGAGAGACCAATAAGGACTTTCCGCGCACTCTGTCTAAAAATCATTGCTCAAGAGGTGCGTGAAAACGTCACTTACGCGCGGCTAGCTTACTGCGCGTTTTGCGGCGTACAGGGCGTAGTCGTAGGAACTCATCGAGAACGGTAACGGGATTTAAGCTAAGGGCCTCACAGATCTCCACGAACTCAACGATATCAAGTCGTCGTTCGCCACGTTCTACTTTGGATATGAACGTTTGCGTGTTGCTGACGCGTTCCGCAAGCTCAATTTGAGTGACAGCTGCACGTTCCCGCAGGTTGCGCAAGATGGTCAGTATTGCCTGATAGTCAGGATGATGAGTGGATTGCGCCATGTGCTTGCCGTCGGTCGGCTTCGCACGCTAGAGTCGAATTCGGAATAGTCCAAAATCGGCTTGTAATGGAGTTCTTAGGTGCTCGTAGCGGCCATGGCGTTAGAACAATCGCGCATTGAGGCGACCCCGCCTGCCGATGTGAGCGAACTTGGCATTTTTGGAGGATTGGCATTACTGGCAGTTCTCGATGCCGGCGCAGACCCCGGTTTCCGGCATCTGAGAGCGCATCCTGGTTTCGGTGCACGTTTGGCGCCGCATCGCGCGCTGAGACACTTGATCCTCTCCACCTTGCTGAAAGCTGGCGTTCTGGCTCCCATTGCTTCCAGGGAACGCCTAGATGACGCAATCAGAGATGCACCTTGGGCAGAGGATGCTAGTCTTGAAGATGCTGACTGGCTGGTTGTATGGGACGAGCGCGGGCGAGGCACACTTCCAGATCAATTGCATGTCTATTTAAATACGTTCGAGTCGACGTCCCGGACCTGCGAGGTGATCTTGCAGACGTGGCAGACACTTGGTACGGCAGAATGCTTGGCGTTCGGTGAGTACGCACTGGCTGCGCACAATCTCAATCCGGCTTTAGCGCGACCATCTGCGGCGGCCCTGAGCACGATTTTGTCGCAGCACTCCATCGGCCAGGGTTGCGCGTTGATGTGGTCAGCAGCCAAACATGTGGCGTCGTGGTTCATGCGTAACGGCGTCAAGGCGACTGGAGCCGCAGAACGCGAATTTATCAATTCGATATGCGGAAACTCCGACCGCGCACGCTACGGTGAGCGATCGATAGCACAGTTCAGTCGTCACTCGTCGGTGCCCATCAGCACGTTTGCTCGAACGTTCATGAGGGCAAGCATGCTTGAGGACGATTTTTGGACCTCGCCTCTATCCGAAGAGGCGCTCATTGAGGCGAGACTACCTAAGAGGGGTTGATTGAAACGTGCCGAAAAAGAAAGCCCGAAAGCTCAACGAGCTTCTTGAAGCCGCAAGGCAGGACGCCACTCCATCCGTCGCAGCCCGCAGGCAAGAGGCTTTCTTTATGGCATTGCTTGACGCCACCGTCTATTCGCATGTCCCCCGTGAGCCGGCGCCTGCCGGGCGTATGCGGTTCCACCAATTTGTCCGGCCGGATAACGGCCAGACAGTGATGCCATTTTTCACCGACCGTGAGCAGGCTGAATTCGCGTCGACGGGAAACGTGGGAATCATGGCGATGGGCGCGCGACGTTTCTTCGAGTTGACGCGCGGCGCCACGTTGATGCTGAACCCTAACCTTGACAAAATCACGCTCTACCCGCCCGAAATCAAAGCTCTGCTGAACGGCCAACCCCCGCCATTCTTTACACGTGAGGAACTGCAGGCTCACGAGGAGGTGGGCGTGTGCCTGCCAACGGTGCCGACGGACAGCATGGTGCTTGGTCTGAGCGGTTTGTTTGCACGCGAGCCGTCGGTTCGTGCGGCGTATCTGACGGAGATCCATCGAGGAGTCGATGACTCAGGCGTTTTCCTCTTGCTGACCTTGGTGGTGACGTGCGGCAATGAGGAGCGCATGGTGCAGCTCACCACGCTGGAATTGCACTCGATCTCGCCGCCATTGACCCTTCCGGTCACCATGTCCTGCCAGGCACCTGACGAACCACTTCCAGCGCTATGCCACCATGGCATTCAGTTTTACGGAACCTAACGCACGGCCCGCCGCTGCGGGCGTGACATACAGTGGAGCAGAGCCACCGCAGGGGAATATTGTCTGGCCACTGACAGCGATCGGATTAGTGATTAGGGAGCGTTATCGAGGGTAGGGGAAAGCAGCTCTGATTTTGGATTGAGGAAGGGTCGGGGCACCCGCGCTCCGGATGCCAGTCCGAAAGTGCTGCCAGACGTTGCCGCAATGTGTTGCCCGACAGCGACGCTGCGTGGGCAGACGAATATTGGACCACAATGTCTGCCGTGGCTGGCGGGAGACCACGGCGGATCATTTCAAAGTGCGGCAAGGCCGAGGCATAGCGGCGTTACGTGTCTTAGCGCTCGGCGGCTTGCAGATAGCGTTCGATGGCATAGGACGGCATGAACGTAGTGGAAAATAGCTCATGCAGAAACACAATGCCTGAGGCAACCGTTATTCCGTGCTGGACCTCGTAGCAGGTACGGCCTTCGAGCTGCCAAACCCATCCCGAACGGTCGTCGTTGACTGCCGGGTTGACGCGTAAGAAATTGCACGTTGACACGCTGTTCGCCGCGGTTCTAAATCTTGGCCAGCCAGCCTGAGCGCAATGCCGGGCTGCAATGGACGTGGTTGAAACTTGCGAGGGAACGATGATGACGGGATGCATCACAAGGCGAGCAACAAGGAGGCCACAGCCGATCATTCTTGACGCGCGAAGCCCTTCCAGTCAGACGCATCTGCATTGTTGTGCTTCCACGGCCTGGCATGGTCACGATCGGGGTAGTGCCCAAACAGACGGGACTGGACAGCTAGGCAACTTGCTTGCCTGCTTCCGAAGTTGAAGATCTCACCAGAAAGCGACGCCGCATCATTTTCAACGGCGTAACGGTGCCATCGCAAGCGGGAAGCACGCCTGCACGTCAGGCGGGTCAGGGGAGGAGGAAGCAATGCGGCAAGCAAAGGATGACTTGGTGCGAAGTCAACAGTCTCGCGTTGAGCCGAGTGACGCACTGAAGCCGCAAGGCGCGGGGCGTGTTCTTATCGCGGGTGAATTCGCGAATGACTGGGGGCATCTCGGCTGCATGCTCGCGATGGCGCGGGCCTATCGTGACGCTGGGCACGAGGTGCTTCTGGCTGTCAGCGATTTGAACGCAGCCCGATTCTTCTTCGCAGAAGATACCTTTTCGGTAGTTCAAGCCCCCGCCCTGCGTCCTGCAAAGCGTCCTGCAGCCGAAGATCGACCCGCGGTCAATTTTGCTGACCTCTTGTGGGGGCTGGGCTATGCAGACACCGTCGCCCTTGCTGTGGCTACTGAGACGTGGATGGCTCTGCTCACCGAGATTGAGCCGGAACTGCTGGTGTATATCAACGCGCCCACGGCAGCGGTGGCGGCGCGTGTACTCCGCATTCCGACTATCTACGTGGGCGGCGCGTTCGATATTCCACCTGTCACATCCCCGTTGCCGATCTTCCGGCAAGCCACCGATCTCCCTGAGCAAGAGCTTGCAGTGATTCGGGAGGCGGAGGTTGTGGAAAACATCAACTCGATTCTAAGGCGATTCCAACAGCCGCATATCGAGTTTTTGGGTGAACTCTTCACCGCGAAAGACGTGCGACTTACCACGTTGCCGGAGCTGGATCCCTTTGGCCCGCGACCTCTGGAACAGTATGTTGGGCCAATCTTCACCCTACCCAAGGTTTATCGGACTAGCTGGAAAACGACGGATGCGAGTACCCGCATATTCGCGTATCTGCACCCGCAAGCACCTGCCTGCGAAAGCGTTTTGCAGGCACTGAATGGTCTTGAAGGCGAGGTGCTCTGCGTGATGCCTGGCTGCCCGCCGCAGTGGCCAGGGCGCTTTGACAGAATCACCTTTTATGCACAGCCACTGGAGCTGGCTTTCCTGTTGCCAATGGCGCATCTCGTCATCACCAGCGGCGTGGCGACCACGACAACGGCGTTGCTTATCGGGCTGCCAATCCTTTCGGTTCCGCGCACTTTGGAGCAGCACACAGTTGCTCAAGTGCTGGAGCGAGGCGGAGCGGCCAAGATAGCTGACGGGGGAGACGTGGAGCGTATTGCACGGGACATTAGCGAGTTACTGGTCAATTCGAAGCACAGGCAGTCGGCCGTACGGATTGCCATGAAATATATGGCAACTAAATTTGAAGATAATGCCTCCCGTGTTACCGGAAACCAAAATTGGCGAGCAAAGCGTGCCGCAATTATTTCAATCGTTAACTATGGCTAACAAGGCATCTGGAAAAGATGCTCGGAGGATGCAACTCATGAGATCTTCAGCACCCAACTATATTCTTTTAGGAGTCATCTCTTTTGTTGCTTCCTTTGGTATCCAGGCGTTGATCGTTTCTTATCTACTTCCGGGGCCGACCATTGAGATTCTTAGTAATCCATTAGAGCTGTCGGGTACTTACACATATCGTGATGCTGGTCGCTCGGGTAGAATGACTTGGATTAATGGTAAAAAATTCTATTGTAGTGGCGGCGCCATAAGTTATTATAGTTGCATGAACGATACGCGTGGATTGCCGCAGCGGGCCTCAGTTACCGTGCAGTTCGTAAATTTAAAAACACTATACGGTCATATTCCGATGGTGATGAATATCAAATCTTCGGACGCAAAGATATTTAGTCAGACACCTATCCAAGTAATGAATTCATGGAGGGATGAGAACATTTCTATGTTTTTATGGTTTTCTTCGATTATTCCATTCTTTGTCGTAGGCGGTACCATCATTTATCTCAATCGGAATAAGACGGCATGAGCGCTCTGACATGGTTGGAAGACTTTGCCTCCGAACATGGAAAGGGAGGAATTGTTTCAGCGATTGCCGGACTCACTTTGGACTCGGTGGCTATGGCCGGGGATATTGTAAGTGAAAAGGGGCCTAGGCAGTTATGGGATGATACCTATAAAGTCGTTCGCGATGCTTCTGAACTGATCAATGAAGTTCACGGGGCCGATAGTGTTTTCGGTAAACTCTTCGGTCGTCTCCTTGCATTTGCATCGATACCCGGCGATGTGGGCGATCTTGTGGTTAAATTCCACGACGCGGGTAGTGTGGATAACTTAAAACCGTCAGATATTCTTGGAATGTTAAGCGACGTGCTTGACATGGACGGAAGCCTGGTCGCAATTGCTGGGGTCGTTGACCCTCCTGTCGAGGCAGTTGGCCTTACTATCAAGGCGGCTGCATGGGCGGTGGGGGCATGGTCAGTTCATTTGTCAGCAGAAGAGGATTCGCAAGAGGGCCAGCAGAATGCTGCTTCCGAATCTCAGTCCAATCCGCAGCCTGTAATTATTACCCCAACCGTCAGCGTTGATCCTGGTGTCACCATGGGCTCGGGTACGGTGACTCAGTCCGATGGCTCTCAAGCCACGTACCAATCCGGCGCCAATGGTCTAGTCAATAGCGATTCGTGGACGTCTGCCAATCAGACGACCGAAACCGATACGCTGAATGCTGATGGCTCGATTACCAGCAAGATTACTTACGCCAACGGTACCTCTGCCACTGTCACTGACGATGGCCACGGAAATGTGACCACCGACTACCTCACCCAGAATGGCATCGAAACTCGTTCGACCTGGGTGCACTCCGATGGCACATCGGGCTCGGTAACGGTGTATCAGGATGGATTGACCAAGTTCCCGAATAGCACCGCCCCTTATCCGATCCCGTTATCAGCGTCGACAGTCGTCCAGAACCCTGATGGCAGTTACGAGAATGTCAGCTCAAATTCTCAAGATCAAACCCTGGCTACCAACTACAGCGCCGCCGGAGACCAGACTGCCCAAAGCGGCGTGGCTGCGACAGCATCCAACGATCTGGCCATAGCCACTACTGCCATGGTCACGGATGGAGACTCGAAGACCACCAACAACTACAACGCGGCGGGCAACTGGATCGGCGATACCTGGGTTAGTACTACAGATGCGGGCATCTATGCGGCATGGGCCAACACCAACCTTACGAAGGGGACGATCGTCCTAAACGCCAGCGGTGTGGCAATCACCGATGACACTGCGGTGGATGGCAGCATCTGGCGGGCCACGGCAGAAAAGAACGGAAGTACCACCACCCACATCGATAAGCAGGGAACGCTGCTTTCGGATCAGTGGACTGACACGGATGGGGCGAGTGGTTCGGATACCTTTGACTCCGACGTCTCGGGCTCTGGCACCTTCAGCAATGCGGACGGTAGTGGAGGCACCGTAACCCTCGGGGCGCAGGGTGACATCACCATCACCAATACGAACATAAGTGGACAGAAGACCAGCACGGATATCTGGCATAAAGCCACGGGCAGCTATGACATTACGCTTTTCAATTCCGGTGGAAGCAAGAGTTCGGACTACGATTACCTATCCAATGGCAATGTCGTCGCTACGGATTACAACAGCGACGGTAGTGTGGCTAATCAGCATACCGTTGCGGCGGGCCTGGTGATCGATCCCGATGGATCCAGTTTTGGCGACGTCGTCAACGCGGACAATACTTACACCGTCTATTTCGAAAACTCTTCAGGTGATACTACCGCTTGGCAGTTCGGTGGCGGTGGCGGGCTTACCGGCAGTTATCACACCACAAGCAATGACTCCCCTACTTCGGGGTGGACAGGCACGTTTTCGGATGGCGAGACATGGACTAGCGGCGATAATGCCTCAACGGCCCACTTTACTGATTCGCAAGGCAATGCCTGGACGATCTACATGAATCCGTTAGGGCAGGAAGCCGGCGGCGATTATAGTAACGCATCGACCGGGTCGCATGGTTTCGTCACGCGCAACGCGGATGGGTCCCAAGAGGATATCAATTACGCTTCCGATGGTAGTTCGTATACGGTCTATAGTGATGGAAATGGTAATGTCAGTAACGAATTCTTTGACGCCAGCGGCAACGAAACCAGCGATGTATGGACCAAGGCCGACGGCGGTAGCGGTGAAGACGTTTACAATGCCGATGGCAGCTCGAAAACTTACATCAAGGATGCAGCAAGCAATACCAGCGAATTCTCTTACAACTCTCAAGGCGAATTGACGGGTGTTGAATGGAGCAGTGGCAATAGTGACGTAACCACCACAACTGGTAGCAATGCCGAGGGTGATGTGGTCATTACTACTTCCAACAGTTATGACGGATCCAGCATCATCGAGACGATGTATACCGGCGGCAGCCAAAGCGTTGTGTGCAACGATGGACTAGGCGATACCGGCACGTTCAGCACCATGGTCGGCGGAGCCTCCGGCGACAGTTGGGAAAATGCCAATGGCAGCTCGGGCACGTACGCCACCAATGCTGGTGGCTCCAGTTCTAGCTCGTTCGTTACTGCCTTTGGTTCTAGCGACGGCAAAACGACCAACGCTGATGGCAGTTATAGTGCCTTTAACGCGGATGGACTGGGTAACACCAGTACCGCCAACTACAACGCCCAAAGCGTGCTAACCGGTATAGTCTGGAGCAGCAGCAACACCGACATAGAAAATGTGACCAATGCTACGGTCACCACCAGTACCAATTACTACGACAACTCCAGCGTTGTCACTACGGTCAACAGTGATGATAGCGAAACGATCTCCTACAGTGATGGGCAGGGCAATAGTATTACGGACAGTTACGGCGCCAGCGGAGTGCTCACGGGAGATGCGTGGACTCAGTCTGATGGGACCACGGGCAGCGACAACTATTATGGTGGCCTTGGCGTTGGTGGCCCCTTCTCGTCCGTAATCAATGCAGGTGCCGGTGGTACAGCAGCCGCACCCGTTGTCGTTATCGCGGGTAGTGGAAGTGCCACGGTCTACGCAGGCGCTGGGTTCGATCAAATCCACGGTGGCAGTGGTTCTGACACCATTGAAGGCGGTCCGGGCTCGGCGCAAATCCTGGGTGGCACCGGGCAACAAACCTATGTGTACGACTTGGGGAACGGGTCAGACACGATCAGCGAAAACACCACGATGGCAGGTGCTGATGTACTGAAGTTTGGTACGGGTATCAGCTCATCGGGTTTGACTTACAGCTACAACTCGACCACGAACGCTTTGGCAGTCGGCTTCGGGGCGTTGTCCGGTTCGACGTTGACCTTGGCTGGCTTCGTGACTTCGCAGATCAGTCAGCATCAGATCGCGACCTTCTCGTTCGCCGATGGTACGTCCCTGACTCAGTTGCAGGTTTTGCAGAAGGGCGTTGCCATCAACGGAACGACCGGAAACGACTCGCTGGTGGGTACCGCGGGTACGAACTATTTCGACGGTGACGGCGGAAACGATACGGCAGTGGGTGATGGCGGTAATGATACGTTCGTATTCAATGCCGGGTATGGGAAGCTCACAATCAACGAGACCTATTCCAGTGGTCAACAGCCCGTGTTGCAACTGGGGGCTGGGATCACCGCATCTGCACTGAAAGTAACAATCGATGGAGCCAATCTGGTGCTGACTGACGGCGTCAGCGGCGACCAGATCACCTTGGATGGCATGGCATCGTCTAGTACTGATGGCGTGGCCGTCGTCCAGTTCGCCGACGGTACCAACTTAGTCGCTGCACAGCTGTTGCAGAGTGGGACGACCGGTACGACTGGTAGCGACACAATCTACGGTACATCGGGTGCGGATCTGATCGATGGCAAAGGTGGCGGCGATATCGAATATGGTGAGGGTGGCAATGACACCTTTGTGTTCGAGTCGGGTTACGGTCAACTAGAAATCAGCGATATCAATACGGCCGGGCAGTCACCCGTGTTGCAGTTGGGAGCAGGTATCACCGCGTCGGCGTTGAAGGTGATGACCGATGGAATCAATCTGGTGCTGACCGACGGCGTTAGCGGCGACCAGATCACCCTCGATAAGATGTGGTCGACCAGTGGTGCTGGTGTTGCGACACTGCAATTGGCGGATGGCACCAGCCTGACGGCGGCGCAGCTGATGCAGATGGAGATGACCGGAACAACAGGTAACGATACTCTGCGTGGCACTTCAGGCGCTGACTTGATTGACGGCAATGGCGGCAAGGATCTGATCGTCGGCAATGGTGGGAGCGACACCTTTGTCTTCAATAGTGGTTACGGCAATCTGGAGGTCAATGAGCAGTACTCAGGAACCCAGGCGCCGATCTTGGAGCTGGGTGAAGGGATCACTGTTGCGGCACTGCATGTTTCATCGTTCCAGAACGCCTTGTTTCTGACCGATGGCGTCAGTGGAGATCAGATCAAGTTGGATGGGATGTTGAGCAGCAGCTATGGCGTGTCGGCCGTGCAGCTGGCTGACGGAACGACGCTAACGCGCGCGCAACTCGTCCAGATGGGAATGACGGGGACGATCGGCGACGATACGCTGAACGGCACTTCCAGTGCCGACTTGCTTGACGGCAAGGGAGGCAACGACTCGATTGACGGAAACGGTGGCAACGACACGTTCGTGTTCAATGCCGGTTATGGTGATCTGGAGATTTACGAGAGTTACACCAGCGGCCAACAGCCCGTGCTGCAATTGGGTGTGGGGATCACGGCGGCCGCATTGCACGTGATTTCGGATGGCACCAACCTCTTGCTAACCGATGGAGTAAGTGGCGATCAAGTTAAGTTGGACAATATGTGGAACAGCAGCAGCCATGGCGTTGGGGTGGTACAGCTGGCTGACGGGACGACATTGACGGCCGCGCAACTAGTGCAGACGGAGATGACCGGGACGACGGCTGACGATACGATCTACGGCACATCGGGTGCTGATCTTCTCGACGGAAAGGGTGGTAACGATTCCGTGATTGGCAACGGTGGCAATGACACTTTCGTGTTCAATGCGGGATATGGAAAGCTCGCGATTAATGAAGTTGAAGCCATCACCGGAAACAGTCCAAATCAAGCTGTATTGAAATTGGGGCCTAGCATAACCTCTGCGATGCTGAAGGTGACCGCAAACGAGTTTGGGGATCTCATCCTGAACGATGGAACGGCAGGTGATCAAGTCAGTATCCAATCACCTAATCAAAGGGGCTACCCCAGTTCTACGGCGTGGGGCGTGAGCGTCCAATTTGCTGACGGCTCCTCCTTGACGCACAGCGAACTCACGCAATTGGCAAGCAACTTGGATGGTACGCCTGGTAGTGACTACCTCGTGGGAACAGGGAACGCCGACACGTTCGACGGCAAAGGTGGTAACGACTTTGTGCTTGGAAATGGAGGTGCTGATACCTTCGTTTTTAATCAGGGATACGGTGCGTTGGAAGTGGGGACGGAGTATGGATACACACTGAACCTTGGTTCCGGAATTACGTCATCGAACCTGCAGGCATACATCAGCCATAGTGACAATGGCTCCGACTTGATTCTGACGGACGGTACGCCCGGTGATGTCATTCGTTTGGATCATGTCTATGATAACTTCGGCGCTGGCGGTGTCGTGCATTTTTCGAATGGAACGACGCTTCCGATGTCTCAGCTGGTTAGTGAAGTTAACGGCGAATATAATAATATTTATATGGGTCAAGAGGTTTATCGGGAGGGGGTCGGTTCATCTGATCAATGGATTAGTGAGAATAATACAACTGGCTTCATTCAGATTTTTTATGAAGACGGCATCACCAGCAATGACGTTGCGGCGGAGGGCCGTAACGGTGGTGGTCTGATTCTGATGAATAAGTCAACCGGTAGTCAGGTTTACCTTGATAACTATTTCAACTACCAAAATATTACAGTGAATTTCTCCGATGGAGTGACTTGGAGTGAGCCTCAGATAATCCAGGCGATGGAAACCGGAACGACGGGGAACGATACGCTCTCAGGTACTGGCGCTGCTGAACGTTTTGACGCTAAGGGTGGCGACGATTCCATTTATGGTGGTGGTGGTAATGACACGTTCGTCTTCAACTCGGGCTACGGTGAGTTGGAGATCAACGAGGCAAATACCAGTGGTCAGCAACCGGTCCTGCAGCTTGGCGCAGGGATCACTGCGTCTGCGTTGCGTGTGACTGTGGCGGGCGTAAATCTGGTGCTGACCGATGGTGTCAGCGGTGATCAGATCACGCTGGACAACCAGAACTCCTCCAGCACCGATGGTGTTGCACTGGTGCAGTTTGCCGACGGGACAAGCGTGACAGCGGCGCAATTGATCCAGATCTCGCAAGAAATCGCAGGGACAACGGGCAACGACATACTGACGGGCACCCCTGGGGCCGACTGGATTGACGGTAAGGGCGGCAACGATTCCGTCATCGGCAATGGCGGCAGCGATACGTTCGTCTTCAACGCAGGCTATGGTAACCTGGAGATCAACGAGACGTATACCAGTAGTCAGCAGCCCATCCTGCGGCTCGGTGCGGGGATTGCGGCGTCAACGTTGGAAGTGACAGCGAACGGCGCCCATCTGGTGCTGACCGATGGCGTCAGCGGTGATCAGGTCACATTGGATAACCAGAACTCTTCTGGCAGTGCTGGCGTTACATTGGTGCAATTTGCCGATGGGACGAGCTTGACGGCGGCGCAATTGACCCAGCTCTCGAAAGAAATTCGTGGAACGACGGGCAACGACACGTTGATCGGCACCTCTGGAGCCGATTTGATTGACGGCAAGGGTGGCAACGACTCCATTATGGGCAATGGCGGCAACGACACGTTCGTCTTCAACTCGGGCTACGGTGATCTAGAGATAAACGAGCCGTATACCAGTGGTCAGCAACCGATCTTGCAGCTCGGCACAGGGATTACGGCGTCGGCATTACAGGTGACAGTGTCCGGTGCCAATCTGGTGCTGACAGATGGTGTCAGTGGTGATCAGATGACCTTGGACAACCAAGTCTCATCCGATAGTGACGGCGTTGCATTGGTGCAGTTTGCCGATGGGTCGACCTTGAACACGGCACAATTGATTCAGATCGCGCATGATTTTGTCGGAACCGCAGGCAACGATGTGCTGACGGGTAATTCGGACGCCGATCTGATCGACGGCAGCGGGGGCAATGATTCGGTGATCGGTGGCGGCGGCAGCGATACCTTTGTCTTCAATTCTGGTTACGGCCATTTGGAGATCAACGAGCTCTTTACCAGTGGTCAAATGCCGGTGTTACAACTGGGTGCCGGCATCACGGCATCAGCGTTGCACGTCACGGAAAGTAGCAATAATTTGATATTGGTGGACAGTGTCAGTGGTGATCAGATCACCCTGGATGCGATGTGGTCGAGCGCTACCCATGGGGTCGCGACGGTGACGTTGGCCGATGGCACGGTATTCACGCGCAGCCAGTTGATCCAGATGGAAATGAGCGGGACAGTCGGCAGTGATACGATCACTGGCACCTCGGGTGCAAATCTGATCGACGGGATGGGCGGCAATGATTCGGTGGTCGGCGGGGGTGGCAACGACACGTTCGTCTTCAATTCCGGCTACGGCCATCTGGAAATCAATGAGAGCTTTACCACCGGTCAAACGCCTGTACTGCAATTGGGTTCCGGAATCACCGCGTCGACACTGCATGTTGTAAAGAGTGGAAACAATCTGCTGCTGACCGATGGCATTACCGGTGATCAGATCACGCTGGACACGATGTCATCGTCCAGCACACATGGCGTCGCCACGGTGCACTTGGCCGATGGCACAACACTGACGCGTGCCCAGCTGATCCTGATGGAATTGACCGGGACGACAGGCAACGACACGATTACTGGCACCTCGGGTGCCGATGTGATCGACGGCAGAGGTGGCAATGATTCGGTGGTCGGCGGGGGCGGCAACGACACGTTCGTCTTCAATTCCGGCTACGGACAATTGGTGGTCAATGAGACCTTCACCAGCGGTCAGACGCCGGTCTTGCAACTGGGTGCCGGGATTACGGCATCGACACTCAAGGTCAAGAAAAGTGGGAACAATCTCGTACTCACTGATGGCGTGACGGGGGACCAAGTTACCTTGATCACTATGTCGTCGTCGAGCACCCATGGTGTCGCGACGGTGCACTTGGCCGATGGCACGTCATTGACGCGCAGCCAGTTGATCCAGAAGGAAAGTGCGTCAGCCACGAAAACTTCATCGGTCCCGCTGACTTCCGCGGATAGCGCGACTGCTATCCAGATCAATCCCTTGATCCATGCGATGGCAAGCTATACGGGTACTGGTAAGGGAGGTGGCGGCATGACCACGACGGTGATTCCGCAGGTCGCCTCGGACGTGATGCTTCACGCGGCCGCTTAACAGTGGCTGATGTATGCATTCGGTAGAGGATGCAGACGGGCAGGCCTCGATCCAGTGCTACGGATACCAGCATCGAGCCCCCCGTTCGTCTGAGTCATGTTCTTGCGCCAGTCATTCCATCCGCGTCCAAGGAATGTTCGTTTCGTTGCGAGAAAAAGGATCTTGGTAGCTCATGCCGCAGAGAGTGATCTTCATTCATCAAAATATGCCCGGACAGTTCAGGCACCTGATGGCGTATTGCGCTGAAAGTTCGGAGTTTGAAGTCGTCGTCGTCGGTGAGAAGCAGCGTGTTCTGGCCAACTTCCCTCGCGCCATGCACGGGGTGACCTTTCACGTCTACGACTTGACCGACATCCCACGCGAGCAAGTTCCGTCGGAGTTGTGGACGACCACGAACGCCATGCGTCGTGGGCGTGCCGTGGCCCTGTGTCTTCAGAACATACGTGACACTGGCTTTCGGCCGGACGTGATCTACGGTCATCCGGGGTGGGGTGACATGCTGCATGTCCGGGATGTGTTCCCCGCGGCGCGGATCGTCAATTACGGTGAGTTTTACTTCAATCGCGATGGGCAGGACCTGAATTTCGACCCGGAATTCCAGCCGCAAGCGATGGACGTCTATCGGGTTCGGACCGACAACATGACGCAACTGGTCAGTCTGG
The DNA here is from genome assembly GCF_029224025.1 of Rhodanobacter sp. AS-Z3. Taxonomy (NCBI): domain Bacteria; kingdom Pseudomonadati; phylum Pseudomonadota; class Gammaproteobacteria; order Lysobacterales; family Rhodanobacteraceae; genus Rhodanobacter; species Rhodanobacter sp. AS-Z3. Next base: position 2,479,983 of record NZ_CP119392.1, read on the forward strand.
TGGATTCCGATGCCTGCATCAGTCCCACTCAGTGGCAGCGATCGCGCTACCCTGAGCTGCTGAGAAAGCACATCACAGTCATTCACGACGGTATCGACGTTGATGTCGTTAAGCCCGATCCAACGGTACGACTGACGCTGCCTCAGTCGGGGCTAGTCTTGGACCGAAATGTGCCGGTCATCACTTATGTCAGTCGCAACCTGGAACCCTATCGGGGTTTCCACGTGTTCATGCGAGCGTTGCCGGGAATTCTCTCCGCACTACCGGATGCGCAAGTACTGATCGTTGGCGGAGACGAGGTCTCCTACAGCAGCAAGCTTCCGGGGAGCCGTACGTATCGGGAAATGATGCTCGCCGAACTGGGCGCAAGGCTTGATCTCTCGCGAGTGCATTTCCTCGGTCGTGTGCCCTACGAACAATATTTGCGAATACTTCAGGTATCGCGCGTGCACGTCTACCTGACCTACCCCTTTGTGCTGTCGTGGTCGATGCTGGAGGCGATGGCGGTTGGTGCTGTGGTCGTGGGATCGAGTACGCCTCCTGTACAAGAGGTCATCGTTGACGGGGTCAATGGCTTCTTGGTGGACTTCTTCTCACCCCAAGAGTTGGGGGAAGCCGTGTGTCGCGCGTGCCGTGACTTCGACGAGTTGGGGTCGATTCGCCAAGCCGCCATGGAAACGGTCACCCAACGTTTTGATCTTCGCAACGACTGCTTGAGGCGGCAGTTGGCCTTGTTGTTTCCGGAATCGGATGCCAACGCTACTGTTCGCGCCAACGCTTGATGATTTGAAGGAATAGAAGTTCATGAAGGGATGCACAAGACCGCGTCATTTTCCCCACGTTGGGCCTGGGTTGGCCACCGCGGCGGTAGCGCTTTCCTCGTCAATCTGGACACGTACATGACGATGCTCGGAGCGAATGGGGCCATCGAGCATCCTGAGACACTAAGCGACGCGGGCCTGTCGCTGTTGGTACTGATTGCTGGCTTTCACAGCATCCCGGCTGAACCGGCCCAACTGCGCCACGCGGCGGCGCTGCAAGGCGGCGTGTTTCAGGAAGGCGACCTCGTGCTTGCCGCACGATCTCTGGGACTTCGTTGCCGCGCCGTGCGCTTGCAGGCCGGTCGAATCGACCGCTTGCCACTCCCGGCCTTGGTCATGGACGTGGAGGGACGCCACTTTGTTATTGCCGCGACCAAGGACAGTACCGCGCTGATACAAGAAGCGGATGGGCGCGCACCCACGGTTCAGTCGCTCGATGATGTGATGGCACGCTCCACCGGCCGCGTGCTTCTGTTCGCCTCACGCGCGTCGCTCGCCGGAGAACTGGCCCGTTTTGACTTTTCCTGGTTCATTCCCGCCATAGTTAAGTATCGGCGCATCTTGCTCGGGGTCTTGGGCGTCTCGGCGATTCTGCAACTGTTCGGTTTGGTCACACCGTTGATGTTCCAGGTGGTCATGGACAAAGTGCTTACCAACCGCGCCGAGTCGACGCTGTTGGTGGTTTGTCTTGCGCTGGTGGTGAGCGGCCTGTTCGAAGTCCTGCTGACGGGCTTGCGCAACTACGTGTTCGCGCACACGACCAATCGGATTGATGTGGAATTGGGCTCGCGTTTGTTCCGCCACCTGGTGGCGCTACCCTTGCCGTATTTTGGTGCGCGCCGCGTGGGCGACACCGTTGCTCGGGTGCGTGAACTGGAGAACATTCGTTCCTTTCTTACCGGTCAAGGTCTGACCGCCGTTATCGATGTCTTCTTTTCGTTTATCTTTCTCGGGGTGATGTGCCTGTACAGCGTCTGGCTCACGCTGATGGTGGCCTTATCGCTACCTCTGTACGCACTGATCTCGGTCGCGTTGGTGCCTGTCTTGCGCCATCGACTCAATGAGAAATTCATGCGTGGTGCCGATAACCAGGCGTTTCTGGTCGAATCGGTGGCTGGCATGGAGACAGTCAAAACGATGGCGGTCGAGCCGCATTTCGTGCGTCGATGGGACACGCAGTTGGCCGGTTACGTTTCGGCCGGTTTTCGCGCGAGCAACGTGGGCAATGTCGGCCAGCAACTAATCCAGTGGGTGGGCAAACTAGTGACGGTGGGTACCTTGTTCTTCGGGGCTCGCCTGGTGATTGGTGGTCGTCTCACCGTGGGCGAATTGATTGCGTTCAACATGATGGCGCAACGCGTTGCTGCGCCGGTGCTGCGCCTGGCCCAACTGTGGCAAGACTTTCAGCAAGTGACGATTTCTATGGATCGGCTTGGCGATGTACTCAACGTGCGCACGGAGCTTTGTTCGCAAAAACAATCGCTGCCTGCGGTGCGCGGTGACGTCGTTTTCGAGCAGGTGTCCTTTCGTTACCGTCCCGATGGGCCGGAAGTGCTCAAAGATATCAATCTCCAAATCCGTCCTGGCCAGATCATTGGCATCGTAGGCCGGTCGGGCTCAGGCAAGAGCACGCTGGCGAAGCTGCTGCAGCGTCTGTACCTCCCCGAGCGCGGAACTATGCGCGTGGACGGTATCGATCTCAACGTCGCGGATCCGGCGTGGCTGCGTCGACAGATCGGCGTGGTGCAACAGGAGAACCGGCTGTTCAACCGCTCGATCCGCGAGAACATTGCCTTGACCGATCCATCTGCTCCTCTTGCGGCGGTGATTGACGTGGCCACGTTGGCGGGCGCCCACGAGTTCATTACGGCGCTGCCGGAGGGTTATGACACGCGCGTCGAAGAAAACGGGGGCAACCTTTCAGGTGGTCAGCGTCAGCGCCTGGCCATTGCGCGGGCATTGCTGACTCAGCCACGTATCCTGATTTTCGACGAGGCCACCAGCTCGCTCGATGTTGAGACCGAGCAGGTGATTCAGCACAACATGGCTGCTATCTGTGCGGGCCGCACGGTGATCATCATTGCTCATCGCCTTAGCGCGGTTCGACACGCTCATCAGATCCTGGCAATGGACGAAGGGCGCATAGTTGAACGGGGCACGCACTCTGAACTCTTGGCGCGTTCTGGCTACTACGCCCACTTGGTAGGCATGCAATCGACGGTGTTGACATGAACCGATGGTTCGAGGGCGCCGCCAGCGATTTGTGGCGACACTATGGAGAGGTATTCCGGGCGGCATGGGCTGAACGGGATGCGCACGCACCGTCGTCGCGGGAGATCCATGAGGCCGAGTTTCTTCCTGCTCATTTGGAGTTGATGGAAACGCCGCTGCATCCCGCACCGCGCTGGACGATACGGATCATCGTTACTCTGGTCCTATTGACCCTGTTGATCGCCATGTTGGGCAAGCTCGATATCGTGGTGGTTGCAAACGGCGAGCTGATACCGGACAGCAACGTCAAGGTCGTGCAGCCAGCCATCACTGGAGTGGTGCGCGCTATTCATGTTCACGATGGTCAGCAAGTCGTGCTCGGACAAGCCTTGGTGGATTTGGATACACGACAGGCTGCAGCAGACACCTCCACCGCGCACGATCATCGCGTCCATGCCGCGCTGGCCATGGCACGCGTGCAGGCGCTGCTGTCGGCTGTGGCCACCGACCGATTGCCGTCGATCTCGCGCGTTGCAGAGGCATCTGTTCTGGATCAGCAGCAGGCCGCTGATCTGGCCGCCCAGACCTGGCAGGCTTATGTCGACAAACGTCAGGGCGCGCGCGACGAACTCAGCGCCAGACAGGCCGATCTGGCGAGCACGGGGCAAGAGATCGCCAAGCTAGAGGCGACGGCACCGTTGGCCGAACAGGAAGCGGACGCCTATCGGGCCTTGCTGGCAAAGAAAGATGTGGCGCAGATGGATTATCTGGAGCGCGAGCAGACAGCGCAAAACCAAATTCACGAGTTGGCGGCGCAGCGCAGCCACGCGCTGCTGTTGATGGCGACCATCCGTCAGCAGAAGGCTGATCTGGCAGGTGTTACATCAGGTTTTTTGCGTGATGAGCGACTTGAACTGGACAAAGTTACGCAAGATTTCACCGCCAGCGGGAACGAGGAATCCAAGACCTCCACGCGACAGGCTCTGCTGACGCTCAAGGCTCCTGAGGCGGGGACAGTTCAGCAACTTGCCATACATACGCTGGGTGGAGTCGTTACCACGGCGCAAGCACTCATGGAAATCGTGCCCAAGGACACTTTGCGAGTCAAAGCCACCATCGAGAACCGTGATGTGGGGTTCGTGCATAAGGGGCAAACCGTGGTGGTGAAGGTGGCCGCGTTTCCGTATACCCATTACGGCTACTTGACGGGAACCGTTGTGGAGCTCGCCAATGATGCCGCCAAGGACAATAAGCGGGGCTCGGTATTCGTGGCGTACGTGCGTTTGTCCAGCAACCATATGCGCATTGACGAGCGATGGATCGACTTGACCCCGGGCATGGCAGTCAGCGCGGAGATCACGACCGGGCGACGGCGCGTGATCAGTTATTTCCTCGGTCCGTTGCTGCAAAATGCGCAGGAAAGCCTGCATGAACGCTAGGTGGCGTGCTCGCCTCGCGTGCGCGATGGGGATGGCTTGGCTGGGAGTTAGCGCCGCATGGGCGACCGACCCATTTCATACCCGCCACGAGGTTCCGGCCAACGCCGGCAGTGCGCTGCTGGGTGAGCATATGGCGTGTGTGTTCGGCGCGCCCACGGTGCCCTTGACGCTGCCGGAAACGGTCGAGCGAGCGTTATGTGCCAACCCCGATACGCGCGATGCGTGGACGATCATCGAAGAGCAAACGGCGGCTGTGGGCATAAGTAAGGCCGCCTATTTGCCGACGCTATCGGCTACCGGCCAATGGGTGCATGAGAACAGTCTGACGAATGTTCGCGACCATGCACCACTTAGCTCCAATTATTCGACCGGGGTGCACTCGGGCAACCTGACGTTCGGTTGGATACTGTATGACTTCGGCGAACGTCGCGCCGCGTTGAACCATGCCGAAGCGCTCCTGAGCGCAGCACAAGCCAGTGCTGACGCGGTGCTGCAACAGACGTTTGCTGATGCCGCCAAAGCATATTACGCGGCGCAGGCCGCCCGTGAGCAACTGCACGCTGACGATGCGATTGTCGCTGCTGCGTGGAGCGGTGTGACCGCTGCTGAAGAGCGGGTTGGACGTGGCGTGGGCCCCATCACTGAGGAGTATCAGGCGCAAAGCGCCTATGAGCAGGCGCGGGTTTCGCAAACCCGTGATCGGGGCCAAGCACTAGTGGCGCAAGGTAATCTGGCTAACGCCATGGCACTCTCACCCGATACGCCGCTGACGTTGGTCCCTCTAGACGATACGGTGCAACCTAGTGAAGCATTTCAGAGTTCGGTGACGCAGCTCATGGCCCAAGCCGTGAGCTCGCACCCTGCCGTCGCGGCGGCTGCGAACGAATTGCGGGCCGCCCAGGTAGGCGTGACCCAGGCGAAGGCCCAGGGACGCCCCACGATCAAACTGGTTGCGCAATACAGTCAGAATAACAATCCCGTGCAACTGGGCTTGGGTCAGCCGCACTTTCCGGCTACCGGTCATGACGGCTATATCGGAGTCCAAGTCAACGTCCCCATTTTTTCCGGTTTTGCGACCACGTATCAGGTACGGCAGGCCGAGGCGCAGATGGACCAGCAAGCGGTTGCGCTGGACAAAGCGCGACAGCACGTCGCACTGCAGGTTTGGACGAGCTATCAAACCCTGCAAACTGACACGCAGAATCTGACGACCAGCGCCCTGTCGCAACATGTTGCCACGCTGGCCTGGCAATCGGCACAACGACGATATGGTTCCGGGGTGGGCACCATCCTTGAGCTGCTAAGCACCCAGACGGCGCTTGCACAAGCAAGGCAGCAACGAGTCGAGGCGTTGACAGCATGGCGATATGACCGCCTGGCTCTGGCCTCCTCGCTCGGAAAGTTGGGGTGGGGGGACGTCAATGGTCGTTGATACGGTGGCGCATGTCCGCTTTCAAAAAGTCTTCGCCTTCATGCAGACATATCGATGTGAATATGGGGTGTTAGCGACGACCGGGTGGCATGCCGCAACCATATTTGATGAGTCGCCATGCGCCTATTGTTGATCCATCAGAACCTGCCGGGCCAGTACCGGCATCTACTTGCTCACTACGGACAGCGCGCCGATTGCCAAGTCGTGGGTCTCGGCGAAATGCGCCGACTGCGTGAGAACTTCCGCCAACCTATTTCCGGTGTTCGTTTGGTCGGGTATGAAACGCCACCTGCAACAAGATCGACCACCTTGCCGATGCTGCGAACTACTGAGGCGGCAGTGCAGCGCGGTCATACGGTGCTCAACGTTCTGTTGCGGCTCAAGAAGGCCGGGTTCTACCCGGATGTGGTCTACGCCCATCCAGGCTGGGGCGAAACCTTGTTCCTTAAAGATGTCTTCCCGAAGGCCCTACTGCTGCATTTTTGTGAGTTCTATTACAACACGACAGGACAGGACTTCGATTTCGATCCGGAGTTTCCCAATACCGCCGATGAGGTGCTCCGGCTGCGAACACGGAATCTCCATCACCTAATGGCTTTGGAGCAAGCTGACGTTGGTATCGCTCCGACGGTGTGGCAAAAGACCCGTTTCCCGCTGATGTGTCAGTCGAAGATTACCGTGGTCCATGACGGCGTGGACACGACGACCGTTAAGCCCGACGCGGAAGCGTTTGTTCAGTTTCCCAAGAAAAATCTGCGACTCACCCGTCAGAACGAAGTCATTACCTTCGTGAGTCGAAATTTGGAACCGTACCGTGGTTTCCATACGTTCATGCGTGCATTGCCGGAGCTTTTGGATGCTCGTCCAGCGGCGCACGTGATCATCGTGGGCGGAAACGACGTTTCATACGGACGCAGGTTGGCGACAGGTACCTACCGTGAAAAATATCTGGCGGAAATTGACGGAAAGTTTGACACCAGTCGTGTGCATTTCGTGGGCAAGGTGCCCTATGCGACCTACCTGCGTGTGCTGCAGGTATCCACGGCACATGTATACCTTACTTATCCGTTCGTCCTGTCTTGGTCGATGATGGAAGCGATGGCAGCGGGCTGCGTGCTGATTGGCTCACGCACACCGCCGGTCGAAGAAGTAATCGCTCATGGCATCAACGGATTGCTGATCGATTTCTTCTCATCCCAGCAACTTGTCGAGGCGGTCCAAACGGTCTGTCATGAGTCCACCAAGATGGGGGCGGTGCGTGAACGGGCGCGTCAGACGATCGTCGATCGCTATGATCTGAAAACCATCTGTCTACCGAGACAACAGGCCTTGATCGAGTCTGCCCTCTGACACCCAATGCGCTGCCTGGTTGTGCATGGTGCAGGACGATTAGATCGGGTTATCGAGGGTAGAACAGCACCGCTGTTTGACTCGAGGCTCGATCAGCCAAGCCACTATGTGGGGGCGTCTCAGCCGATGAGATTAGACAGTGACAACCTTTGCGAACCAATGAAGGAGGTGTCATGTCTTACGCCGACCGGATGTGCGTGCGAATGTTGGCTTGGTGTTTAGTCCCAGTGGTTGCGTCGATCCCAATATCCTTCATTGCTTCCACTATCTTAACGATCCCGGCAATGATGGGCGGGCAAGCTGCTCCATCGGACGTGCCGTTTCTGATCGCCATGGCGGGGGCCTGCTTCGGCGTAGTCATCTTCGCCATTCAAGGCATCCTTCTATGGCGTTGGCGACTCGGCAAGACAGAGGATTGCTGGATCTGTGGATGCTTGCTGGGGAGAGAACGGGAGGGGCGCTGGGGGCCATATCGACGATGTCTGGGGTGTGGCAAGAACCATTCAGCTCGCGAGTAGCGCGCAGTCCCCCGAGATCAAGATTGTGTCTCTGGGAATGGCCCATTCGAAACTTCCGCCCTAGCGCCCTATGATTCGAAGCTGAAGGGTGCTCAAAGGGCAGGGGAAATGGGAATTTCAATCGAAGGTGTGATCACCGCCAAGCTCGGGTTGGCGTCACATCAGAATGCCGTGCCGCTTCTTCGACAACTGACCATCATCAATGATGACGTCGAAGGACTTGACCACCTGGTTCTGGAGCTTGAGCCGAGCTTACCGTTTGCCAAGACAAAGATTTGGCGAATCGACAGGTTGGGGCCTGATTCCTCAATAGCAATTCCTGATCGCGATGTAGAGCTGAAGGATGGCTACCTAGCTGACTTGACCGAAAGTATGCAGGCTGCAGTGCAGCTTCGCTTGCGATCGGACGCTGGCGTTGTCGCGGAACACAGGTTTCCTGTCGAACTACTCGCGCGAAATGAGTGGGGAGGTGCGGGAGCCATGCCCGAACTTCTGGCTGCTTTCTGTATGCCGAACGATCCTGCCGTCGACAAGGTTCTCAAGAAGTCGTCGGATACCCTGCGCAGGGCAGGGCGGCCAGATGGTATAGATGGTTATAAGGCGGGATCCCGTCAACGATCTTGGGAACTGGCCTCGGCTGTTTGGTCTGCCGTCTGCGGGTACCAAATCAGCTATGTGGTCCCACCGGCGAGCTTCGAGCAGCAGGGGCAAAAAATTCGGTCTCCTTCACAGATTCTGGAAGGAGGTGTAGGCACCTGCTTGGATACTGCTCTTTTGTTTGCTGCAGCCTTGGAACAGGCCGGCCTCAATCCCGTTCTTTTATTGACCAAAGGCCATGCATTCGCAGGAGTCTGGCTTCAGCCGCAGGAGTTTGCACAGGTACTAACTGAGGACGCCTCTTCAGTTCGCAAGCGCATTGAACTGCAGGAGCTTTTGGTGTTTGAGACGACCTTGGCCACGCAATCGCCAGCTCCGGGATTCAGCCATGCAGTGGACGTTGCCAAGCGCCAGTTGACTGACGAAGACTTTGTGATCGCAGTTGACGTGCGTCGCGCTCGCATTCAGAAACTGCGCCCGCTGACGGTGCCCGCTCCGACCACGGCCCATGCGCAAGACGAAGAAGCTCCAACGGTCAACGAGGCTTTAGAAGCCGCTCCCTCGCTGCCTGGCTTTGACACTGACGTCGAGGATGAGCCTCTCACGCCGACCGACAAGCTGGAACTGTGGCAGCGCAAACTACTCGATCTGACTACGCGGAACCGCCTACTTCATTTGCCTGATAGCGCCAAGGCGATCCGCCTGACGTGTCCGGACCCGGCGGCACTTGAAGACATACTGTCGGCGGACAAGAGTGTGCGCATAGTCAGCATGCCGGATCTCGAAGTGGGCGGGCGTGACAGCGAGATATACGAGAAACGTAACCGCGAAAGCCTAGAGGAAGAATCTGCCCGTCAGGCCTTGGTGCGCAACGAGGTGCTCTCACGGATGGAGAAGGGCAAGCTCGACGCGGCACTGATTGATCTTTATCGCAAAGCTCGCTCAGATATGGAGGAGGGTGGCTCCAACACGCTATTTCTTGCCGTGGGTTTTTTGCGCTGGAAAAAGGCCGAGGATGATCCGAAAAGCTACTGTGCCCCCCTGATCCTGCTTCCGGTCAAGTTGGAGCGGCGCAGTGTGCTATCCGGCGTGAAGATGACCATGCTGGATGATGAGCCTCGGTTCAATCTGACGCTTCTGGAACTTCTTCGCCACGACTTCCAGCTCACTATCCCAGGCCTGAGCGGCGACCTGCCAGCGGACGAGAGTGGTATCGATGTCGAGGGTATCTGGAACATCGTACGTCGCGCCGTGCGTGATATCCCGGGCTTCGAGGTCACCACTGATGTTGTGCTGGGGACATTTTCCTTCGCGAAATACTTAATGTGGCGCGATCTGATCGATCGATCAGATCGATTGATGGAAAACGACGTCGTGCGGCATTTGCTGCACCACAAGCTTGGTGACTCCTCGCTTGAATCGGTGGGTGAGTTTCCAGAGCCCACGAAACTCGATGCCGTCATCGATCCTCGCGAACTGTTTACGCCACTTCCGGCTGATTCATCGCAATTGGCCGCCGTAGTCGCTTCCGCCACGGGTCACAGTTTCGTGTTGGATGGACCACCGGGCACCGGCAAGTCGCAAACCATCGCCAATATGATTGCTCACAACCTCGCGCTTGGACGCCGTGTGCTGTTCGTGGCTGAGAAGATGGCTGCCTTGGACGTTGTGAAGCGACGACTTGAAGACAAAGGCATCGGCCAGTTTTGCCTGGAGCTGCATTCGAGCAAGTCCTCCAAAATGCACGTGCTCGAGCAGTTGGATCGTGCATGGACATCGCGCGACACACTGACCGAGGCGGAGTGGAATGCGCAGGCCCAAAAGGTCAGATCGCTCCGTGATCGACTCAACGAAGTCGTGAAAGTACTCCACGAACGCTGGCCCAACGGTTGGTCAGTCCATGAGGCCATTGGCCGTGTGGTGAAAGATGTGGTCGCACTGACGCCTCGGCTTTCCTGGCTGGATGGGACGGAGCATGACGCCACCCAGATGCAACATTTGCGGGATGTTGCCCGGCGGTTGGATCTAAACCGATCGGCTGCCCAAGATGTCGGCGCACGGATGACGCTCTTGACTCGGACCGAGTGGTCCAACGCTTGGCAGGAGACCGTGGTAGGAGCAGCTCGTCAGGTACTCACGACCCTCAATGCCTGCGATGAGGCGTGTGCACAGGTCGTTCGGAACACTGGGCTGTCGGTAGGCAGTTCGGCCCCTATGGCTGCCAAGCTTCTCGGGGTGTCTCGGCTCCTTCCCGACGCATACGGGGTGGATCTGCGCTTTGCGTTCTCACCAGAACTGAAAGCGATCAGTGCTTCAGCTCAGCGCGCCATGTCTCTGCTCAAGGACTATAAGGCGCTGGAAAACCGCTTGTCTCAGACTTATGCGCCAGAGGCGGTTCGTCGTATTGATATTGACACGTTGCGACGTAACTGGACCGACGCATCCGGGAAGTTTTGGTTCCTTGCCACGTTGGCAAAGAAGGGTGTAGCCAAGTCGCTCGCTGGCAACGTGGGAACGGCTGCTCTGCCTAGCGTAGGGGACGACCTTCCTCTGCTCGCCGAGATGCGGGCTCTGGTTGCCAAGATTGATCAGTTGGACGGCGATCTGCGCGAGGTTCCCGGATGGTCTGCGTTGAGCAGCAATGTCACGCGTATGGCATTCACCACTAGGTTGGCTGAGAGCCTTCGTGCAAATTTGATTCCGCTGGCCAGTTCACCTGAGCAGCTGATTAAGCTCCGCCACGAGATGCAAAAGCTGGTGATCGACGGCAATGACTTGCTGGATCCTAATGGTCCTATCGCGGGTGCCGTTGGACAGCTCACAAGTCGCCACAAGGCGCTATTCGAAGCGACCGAGCAGTTTGGCAAGGCTGCCGGAGCTGAAGTCGATCTCAACAGGCAAGTTCCCGAGCTCTATGCCAATGCGCAAGCGGTCGTCGAAAACGAAAAGGCACTGAATGCCTGGTGTAGTTGGCGGCGCGTACGCCGAGAGGCAGTTGCGTGCGGGCTCCAGCCTTTGGTTGATGCGGTAGAGCAGGGCACGCTCCCTGTTGGCTCGGTCGCCGACACTCTAGAGGTGGCATATGCGCGCTGGTTTGCTGCCAAGGCGATCGACGCTGAGCCACTCCTATGCAACTTTGTCCCGGCCGAACAACAGAGCGATATTGCCGCGTACCAAACAGCAGTTGACCAGTTGGGTGAGCTTACTTCCGCGTACATCCGCGCCAAGCTCTCGGGCAACATTCCGGATAAGAACGGCGTTACCAAGCGCAGCGGCTTTGGCGTACTCAAGCATGAGTTGCAAAAGCAACGCCGTCACAAGCCGGTACGTCAGTTGGCTCAGGAGATGGGCCTAGATTTCACGGTTCTGGCGCCGTGCATGCTGATGAGTCCGCTATCAATCGCCCAGTACCTGCCGGCCGACCACGAACTGTTCGATCTCGTTATTTTTGATGAGGCCTCGCAAATTGCGCCTTGGGATGCGGTGGGCTCCATCGCACGAGGAAAGCAAGTCGTTATCGCCGGTGATCCGCGGCAAATGCCCCCAACGAGTTTTTTCAATCGTGGCACTGACGATGGTGACGACGACACCGACGAAGATATGGAGAGCATCCTTGACGAGTGCATCGGTGCAGGTGTGCCGCAGCACAGTTTGAGCTGGCACTATCGTAGTCGACACGAAAGCCTGATTACGTTCTCAAACTACCGCTATTACGGCGGCAGCCTGATCACGTTTCCGGCGGCCGATACACGCCCGAGCACGGTGACGTGGCGGAAGGTTGATGGCATCTATGCGAGGGGTAAGGGCGGGCGTCGTAATCCTCTGGAGGCCCAGGCGATCGTGGCCGAAGTAGTAAGGCGCTTGATCGACCCACAGTTCATCGCATCAAGACAATCTATTGGCATCATTACGCTCAACGCCGAGCAGCAAAAGCTGGTGGAAGATCTTCTCGATCAGGCACGGCGCGAGCATCAGTCAATCGAACCGTTCTTCAAAGATGATCTAAGTGAGCCTGTCGTGGTCAAGAATCTGGAGACCATGCAGGGAGACGAACGAGATTTGATTATCCTGGGTATCGGCTATGGTCCCACCGAACCAAGTTCGAACGTCATGTCCATGAACTTTGGACCGCTCAATCGGGAATGTGGTTGGCGTCGCTTGAACGTCGCCGTTACGCGAGCACGTCGCGAGATGATGGTCTTCACGTCGTTCGATCCTTCGATGATTGACCTCAATCGCACTTCGGCACGGGCGGTACAAGATCTGCGGCATTTCATCGAGTTTGCGCAGCACGGCCCCAAGGCACTCTCTGCGGCGGTGCACGGTTCCATTGGTGACCACGACTCGCCGTTTGAGCAGTTCGTTGCGGAAGGGCTGCGTGCGAAGGGCTGGGAGACCCACCCGCAGATTGGTGTGTCGCGTTTTCGAATCGATCTGGGCGTCGTCCATCCCGATCGTCCGGGTGACTACTTGGTCGGCGTCGAATGCGACGGGGCGACGTATCACAGTGCGGCCACCGCACGCGATCGCGACAAGGTTCGAGCCGAGATTCTGCGCGGCCTCGGCTGGCAGTTGGTGCGCGTTTGGTCGACAGAATGGTGGGTTGACCGCGACGGAGCGCTTCAGCGACTACATGAAGCCATCAGCGCATTGCTCGAGAGCCAACGTGCCGACGCGGCGGAATTGCGGAAGACTCAGGAGATCGAAACGGCAGCCGCCGTCGAGTCGGTTAAAGCCGAAGGCGAGGCCATTGCAGCGAGGGACGACGAGCCCGACTCAGATGGAGGAGATATTGTTGAGCCTGTTCCGGTAGTTTCGACGGAAGGCGAGAGCCAAGGGCCAGAACCTTTGCGTTTGGTTGCAAGTGGTCCAAGCAGCATCAGTGGAGAACCAACGAAGCGTATCTACCGCGTGACTGACCTCTCTCATCTGGAAACGTCACTGCGTCCGGAGAGCTTCCAAGACGCATCCTACGATGACACGCTTGAAAAATGCATCCAGGAAGTTCTGGAACAAGAAGCGCCGATTCTTGACAAGGTTCTCGTCGACCGCGTGGCTCGAGCGCATGGATTCAGGCGATCTGGTCGTCTGATTCGTGAGCGTGTCCTCGACATCGCCGAGCGCCGATATCACTTTCAACTCGATCCAGAGCCGGAACGTGGGCATTTCGTGTGGCTGGCTGCGGATGATCCTGGGCGTTGGTGCGCGTATCGGGTTCCGGAGCGGGAGGAAGATGTCCGCTCTATCGAGGAACTTGCTCCCGAGGAAATCATGGCTGCCGCACAGTCTATCCAGAGCGATGATGCAGTGGTTGATATCGCGAGGACTTTCGGAGTTCGCAGGCTCTCGGCTTCGGCAAAAGACCGGCTCCTCAGAATCCTCGGAGCAGGGCCTGAGTCCTAGGCAGTTCACCAACATGGTGGAAGTCAGTGATTAGTGCAAAACGCAAGCCACCTGCGCACCTTCGCAACTGCAATTGATCAGCGGCGGCGAAACTGACCACAGCCAGTGGCCACACTGCGCTGCCCATCTCCGGCATTGATCCAGACGACGCCAACGGCGCTCGAGAGGCTCGACAGGTGCGCTGGCCAGCGCAGTCGACAGGCAACAACCGGCCAACACTGTCGACTCCCCATAAATCAGTGCCACGCTAAATTAGAGGTCGCCGGGTCGTTTTGAATGCGGAATTCGGCGGGCGTGAGCCCGTCGAGGCTGTCATGGGGAATCTCGTTGTTGTAGTCAGCTACCCATCGTTCGGCCTGCTCGCGCACTTCGGTGAGATTGCGGAAGACATGCATGTCCAACACGCCACGCCGGAAGCTTCCGTTGAAGCGTTCGATAAAGCCGTTCTGCATCGGCCGGCCGGGCTCGATGAAGTCCAAGGCGATGCCCTTGCGTTCCGCCCATTCGGCCAGAGCCAGCGCGATGAACTCCGGGCCGTTATCCAGGCGCAGCTTGGTCGGGTAGCCGCGCCAGGCGGCGATGCGCTCCAGCGTGCGAATGACACGTGTGGCTGGTAGGTTGAGATCCACTTCGACCGCCAGCGCTTCGCGACTGAAATCATCGATCACATTGAACGTACGAAAGCGCCGCCCGTCCCACAGGGCGTCGGACATGAAGTCGATCGACCAACTGCTGTTGATCTGGTCGCCGGCCACCAACGGCATCGGGTGCCGGTTGGGTAACCGCTTCTTTCCGCGGCGGCGCCGGTTGAGCTGCATCAGGCAGTACACGCGCCACACCCTCTTGTGATTCCAAACCAGCCCGCGACGGCGGATCAGTTGGAACAGCTTGTCGAAACCACGCTCCGGAAACCGCTCAGCCAGCTCGGCCAGCAACGCAATCACTGCTTCGTCCCGATCCACTCGGCGTTTGTAGCGTGCCGTCGATCGAGAAAGCCCCACCGCCTGACAAGCCCGACGCTCGCTCCAGTCGTGAACATCCATCAGCCACGACATCAGCGGGCGCTTGTGCGCCGGGTCTATAGTTTTTTTGCGATGACGTCCTTCAGCGCCATGTTCTCCAGCGACAGATCAGCGAACATGCGCTTGAGGCGGCCGTTCTCTTCTTCCAGATCCTTCAGACGCCGAACATCAGCCGCTTCCATGCCGCCGTACTTGGACTTCCAGACGTAGTAGGTGGCGTCCGAGATACCCAGCTCTCGGCACACATCTTTGACCTGTCGACCGCCTTCGACCTGCTTCAGCGTCGCGACGATCTGGCTCTCGGTGAACTTGCTCTTGCGCATCGTTGGTCTCCTTAGGGGCTAGTTTGCCCGGAGACCTCTGGTTATGCCTGGACCAAGTTTATGGGGAGTCGACAACACCGGCTGTTCGTCCAAGTCACATAGGCGCCGCAAAGTAGCCGTTCGCCGCCGTCAGGAATGGATTGATCTCTGTCTGTCACAGCTTGTCAGGCCCGCGCGGAGGCTACAGTCCAAAACCGTCGGTCGCGTTTTGAGCCGGGCTGGGCGTGCGGTCAAAAAGGGTGCTCGTTGTTATCGTGACGACCAGTTGCCTCCGCCCGAGAAATTCCATAACTGTGCCCGCGATGGGTCATGCATGGCGTTCACCCTAAGCCTTGCACCCGATCGGAGTTACGTATGCGCGAGTTGATAGTTGGGATTTGCCTCAGCAGTTAGCTTATTCGGTAACAGTCCCTGACTCTCACCCCGGCTTGTGAAGCCATTCGGTCGAAGTCAGATCCGAGCAGATGGCGTCGTTGACGCAAGGGGAAAACGCAGTGTTTGCCTACTATCTGGAACTGGCCGTGCGCAGCCTGCGGCGCAGCCCTGGCCTTACTGCGCTGATGATGCTGGCGATCGCCTTTGGCGTGGCGGCGTCCATGACGATGTATTCGGTATTTCGCGGCATATCCGCCGATCCGATTCCGTGGAAGTCGTCGCAACTGTTCGTGCCGCAAATCGACGTCTGGGGCCCGGGCCACCGCGACAATGGTGAACCGCCTATCGCGTTGACCTATACCGATGCCATGGCGCTGATGCGCCAACATCGGGCCTTGCGCCAATCCGCGATCACTTCGTTTTTTCGGTCGGTAAGGCCGCCGCGTTTCAGCGAAAACGACAGTCTGATCGACGCTCGGGGCTATGCGGTCTACAGCGAATTTTTTCCCATGCTGGATGTGCCGTTTCACTACGGCACTGGCTGGAGTGCGGACGACGATGCGGGTCGAACCCCGGTTGTGGTGATAAGCGATCACTTCAACCAGGAGATGTTCGGCGGCGGCAACAGCGTCGGCAAGAGCATAACCATCGACACCCACGACTATCGGGTTGTGGGTGTTGTCAGGTACTGGAACCCGCAACCGGATTTCTTTAGTGCTCTCCAGTTCCGACTCGAGGCGCCAGACTTTTTTTTACCGTTTCAATTCTTGATGGCGAACCATGCCTTCATGGGGTTCAAATGCCAGAAAGGCATCGACCTGGCTTTCACTGCGACGCTTTTGAGCCCGGACTGTCCATGGATCTCGTACATGGCTGAACTGGATACTCCAGCGGCCGTACAGACGTATCGGCAATATCTCGATGCGTATACCAGCGAACAGCAAAAGATGGGCCGCTTCACCTGGAGCCCGAACAACCGCCTGCGCGACGTGCCGGCGTTTCTCGACTACCGGCATGTGGTACCCAGCAATACGGAACTGTCGTTATTGGTGGCGCAAGGCCTGCTGGTCGTATGCCTGCTCAATACGGTGGGGCTGCTGCTGGCCAAGTTCCTTCGGCGCGGGGTCGAGATCGCCGTGCGGCGTGCACTCGGCGCCTCACGGGCGTCGATCTATGCTCAATTTCTCACCGAGGCAGGACTGATCGGCGCCGGGGGCGGCATGCTCGGGCTGCTGCTGACGGTCATTGGCGTGCTCAGTATCGGTGCGGTGATGCCAGCACAGCTGGCCGCGCTGGCGCGACTCGACCCCAGCTTGCTGTTGCTCACGCTGCTGCTTGCCGTGACGGCCACCCTGCTTGCCGCTGTCTATCCTGCGTATCGCGCGTCGCAGGTACCACCTGCGCTTCAGCTCAAAGCACAATGAGGATAACGCAGTGAACGTTTATCCCATCCTTATGGCATTGCGCCGACACAAGGTCGCCGTGCTCCTTATCGTGTCGCAAATCGCGCTGACCCTGGCGATCGTCGCCAATGCCTTCTTCCTTATCGGCCATACCATCGAGCACATGACTCGCCCAAGCGGGCGCCAGGAAGATGGTCTGATCGTGGTTTTGCAGAAATGGACAGGCTTGTCTGATAACGATGGTGCTGCCCTTGTGGAGAAGATCGATGCCTCGCAACGCACGGATCTAGCAGCAATAAGAAATTTGCCGGATGTGCAGGAAGTTGCAGCCTCAAGCCAGGAAGATGACGCCGGCACTATTTCTCTTGATGCGGACGGCAAAGGCAAACTTGTGCAGGCAGGCTACTTTTACGGCGACGAACACTTGCGATCGACCCTCGGCCTGCACCTGGTTGCGGGTCGCGACTTTTTCGCGGACGAGATCCGACATGGCGAGGGACTTCCGGGCTCACCTATTGTCATCGTTAGCAGGCCCCTCGCGAATCAGCTGTTTCCCCATGGCAACGCACTTGGTCAAACGGTTTATCAGGACAGCAAGCCGGCCACGATTGTGGGCATCGTCGAGCGCTTGCAGACATCGATGGGGGAAGACACGAATTGGGAATTCAACGCGGTGATGGAACCGCTGCGAGAAGATGGCCTGTGGACGGCCTACGCGGCACGCGCGCGCCCCGGCCGCACCACGGAGGCGATGCGCGAAATCCACAAGGCACTTTTTGCAGTGAAACCCATGCGCCACATGCCGCAAGCGTGGGCCGGCGTCCACAGGTTCTCCGAGAAGCGCGCCAGGGGTTTCAGCGAAGAGCGCGGCATCGCGGTACTGATAGGCGTGATTTGCGTCATTTTGCTGAGCGTCACCGCCGCCGGCATCGTCGGCCTGACCAGTTTCTGGGTCACCCAGCGGCATCGGCAGATTGGCGTGCGGCGCGCACTAGGTGCGAGAAAGATCGACATCCTGCGCTACTTCCAGATCGAGATCCTGCTGATCGCCGGCGCTGGCGCGATCATCGGCGCGCTAGGTGCGGTTGGCCTCAACACATGGCTGATGAGGCGCTACGAGATGCTGCATCTTCCGCTGTTCTACGTGGCCATAGGCGCACTTGTCATGCTCGTGCTTGGCCAGGTTGCCGTGCTGGTGCCAGCGCGCCGTGCTTCCAACGTGCCGCCGGTGGTGGCGACGCGGTCGGTTTGAGTATTGAACCCTTGGTCAGCAGAGTTCGGTCTTCTTGGTCAAATTCTCCGCTCTACGCAGATAGCGGCTTTCCAGAAAGCGGACACCAGCCAACGACTGCTTTGGGTCGCCTGCTGCCGTCAACGTCGATTGACAACCGATTACGTTGATAGGTGGACGGGTCAGTGACCAACGATCCGGTGATACGTCCGCTCCGGCGCGTACGACGAGACTGCCACGCGCCAGCAGAGCAGGGCGATTAGCCTGTGTTATCGCGGGTAGAGCGGGGCCGCTTTTCAAACTGACACGTGCGAGATTCAAGCAGTGCAACACGGAAGCGAAGGACTTGTCCGGCGTGATCTGACCGGTAACATGGCACTTGCCAGCCAGCGATTCTCGCCGTGGCAGGGAGGCTGTTCGTGTCGTGGATGCTGGATGCAAGGGCGCTGCTTGAGACGCTTGGCCAACCGCTGGCGGTGTCTTCCGCTTTCATTGCGCTGTTCCGGTTCATCGAGAACTCGCCGGACGGCAGGTTCGGCTGGTTGTCGCTGGGAGATGACGCCGTCAGTGGGCACGAGTTCGCGGTGGAGGTCATCCGTTGGCGTACGGAGATCCGAGAGTGCATCGGCCGCGAAGATCGGTTTCCGTCGTGTACCCAGATCGCAGAGTTGGGCGCGGTGCTGGAGGCGATTACCGCGCTCGGCCGCATCTCGCCCCAAAATTCCAAACGCCTAGTCATAGCGCTGCGAGTGCTGGATGATGCCTTCCAAGGGGTCCATCCCGCCGAAGTTATATCGGCAACGGATGCGGAAGGTTTCGTCGCGTTGCGTACCCGTATCCGCCTTGGGCAATCCCTGTTTGAGGCTGACGCACTGCGTGCGTATCCCAAGCCACGACGATTGAACTCCCCAGATTTGCGGGGACAGGGTCGCCTGACCGATTTGCTGGTTAATCTTGCGATCGTCAACTGCGGGTCGCAGTTGCAGGTGGTAAATCTGATGGCGTTCGCCAACGGATCTCCGGGTCCCGCGGGATTCAGGCACATCGGCATCATTCCCACGATCGACTCCCACTATGAGCTTGTGTGGAAGAAGGAAGACAACCGCCGATACTCCATCGGAGAGCATCCCGGTGCCCGTGCGGCCATCCACGCTCGTGTCAGCGCCGCGCTGGCGCTGCTCGTCGCAGAAGGCGCGGAGCTGGTGCTCATGCCCGAACTGGTGGCCTCTCCTGACTTGACGGTACTGATCGCGGAAGAGCTCGCTGCGCGTCGGCGCAATGGTCTACATAACCCCCATCTAGTACTCGTGGGTACCCAGCTGGTGAAGGACGTCGACGACAAGGTGCGTAATCGGGCACGCGTACTGAACGCTGAAGGAGATACCGTCTGGGAGCAAGACAAGCTGCATGCCTACCGGTTCAGCGCCAAGGAGCAAGCCGAGGCTGACCACCCCATGGGCCTAGACGACTTGGTCGATCGAACCGAAGCCATCGATGTGGAGCCTCGGACACTCTACATCGTCGATCTTTCACCGACGCAACGGGTCACGATCTTGACCTGCGAAGACTTCATTCAGCCCGATCCGCACCGGGCCGTCGTTGCCGACATCGTGGCCACGACTATCTTGGTGCCGATCATGTCTGGCCGTCGCGCTGGGCAGCACTTGGGCTGGATCCAGGATGCGGCCATGAACTACGTGCGGCACCCTGGCGCCACCTGCGTTGTGGCCAATTCGGGAACGTTGCTCGGTCTCACCCCTGAGGGTTGGCAGTTTGGCCACGTAGTGGCGCCCCTTCGGGTTCCAGAGCATTGGGAGCCATTGCCCCATTCGTCGGCACCCATCGCCTGGCTTGTAGATCTAGGGCGACTCGTGTAAAACAATTGTCGACAATTGTAAGGTGTTTTATGCTAATGCCGTCTCAAATAATTGCGAGACTGATCGAGCCGACTCTGCATGCTGTGTCCCGGCCCAGTGCGGAGGGCATCCGAGCGGTGCTGGACCAAGCACTTGCATCCACTCGTGCTACTCGGGAAGTACTTAGACAGCAGGGCGAGGCCGTGCACGCGCCGTCCTTCGAATTGGGCGCAGGGACCGCATTCGTAGAGATGCTGGGCACAATGCAGCAGCGAAGCATTCTGGGAGATGCAATCCGTGCCGCGACAGAAGCGCCGCGAGGCACCGAGATACTCCATCTTGTCGGCGTGCTGAGTCTGTCCACGGCTGCGGCCACACAGGGTGGGCTGGCGGATCGGCTTGGCATCGATCGCGGCAACTTCAATCGCTATGTACGCCGTTTGGCGGACGCTGGGTTGATCCAGTCGCAGCGGTCGAGCCGACGCGTCGATTACCGGCCGCTGCCGCTAGGTCTGGAGGTTCTCAACTATCTTCGGCCGGGTTGGAAAGCGCTCGATCCTAAGACCAACACCTTGCTGCAGTTCGAAGAGTGCATCCGGGCATCGGTGAAAGGGGAGACCACGGATCCCGCCGGGCTGGGCAAGAATCGCAAAGAGGTTTCTGTATTGGAACTCCTGGAAGCAGTGACCGCGAGCCATGCTGTCTTCGGCAGCGAACACATGCGGATGGGGAAGATGGCGAGTCACCGCAGCTTCGGCATTTCGCGCGCATCGACCTCCCAAACCGAGTTTTTGCAGGAAGTGGCGTGATGCAGTCACGCGCGCAGGCGCCAACTGCCCCCTTGGTCGGTATTCCAGGAACCGAAGCCAACGCCAGTAAGGGCGGCTATTACTACCAAGACCTGGTCACCTCCTTGGCTTGGGTGAAACTGGGCATCGGCGAAGCGTTGCATATCGAAATCGCCGAGGACTATGCCGTCGCCACGGGAACGGATGCGCAAGTTACCCAAGTGAAACATGTCGGTGGTGTACTGACATTGACGAGTGCCGTGGAGTACCTAGAACGCTTCCTACGCATGGTTGCGGACAACCACGGACGGAGCCTGTCGTTCGTGTACTTAACCACGTCCGAGATCGGTCAGGAAAAGGAAGTTCAGCACCGGCCCGACGGGAAGCGGGGAATCGTTTACTGGCAGGACGTCCAAGTGGGCGCCGACCCTGCACCCTTGATCGCAGTCCTTAAGAAACTCGCACCAGCAGGCGGAAAGCTGTCCGCATTCCTTGCTGCCAAGTCCAATGCCGAGATCGTTCGAGATCTGATCCAGAAAGTCGCATGGGCCGCCCGAGCGCCCGCTCCCGACGCCATCAGAAATGAACTGCGGGAACAGGTCGCGGCAATCGCTCTTGAAGAGGGCGAACAAAAATATGCCAATGGACGCCGACTCTGGTCCATCGTCGTCGACACTGTTACTCGTGTATCGACCGATCCCGTGGAAAGCACACGCGTTCTAACCTATCAGGGTCTGCGTGAGCTGATCCGCAACGAGCTGTTGGTCACTCTGCCGAAGGACGAGTATGCGGTGCTGCTCGGCGACGCGGCGCTGGCAAAGAATTTGCCGCTCGCGCCGGTCAACGACGACATTCAGCGCCGGCTGGAGCAGCTTCGCCAGTCCAGATTTCTTTCAGAGGCCAACGCGATCGATACCGCGAAGGCGCTTGGTCAAGACGTCGCCGACGGCGGCACCTACCAGATCGGCGACCCGCAGGTGCGCGCGATCACGCTGTGCTGGTGCGCGCGAGTACTGCTCGAAGAACATGCCGAAATTGCCGAGGAATACCTCGACAATGCGGCACGCGTTGCCACAGTCATGGAGCACGATCAAGTCAAGGCGCTGTTTCTGGCTGGGCGCGACAAGGACGAAGCCCGGCGCTTGGTCGCAAATGATCACTCCGCCGCAGCGGAGACGATCCGCTACGCGATCGCACGCAAAGGCAGTGTCGACGAGGGTATCGCATGGCTCGCGGTGGTGGCGGCGAGTCCGGCGCAGTTTGATGGCAGCGGGCAAAGCCTGATACTCCTGGACCTGCTGACATCAAAGCGCTGGAAGGATGCTGTCGACTGGTTCGAGCGGATTCCTGAATCCTCGTTCGAGCAGTTTCCGTTCCTATCGTGGGCAGGCGCTTATTCGCTGGTAGCCTGGGGGACGGTTGACACGGCGCGTAGTACCGTACTTTCGGGCCCTCCCATCGGCGACGAACTCCATCTCCGTGACGATCCGCCTGCGATGGCGGCTCGCCGTCGCGCAGTGGAACTGTTCCGCCGGTTCCACGTGGTGGCGAAAGGCTGGGGGCTGCAGGACACCACCCAACAATCCCTTGAGTATGCGCTGTGGCTTCTGCTGGAGGACAGACAATCACGCACAGCAGCGATCGCTGAAATTTCAAGGCTGTGGAAGGAGGAGTCGAGTAGTAATTTCCGCTGGCTGCCTCTCGCGCTACGTGCCGGCGTAGATATGGACAAGAGCACGCTCGTCGCAAAGCTTGACGGGCAATCCGTGCGGTACGGCTCACTAAGCTACAGCGACGCGCGCGCGCGCCTAGCATTACTTTTCCACATGCCAGCGGAGACGTGGATAGACGCGTGGCCTGGGATAAGCGCGAACATCTCTGCCTATTTCACCGCCGAATTCCTGCAACACGTCCACATTCAGGGCTTGATCCATTTGGGCCGACTGGATCAAGCGCGTTCGGAACTAGCAGAGACCACAGGAATTCCAGAAGAGCTGCGCAAGCGTTTGGAGCTTGAGTTGGACAGACCTGATCCGCAAACGCTGGAACAATACCGGCAGGCGGTGAGGCGGGATGCCTCGCCTGCTTCGCTCCACAATCTGGTCATCGCGTTGCAAAAAGCGGGGGATCCGGCAGGCGCGTCAATTTATGCGCTCAAACTCTTCGAGCAAACCCAGGAGCATGAGAACGCAAGGGAGTATTTGGATCTATTGCGGCAGCAAGACAGGTGGAAGGATATCGTCGACTTTCTGGCCGGCAACGAATTCCTTCTGGAACAGTCGACGCTACTGGGGCGACTATATGTCGATGCTCTGATCCGTCATGGACGCTGGAAAGAGGCGCGCGCAGCTGCCGATGCGCATCTCGATCTAGGGGGCGATCGCGCCGACCTCAACCTGCAGCTATCCGTCAGCTCAGGACGCTGGGACGAAGTCGGCCTGCTCCTCGAGGAGGCGAACGCTGACCCCAACCTGGATTCCGGCGAATTGATGCGCTTCGCGCACATCGCCACCAATCTGGGCAACATTCCACTGACCAAGCAACTCGTAAAGCGTGCCGTGGCGACTGCTAGCCAGGATCCCAAGATCTGCTGGAACGCCTACATGCTGGCGGTGCAGGGCAACTGGGAAAGCGAATCAGAGGTACGCCATTGGTTCCAAGTCAGTATCGATAGCGCGGATACCGAAGGAAGTCCGGTTCACAGAGGCAAACTCTCGGACCTGGTGGACATGGCGCCAGCATGGCGTGAACGCACCGATACTCTTGAGAAATCCATCGCATCCGGTGACATGTTCCTTGCCCTAGCGGCCCATCAAGTTAACCGCCCCTTGGCTAGTGTCATTGCCGGTACAGCGATCGCTAACGAGAACGAACCAGACTTCCGCCGCATCTCCCCCATACCGGCATACGCCGGTGTGGAGCGCCAGTCCGCTGTCCGGCCCGGCTCAATCGCAATAGATGCCACTGCGTTGCTGACGCTGGCGCGATTGGGTGTGCTGCAAAGTGCTCTGGATCTCTTCCACGCGATCCATGTCCCCCACAGCACCGGTGTCTGGCTGTTCACCGAAGCCTCACAAGTCCGCTTCCACCAGCCTGGCCAGATCACGAATGCTAAGCGCCTGCAGCAGGCCATCGCACGCGACGACCTGAAGGTCGCCGACGCGAGTATCGCCTTTCCTAAGCCGCTGGCAGACGAGGTGGGAGCTGATCTGGCACAGCTACTCGCCGCCTGTCAAGCGGACCGCGATGTAGGAAAACAGGCGTTCGTGATCCGGTCCACGCCCTTGCATCGCGCCGGGAGTTACCTCGAAGAAGTAGCCAATGTCGGCGATCGCCAACCTTTGTTCCGCAGCACGCTGGAAGTAGCGCGATCATTGCATCGGTACGGAGGCGTTTCGGATTCGCTGTACGCGGACGCCTTGGATTATCTGCGCTTGCAGGACGAGGGCTGGCCCGATGAAGAACTGATTCCCCAGGGCGCTCGACTTTACCTGGACGACTTGGCGGTCACCTATCTGCAGCATGTTGGCCTACTGAAGCCGCTCGCTGACGCTCGGTTTCAGCTATTCATCCATGCTGATGTGCGGGCCCAGGCCGTGGCGTTTGGTGCTCTGGAAGACGTGGGCGAGAACGTCGCGGACGTGATCGAGCAGATACGCCGATTCTTCGTCAACGGCCAAGAACGCGGAGTAGTGCGCGTTCTACCGCTTCCGGTTCGAAATCGGGCGGCAGGGCACGACGGCGGCCCAGTCGAGGTCACGGCCGGCGTGTTGCTGGAGCAGATGTTCCAGCAAGAAGAGGGCATCGAAGCCGTGATCTTCGATGATCGGGCCGTGAATCGGCATTCATCGTTCAGCTATCCAAACGAGACGAGTGTCGCCGTCTGCACCACGCTGGATGTCATCGACTGGATGCACGAAAAAGGGTTGATGGAGGAGCGAGCGCGGCTGAAATGCCTGGTCACTCTCAGGCGCTCTGGGTATTTGTTCATGCCGCTGGATGCCACCGAACTGCGCGCTGCGCTTGCCGGCTCGAAAGTGCATGAAGGCGAGCTGTTCGAGTCTGTCGCTGCTCGCGCGATCCGTGAAAATCTGCTACTGGCACGGGCATCAGGTCTGCTGCAACTGCCAATGGAGATGTTCTGGTACACGGCGCATGTGGCCCAGATTGCGAAAGCCGTGACTGAATTGTGGTCGGGCGACAGCGTGGATGACGATGTTCCGGTCAAAGCATCGTGGCTACTCGATCTGATGCGCTACGACGGTTTTGCGGACCGGATGCTCGGCCCTGAAAATAGTCGCAGGTGGGTGGACATGGAGGCACTGAGCGTTCTTCGACTACTGATGAACCAGGGTGTGGCGCAGAAGCATCGTGCGGACTACAACCGCTGGCTCGACGAAACGTTTTTCGTAGATATGGAGCAGGCGCGGCCCCAAGTGTTTGCTGCACTCTGCGAGCTGGTCCGTAGGAACATATCCGGTATCGTCAGCATCGTTGAAGGCGCGGAAAAAGCCGGGCAACTCGGCGAACTGCCGCGCGAGGCCGTCGTAGGGCAGCTGGGCAAAGAGTTCATCAACCATCTGCCGCGATCTATCCGTGAAGTGATCTTCGAAGACGAGGTATTACTCGACAAACTAGGATTGAGCAGATCCACGATTGTCAGCGTGAGCCTGCAAGGCTCGCCGTCGTTTTCCTCGGAGATGCTGTACGAAGTCGCAGCGGCCGTCCATGCGGACGGCAAGGCGGGCCGCATTGTGGACAGATCGGGCACAGGCTGGTGCATGAACATCGGCGCCGATGGAATTGCTTGCTGCGTGGAAGAAGAGGGCGAACGCAGCTTCCCCGTAAATCACTCGTCGCTTGTATCGCCGACAGCATCTGTACGCCTAGATTATGCACGGCAGTTCGCCGCCGAAACCGGTATCGCGGAACGCTACATTGAACAGTGGTTCGCCGCGCTGGCGGAGGCGCCTCTCAGTCCGGCCCGGATCGCCGTGATGGAGCGCGATTTCCAGAACTGTCCTGTGTGGCGCATGCGTCAGATACGCAGGCTGCTGCATGAGGGGAGCACCTCTGTTGCCGATATGGCGCCGACGAACAGGACCTACTACGAACGGTTGCTTCCGCCTTGGGACGGTCAGGTGACTCTCGCCTCGTTCGCAACGTCGCTGGAGATCGCCGAAGGGTTTTCCGCAAATCCGCTGTCGCGGCTCGTATGGTCCGCGCATCAGACCACCGCTCCATCGGCCGTCATCGGCACCATGACGGTGGATGAACTCATGGAAGGAGTGCCTGTGTTACTGGACGACATCGATGTCTGGTCGCTGGTGGGCTTGATCGAAGCACTGGCGTGCCGGCCTGACGCTTTCACTGATCTGCTCGAAATTACGCGGCTTGTGATCGAGCATTTCAGCAAAGTGGTGGGCGACGACACGCGTCTCGCACTGGCATCCGCCCTCATCAGCCTAGTGGATTCGACGGTTAACGGTTCTGGCGTGTTCGTTGATGTTCCCGTGTATTGGCGCCGTTTGGCTTCGATCGCCCAAGCAACATTGGTGGAGCGCGCAGCGTTGGCGAGTGCCGTCGACCTTTCGGCATTCGTTGAATGGGCGGGCGGTGCCTTCTCGCTGTTCCAGTCCATGACTCTGGCGGATCTCCCCCGCGAACCGTGCTGGAATGGCTTCATGGCGCATCCCGACCAGCTCAGGCAGGAGTTCCTCGGACGGGTGCTGCATGCAATGGAACCTCGGCGCATCGACATCGCGGATACTGAACTGCTGCAGAACATTTTCGGCTCGCACGAGGATTCATTGCTGTCTCGCAACAACATCTTCTTTAGTGGCCTACCAGGACCGTTGGAAGGTGCGTTCGAAACTAGGCTGGCCCTCCCGGTGAATTTGGTCTCCGTGCTGGAATCGTCGCTCGCTGACGATAGCCAGCCGTTGTTCCAGCGAGTGCTTGCGGCTGCGCAGCTGGCGGACATGGGACAGCTGACGGACACGGTCGCCTGTGCGCTGGCACGCGCAGTGGGGGAACTGGACAGGCACGATGTCGCCAAGGAAGGAGAAGGCCTGATGACGACCTTCTGCATACGGCTATCGCTGGCCGCGGCAGCAACCCGGCACGAAAAACTGACCGCGGCGATCAAGCAGTTGCTCCTAAGTCAACCCGGGATTCCACTTTCGGTCCGATTCCATGCAGCGGTCACTACCTGCGCTGCCGAGGGGGACGCGAGCAAATGGGCAGCCGAAGTTGGTCGCGTCGTTACGCGCTGCAGCAGCATGGTCCAGAGCCGTCAGGATGCCGAACACATCCTGTTCACCTTGCGAGCAATGCGCGATGTCAGATCCGATTTGAGGCCTGTTGTAGCGGCGAACTATGCGAGGCTCCAAGCGCTTGCCGGCAGACTCTAGCGGGGAGGTGGGGTTAGCTCAATCCCGCTGAGCTGTAAGGCGCCCACAAGGGCGACTTTTTTTATTGGGCTGTCTCTAGCGGTGAGACTGAGAAGCTCGAGACTGTACCTGTCACCTATCATCGGAACCAATGTGTCCTACATCACCAAGATGTGTCTGCGGATTATGGGATGGTGCCTGTTGCCGATCTTTTTTGCGGCCTTGGTGGCTTGGCCCATGTCCGCAGTGCTTGAACTCCCAGCCAAGATAGGTGGCCAGCCCGTTCTTCCGGATTTGCCTTGGCTGGTCGTTTCGACTGGAGCTGCCATCACGCTCGTCCTTTTGGTCTACCAGAGCATTCGGGTTTGGCGCTGGGAACACGGCAAGGGCGATGGGTGTTTTGTCTGTGGGTGCTTGCTAGGTCGTGAGCGCTCGGGACGCTGGGGACCCTACCGCAAGTGTCTTGGATGTGGAAAGAACCATTCGATGCAGAACGGGATCAGCTGAGTCCAGCGCAAAGGCGAAGGTCATGATTACGCTCGACACCGAAAAATGCCTGGTTCGTATCGAGAACTGGAGTGATGTCTTGGAGATGGCTGGCTTCACGGTGGACATCGACTCGGAAGCGGCCAAACTCAAAAGCATCATCGGAAGTTACGCCTTTAAGGACTTCATCAAGTGCGGACTTGCGTCATGCCATCAACCTCACGGAAAGGGCTATTTGGTTGAGCTTGCTGATGGCCGCGTTACCAATATTGGACAGGATTGCGGCAAGACCTATTTCTCGGTGAATTTTGAGGAAATGCGGGTGGTCTTTGACCGGGAGACGAGGGCGAAGGAACGGCGCGAGTCCCTGGTTACTTTGCAGCACCAACTGCCGACCATCGAGGAACGTATCCGCACACTTAAGGAGGCGCCGTTTTCGGGGGGGATGGGTCCACAAGTTGAGCCAGTCCCTCACTGGTGCGACCACCGGGCTTCCCAGTGAAGTGACGTCCCGGGTTCACCCCCGTTTTCACGGACACTTACGAGAAGGCCGATGCGGCCTATGAGGAGTGTTCATGTCGAAGCGAAGAAAATTCAGCACCGAGTTCAAGCGTGGCGCGGTTGAACAGGCTAACCAGCCGGGCGTCAGTTGTGCTCAAGTGGCTCGGGAACTGGGGATCCGGGATAGCCTCTTGACCCGCTGGAAGCGCGAGGCCGGGAGCCAGGGCAAGAGCGTATTTGCCGGCACGGGAACGCCGCGGGACGAGGAGCTGGCGCGTTTGAAGCGCGAGCTGACGCGGGTGAAGAAGGAACGAGATTTTTTGCGAGAAGCGGCGACGTTCTTTGCCAAGGGATCATCTTGAGGTATCAGGTGATCGAACGTTGTCGCTATGAGTTCCCGGTCCGGCTGATGTGTCGTTGCCTGCGGGTATCGACCAGCGGTTATTACGATTGGAGTCAACGCCTACCCAGCGCCCGCCAGATCGATAACGAACGCTTGCTCGAGCGTATCCGTGGGCTTCACGAGGACAGCCGGGGTGCGTTGGGAGCGGGACGGATGCAGGAGGACCTTGCCGATGAAGGCGAGACTGCCAGCGTGAACCGCGTCGCTCGGTTGATGGCAGCTGATGGCCTGCAGGGCTGGCCGCGCCCGAAGCGACGAGGCCAGCGAGGGCGGCCGGCGCTTACCCCGCCGGGCGTGCGCAACCGGCTGGAACGGGACTTCACTGCACTGGAGCCAGAGACCAAATGGGTCACCGACATCACCGAGATAAAGACCAAGGAAGGCAAGCTGTATTTGTGCATTGTGCTGGACCTGTTCGACCACCGGGTGGTGGGCTGGTCAATGCATCATCGACAGGATCGGCAGATGGTTGTCCGAGCAGTGCAGATGGCCGTATGGCAGCGACAGGGCAACGAACCGGTGATCTTGCATTCGGATAGAGGCAGTCAGTTTCGAAGCGGTGACTATCAGAAATATTTGCTGGCCAACGCCCTGGTCAGCTCGATGAGCGCCGTGGGTCACTGTGGAGACAACGCCGCATGCGAGGGCTTCTTCGGTCTACTCAAGCGCGAACGGATTTACCGCATGACATACCCGACACTCGATGCGGCAAGAGCGGATGTGTTCGAATACATCGAGCGGCACCACAACCCAAGGATGCGGCGAAGGACCGCCAGAGATGGTTTGAAGTTTTCCACCCTTTCACAACCGTCCGTGATTTCGGGGTAGAACCCCCCTAGTCAAGAAACTGGTTCGTGCTCGAAGCGGAAGACTGACCCAGCAACGGATTGCCACACAGGAAGAGCGTGAACGTCTGAAAGCCAGCGGGCAACGTCTGGAGAAGGAAACCTACGTGGAGGACCTGATTGGCCAACTCGATGGAATCGCAGCTTTGTACCCGGAAAATGATTTAAGAGCAGCTGCTGGTCAAAAAGCTTCGGGAAGAGCTCGACGAACTGGCGCTGGCTGACGTGGATCTACTCGATGAGCGAAGCCTTGCAAGGCTTGCCAAATGGAGCGAAGAAATCGAGCCGACGCTCGTGAAAGCAGCGGAAGTGATTGGCCTCGGTCAGAAGCTTTTTTTGCAGGAAAACGTCCAGCAACTGATGGCTTATGTTCCAAGCAGGGATGGACAAAGAAGCATGGCCTCGTTCATTGCCCAGTTGCCCGCTGAGCCCATGAAGGCTGAGGCAGCTCGACCCGCTGCATGGATTCTTTAGCGATCACTCCACACTTCAGGCCACGGTATGTGGCTCGTCAGGCAAGGCGTTGACCTGGAGAGATCACCCCCCACTTTCTTCGCCTGCCGTCTCGGCATCCTCAAGCAGACGTGCTGCCGGATTGTCCGTCGCGCCACCCGCCTGAAAATACCCCACGACGCTGGATACCGCACGATGCTCGGTCATTGCCATGATCGCCGGCAGCGACACGCCCTGACGGCTCGCCTCGGTCACGAAGCCCGAGCGCAGACTGTGCCCACCAAAGTCCCCTTCCAAACCCGCCAGACGCGCCCGCCGCTGCACGATCTCGCCCACCGCGGCCGGAGAGAGAGCGGGGCCGATGCGGTGCTTCCACAGCCGCCGAAACATCGCCCCCTCGGTAATCCCGGCCGCGGCCAGCCAAGCCTCTAAGGCTTGGGCGGCGCGATCGAGAACGGGTTTGTCAGGTGCCGAGGACGCCGTCACGCCGGCCTGTTGCGTCTTGCTGTGCTCCAGCCGGTAGATGAAGCCCTGCGGACCGATCCGACGCAGGTCGCGCAGATCCGCCGCGGCGACTTCGCTGCGCCGACGCCCGCCGCTGGCGAAGCCAAAGCAGAGCAGGGCGTGGTCACGCAGACCTTCGAGGCTGTCGTCGCAGGTGGCCAGCATGGCCTCCAGCTCGGTCAGGGTGATCGCCGTCTTCTTGCGAGGGCGCACGCCACGCTTGACCGCCGCTCGGGCGGCCCGACTCAGGACCGTGCGGATCGCTGGCTGCTCGCACGGATTCGGCACCTGCTTGAGCCGGTGCGCCGTGGACAGCACCGCCACCCGGTGACGGACCGTCGCCAGGGTCCACGGACCGAGTTTGGCCTTGAGCCCGGCGGCCACTAAGGCTTGGTCCACGACCAACGGTAACTCCCAGGCCAATTCGCCTTCGGCCGATCGACGCACGACGTGGTCGACTACGAACTGGAGCACCGTGGCTTCGGGCACCGGCAGCGTGAGCTCGATGCTATAGCGTGCCGCGTGCCAGCCGGCCCAGTAGCGCAGCGCACTGGCGTAACTACGGGTCGTGTTCGCCGCGGCCGCTTCGGCGAGCAGTTCGCGCACCGCGTTCGCGGCCTGCTGCGCCAGTTGGATCGGCAGCGTCAGGCCGGAAGCCGGTTGGGCGAGGGCAGGAAACGTGGAATTATCTTTCATAGTATGTAATGTATACTACGATCAAGAGTGTATAGCCACGATAATCATCCCTTATCGCGAGTACGTAGACAAGCGGGCAGGGCGCCGATCGAGGAGGCACTTTCATGGCCAAAGGCATCACGCAGGATCAAGTCAGCGCCGCGGCCGACGCACTGGTCACCGCCGGCGACAAACCCACGGTGGAACGGATCCGCGCACAGCTCGGCACGGGGTCGCCGAACACGGTGTTACGCATGCTGGAGGTGTGGCGCGGCACGCTGGCCCAGCGGTTGCAGGACGTCATGCAGCTCCCGGACATGCCGCCGGAAGTCGGGCAGGCGGCCACCACGCTGTGGCGGCAAGCCCTTGCTCAGGCTGAAACCGTTGCCCGGGAACGCCTGTCCCGTGAATCGGCCGCCCTCACCCTAGCCCACGCGGCCCTAGCCGACGAGCGCACCCGTTGGGCGGCCACGCTCGAGAACGCCCGTGCCGAGGTCGATGGCGCCGTGCAGGCGCGCGATCAGACGCAAATTCGCTTGGACGAACAGCAACGATTGATTACCTTGTTGGAGCGCCAGGTGGATGAGCACGTCCGTCAGCGCGATCTGCTTCAGACGCAGCACGAGACGCTTCACCTCGATCGTGACGCGCTCCGTCAACGACTGGAAGCCTTCGAGGCGACCATGGCAAACGAGCGCGCCGCGACCGTGCACCATGTACGGTCCGTCGAAGATCGCGCCCACGCCGAAGTGGATCGGGCCCGCGAAGAACTGAAGCGGCAGCGTCAGGAAGCCAACCAACGCGAACGTCAGCAACAACGCGAATTAGCGACGATCACGCAGCGGCATCAACGCGCCGAAGGGTTGCGACTTGACGCCGAGCGCACGATTGTAGGGCTGACGGCACGACTCCAAGCGATAACCTCGCCGACTCCGAAGCGCTCGCCGTCCGTTCGAAAGGCCTCGCAAGCAGCGGGATTGGTGGCTGCGGCACGCAAGCGGGCGCCTTCGAAAGAACCCAGTGCAAAGAAACGAGCGCCACAGGGGACTGCAGCCTCCGATTAGCTGTCGCTCTCGGGAAGCATCGTGGCGAGGGGAGATAGGCGTTCCTTCTGAGCCGCTCGTACCGCGGCCGCGCCGAGTTCTTCCGGTGTGGCCGCCATCAACCGGTCCACTCCAGCCTTGGCTTCGGGTGTTTGCATCTTTGCCACCATCTTGTCGACTTCAAGGCGCCAAGAGGCAAGCGGGTCAGGGGCATTCATAGTGAGCATCAGATTACGCTGATAGAGAGCGCTGAGTGTGGCCTTTACCTGTCACAGGCAAATTAGCAGCGATTGCGGCCGCGTCATAAAATTAGCTGGCTCCAGCTAATTTTTGGTGGATGCCGCTAATTTTCGGCTTCGGACTAACACTTCAGAGTGGAACGCGGGCGCGATCGTGTCGTGCATTTTGGATCACCAGACGGTCACAGCTATGCCTTCTACCAAGCGGATTACGAGCTCAGGGTCGTTGGCGAACATCTGCGCCGGGGTCGGCGGCTCAGTGACATTCTTGTCATTTTGCATACTTGCAAAGTAATCATTTGGGCGATAAAGCCAGATGGTTCTCTGCCAACCATCTTCATCGGATAAAGCGTACGGCCCACGGCCTACCCAGTCATCCAACGGCCTTAGCATCTCCTGCAAACGAGGGAGGGTGCCGCGTTGGTTGAATTGAAAAGCGGGATATACAAAAACGCGGTCCTCCGCGGACCAAACCCCCCACAGCTTATGTAGCCGGCGCATATTACCGACCCAAGACCTGAGGCTGAACGTACGCGATGGGGAAAAGTTCAGGAGCTGAGCGACTTCTGCAGACGATTTGGAACTGTACAGAATTCGTTCTTCCAAACCTTCAAAACTGGAACTCACGGTCATGGTCTCCATAACTCTAGCTGAGTATGTATCCTGGTCTACCTTTAAAAAGGCGTCGTAGAAAGTGATCGTTATTGCCTTGCTTGCTCTAGAGCGAATTTACAGCGCATGTGAGCACACTTAGGCACCAAACAGTTCGCATCCACAATCGCTGGAATTCTCACAGGAGCAGTTGCAATTGCACCACGGCCGTGACGTGTAAACTAGGGATTGTTGAGCGCAGCAGTTGCAACATGACGGTGATTGTCCGCTGCATTTGGGTACGTGTAACGCACTGGTTGGGGAGAAATCACTGCATGCAACAAATGTCGATCATTTCGTAGAGTGTTACATGCTTGTTAGCATTGGCCCCCTTTCGGCAGAAAAGAACAACATTTAGTTCCGCGCACTTGGGTGAGCAGCCATCTCGTCCAAACATCTACGATGCACGTGTCAACAATTTCGCATAATGTATATTATGTCAAATACGAAATAAGCCTCCACAGATTTGTCTGGAAGCGCCAACGCTACGTCGGCCGTTAATTGGAGCGTCTATCGCTGTTTGGGTCGTGCCGTTTGCATGGGTCTGATCTGTGACAGCCAGTCGTATCCATCTTCTGCAAGCAGCCCGCTGTTGACTGTGCTCATGCGGCCTCGCGACGCACGGCGAATGGCGTGCGCCTCTGCCAGTCGGACCCGCGGTCGTTGCAAAAGCTGATCGATGAAACGCTTCATTTGCATGGCTCCAGGTCGAATGACGGATGACCGAATCGATGCCGCTTGTGCCGGTCCACAATGTTACCTGTGGCAATGATCGGGTTCGCTGCATGACGAATCAACCCGGCGTCGTTGATCGGTCTGTTCCTGCGTGGAAACGATGTCAGGCCTCGCCATGTTCGTTCATCGAGGAAAGCGCAGTGGGCATCTGTGTCAGGGTGACGATGCCTGATATGGCACAGACGGCGACGTTCTTCCAGGATGTGCTTGGTTGCCGCCTGATGACGCCGCAAACCGAGCTGGCTTCAGGCATGCCGGAATCTCTTTGCGTTCCTGCGACCAAGGTTTGGTCGTCGAATTGATCGCCGCTGGTAGCGCGCCCCCTGCTCCCGTATCAAGCAAGACAGCAACGCTATTCCCGTGTATCTGGGGTGATGTACTGCACGCCGGCGCATGGCTACGTCATTGCGGCGTTACCGTGAGTGGCGGGCCTCACCAGATGGTTTGTGGTGCGCGGGGCCGGCCACATGGCACAGGATTTCGTGGTGCCTTGGGGGCTGCAGCTGCAGTTGCTGGATCAAACTGCCCGCAGGTGTGACGAGACAAGTCTGGCTGCAGCGGGAGCGCCACCGGTTGACCACTGACGTTCAGCGGCGAGCGCGGAAGAATTCGCGCAACATCCGGGCGGATTCTTCTGCCAGCAAGCCACCATCCACTTTTATGCGATGGTTGTGGCGTGGATCGGTCAAGGTATCGAACACGCTGCCGGCGGCCCCGGTCTTGGGGTCGGCTGCCGCATAAACCACCCTGCTCAGCCTGGCGTGGATCATTGCCATGGCACACATCGAGCACGGTTCGAGAGTGACGTACAGGGTGGCGCCGGACAGACGATGATTCGCGAGCTTCTCGCCGGCGGCACGCATGGCCATGATTTCGGCGTGGGCTGTGGGATCGTGCAAGGTGATGTTGCGATTCCAGCCCAAACCGACGATCTCGGCGCCCTGCACCAACACGGCACCAACTGGGACTTCGCCTTCGGCATCGCGTGCGTGGGCCGCCAGTTGCAGCGCCCGCTGCATGTACTCCGCATCGATGGGCGAGAATTCGCCGGAGATGCTCTGAATTTCGTCAGTCATTTCAATGAATTATTGTCACAACATGCCACGGCAGGCAAGTTGCCGGCCTGCGCATGTTGTATGCAAGTGGTTGATTGGCTTATTCCCACTCGATCGTGGCTGGCGGCTTGCCACTTATGTCATAAACAACACGAGAAACACCGCGTAACTCATTGATAATTCTATTTGATACCTTGCCGAGAAATTCGTACGGCAAGTGCGCCCAATGTGCGGTCATGAAATCGATGGTTTCCACGGCACGCAATGCAATTACCCATTCGTAGGCGCGTGCGTCACCGACCACGCCCACCGATTTGACCGGCAGGAATACCGCAAAGGCCTGGCTGGTCTTGTCGTATAGATCGGCCTTGCGCAGCTCGTCGATGAAGATCGCATCGGCCTGGGCCAGCAGTTCGGCGTACTCGCGCTTAACTTCGCCGAGGATGCGCACGCCCAAACCCGGCCCCGGGAACGGGTGGCGATAGACCATCGCACGGGGCAGGCCGAGTTCCACGCCGATCCGGCGAACTTCATCCTTGAACAACTCGCGCAGTGGCTCGACCAGCTTCAGCTTCATATGCGCCGGCAGACCACCGACGTTGTGGTGACTCTTGATAACGTGCGCTTTGCCGGTTTTGCTGCCGGCCGACTCGATCACATCGGGGTAGATCGTGCCCTGCGCCAACCATTTCACTTCACCGTCGCCGACGGCGGTCAGTTTGGCGGATTCCTCGTCGAAGATCTCGACGAACAAACCGCCAATGATCTTGCGCTTGGCTTCGGGATCGGCGACGCCTTCGAGTCCCTTGAAGTAGCGATCGGCGGCGTTCACGCGGATCACCTTGACGCCCATGTTCTCGGCCATGGTGGCCATCACCTGGTCGCCTTCCTGCCAACGCAGCAACCCGGTATCGACGAACACGCAGGTCAATTGTTTGCCGATGGCTTGGTGCAGCAAGGCGGCTACCACGGACGAATCAACGCCACCGGACAGGCCGAGCAACACGTGATCGGCGCCCACCTGCTCGCGCACGCGGGCGATCTGGTCGTCGATGATGTTGGCCGCGGTCCACAGCGTGGCGCAGCCGCAAATCTCGGTGATGAAGCGCTTGAGCAATGCCCCGCCCTGCTTCGTATGCGTCACTTCGGGATGGAACTGCACGCCGTACCAGCGCTTTTCCTGATTCTCCATCACCGCGACCGGGATGCGGTCGGTGGTGCCGGTAATGGTGAACCCCGGCGGGACTTTCGCTACGTGGTCGCCGTGACTCATCCAGACGTCCAGCTTGTGAACGCCCGGATGATCACTCAGGCCATCAAACAGCTGGCTGTTCGCCGCGATGTCGACGATGGCGTGACCAAATTCACGGGCTTCAGCAGCCTCGGTTGCGCCACCAAGCTGCGCCGCCAGGGTCTGCATGCCGTAGCAGATGCCGAGTATCGGCAAACCCGAATCGAACACTTGCAGCGGTGCCTTTGGAGCGTCGGCCAACGTGGTCGACTCCGGACCACCAGACAGGATGATGCCCTTCGCGCCGAAGCCGGCGATCTCGGTCGGATCGTGATCCCACGCCCAGATCTCGCAGTACACGCCAAGCTCGCGCACGCGGCGCGCGATCAACTGGGTGTATTGCGCGCCGAAGTCGAGAATCAGGATCTTGTCGTTATGGATATTGGTCATCGGTCCGGTTTCGCCGCCAGGCCTGTTGGCCCAGTCGACGCCTTTGATCTTGGAAGTTCTGCAGCACCGGCTGCGCCGGGAGCTACGTGTAAAACAAGGCGCCGGCCCTCAGGCCGGCGCGTCAGTCACGAGTTGAGCCGGTAATTCGGCGCTTCCTTGGTGATCTGGATGTCATGCGGATGCGCTTCAGTGACGCCAGCGGAAGTGACCTTGACGAATTGCGCTTTTTGCTGCACTTCCTCGACCGTGGCTGCACCCAGGTAACCCATCGACGCACGCAAACCACCGATCAGCTGGTGGATGATGTTGCGCAGCGGGCCACGGTAGGGCACACGGCCTTCGATGCCTTCGGGAACCAGCTTGTCGGCGTCGGCGTCATCCTGGAAATAGCGATCCTTCGAACCCAACTGCATCGCGCCGATCGAGCCCATGCCGCGGTAGCTCTTGTACGAGCGCCCTTGGAACAGTTCGACTTCGCCAGGCGATTCTTCGGTGCCGGCGAACATCGAGCCGAGCATCACGCTCGACGCACCGGCGGCGAGCGCCTTGGGGATGTCACCGGAATAGCGGATGCCGCCATCGGCGATCAGCGGAATTTCTCCCTTCAGCGCGGTGGCGACCATGTCGATCGCGGTGATTTGTGGCACGCCAACGCCAGCCACCACGCGCGTAGTGCAGATCGACCCCGGACCGACGCCGACCTTGACTGCGTCGGCGCCCACGTCGAGCAGTGCTCGCGCCGCTTCGCCAGTAACGATGTTGCCCGCAACGACCTGCACCTGTGGGTAGTGCTTCTTGACCCAGCCCACGCGATCGATCACACCCTGCGAATGGCCATGCGCGGTGTCGACAACCAGCACGTCAACGCCGGCATCCACCAGTGCCGCTACGCGTTGTTCGGTGTCACCGGCAACGCCCACGGCCGCGCCGACCAGCAGCGCTTCCTGACGGTCTTTGGCGGAATGTGGATTGTCGCTCGCCTTCTGGATGTCCTTGACGGTGATCAGCCCGCGCAGCTGGAACTCGTCGTTGACCACCAATACCTTTTCGATGCGGTGCGTGTGCAGCAACTGCAGCACGTCGTCCTGAGCGGCGCCTTCGCGCACGGTAATCAGCTTGTCCTGGCGCGTCATGATATTGCGCACCGGGTCGTCCAGCTTGCGCTCGAAGCGCAGGTCGCGACTGGTGACGATACCGACCAGACGTGCGCCATCGACCACGGGTACGCCGGAGATGTTGTGCGCGTGAGTCAGGCGCAACACTTCGCGAATGGACGTTTCGGGCGTCACCGTGATCGGACTGCGGATCACACCGGCTTCGAATTTCTTCACCAGGCGCACTTCGGCGGCCTGCTGCTCGGCGGTCATGTTCTTGTGGATGATACCGATGCCGCCGTTTTGCGCCATGGTAATGGCGAGTCGGGCTTCGGTGACGGTGTCCATGGCGGCGGACACGATCGGGATGTTCAGGCGCAGGTCGCGGGTGAATCGCGTCGAGGTATTCACGTCGCGCGGCAGCACGATGGAGTGGCCCGGAACAAGGAAGACGTCGTCGTAGGTCAGTGCCTCGGCGAGAATGCGCATGAAATTGCCCCGCTGCAAAGAGGGAATTATACGCGCTCTGCCGTATGGCCTGCCAGATGCGAGCCTGAATCCAGGCTTGCCAACGAAGCTCAGTGCGCCTGCATGAGCTGCAAATGGGCTTCGGCTGCTTCCAGCGTGTTCTCCATCAGCGTGGCGACCGTCATCGGCCCGACCCCGCCGGGAACCGGCGTGATCCAGCTGGCCCGTTCGGCTGCCGGAGCAAATTCCACGTCTCCGACCAGACGACCATCATCGAGCCGGTTGATTCCCACGTCGATCACCACGGCGCCCGGCTTGATCCAGTCGCCTTTGACCAGGCCAGGCTTGCCGACGGCCACGATCACGATGTCGGCCTGGCGAACAAAGCCTTCCAGGTCACGCGTGAAACGGTGGCACGAGGTGGTGGTGCAACCGGCGATCATCAGTTCGAGTACCAGCGGACGACCGACATGGTTCGACACGCCAATCACTACGGCGTGCTGGCCGCGCACCGGTCGATCGGTGTGACCCAGCAGGGTCATCACGCCCTTCGGTGTGCATGGACGCAGGCCGAATCGACGCAGCGCCAGACGGCCCACATTGATCGCCTGAAAACCGTCGACGTCCTTGTTCGGATCAATGCGATCAACCAGCGCGTCTTCGTCGATGTGTTCGGGCAACGGCGACTGCACCAGGATGCCGTGCACTTCCGGGTCGGCGTTGAGTCGGTCGATCAAGGCGAACAACTCCTGCTGGGTGGTGTTCGCAGGCAGATCGTGGTCGAACGAGCGGAAGCCCACCTGATGACAGGCCTTGCGCTTGTTGCGGACGTAAACTGACGAGGCGGCATCACTGCCGACCAGCACAACGGCCAGTCCAGGTGCAGACAAGCCCTGCTGCACGCGTTCACTGACACGCAGCCCAACGCGCTCAAGCAATTCCTGTGCGATGCGTTTGCCGTCAAGTATGCGTGCGCTCATGCGTGTCACCTGCTGTGGAGTCGTGCATTATCCGGGCTGGATGACATGCACACAAACGACGGACCCATGGACACTCTTGCACTTCCACTTGCCAACACCGAATTGAGCGATGGCCGCTTGTTGCTGCGGCCATGGCGGGAATCGGATGCGCGGTTGCTGGTCGAGGCCGTAGATGAGTCGGTGAGGAGCGTCGGACGCTGGTTGCCTTGGTGTCGTGCGGGCTACGAGGTGGCTGATGCATTGTCCTGGGTCGCACTTTGCCGGGCTGGCTGGGCCGCCGGTGAGCATTTTGCGTTCCCAATATTCGACGTCGCTTCAAGCCAGTTGCTCGGCGGTGTGGGGCTCAACCAGATCAACAAGCAACACCGCAGCGCGAACCTGGGTTACTGGGTGCGCGAAACCTGCCAGCGGAGTGGCGTGGCCGTTGCCGCGGCGCGAGGCATTGCACGTTTTGGCTTCGAGCAGCTCGGGCTGGCCCGCATCGAAATCGTGATCCTGCCGGACAACCTCGCCAGTCGCACAGTGGCAGAACGGCTTGGCGCACGGTTCGAGGCGGTTGCTCGACAGCGGCTGTGGATAAACGACCATGCACACGACGCAGCGGTCTACGGCTGCATACCGCAGGACCTTGCCTGAGGTCGTTGCCCGAAGCGTTCTCAGCGCGTGCGGCTGATCAGTTCGCTCTTGCGACGACGGGCCTTGTGCTGCTGTTCCTTGGTCAACACTTTCTTGCGTCCGGCATACGGGTTTTCACCCTCGCGGAACGCAATGCGAATCGGCGTACCTTCCAGCTTGTAGCGCTTGCGGAAGAAGTTTTCCAGATAGCGCTGGTAGGCCGGTGCAATGTGCTTGGTGCGGGTACCGTGAATCACGATGGTCGGCGGATTGCTGCCGCCCGGATGCGCGAAACGCAGCTTCGGCGCATGCCCGTTGACCAGCGGCGGTTGGTAGCTTTCGTAAGCTTTTTCCAGCGTCTTGGTCAGGTCAGAAGACACTAGCACCTTGGTTGCCGAAGCGTGTGCGCGTACTACGGCCGTCATCAGTTCGCGCAGCCCCGAGCCGTGCAGCGCGGATATCTGTACCTGCTTGGCCCAGCTCACGAACACCAATCGGCGATCCAGTGCACGACGACATTCGTCGCGCTGGTACTGATCCATGTCGTCCCACTTGTTGATCGCGATGACCAGTGCCCTGCCCTCGTCCATCGCGTAACCGATCAGGGTGAGATCCTGGTCGGCCAGATTTTCGCGCGCATCGATCATCACCACCACCACCTGGGCGGCGGCGATTGACTGCAGCGTCTTGATCACGCTGAACTTCTCGACGGCTTCCTCGACCCGGGCCTTGCGCCGGATGCCGGCGGTGTCGATCAGCGTGTAGCGCTTGCCGTCACGTTCCAGCGGCACACGGATCGGGTCACGCGTGGTGCCCGCAACGTCGGAGACGATCAACCGTTCCTCACCGAGCAGGCGATTGATCAGGGTTGACTTGCCCGCGTTTGGACGGCCGACGATGGCTACGCGGATGGTGCCATCCTCGGCGTTTGCGTCGACGGCATCTTCGTCGTCGGCAGGCAGCATCGGCAGCACCAGACGGATCAGGTCATCGGTGCCGCGGTTGTGTGCAGCCGACAGCGGCAGCATCGTGGCGATGCCGAAGGCCGAAAATTCGGCCAGTACGGCATCTTCGTCCAGACCATCGGTCTTGTTCACGACCGCGACGATCGGCTTGCCGCTGCGACGCAGTTCGCCGAGGATCACATAGTCTTGCGGCAGCAGCCCGTCACGGGCGTCGATCACGAAAACCAGGATGTTGGCTTCCTCGATCGCCAGCCGCACCTGCTTGGCGGTGAGCACGTCCATGGCGTCCTCGACACCGGACAGACCACCGGTATCAACCACCACGAACGGCCGATCGCCACTGCGGCAGACGCCGTAGTGACGATCCCGAGTGACGCCCGGCATGTCAGCCACAAGGGCGTCACGACTGCGCGTCAGCACATTGAACAGGGTCGATTTACCGACATTCGGACGACCAACCAGTGCGACAACGGGCAGCATGATATGTACTTCGTTCCAGCAATCAGGGCGAGGACAGACGGTAGGCGCCAATATGGCCCTCGACGTCCTCGACGTAAACAATGTTGCCAACCACCAGAGGCTGGGCGCGAATCGCCTTCTTCGACAGACGCTCACGCGCGGCCAACGCGCCGTCACCGGTTTGCAGCCAGTGCACGTAGCCTTCCATGTCACCCACCACCACGTAGTTGCCCTGCACGGCCGGACCGGTGACCCAGCGATACTTCAGCGCGTCGTTCTTCCACATGTCGGTGCCGGTGCTGCGGTCGAACGACCACACCTGGGATTGGTCATTCACGCCAAAAAGTGCGTTGTCCGTGAGCGCCAGCGAGCCGAAGGTGGAGAATGGATGCGACCATAGCGGGCGGCCGCTCGGCCCATCGATAGCGGTCAGATTGCCGTGATAAGCCGCACCGTACAAAGTTGTTCCGCCCAGCAGAATGGCGCCATCGGCGTCGCTCAGACGATCAATTTCAGTACGGCCTTCGCCACTGGCCAGTTTTTGTTCCCACAGCTTGGCGCCGTTGTCCAGGCGCAAGGCAACCAGCTTGCCGTCATCGCTGCCGAAGAACAGCACGCCGTTGGCAGCAAGCACGGGGCCATTGCCACGCAGGCTCAGCAGTGGCACCGAGCCTTGGTCATAGACCCAGCGGCGGTGGCCATCGGTGGCGTCCAAGGCGTAGATGCGTCCATCACCGGTACGCACGACCACCAGGTCGCCGACGATCACCGGCGAGGCCATGACTTCGCTGCTTACTTCGACATCCCAGCGCGGGGTGCCATCTTTGGCGCTCATGGCATAAACATGGCCGTCCAGCGTGCCAACGGTGAGCAGGTCGCCGTCGACGGCAGGGCCGCCCGCATAGAGGGCGTCCTTGCGCTTTTTGTCGCCCCAGCCGAACCAGCCGTGCGTCTTCGAACTCTTTGACCACAGTGTCTTGCCACTGGTGGCATCGAACGCGGCAATCTTGCCATCGGTGCTGTCGGCATACAGGACGCCACCGACCACGGCCGGGCGCAAACGCACGCCGCTGGCCTGGGCACCGTCACC
Source organism: Rhodanobacter sp. AS-Z3 (assembly GCF_029224025.1). Lineage (NCBI taxonomy): Bacteria > Pseudomonadati > Pseudomonadota > Gammaproteobacteria > Lysobacterales > Rhodanobacteraceae > Rhodanobacter > Rhodanobacter sp. AS-Z3. The sequence goes on from NZ_CP119392.1 coordinate 2,522,086, forward strand.
GACCGTGGCCTTCCACAGCCGGGTAACCTGTACCGTCGGCTTGAAATCCTTGGCCAGCGGCGTTGGCGGCTGGACGTTTTCCTTCTTGAAGGAATGGCAGCCGGCAAGTGTTCCCAGCGAAACCAGCGTGATCAACAGAAATTTTTTCATGCACCCTGCTTCCCGGCCGTGGCCAGGTCATCGATTTTCATCTGCAGCGCACCGCGTTGCGGTGCTTCCTCGCCCAGCGCCGACATCGCAGCCTGATAGGTCTTGCGTGCTTCGTCCGTACGTCCAAGCTTGACCAGCACATCTCCACGGAGTTCCTGCGCCAGCCCCGGGTAGCTGTCGGCCGGAATTTTGTCGAGCGTGGCCAAGGCTGCCTTGCCGTTGTTGTTGGCCAGTTCCACCTGTGCGATGCGCAGTTGGGTGAGTGACTTCAATGGCGCTGGGTTGGCGTGGGCTTCCGCCCATTCCAGCGAAGCCTCGGCCTTGTCCAGTTGCTTGGCTTCAAGCTGCTGTTTGGCGCGATCGCTCACAGCGAACACGGCAAATGGCGATTTTGCGTAATCCTTCATCAGCTGGTCCGTCAGCTGCGAGGCGATCTCGCTCTTGCCGGATGCTTGCGCGACCTGCACCTGTTGATAGAGCTCTGAAGCGTTGGCCTCGTTTTGTGCCTGATGACCACGCCACTGCTGCCATCCGAAGATGCCGACCAGGCCGATCGCGATACCCACGACGATCGACACTCCATTCTCGCGCAGCCACTTCTGGACCAGCTCGCTCTGCTCGTACTTGTCGTATTCTTCAAATGCCATGCAATCACCATTCAAAAGGCCGCGCGCCCGCGGACGCGTGCAGGGGCCAGTACAGTAAACCAAGGGAAAAGCCGATTGCGTCCACGCGTTACCGAGCGGACGTCAGTGGGCAAGCATAACCGAAATGGCGCGCGCGAAGCGGCCTGCGCTGGTGATCAGAGGGTGGCTGCGGATGCCTTGCCGCCCTGCATCTGCATGCGGAAATGGGCCACATTGGCGCGACGGAAATCGTCCAGCCCCACCGAAGCACCATCAATCACCACCTGTGCGCCGCTGGCGTTACCGATGCGCACGTCCAGGGCCTGATTGCTGTGGTAGGTCTTGCTGGTACCGGCCGCAAGCAGGCCATATTCCAGTCGCGTACCGTCAGTCTGGATCACTTCTACCCAACTGGCTGACGACAGGCTGAGACTCAGGCTGTGGCTGCCAACTCCCGTTTCGACTGGCAATGCGGCTGGCTGCACCGGGGAAAGGCTGCTGTTTTCCAGACTGGGAAACGGCGCCATTGACGCGAGCAGCGGCTGATTCTCGCTCTGCATGGTCAGTGTCGGGGTGGTCAATGGCGCTGTCGCAACGGCGTCTGCGGTAGGCTGGTTGCTGTTCGCGGATTGCAGCGCGGGTGCTTCGATCTGCGCCACTGGCGCGGCGTCCAGCGGAGCCAGGTGGGTAAGGCTGCGATCCAGCGTGCCGCGCACGCCCAGCCAGACCATCGGCACCACGATCACGGCTGTCAGTACCACGTAAGTAGCTGCGGTGGCGTAGCGGTCCAGCAGGAAGCGTGAATGCGAAATACCGCCCGTGGCCACCAGTGGTGCATCGACCTGCTTGATACGGTCAAGTTCGACCTGGATGGATACCTCGTTGATGCCGAGGTGACGAGCGTATTTTGCGATATAGCTGGCCAGATAAACCTTGGAGTCGATGCCTTCGTACTGGTCGTGCTCAAGCTGTCGGAGGATCTTGCCAGCAAGCCGGAGCGCGTGCGCACAGCCTTCGATATCCAGCCCACGCGCTTCACGAGCCGCATGCAGGCGACTGCCGAAACTGGCCGCGTGAGGGTCTGTGACTGACACATCCATGTTGAGCAAATTGATACCGAACAGATCCGACTTGTCGGAAGTCTGGCCGGCCGATTGTGATGGCATGGAAGTCATTGGCGGGTAGTTGCGTTCAGAGCCTGCGCCTGTTCCGAGTCCGGGAACTGGCTAAGCAATCGCTTGCTGTAGGTAAGGGCACCATCCTTGTTGCCCAACAGAGATTCGATGTCATGACCAAGCTTGAGTGATGCTGCCGTAGGCTTGCCCAGCCCCTCAAACCGCTGGAGAAATGCCCTGGCGCGGAACGCATCCTTGTTCAGGTAAAGCGTATTTGCAAGCTGGAACAGTGCCTCACCATTCGCCGGGTTTCTTGCGATGGCGTCACGAAAACTCTTTTCCGCACCGGCCACGTCGTTGTTGCGCAATTGGCAGACGCCCTCATTGGTCAATGCCACATCAGGGGTTTGGTAAAACGGGTCGGTAATCGCCTTCCTGAAATACTGGTCGGCCTCGACGATTTTCCCGGTATGGCAGAGGAAGACACCCAGATTGTTGTTGGGGGCGCCCTTGTTCGGCTCCAGCGCCACCGCCTTGCGATAGTGTTCTTCCGCTTCGGGCAACTTGTTGATGCGCTCGTAGATCACCGCAATCACGGTATGTGCCGGCGCATAGCGCGGGTCGAACTGCAGTGCCTTGGTGACTTTTTCCAGTGCAGTTTCCAAGTCCCCGGACTGCATGTATCGCTGGGCCAGCTCGGTATGGATTCGGGCAGCATCACTGGCCTGGGTGGCTGCACTCGTTTGCGGCATGCTCTTGCCGAGCGAACTGCTGTCGCTGTGCGTGGTAACGCAGCCGGCCAGCGGCAACCAGAGACTGATGAACACTACCCGCTCAAACCGCATGCGATGCCCCCTCTTCCTGACGTTTCTTGATATCGGCGCTGCGCCGGGTGCGGTCGGCAACCTGCCCCGCCAATTGGCCACAGGCGGCGTCAATGTCGTCGCCGCGGGTCCGCCGCAACATGGTCAACACACCCGCATTCAGCAACTGGGTCTGGAACTGATGGATATCGGCGGCATCCGAACGCTTGAACTGGGTGCCAGGGAACGGATTGAACGGAATCAGATTGACCTTGCAGGTGGGCAGCTTGCGCATCAGCTTGATCAACTGACGGACGTGCTCGGGCTGGTCATTGATGCCCTTCATCAAAGTGTATTCAAAGGTGATTGAAGTGCGCGGCTTGCGTGCTACCCAGCGCTGGCAGGCAGCCAGCAGGTCGGCGATCGGGTAACGCTTGTTGATCGGCATCAGTTCGGTGCGAAGATCGTCATTCGCGGCGTGCAACGAGACAGCCAGGGACACGTCGATCGAATCAGACAGCTGGTCGATCAGCGGTACCATGCCAGCGGTGGACAGCGTGACGCGCTTGGCGGCCAGGCCGAAGCCCAGGTCGTCGCGCATCAACTTCATCGCCTTCAGCACGGGCTCGAAATTGGCCAGCGGCTCGCCCATCCCCATCATCACCACATTGGTGATACGACGATTCTGATGCGTCACGTTGCCGAGGTACTTTGCCGCTACCCAGACCTGGCCGATGATTTCGGCGGTTGACAGGTTGCGGTTGAAGCCCTGCGCGCCGGTGGAGCAGAAGCTGCAGTTCAGCGCGCAGCCAATTTGCGAGGAAACGCACAACGTGCCGCGGGTGGGCTCGGGAATGTAGACCGTCTCGATCGCATTGCCGCTGTCCATGCCCAGCAGCCACTTGTGCGTGCCGTCGGTGGCGACCTTGTCCAGCAACGTCTTCGGTGCGCCGATGTAGCAAACCTCGGTGAGCTTGGCGCGCAGCGCCTTGCCCACGTCGGTCATGTTTTCGAAGTTGTCTTCCAGGTCGTGGTAAATCCACTTCATCACCTGCTCGGCGCGATAAGGCTTCTCGCCGATCTGCGTGAAAAAATCACGCAAACCCTGCCGATCAAAGTCGAGCAAATTGACCTTGGGGGTCGCAGTAGTGGTCATGACCTGATTCAAAACTTACCTCGAACAAATCTCAGTGGCCGCGAAGAAATAGGCAATCTCGCCCATCGCGGTGTCGACGGCGTCGGAGCCGTGAACGGCATTGGCGTCGATCGACTCGGCGAAGTCGGCGCGGATCGTGCCCGGCGCGGCTTCCTTCGGGTTGGTGGCACCCATCAGGTCGCGGTGAGCCAGCACGGCATTCTCGCCTTCCAGCGCGGTGATCATCACCGGGCCGGAAATCATGAATTCGACCAAAGCATTGAAGAACGGCCGCGCGCTGTGCACGGCGTAAAAGCCTTCGGCTTCCTTGCGCGACAGCTGCTTCATCTTGGCAGCAACGATCTTCAGACCAGCTTTCTCGAAGCGTGCATAAATCTGGCCGATGACGTTCTTGGCAACGGCGTCGGGCTTGATGATGGAAAGAGTGCGCTCAAGCGCCATACGGGTCTGCTCCGGAAAAAACGGATGAATGGGAAAAGGTGGTCGCCGATCTGGGCCGGCAGTAGGCCAAATCTGTCAGAGATTGGGGATTTAGCTCACTAAAGTGTGACAGATTCTAACTCTTACGCAAGTTGCGGTGCGTTTGCAACAAACGATTGTTTGACGGTTGCAGGGCTATCCGCTTATGCTCAAACGATCGTTTGAACTGGCCTCCGGCCGATGGATGGCTCTGCTTGTGAACAGCTCCGTCTCAACCAAGGAACGAATACTCGGCGCCGCCGAGCTGCTGTTTGCCCAGCGCGGCTTCGAGGGCGCTTCGTTGCGCCAGCTGACGACCAACGCGGGAGTCAATCTTGCAGCGGTCAATTACCACTTCGGTTCGAAGGAAAAGCTGGTCGAGGAAGTGTTTCGGCGCCGGCTGGATGCCCTGAACGCCAGCCGACTGAAGGCACTGGCGCGTATCGCGGGCGCCCCGGAAACCACGCTTGAAGACGTGCTTGAGGCCTTCATTCGCCCAGCGATCGACCTTTCACATGACAACAGCGGCGCCCTGTTCATGCGCGTGCTGGCCCGCGCCTTTGCTGAACACGACGACACCCTGCGCCAGTTCCTGTCCAACAACTACGGCCACGTAATGCGTCAGTTCACCGCTGAATTCGCCCGCCTGCTGCCCCAACTGGCCAAATCAGAACTGTATTGGCGCATCGACCTCGTGACCGGTGCGCTGACCCATGCGATGTCCGGCTTCGGCATGATCCAGCGCCCGAAGGACGTTAGCGAACACGCCCACCGCGAACAGACCGCCAACCACCTGATCCGCTTTGCCGTCGCCGGCCTGAGCCATCCCTGATTCACCTGTCCCATCATTCGTACGTATGGAGAAGCCAATGACTGCTGCATCCTCCCCCACCTCCGGCTTGCGCATCCGCAAAGCCGCCGTGCTGGGCGCCGGTGTCATGGGCGCGCAGATTGCCGCGCACCTGACCAATGCCGGCGTCGAAACCGTCTTGTTCGACCTGCCTGCAAAGGAAGGCCCGAAGAGCGGCATCGCGCTGAAGGCGATCGCCAACCTGGCCAAGCTGTCACCGGCCCCGCTGGCCGACAAGGCCTTCGCCGCCTCGATCATCCCGGCCAATTACGACGACGACCTTGACCACCTGAAGGATGTCGATCTGGTGATCGAAGCGATCGCCGAGCGGATGGACTGGAAGCTCGACCTGTACAAGAAGATCGCCGGCCATTTGTCCAAGACCGCCGTCATCGCCTCCAATACCTCGGGCCTGTCGATCACCCAGCTGGCCGAGGCACTGCCGGAAGAAATGCGCCATCGCTTTTGCGGCGTGCATTTCTTCAATCCCCCGCGCTACATGCACCTCGTCGAGTTGATCCCGACCAAGCTCACCGACAAGAAGGTGCTGGACGGCCTCGAAGCCTTCCTCGTTACGACCGTCGGCAAGGGCGTGGTGATCGCCAAGGACACCCCGAACTTCATCGGCAACCGTATCGGCGTGTTCTCGATGCTGGCGGCCATGTATCACACCGACCAGTTCAAGCTCGGCTTCGATACGGTCGACGCGCTCACCGGTCCGGCGCTGGGTCGCCCGAAGAGTGCCACTTATCGCACCGCCGACGTGGTTGGTCTGGACACCATGGCTCACGTCATCAAGACCATGGCCGACACCCTGCCCGACGACCCGTGGCACCAGTACTTCAAGGCGCCGGTGTGGCTGGCCGGACTGATCGAGAAAGGCGCGCTGGGCCAGAAGACGGGCGGCGGCTTCTACAAGAAAGTTGGCAAGGACATCGTCGTACTGGATGTCGCGAAGCAGGACTTCCGCCCGTCCGAACAAAAGCCATCCGACGAAGTAGCCGCGATCCTGGCGATCAAGGACCCGGCCGAAAAGTTCGGCAAGCTGCGCGCGTCCAGCGATCCGCAGGCCCAGTTCATCTGGGCGACCTTCCGCGACCTGTTCCACTACACGGCCTACCATCTGGCTGATATCGCCGACACCGCCCGCGACGTCGATTTCGCGATCCGTTGGGGTTACGGCTGGAAGCTCGGGCCGTTCGAGACCTGGCAGGCTGCCGGCTGGCAGCAGATCGCCGCGTGGATCAACGAAGACATCACCGCCGGCAAGGCGATGAGCAATGCGCCGCTGCCCGGCTGGGTCACCGACGGCCGCAAGGGCGTGCACGGCAAGGACGGTTCGTACTCGGCCAGCGCCAACGCCGACAAGCCGCGTTCGCAGCACCCGGTGTACAAGCGTCAGTTGTTCCCCGATCCGATCCTCGGCGAGAAGTTCGACACCGGCACCACCGTGTGGGAGAACGATGGCGTGCGTCTGTGGACGCTGGGCGACGACGGAATCGGCATCCTCTCGTTCAAGACCAAGATGAACACGGTCAACGACCACGTCCTCGATGGTGTGCAGCACGCGATCAAGCTTGCCGAAGAACAGCTCAAGGCGGTAGTGATCTGGCAGACCGGCGAACCGTTCTCCGCCGGCGCGGATCTGAAGGGCGCGCTCGGCTTGCTGAAGGAAGGCAAGTTCGACGCGTTCGACAAGATGGTCGCCAACTTCCAGCGCACGAGTATGGCGATCAAGCATTCGCTAGTACCGGTGGTATCGGCCGTGCGTGGCATGGCCTTCGGCGGCGGCTGCGAGTTCCAGATGCATTCGGCGCGCACTGTCGCGGCGCTGGAAAGCTATATCGGTCTGGTCGAGGCTGGCGTCGGCCTGCTGCCGGCCGGTGGCGGTCTGCATGAACTGGCGATCCGCGCGGCCAAGGCGAACCCGGCCGATCCGTTCGAAGAGCTGAAGAAGGTGTTCGAGACGGTGGCGATGGCCAAGGTTTCCGCCAGCGCGTTCGAGGCGAAGAACCTCGGCCTGCTGCGCGACAGCGACCTGATCGTGTTCAACAGCTACGAGCTGCTCTACATCGCCAAGCAGGTCGCCGGTGCGATGGCCGAAAGTGGCTACCGCCCACCGATGCCTGCCAACGCCATCCCGGTCGCTGGTGATGTCGGCACCGCCACGTTCAAGGCCTCGCTGGCCAACCTGCAGGCCGGCTACTTCGCCTCGCCGCATGACATCGACATCGCCACGCGCATCGCTGACACCTTGTGCGGCGGCGTCATCGAGCGGGGCTCGACCGTTGATGAGGAATGGTTGCTGGCGCTGGAACGCAAGCACTTCGTGGAGCTGGCCAAGATGGAGAAAACCCAGGCCCGCATCGCCCACACCATGACCACGGGCAAACCATTGAGGAATTAAGCAGGAAACAGGGAATGGGGAACAGGGAACGCGAAGGACGCAGCAAACATGTCCATCCCGCCCTGCCCCAGACCTGGTTCCAACCGCTTTTGATTGGAGGGTACGAGAACGCAACGTCAGTACAGGCAGCAACAAGCAAAGCGCCATCTGCACGTTCCCCGTTCCCCGTTCCCCGCTCCCACTCTATTGAGAATCAAACCATGACCAAGCAAGTGCAAGACGCCTACATCGTCGCCGCCACCCGCACACCGGTCGGCAAGGCGCCGCGCGGCGTGTTCCGCAACACCCGTCCGGACGACATGCTCGCCCACGTGATCCGCAGCGTGATGTCGCAATACCCCGGCATCGACCCGCACCGCATCGGCGATGCGATCATCGGCTGCGCCATGCCCGAAGCCGAGCAAGGCATGAACGTGGCGCGTATCGGCGTGCTGCTGGCCGGCCTGCCCGACACCGTGCCCGGCGTCACCATCAACCGCTTCTGCTCGTCCGGCCTGCAGGCCGTGGCCATGGCGGCTGACCGCATCCGTCTCGGCGAAGACGACCTGATGCTCGCCGGCGGCACCGAGAGCATGAGCATGGTGCCGATGATGGGCCACAAAATCGCCATGAACCCCGCGATCTTCAGCGATGAAAACATCGGCATCGCCTATGGCATGGGCATCACCGCGGAGAACGTGGCCAAGCAGTGGAAGGTCAGCCGCGAGCAGCAGGATGCGTTCGCCGTGGAAAGCCACCGCCGCGCACTGGCCGCCCAGGCTGCCGGCGAGTTCAATGACGAGATCAGCCCGTTCGCGCTGGATGATCACTATCCGAACCTCGCCACCCGCCAGATCATCACCGACAGCCGCAACATCACGGCCGATGAAGGCCCGCGTGCCGGCACCACCATGGAAGTGCTGGCCAAGCTGAAGACCGTGTTCCGCAACGGCCAGTTCGGCGGCAGCGTCACTGCCGGCAACTCCAGCCAGATGTCCGACGGCGCCGGTGCAATCCTGCTGGCCAGCGAAAAGGCCATCAAGGAATACAACCTGCAGCCGCTGGCCCGCTTCGTTGGCTTCTCCGTCGCCGGCGTGCCGCCCGAAGTCATGGGCATCGGGCCGAAGGCAGCAATTCCCAAGGCACTCAAGCAGACCGGCATTGCCCAGGATCAGCTGGACTGGATCGAACTCAACGAAGCGTTTGCCGCGCAGGCGCTGGCCGTGATGGGTGATCTCAAGCTCGACCCAAGCAAGGTCAACCCACTCGGCGGTGCGATCGCGCTGGGCCATCCGCTCGGTGCCACCGGTGCGGTGCGCATTGCCACCCTGGTGCACGGCATGCGCCGTCGCAAGCAGAAGTACGGCATGGTCACCATGTGCATTGGTACGGGTATGGGCGCGGCGGGTATTTTCGAAGCGCTCTGATCCAGCAATTGTGAAAAACCAGAACGGCGCCGTTGCGAAATGGCGCCGTTCTTCGTTTGCGCGTGCCGAGCCTGGTGGCCTACGCGGCTCAATGCAGGACAGGCTGCTTGGCTGGCCAGATTTACCTGCCGGAGCAGCCCACCGGCCGTGACCTGACGCCAGCAGCGGCAGCCATTCTGGCCAACCATCAAACCTTCCCGCCAGCGTTGCCCGACAGTGCACTGCTCCGCCTTGCAGGTATAGTGCGCCGAGCATGGTCGGTACCCTACCCGGCCGCGAATCCAAGGAGAGATGTCATGGGTCTGATTCAGGCAGTGGTGGGTTCGGTCAGTGGCACGCTGGCTGACCAGTGGAAGGACTTCTACACGGTTCCACAGGGTCTGCCGGCGACGGCGGCGTTGTTCGCCGCGGTGCCGCAGGGCACCAATGCCGGACGTGGTTCGAATACCCACGGTTCGTCGAACATCATCACCAATGGTTCGAAGATCGTCGTTCCCGAGGGTTACGGACTGCTGCTGTTTCAGGACGGCAAGATCACCGGCTTCGCGGCTGAACCGGGCGGCTATGAGTGGAAGTCGGATGATCTCAACTCGACGTCGATCTTCACCGGCGGTGGCATAGTCGATTCGCTGATCAAGCAGAGCTGGGAGCGTTTCAAGTTCGGTGGCCAGCCGGGCTCGCAGCAGGCGGCGTTCTTCGTCTCGCTGAAGGAACTGCCGGACAACCGCTTCGGTACGCAATCGGAAATCTACTGGGACGACAGCTTCCTCAACACCCAGGTTGGCGCGGTCACGCGCGGCTCCTACACGCTGAAGATCGTCGATCCGATCCTGTTCGTGAAAAACTTCGTGCCGGCAAGCTATTTGCAGCCTGGCCAGGTGTTCGACTTCACCGACCTGGACAATGCGGCGGCCAGCCAGTTGTTCAACGAAGTCGTAGGTTCACTCGCACCGGCGTTCAGCGCGTACACCAACGACGCCGACAAGGGCCATCGCATCACCAAACTGCAGCAGGATTCGCTTGGCTTTGCCAAGAGCCTGTCCGATGCGGTGGAAAACGCCTACCAGTGGAAATCCGATCGCGGCCTGGCCATCGTCAAGACGGCCATCGTTTCCATTGAATACGACGCGAATACGCGGGAACTGTTGAAGACCGTGCAGCGCGCCGACGCGCTTTCCGGTGCGCGCGGCAATTCCAATCTGCAGGCCAGCGTTGCGGCGGGCATGCAGTCGGCGGGTGAAAACGGCGGTGCGGCGGGCATGATGGGCATTGGCATGGCCTCGGGCATGATGGGCGGCATGGGCAGCTTGCAGCAGCCGGTGGCTCCGGCGGCTCCGGTCGCGCCGCCTGCCGACGACCCGATCGCCAAACTGAAGAAAGCCAAGGAAATGCTCGATCTTGGTCTGATCACGCAGGCCGACTACGATGCGGCAAAAGCCAAAGCGCTGGGCTTGTAGGTCCCGAGGTAGTTTCTCGTCACCCATCGCCCAATGAACGGTTTGGCAAAAGGAAGGGGAATGCCGTGGAAATGATTGTCTGTTCGTGGTGCCGCATGAACAACGCGGCCGACGCATTGCAATGTGTGTCCTGCGCTGCCCCGCTGGACGTGAAAGACAAGGTTTCCGATTCGGGCTGGCGCGAAGCGCCACGCTTGCGCGACATGGAAGAGTTCAAGTTCGGCAATTCGACCCTGCAAATCGAAGGCAAGTACGTGCCGGTTGCGGACATCGCGCTGCAACAAGGCGATGCGGTTTATTTCGAACAGCACACCCTGTTGTGGAAGGAACCGGGTGTTCCATTGGAGCAGTACCAGCTGCCCAGCAGTCGGCGCGCGCATGGCATGCCGTATTCGGTGCTATACGCGAAAGGGCCTGGGCGGATTGCGTTCTCGCGCGATGCGCCCGGCGAACTGGTGGTGATGCCCATTCACCCGGGCATGGAACTCGACGTGCGCGAACACGCCTTCCTGCTGGCCTCGCACTCGGTGACGTATTCGTTCGTGCGCATCAAGGGCCTGGTGAACCTGTTGCACGGCGGCAACGGTATGTACCTCGATCGCTTCATCGCTCAGGCACAGCCCGGCATGCTGATGCTGCATGGCAATGGCGACGTGCTGCAACGCACGCTCGCCGCGGGCGAGACGATACTGGTCGAAGCTGGCAAGTTTCTCTACAAGGATTCCACCGTCAAACTCGACACCGTGTCGGTGCCAGGCGTGAAAACCGGCCTGTTCTCGAAGCTGTACGTAGCGCAGCTCACCGGTCCTGGCCGGGTCGGCATCCAGTCGATGTACCACCATCATCTTTCCGAATGAGGCGGCAGTGATGAGCACGCAGACTTCGCCTGGCTCGGTTGACGCTTACCCTTGCCCCTACTGCCGGATGACCGCGCCGCTGACCGCCAGCGCGACTTGCCGTACCTGCGGCGCGCCCGCGAAGGTGCGTGAGCTGGTTTCCGATTCGGGTTGGGAAGAATTGCCCGGCGCCGCGGACATGGCGCACATCCAGTTCGGTCGTTCGCATGTGCAAATCACTGGCACGTTCGTGCCGGTCGCGGACTTCAATCTGCATCCGGGCGACCGCATCTGGTTCTCGCACCACAAGCTGACCTTCGCCGAATCGAGCGTCAAGCTGGCGAACTACAAGGACGGCAAGTCGTTCGTCACCCGTCTGCTCGCAAAGATGGAAAACTTCCAGTTGCAGGCGACCGGGCCGGGGCATGTGGCCTTGTCGGACAACCACCTTGGCGAAATCGTGTCGCTGCCGCTCGACAAGGGCAAGAGCATGTGGGTGCGCAGCCATACGTTTCTCGCGGCGACGGACTCGGTGACGTATTCACCGACGGCAAACAACCTGTATTTCAGGGTGCGCAATGGCGATGAGACCGAGACCGAGTATCCGCTCGGACAATACGACGATGTCTTCCACGCGCCGAACGAACAAGGCTTGCTCCTGTTGCATTCGCCCGGCAACACGATGTTCCGCGACTTGAAACCACACGAGACGGTCTACGTGAAGCCCGATGCATTGCTGTATCGCGACCTGACCGTTTCCACGTTTCTCACCGCCGAGTATCCGCGTGCGCAGTTCTCGATCTTTGGCGGCCTCTTCGGCAACAACTACGCTAACCGCAACGTGTGGCTGAAGCTTACCGGTCCTGGCCGCGTTGCCATCTCCTCGAAATACGAAAAAGAATTCAACCCACCTCATCCGATCATCGCTGGCACCGTCGAATTCCTCCGCTGGTAGTCGCAGACCCCTATGCCCACCACTCCGCCACCGATTCCACCACCCACTGGCCCTGGCTCGCCGCAGGACGTGCCGCCGCCACGCGGCAGCGTGCCGATTGATCCGGCCACCCTGCCCCAGCCCATTCGCGACGAATTGCAGGCACCCGACCCGGTCGCCATCGATACGTCGGCTGCCGAGCTCAAGGACGGCCTCAACCGCTGCCCGAAATGTGGCTCGACCGAGATCCGACAAAAGCCCGGCACCGATCTGCTGATCTGTCAGTACTGCCGTCACGAATGGCATGGCGAAGGGGTCGAAGAGGAATTCGGGCTCGGCGAAGGCATTGACCAGTTGCAGGGTACGGTCATCGCTTCTGGCGCCAAGGACATCAAGGCTGACACGGCCAGTCTGATGACTTTCAAATGCCCCGGTTGCGGCGCCGAGGTCACCGTCAATACGGCCAATGCGATGACGGCACGCTGCCATTGGTGCCGCCACGTGTTCGGCGTCAACGAGCAGGTGCCGAACGGTGCGGTGCCGGACGCCGTGCTGCCGTTCCACATCAAGAAAGATGACGCGGTCGCTCGCATCAGCCAGTTTGTGGATAAACGACGGCTGTTCGCGTTGAAGGCATTCAAGGAACAGTTCACGCCCGAGAACGTCGTTCCCGTCTACTTGCCGTACATGATCGTCGATGGCAACGCGAGCGCTGCGGTCGCCGGCCACGGCGAGATCGAGACGCGCTGCTATACGCAGGGCAGCGATGACAAAAAGAAGACTTATTACGATGCCGACGTGTATCAGGTGGAGCGGCAAATAGACTTCACCGTGGATGACCTGCCGCTGGAGTCTTCCAGCGAACGTGGCAATCTGGACACGCGCGCCAACACCAACAACATCATCAACACGATCCTGCCGTTCGATACCAAGAATGCGGTGAAGTGGAACGCGTCCTACCTGGCCGGCATCACTTCGGAAAAGCGCGACATGGACGTGGAAAAACTGCGCCCACGGCTGGAAGACGAGCTGCTGTCGATCGCCCGCGCCCAGGTCGAAAAGTCAGTATCGCGCTTTGATCGTGGCGTGCGCTGGGAACAGGAACAGCTAAGTGTGCACGGCACCCGCTGGGTATCGATGTACCTGCCGGTATGGCTCTATTCCTACCATCAGCCCGGCCCCAACGGCGGCATGCTGCATTACATCGCGGTGAACGGGCGCACCGGAGAGACCATGGGCAGCGTGCCGGTAGAACAGTGGAAGCTCCTGATGGCGGCGCTCACTGTGGGTACCTTTCTGGAAGCCATTGCACTCTTTCTCGTGGGGCACTCGTCATGATGAGCAGTGATGGAGGCATGTGGCTGCTCGCGCTCGGACCGGCCGGTGCTACCGGGTTGTACTGGGCCTTGTACCGCTATTACCGCAACACCGACAAATCGCACGATTTCGAACACGAAACGGCGGTCGTGGCCAAGCCGGTGACCGGTTCAGAGCGAGACCAAAAGGTCGACGAGGTAAAGGGCACGCAGGAAAAGCGCATCAGTGGCGACAACGTGCGGCAGTATCGCCAACGCGTGAAGCGGATTCAGGGCGATAGCGGATAAGCCGTTCGGAAAGCATCAGACTTCACTTCCGGCGGGTGTGAGCCGCGGCATGTAGTTTTGCCGCAAGCGACGCGTCCGGGACCAGGTTCAAAGTGTCCTGCTCAACCTTTTGTAAATAACAGGAACGGCGCCGTTGCAAAACGGCGCCGTTCCTTATTTCGGCATCCCCACCGAAGCAGGAATCAGCTCACCATTTGCGTCAGATCTTGCCGCCGAATTCTTCCCAGGCGCGCACAGAATCGGCCGCATACATCAGCGACGGCCCGCCGCCCATATATACCGCCACCGCCAGCGTCTCGGTGAGCTGCTCGTAACTGGCGCCCAGACGCACCAGCGCCTTCACGTGGAAGCCGATGCAGCCATCGCAGTGGCCAGCCACACCGATCGACAACGCCATCAACTCCTTGTCGATCGCCGACAACACGCCCGGCTCCATCGCCGCTTTCGACATCGCCGTGAAGCCGTCGAGCGTGCCCGGCTGGGCAGCGCGCAAGGTACCGACCGCCTTGCTGAGATCCTGGGTGAGTTCTTTGTAGGACTTGCTGGACATGGGCTCGCTCCGGGTTTGGGGACGAGTCCAATATGGGCCTGATTTTGGGTGCGTGGCAGTGGGTGTGACAGCGTGTCGCGGGTGCCTCACTCCTCCATCCCGGCCTCAGCTTTTGCTGCGCTTGCCATTGGACGTTTGACTTGCACTGCTCTCGCTACCGCCACAATTCAAGAGCAAACGCCAATGCGACGATTCACCCATCTCACGGCTTCACGAAGCGCAATGTCATCCGGTCCGATTCGCCGACCCTTTCCAGCTTCGCGTGCTCGCTGTCAGGACCAGCAAGATTCGGCGGCAGGCGGTGCACGTTGATGTCTTCGGGATCGTTGGGGTTGGCGTTGATCTGCGACACGGCTGCCAGTCGGAAGCCAGACTCCAGCCCCAGCGTGATCAGGTAATCCTCGGGAATGCGGTGCAACTCCTTGGCCGATTCCGTGGCATTGGAAAAGGGTTTGGCGCGGTGTTCGACCACGCCGAATACACCGCCGGGTTTGAGCACCTTGAACGCCGACTTGAACACCGCGGCCAGCGTGTCGGGGCTGTGGTTGAGCCAGTCATGGGTATTGCGAAAGGTCAGCACCATGTCGGCGGAGTTTGGCGCGCCCAGATTCACCTTGAACGGCGGTGCAAATTCGATGACTTTCTTGATGTGACCGAACACGGCCGGGTTGGCCTTGATGGTGTCTTCGAACTTGGGCGAGCCTGCTTCAATGAGGTGGCCGTGGTCAGCCAGGAACGGTGCCAGGATCTCGGTGTACCAGCCACCCGCGGGATCAATCTCGATCACCGTCATGCTCGGCTTGATGCCAAAGAACTCCAGGGTCTGCACCGGATGCCTGGCGCCGTCGCGCGCCTTGTTCGCCGCGGAGCGCCACGCGCCATCGGCGGCCTTTTGCAACTGCGGGGTGATGTCGGCGGCTGGTGGCGTGGCGGCGCAGACCAGTGCGGGCAGCAGGCTGCCAGCCAGCAGGAACAGCAGTTTGCAGTGACGACGGAGCATGGGGCGATCCTCCCAGGGGTGGTCGACCCAGCCTACTCGTCTGCCAGAAAAAGGGGCCAGAAAAACCGAAACTTCGCCAGATTCATTTGTCGGCCGTGGGCTGCCGACGAGTCGTGCATGTGGATGGACTCGGCCAGCCCCGAGTGCCCTGAATATCTCAGTCTGTCACGCCGTGCAATTCCGCTTCATCCATTTCCCGCAGCAACCCACCAAGCATCGCGCCCAACGTAATGTCATCCAGCACGCCGAAATGCTGTTCGCGCAGCCTGCCCTTGGCATCAATCAGCATCAGCGTGGGCGTGCCTTGCATGGCATAGGCGCGCATGGTCAGTGGCAACGGGTCGCCGTCCACGTGCTGGTCGACGCCAACCGGGAAGTTGTAGCGGTATTCGTGCAGGAACGCTTCGAGTGCCAGCGGCCCTTGGGCCTGGTGGTGTTCGAAGACGGTGTGCAGCCCGATTACCGCGACGCGTTGCTCGGGAAACAGCTGTCGCACGCGTTGCATTTGTGGCAACGCCTGCATGGCGCAGCCCGGACACAACATCTGGAAGGCGTGGGCGACCACTACCTGCCCGCGCAGATCAGCCAGCGTCAGTGGTGCGCTGTTGAACCAGCGTGATACTTGCCACGGTGGTGCGAGATGCGTGTTTGTCATGGCTGCCTCCGGCGTCGAGGATAGCGCGACGACTTCAGTGTTGTGGGTTACGGATAGAAGACATTCACCGTGTTCGCCTTGACAGCTTCTCGATCAGGCACGTCATAGTGTCGCTAACCACGATGGATCGTTGTCGCAAATTCCCTGACGCAACACATCCCACCGGGTTTCGGCGAGACAATGAAGCATCGTGATCCAGCATCCCACTGACGGAGCCCCTATGACCACCATGCAAGCCATCGAAATTGCTCAGCCCGGTGCCGCGGACGTGTTGCGATTGACCGAACGTCCGATTCCGCGTCCCGGAGCGGGCGAAGTGTTGATCAAGGTGGCGGCCGCCGGCGTGAATCGCCCGGACGTGTTTCAGCGCCAGGGCAACTACGCGCCGCCGCCGGGTGCTTCGGATCTGCCGGGACTGGAGGTGGCCGGTGAGCTGATCGACGGCGATTTCGGCGGTGACAATCCATTCGGCCTCAAGCAGGGCGATGCGGTCTGTGCCTTGCTGGCGGGTGGTGGTTATGCCGAGTACGCCGTGGCGCCACTACGGCAATGCCTGCCAGTGCCGAAGGGTTTCAGCATGATTGAGGCGGCGGCACTGCCAGAGAACTACTTCACCGTGTGGAGCAATGTGTTTGATCGGGGCCGGCTGGGCTTGAATGCCGAGGGCGCGCCAGAGTCACTGCTGGTGCAAGGCGGCTCCAGCGGTATCGGTGTCACCGCAATCCAGTTGGCGCATGCCTTGGGTCACCGCGTGTTCGCCACCGCCGGCAATGCAGAGAAGTGCGCGGCTTGCGAAAAGCTTGGTGCGCACGCGATCAATTACCGCGAGCAGGATTTCGTGGTGGAAGTGAAAAAGCACACGGATGGCCACGGTGTCGACGTGATCCTCGACATGGTCGCCGGTGACTATGTTCCACGCGAGCTGGAGCTGCTGGCCGAGGATGGCCGGCTGGTGTTTATCGCCACCCTCGGCGGTAAGCGGGTGGATATCGACGCCTCATTGATCATGCGTCGCCGACTCACCATCACCGGCTCCACGCTGCGCGCGCGGCCGGTCGCGTTCAAGGCCGCACTGGCCAGGCGATTGCACGAAAAAGTATGGCCACTGCTGGAATCAGGCCAGGCGCGACCGGTCATTCATCAGGTGTTCCCGGCGCGCGAAGCAGCGAAGGCGCACGCGCTGATGGAAAGCAGCGAACATATCGGCAAGATCATGCTGGAGTGGCCGGTGCCCGCGTTGAGCTGATCGCGGCGCCGATTCAGTCGCGCGGAAACCCTGATGGGTCGTTTGTGCATTTCATCCTTCAACTAACGCGACTGAGCTTCACGCCAGCCTCAAAGCAACGTCGCCGCGTAGTACTCGCCGTTCTTGCTGACCTGCACGCGACTGCCGAAAGTGATGGAGAGTGCGTCGTCGGTGAGCAGGTCGGTCTTGCTGCCTTGCTGCAGCACACGACCGCTACGCAACAGCACCACTTGCTCGATCTCCGGCAGAATTTCCTCGACGTGGTGGGTGATCAGCAGCAAGGTGGTGCCGTGTCGGGCGACCTCACGCAGGCTTTCCAGCAGTTGTCGGCGGCTGGCCATGTCGAGACCGGCGCTGGGCTCGTCCAGCAACAAGGCGCGCGGGTGATGCACCAGTGCACGCGCGATCAGTACCCGCTGTACTTCGACGCTGGATAGCGTTTCCATGGCTCGGCCACATAGATGGCCAGCGTCGATCTGCGCGAGGGCGTCGTGCGCACGATCGCGCATCTGCGCGCTGACAGATTGGCGATCGGTGACGCCGCGTGTGGCGAAGAAGCCCGATACCACCGCGTCGAATACTTCCAGCGGTGGTTCATTGGTGTAGTAGCGCTGCATGGACGGCGAGACGATGCCGAGCAGGCCGCGCAACGCTTCCACGTTCCAGCGATCCCGGCCAAAAATTCGCACGCTACCGCTGCCATCGCTGCGGGCCAATGGATACAACTGACGAGTGACCAGCTTGACCAAGGTGGACTTGCCCGAGCCGTTCGGGCCGAGAATGGCAGTGTGCTGGCCTGCAGCCACGCGCAGGGTGAGTTGGTCCAGCGCCAGCTGACTGCCTTGCATCACGCTGGCACAGTCGATCTCCAGCAGTGCTGCGTCAGTGGCGGGCAAGGCGGTAGTGGCGGTTTCGATAGTCATGGGGTGAACCTTGCCTGCTCGGCGGCCACGGGGCAATGCAGTGCTGGCGACGACCGGCTACAGGCTTGCGTGACACGAGGGCCTGCCGAACACTGCTACGGTAGTCAGAGCGTTTTTGTCCATGGCCAGGGAGTGACGCCGCATGATCCCGATCCTGATCGTTGGTGCCGGGCCGGTGGGCCTCACGATGGCGGTCGAGCTGACACGCTTCGGCGTGCCGGTGAGGATCCTCGACCGCGCCGCACATGCCACCGAAACGTCGCGGGCCCTGGTGTTGTGGGCGCGCACGCTGGAGTTGATGGACCGCGCCGGTTGTACGGCGAGTTTCATCGAACAAGGCCTGTGTGCGCATGGAGCCACGATGCGCAGTGGCGGCATGATCCTCGGCCGCACCCGCTTCGATGACCTGGCCAGCAACTACAACTTCGCCCTGATGCTGCCGCAAAGTGAGACCGAACGCCTGCTGGCCGAGTGGCTCGGCCGGCATGGCGTTGCGGTGGAACGTGAGGTGGAGCTGGTCGGCTTCGCCGACGCCGGCGAGCAGGTGAATGCTTCACTTCGTCATGCGGATGGTCGCGTGGAAACGGTTACCACGCCCTGGCTGCTGGGTTGCGATGGCGCACACAGCACGGTGCGTCATGGACTGGGTGTGGAGTTCTCCGGTTCGACCGACAACGATGACTGGCTGCTTGCCGACGTGCGCATGGAGGGCGATGGTGCACCACCACGGGACGAGGCGGCGATCTACTTGCATGCGGACGGGCCCTTCGCCCTGTTCCCGATGCGCGGTGGGCGGGTTCGCGCGGTGGGCCGTATCGGCCACGGCGATCCGGCACATCCACGCGACGAGCCGACACTGGCTGACGTGCAGACGATGATTGATCAGCGCACAGGTGGCGGCTTCCACGCTACCGATCCGCTGTGGCTGGCGAATTTCCGGATCAACGAACGGATGGTTGAGGACTACCGCTACGGCCGCGTATTGCTGGCGGGGGATGCCGCGCACATCCACAGCCCGGCCGGCGGTCAGGGCATGAACACAGGTATGCAGGACGCGATCAACCTGGCGTGGAAACTGGCACAGGTGGTCGCCGGCCATGCTGGCAACCACCTGTTGGACAGCTACAGCAGCGAACGCCGCAAGGTCGGCGCGAGGGTGTTGCTCAATGCCACCCGTCTCACCCGTGCCGCCAATCTGTCGAACCCGTTGTTGCAGGCGGCACGCAACCAGCTGCTGAAATTGCTGCTGGGTTTCCACGGCATTCGTCATGCCATGGGTGAGATGCTTTCGGAGATCGACATCGCTTATGCCGGTAGCCCGCTTTCGGTGGGACCACACGCCGGTGATCGGTTGCCGCCGGACCAGTACGATGGTCCGGCACCCGGCACGCACGCAGCGCGGTTCGTGCTGTATGCCGCCGACGCCGCAACCGGTGATGCGCTGGCCGCTCGATACCCTGCGTGGATCGAGGCAAGATCCCGCCGGCCGCACGACCCAGGTCAGTTGTTGATCGTGCGGCCGGACGGCTATACAGGGCTGGTGGCGCGAGCCAATGACTGGAAAGCCGCGGCGCATTATCTGGATCGATTGACCGGCTGAGCTACCCGGATTCCACGTTTGCAGAACGTCTATCTCACTTGGTGAGACAGCGCATCGGCCTAATCCGCAGACACCTTGCGGACCCAAAGCCATGAATGCCCTGCCCGACCGCTACGCCACCGACGACCTTGTACTGCGTGATCCAGGCGATGGACGTACGCTGGCCCAGCGTTTGTCGAAGCGCTATGCGGCGCGCATCACCGGCGCGTTCGTGGTGCCCGGCAAGGAAGGTTCGTTCGCACCCTTACCCGAAGATCTGCCGCCAGCACTGGCGCAAGCGTTGCGCACGCGCGGCATCGAACAGCTTTACAGCCATCAGGCTGAGGCATGGCAGGCAACTCAAGGCGGCGCGCATGTAGCCATCGTCACGCCTACCGCCTCGGGCAAGTCGCTGTGCTACACACTGCCGGTGATCAGCGCGGCGATGCAGGACCACGCCAAGGCGCTGTATCTGTTCCCGACCAAGGCGCTGGCACAGGATCAGGTCGCCGAACTGCTGGAATTGAACAAGGCCGGCGAGCTGGGCGTGAAGGCGTTCACCTTCGACGGCGACACGCCCGGCGATGCGCGCCAGGCGATCCGTCTGCACGGCGACATCGTGGTCAGCAACCCGGACATGTTGCATCAGGCCATCCTGCCGCATCACACCAAGTGGGCGCAGTTCTTCGAGAACCTGCGCTACGTGGTGATCGACGAGGTGCACACCTATCGCGGCGTGTTCGGCTCGCACGTAGCCAACGTGATCCGCCGGCTGAAGCGCGTGTGCGCGTTCTATGGCGTGACGCCGCAATTCATCCTGTGCTCGGCCACCATCGGCAATCCGCAGGAGCATGCCGAGGCGCTGATCGAAGACGCCGTCACAGCGATCACCGAAAGCGGCGCACCCACCGGGGACAAGCACGTGCTGCTGTGGAATCCGCCGGTGATCAATCCCGATCTGGGCCTGCGTGCGTCGGCACGTTCGCAGACCAATCGCATCGCGCGGCTGGCGATCAAGTCGGGCATGAAAACGCTGGTGTTTGCGCAATCACGCAGCATGGTCGAGGTGCTGACCAAATACCTCAAGGACGTGTTCGACCACGACCCGCGCAAACCTCCACGCATCCGTGCTTATCGTGGCGGCTATCTGCCCAAGGAACGTCGCGCCGCCGAACGGGCGATGCGCGAGGGCAGCATCGACGGCATCGTCAGCACCTCGGCCCTTGAGCTGGGCGTGGATATCGGCAGTCTCGACGTGGTGGTGTTGAACGGCTATCCCGGTTCCGTCGCGGCGACTTGGCAGCGCTTCGGCCGTGCCGGTCGACGCCAACAATCGGCACTGGGCGTGCTGGTGGCCAGCTCCGATCCGCTGGATCAGTACCTGGTACGCCATCCGGAATTCTTCCAGGGCGCACCACCGGAACATGCGCGCATCCAGCCGGATCAACCCTTGATTCTGCTGGACCATATCCGCTGCGCCGCGTTCGAGCTGCCGTTCATCGGCGACGAGATGTTCGGCACCGAAGTCGCCACGCCGTGGCTGGACTTGCTGGGCGAGGAAGGCGTGCTGCATCGCGAAGGCGATCGCTGGGAGTGGATTGCCGACAGTTATCCGGCCATCGCGGTGTCGCTGCGCTCGGTCGCCGACGGCAACTTCGTGGTAGTCGACCGCACCGATGGCCGCCAGACCATCATTGCCGAAGTCGACTACTCCGCCGCTGCCGTCACCTTGTACGAAGGCGCGATCCACATGATCCAGTCGCTGCCTTACCAGGTGGAAAAGCTCGACTGGGAAGGCCGCAAGGCCTATGTCACGCGCACCCAAGTCGACTACTACACGGACGCCATCGACTACACCAAGTTGAAAGTGCTGGACTGCTTCGACAGCTCGCATGCCGGTTGCGGTCATGCGCATCACGGTGAAGTGCATGTGGTGCGTCGCGTGCCCGGCTACAAGAAGATCCGCTTCTACTCGCACGAGAACATCGGCTACGGCCCGGTCAACCTGCCCGACCAGGAACTGCATACCACCGCTGTGTGGTGGCAGCTGCCGCAAGCGGTGCTGGAAGCGGCTTTCGAACAACGCCAGCAGGCGCTCGACGGTTTCCTCGGCGCGGCGTATGCACTACACATCGTGGCCACCGTGGCGGTGATGGCCGAGGCGCGTGACCTGCAGAAATCCGTGGGGAGCGGCGACGGAGCGTGGTTCGTCAGCGCCGACATCAGCGGACGCGGACAGTTGCGTGGCAGCGATGGCCAGCCGGCTGCGCTGGCGCCGGATGCTCCGTTTACGCCCACGGTCTATCTGTACGACGCGTTCCCCGGTGGCATCGGCCAGAGTGAACCCTTGTTCCAACGTCGCGAGGATCTGGTGGCGCAGTCGGTCAGCATGATTGAACGCTGTGATTGTCGCGCCGGTTGTCCGGCTTGCGTGGGCCCGGTGTTGGCAGCAGATGAAGATGTTGCCGCCACGCCGAAGTCGTTGGCGCTTCGCGTACTGGCCTTGCTGGTGGCGCTGTGAGCGCACTTGCCGCTCGGATGCGCAAGTTGCGGGCAGAGGCCGGCAAGGTGGATGGCCTCATGCCAAAGGTGCCAGCGCCATCCGGTCTGGCGAATTTCCTGGCGGCTGCCGTGGCACCACAAAACACGCGCCCCGCCAGCGCCGCAAGCCTGGCGACGGCCAATCGCACGCTTTCGCCCGAGCTGCGTCGTCTGCTGCAACGCCACGCGCAGCTCAAGCATGGTCCGAGCACGCTCGTATCCAGCGACCGTGAAGTGCCTGGCGTGGAGATCGCGCCCGGCTTGCGTTACACCGAGGAGTTCGCCGACTGGTTGAACCCGCCGGCGGTCATCGACGCCACGTTCGCGCGGATGGAGCCGGTGCATCACTATCGCCTGCTGCATTTCGATACCGAAACAACGGGTCTGGCCGGCGGCACGGGCACGCGCGCTTTCATGATCGGTGCTGCGGACTGGATCGATGGTCGGTTCCGCATCCGCCAGCTCGTCCTCACCACGATGGCCGCCGAGACGGCCATGCTGCGTACGTTTGCCGAATGGCTCAGCGCCGACACCGTACTCGTCAGCTACAACGGCAAGTGCTACGACGCACCGCTGCTGGCCACTCGTTATCGTCTGGCGCGCCTGGCCAATCCGCTGGCCGGCCTCGGTCATCTCGATCTGCTGCATCCGGTTCGCCGCCATTGGAAACACCAATGGGAAAACTGTCGTCTTGCCACCGCCGAACGCCAACTGCTGGGCGTGGTGCGTGAGGACGATCTGCCCGGCTCCGAAGCGCCTGCCGCGTGGCTAACTTATCTGCGTGGCGGCTCCGCCAGAAACCTGCGGCGGGTAGCTGCGCACAACGCGCAGGATCTGAAAAGCCTGGCCGGTGTGCTGCTGCATATGGCCGGCTCGTCTGCCACTCCGGGGTAGCGCGCGATCCAGCGGACCGCGCGGCAGCCGGACTGCTACTGCGTAGATGGTTGGCAGGTGTTGCGGGAAGCGATCCCGCAACACCTGCCGGTACCACACTCACTCACCCCGCGAGCGCTGCAGAGCATCGCATGGTCACCCTGGCTCAGAGTGCGGCAAGGAATGCCGCCAGATCACGCTTCTGTTGCGTATTCATGTGGATGTTGAAGCGGGTGTCGTAGAAGTCGACCACGTCGTTGAGCGTCGCGGCGGAGCCATTGTGGAAATACGGCGCACGCGCCGCCACGCCGCGCAGGATCGGCCCCTTGAACTTGCCGATGTCAGCCCATTTGCCGGTGCGCATGGCCAGGCCGGGGTCGGTGGTCTTTACCACTTGCCCGGTGCTGACGTTGGTCAGCGTGTACAACGGCATGTCCATGGTTCGGCGACTCGCGTCGGAGATGCCGATATTGATCGGCAAGGCTACCGAATGGTTACCAATGTTGGGCGAGTTGTGGCAGGTCGAGCAGGTGCCGGTGATGACCGGCTGGCCGATGGCATCGTTGAGGCCGCCAACGCCGCTGATCATGATGGGCAAGGTGTTGAACAGTTGCTCGCCACGAGCGATCGAGCCGCGTGCGCGCTCGCGCGGGTCGTGACTGTGCTGCGCATTGGGATCGTTCCATTCATCGAACAGGCGCATCGCCTTTTCATCAAAGACGTCGCCAGTGGGATCGTTGCCCAAGGTGTCGTTGATGCCGACCCAGAAGCGCTGCTGGGCGAGGATGTTGGCGCCACCCATGGCCGAGCCACCGTTGAGCTTGCCGGCATCCTCGTCGACCAGTTGCGCGGTGAACAGATGTACTTCGAAATCCACGATCTGGTCGATGACGGCGGCACTGGGTTCAACCGCCGCCTGCTCGTGGCCCATGATGGCGTCATGCGCCTGCGAAGCGAGACTCTCGATCACGTCTTCGTGGTTTATCCCGGCATCCATCGGCGGCAGGAATGACATGTGGGTTTCGCGCCCGTCCCACATCACGGCGGTGAGCCAGATCAGGTTCGTCGATGGCAATGGGCGACGGAACAGTGACATGTCGTGTGCACTGGCATAGCCATAGGGGTCATCCACCGCGGTCAGGCGGAACTCGGCGTTGGCCGGCATTGGCATGCCGACACGCACAACGCCGCGATTGAGCATCATGGAATATGCCACGCGACGAGCGTATACGCTGGATACATCCGCCAGCGGCGAATTCGCGCCATCGACCAGGGCGAACACCGGATCATGACCGCCGGTGCTGTTGAAGCGCTGGCGCAACTCATCGGGCGACATGGACCAGCCCTGTGCCTGCCGGTGACAGGAATCGCAGGATCGACCGTTCGTGCCGAAGCTCTTGAAGAAAGGGTTGTTGGTATCGATCTGGCCGTTTGGCGTTACGGTTTGCAACTTTCCCGAAGGATTGCTGGTGATCTGCGGATCGGCCGGTTGCGCTTGCGCGCTGCCTGCAGCACCGGCAATCAAAATGGCCGCGATCATCGCAGCAAGCTGTTGGCTGATTACGGACCGGAACTTGAGTGGATGAACCATGACAATGTTTCCCCTTGGCGGAATGATTTGATACGCAGCCCCCTGCCCTCACCGCGACCGATTGAGGTCGTGGCAATGACGGGAAACACCGTTGGGGGGGAAAGTGCGACATCCGGGTTGCACCCGGCGAAATGCGCGGATTGGTAACCGGCCCGGACTGAGGCCGAGCCGGCTCAGCGTTGCCTAGCGTCCCGCCCTGCCGCGGCGATGCGGGTCAGTTCGGCAACAAGCTCGGTGTCTTTGCTGCCAGGCGGTTGAGCGATGCCGAGTGCGTCGTGAGCCGCCGTTGCGGCTTCGTCATTGCGGTGTGCGCGTGCCAGCACGCGTGCCTTGAGTGAAAAAATGCCAAAGCGGGCGTTGCCGGTGGGAAACATCGCGTTGTATTTTGGTTCGATATCCAGCACTTCGCGTAGCGCATCGTCATTGCGGCCGAGCGCAAACAGCGCCTTCGCGCGCATCAGCCGGGTACCCAATTCGCGCTGGATCATGCCACCTTTGGCGCTGCGGTAGATGGCCAGCACACGGTCGGTAGTCACCACGGTTTCCACATATTGATGACGCGCCAGCTGCAAGCCGGCGAGCTGTTCAAGTACGTAGGCATAGTTTGGATTGTTGTCCCCGTCGAACGCGCGTTGCGCGTCGAGCGCGGCGTGAATATCCACCTCGGCCTTGTCGAACTCTCCGGCCATGCTCCAGGCCAGCCCGCGCAAACCCAGCAACCGCGGACAGACCAGTTTTTTCAGCGATGTACGCCGGCAACCATCGATGCCTTGCGCATACCAGTCAGCCGCCTCCTTGTAGTGTCCCTGACCATACTGCAGCTTGCCCATCGCGGCGATCGCATACAGCGTGCGGGGATCGTCATTGCCGAATACGCGGCGACGCAGTTCTAGTCCGCGCACGGCGTAAGGCTCGGCGTCGACAAAGCGCCCCTGAGCGATCAGAAAGGAGCCATACATACCTACGTTCCAGGCCTGTTGCGGATTGGGCTTGTCGAAGAAGCGGTCGCCCGTGGTGATTGCCTGGCGATAGGCATTCTCCGCACGCACCGTGTCACCCGCCGCTTCGGCGCCGAGCGCGATAGCTTCATACAGGTCGAGGATTCGCGGATCCATCGGGCTGTCACTGCCCTGCCACAGCGCCAGCGCCGCGTCGGCGCGCGCCAGTCCCGCACGGAAGTGCTCGGCATCCAGCAGGGCGGTGGCTTCGTCAATGGACGCCGATAGCTGGGCATCGGGCAGCTTGAGTTGGCCCGCGATCTGGCGTGCGCTGGCCAGCATGGCCAGACCATCGTCGATGCGACCGCTGTGCAGCAACGCGTTGCCAAGCACGCGCAAGCCCTGCAGACCCAGGCGGTCCCGGCGCATTACCAGGCCAGCCTGCAACGGTTGCAACTGCACAACAACTTCAGCGTCTCGCGCCTGATCCTCCAGCACCGAAGCGCGCAGAATTTGCGCATCCCACCACAACGCATCGCTCGGACCGTACAGCCGGCTGATGGTCGGAGCGGCATGATCCAACAGGCTCATGGCCTGGGCATATGAGCCGACACTGCGCGCTACCTTGGCCAGCGCCAGCGCCAGGTCGACCCGCTGCGCATCCGGCAAGTTGTTGCCCGTCAGCAGGCGACTGGTCGCCTGCTTGACCAGGTCTTCCGGCGTAGGTCGTTCGTCCGTCGGCAGATCCGCGCCAGCCGACTGGAATACCGATACCAGAAAGTCACGCACGGCATTCGCCCGTGCAGCCTGTTCCCGCGCTGCTGACGCTTGCCACAGGGCAACCCCGAGTGCCAGCAAGATGGCGACCAGGAATACCGTCAGAGTGGCGACACCGGCGCGATAGCGTGTGATGAACTTCGTCATGCGGTACCAGCGCGACGATGGATGCGCACGCACCGGCTGATGGCTCAAGTGGCGCTTGATGTCGTCGGCCAGCGCGCCGGCGGACGGATAGCGCTGATCTGGCTGGGTCGCGGTAGCCTTGTAGACGATATGTTCCAGTTCGCGGCGAGGGCGACGCACGACCTTTGCGGCTGTGGTGTCCGGAAAAGCCTGCTTGCTCGTGGATGCCGACGTTGGCTCGCGCGAATCATCAGACTGGTAGCGCCGGCCGGTGAGCAATTCGTCCAGCAGGACGCCGAGCGCGTATACGTCGGTAGCCGTGGTAATCGGTCCCTGCCCGAACTGCTCGGGTGCAGCGTAGGCCGGAG
Organism: Rhodanobacter sp. AS-Z3; assembly: GCF_029224025.1. Lineage (NCBI taxonomy): Bacteria > Pseudomonadati > Pseudomonadota > Gammaproteobacteria > Lysobacterales > Rhodanobacteraceae > Rhodanobacter > Rhodanobacter sp. AS-Z3. Next base: position 2,549,056 of record NZ_CP119392.1, read on the forward strand.
TCAATGCCCGCAGCGGCGACAGCGATGTGTCGTCGGTTTCTTCGTCCAGCAGGCTGGCAATGCCGAAGTCGAGCAGTTTCACTTCGCCTTCGGTGGTGACCAGTACGTTGGATGGCTTCAGGTCGCGATGCACGATCAGTGCGTTATGCGCCGCCTCAACCGTGCGACAAACCGTCAGAAACAACTCCAGCCGCTGGCGTAGCGCAAGCGAATGAGTGCGCGCGTAATGTGTGATGGGTGCCCCATCGACCAACTCCAGCGCAATATAGGCCAGACCATCTTCGGTGATGCCACCCTCGATCAAGTGTGCGATGCCAGGGTGGCGCAGGCGCGACAGTGCCTCGCGTTCCCGGCGGAACTGGTGCTTGGCTTCGGTGCTGTACAGCCCGTGTGCCAATACCTTGATCGCCACTTCGTGGCGCACGCCCTGCTCTTGGCGAAAAGCGCGAAATACCGTCGACGAACCGCCCTCGCCCAACACTTCGATCAGCTCGAACGGGCCGATCTGGCTACCGGGAGGCAGCATGACCGCAACGGCGGCGTCACCGATGGCGCGGGCCGCGCTGGCCGCATCGCCGGAAGCCAACAACGCTTCATCGCCCGTATCGGCGGCAAGCAGGTCTTCGACTTCGGCACGCATCAACGGATTGGAACAGTTTCCTGCCAGCCACGGCGCGCGCGCCGCGACTGGCAGCTGGAGTGCCGCCTCGAACAGTTCGCGCAATGTGGAAGTGGGTTGCAGAGGGATTCCCCGCGATGCGTTGTACGTTGTGTTGAGCTAAACCCCGAACTTGCGCCAACTGCGACAGCGTCGCTGTCAACCTTGCTTAATCCATGCGCGCCTTGATGAAGGCGCGCGCAAAACGCCAGTCGCGATCAATCGTGCGCCGGGCCAGGCCGAGGGTTTCAGCGACCTGTTCCAGGCTCAGTCCGGCGAAGTAGCGCAATTCCACCACCTGTGCGGCGCGAGCATCGGTCTGCTCCAGCGCATCCAGCGACGCGTCCAGCGCCAGCGCCTCTTCGGCAGTATCAAAGGCCAGCCGGGTATCGCTGTCGTCGAGGGTGATCCGCATCCACTGTCCGCCGGCGCACAAGCGCAATCGATCACGTGCGCGATTCATCAGCAGATGGCGCATCGCCCGTGCGGCGTAGGAAAAGAACTGGGCGGGATGTTCGAACTGCAGGGCTTCGCGGCGGCCAATCCGCAGATACAGTTCGTGCACCAATTCGGTGGTGTCGAGGGTGGTATGGCGACGCCCGGACAGCTGCTTCGCAGCCATCGCCTTGAGCCGTGCATAGACCATGGAAAATAATGCGTCGGTCGAACTGCCGCCGCCCTGCAACGTCATTTCGGACATGACGATACCCCTCCATGCAGCCGCCATCGGCGCATGGTACGCGCTCTGGTGAGCCTTGCCGATACGGACATGGCTCAGGCTGCTGGCAAAGGCAGGCTGCGGTTGTCGGAGGGATGCTCTGGTGTGGCAACAGCGGTGACGAAGAGTCTGTTCAACCCGTGCTGGCTTGTACCGCCATCATGGCCGGCATCGATCGAGCGCCTGCACGTCGGCCTTCCACGAAGGTATGCAGCCGCCCACCGAGCAGGCCGACTACGGGGCGGGCGGCCAGGCCGATCGTGCCGTTGGCAGCTGTCGCCATCGACAAGCCCAGCTGATGCTCTGCGCGCATGCGTACCGCCTTGGCGGCGAACCAGGCTTTCGGGCCTGCCAGCAACGTGCCCGAATCGGACTCGACCTGGCGCGAATTCGAAATTGACTGGCGCAGATGGTTCAGGTGATGCTCGTTGAAGGCATCGGCAAGTGCCGCGGATTGGAAAGGCGACGCTACGTATTCATCCAGCAGGCTGCCGAGCAGAGACACCACGCGCAGTGTGATCTGGCGATTGACGCGTTCGGCCGATGATGCTCCGATCGAAGACTGCCAGACGCCGTCAAGCGCTGCCGCCAGCTTGTACCATTCCGACTGATTCAATGGACGCTGTTCCAGTGGAATATGGCGCCGGGCGATCAGCCATGCCTGGTCACTGGCCGGCAACGCATGCGAGCGCCGTGCGATGCTGGCGCGCGCCGAACGCATCGAAATTTCTCCGGTAGCTGCCAGTCGCAGCGACAGCGCTTCCTGTGTCAAAGGTTGCGCGCGCAAACTGCCATTGCTGCGGTACCAGCGCCGGTATTCCAGGGTGGCCCGGTGAAACATGCCTGGCGGCGGTGGCACGGTGGCACGTGCTTCGGCGGCGTAATCCAGTGCCGGTGCCAGCGGACGCAGACCGCTGGCACGTGCGGCGAGTACGCGGTCAAGCAACACTTCGGCGTTGATCAAATAGTGGTGGTAGAACTCGTGGCGATCGCTGGTGTCGGTTGCCGTGAAGTACACAAACCGAATCCGCGAGGTGCCACGTTCACTTCTGGCGCCGTGACAACCCTGCCCGGTCATCCGGTGGCCGATCGGCGGAGCACGATGCGCGGTAGGCAAATTACCAAGCACGGCGTCAACCGTAGTTGCGTAAGCGTGAAAAGAACCAGTCGTGGTGACGGCCTGTTCCTGTCCGCCTGGATTCATCGACATGCTCACGAAATGATCCTGATTGCCTGGATGGTCGAGACGCTCGACTCCGCTAGCGCCTTACTTGACCCGGATACCTGTCGGTCGCCCTGCCTGGACAACCACGCCACTACTTTGGCAGCGGCAATGCCATGAAAACGTGCGCTGACACCCAGTTCTCAAGGGCGGCATGGCTAGCAGGCGCGGGCGTGCTGCGCCCATCGCGCTGCACTTTCGCGCCACAACCGAAAATTCAGGCAAAATAGGCGGTTAGCAATGCGCCACAGGCGCATTGCCCTTGCTGACCGATGACGCCCGACGGATGACCGACTTGACCATGACACCTGCCCCAACCCCTCCATCGGACGATGCTGACGCTGACTTGCTGGAACGCCTGCGTGCGGCGGCGGCCTTGCTGGAATCCGTAGCCGCCGATCGTGCGTTGCTTGACAGCATGCCGGCCGAAGACCGCCAGCGCCTGCACCAGGCGGTGGCGCAGGTTTATCATCCTGATCCCGGGGCGCGCCGGATCAAGTTGAAGGCGGCCGAGAAGGCACGACATGCCAACAAGGTGCAGGCTGAGGATGCCGTGCTCAACCAGACCGGGATTCGCGCGCTCCGCCGCAGCCCGGTGTTCACCACCCCCAACCTGTTCGCGCCGAAGGACTTCCTGCCCCACGACATCGCGCCCGACGCGGACAGTGCACAGCCACGCGAATCCGTCGAGCCGAAACACTGCTACGTGTGCAAGAAGAAATACTCCACCCTGCATTTTTTCTACGACCAGATGTGCCCGGACTGCGCGGCCTTCAATTACGCCAAGCGCAGCGAACTGGCTGACCTGAGCGGACGCGTTGCCCTGCTTACCGGCGGTCGCGTGAAAATCGGCTACCAGGCAGGCCTGAAGCTGCTGCGTGCTGGCGCGGAGCTGATCGTTACCACGCGTTTCCCGCGCGACTCCGCGTCGCGTTACGCGGCTGAGCCGGATTTTTCCGAATGGGGTCACCGGCTGCAGGTGTATGGCCTGGATTTGCGGCACACGCCCAGTGTGGAAGCGTTTTGCCAGGAATTGGTGGCGACCCGTCCGCGGCTGGACTTCATCATCAACAACGCCTGCCAGACCGTGCGCCGACCGCCGGACTTCTACGCGCACATGATGGAAGGCGAGACGGCCGCGCTGCATGACATGCCCGAGCAGGTGCGTCAGCTGGTCGGCCACTACGAAGGTTTGCGAGGTTCGAACATCCTGCCGCAGGATGGCGCGTCCGTCGGGCCGCTCGCCGAGCGCGATACGGCGGTTCCCGGTTTGACCCGCGCCGCCGAACTGTCGCAATTGCCGTTGCTGCCGGAAGAACTGCTGGCACAGAGCCATCTGTTCCCGGAAGGGCGGCTGGACCAGGACCTGCAGCAAATCGACCTGCGCCAGCGTAATTCCTGGCGCATGCTGATGGCCGAAGTGCCTTCGGTGGAATTGCTGGAAGTGCAACTGGTCAATGCGATCGCGCCGTTCATCATCAACGCGCGGTTGAAACCGCTGATGCTGCGCACCGGTGAACGCGACAAGCACATCGTCAACGTATCCGCGATGGAAGGCCAGTTCTACCGCAACTTCAAGACCACCCGCCACCCGCATACGAACATGGCCAAGGCGGCGTTGAACATGATGACGCGCACGGCCGCCACCGATTACCACAACGACGGCATCCACATGAACAGCGTGGATACCGGTTGGGTGACCGACGAAGATCCGGCCGAGCTGGCGGCGAAAAAGGTGCTGGAAGAGCGCTTCCACCCGCCGCTGGATATCGTCGACGGCGCCGCGCGCATCGTCGATCCGATCATCCACGGCATCAACACCGGCGAGCATGTGTGGGGCCAGTTCCTGAAGGACTACCGTCCTACCGACTGGTAATACACACGTGATCACGACCGACCTGTTTGCTGATGCCGCGCTCCCGCTCAAGCCTCGCGACGAGCGTTTGTGCGAGGGCGCTGTGGTGCTGCGCGCGTTTGCGTTGGAACATGACGCTGCGCTGCTGCAGGCGATCCATGACATCACCGCACAGGCGCCGTTTCGCCACCTGCTCACGCCGGGTGGTTTGCGCATGTCGGTGGCGATGACCAATGCCGGAGCGTTGGGCTGGGTCAGTGATCGCCGTGGCTATCGCTATGCGCGGCGAGACCCGCAGAGTGGTGAACCATGGCCTTCGATGCCGGCGGTTTTTTTGCAACTGGCGACTGCGGCGGCCGCCCGCGCCGGCTTTGCCGATTTCATGCCCGACGCCTGCCTGGTCAATCGTTATGAAGTGGGTACGCGGCTAAGCCTGCATCAGGATCGCGACGAGCATGACTACGCGCATCCGATTGTTTCTGTTTCACTGGGTGTCCCTGCGGTATTCCTGTTCGGCGGATTGCAACGCACCGATCTCACCCAGCACGTGCCGCTGGCGCATGGTGATGTTGTGGTCTGGGGTGGCCCGGCACGACAGCATTACCACGGCGTGGCGCCGATCAAGCTCGCGCATCATCCCCTGCTGGGTGACATCCGTATCAACCTCACGTTTCGTCGTGCAGGCTAAGGTGGCGCGCTCAGCGTGACGAACTCCGATGCGGGCACCGGTCGGGAGATGAAATAGCCTTGCGCGAAGTCGCAGCCGATGGCGGTCAGGCAATCCAGCGCCGCCTGGTCTTCCACGCCTTCAGCGGTGACTCGATAGCCAAGGCGATGACTCATTTCCACCATGCCTTCGACAATGATCCGGTCGCCGGGTTCGGTGGCCAGATTCCGCACAAACAGTTGATCGATCTTCAGTTCGCTGACTGGCAGGTGGCGCAAGTAGGCGAAACTGGATTGGCCCACACCGAAATCGTCGATGGCAATGCCAATGCCCTGGTCGGCGAGCTGGCGCAGAATCCGCACTGCCGTATCCGGTTCGCCCATTACCGCACGCTCGGTGACTTCAACCGTCAGTAGCGAAGACGGCACCTGATGGATCTCCAGCAAGCGGCGGATGCCGGCCACCAGTGAGGCATCGTCCAGGTCACGCGCGGACAGATTCACGGCCACATGAAATTGGCGACCACGAGCGAGCCACTCTTGCACTTGCTGGAGTGCCTGATTCAGCACCCACTGACTCAGCCGCTGGATATTGCCGGTGTCTTCGGCCATGCCGATGAACAGCTCCGGAGAAACTCGCCCACGCTGGGGGTGGTTCCAGCGCAGCAGCGCCTCGGCGGAGTCGATGCGCCGACTGGCGAGCGAAAATTTCGGCTGGTAGTGCAGCGAGAGTCCGTCGCCATCCAGCGCCTCCCGCAGGTCGCCCATCAGTGACAGTCGCTCCGGGCGATGAGGATCGATCGCCTCGTCATACCAATGGATCGCGTTGGTCGAACCGCTGGCTGCAAACTGTGCGACCTCGGCCTGACGCAGCAGCACCCCCGCCGGCACCGGTACTTCTGTTGCCAACGCAATACCGATCGCCGGCATTTGATCAATGCTGATGTCAGCTTCCACATAGGGTTTGTTGAGCACCTCAAGCACCCGCAGCGCTGCCGTCATCGCCATGGTTTTGTCGGCCATCGGCAGCCACAGCGCGAATTGCGAATCGCCGGTGCGCGCAAGGAAAGCCTCGTCGGCAACTCCGCTGATACGCACTCCGGCATCGCGCAGCAGGCGATCGCATAGCGCATGCCCCATGGTCTTGATGATGTCGGGCGCTCGAGTCAGCCCGATCATCAACAACGCACCTGCCGGAGCGCCTTCTGCATCATGGTGCTGATTGATGGCGATCTCGGCGGCCGTGCGGTTGGGAAGGTGGGTCACGCTGTCGTGCATGGCCTGGTGGCGAATATGCTGCTCACGCTGGCGCACGGCTTCGGTCATGCTGTTGAATGCCTGCGCAAGTTGACCGATCTCGTCATTGCGCGGAATGTTTGCCGGGCGTTCGTAATCACCACCGGCAATGCGTCGCGCCGATGCAGCGAGCGCTTCAACCGGACGCGACACGCTGCGTGCGGCGAACCATGCCCCAACCAGGCCGACTGCAAGGCCGAGCCCTAGCAGGCTGGCCCAGGCAATCGCGATGCTGCGGAACGGGCGCAAGGCGTCATCCAGCGAGTAACCCAGCACGGCCACCACCGGTGTACTGTGCCGAGGCTGTTTCAGTTTCTGCGCGAGCACCATGACTTCGCGGTCGCCCACGCGAATCAACACCGGTTTCGATGGCAAGCCGTGACCGGCTTCGTCAAGGCTGTTGACCATGCCGATATCACCGCTGGCGGTGGCGATCAGGGACCATTTTCCCGGCGACAGTTCGGCGCCCAGTTCGATGCTGCGTGGCAGTGCGGACAGCTTCTGCAAGTGACCCAGCAACGCATCATTCAGCGGCACGTTCACCACCACCAGGCCCACCGGTTGCGGCGCGTAGATGGGAACGACCACCATCCAGGATGCCTTGCCATCCAGCGCGACCACGGCGGCCGTGCGCTGCACATAGGCTTGCGCGATCAGATCCGGAAACGGGAACCGTTGCATGGGATGACCGGCAGGATTGGTGTCGACCTCAATGCTTCCATCAAGATCGATCAACAGCATGCGTGAGGCACCCACCCGGCGACCATGGTTGCGCAGCACCGACATCACCGTGCCCTGATCACGTTCGGCGATGGCCGAGCGTAGTGCATAGTCCAGCGACAGCACCTCGACATTGCCCGCAACCCGCGCCGAGATGTCATCCATCTGGGCCACCAGGGCCGCGGCGTTGGCGCTCAACTGCCGCTCGCCTTCGGTGATCATGGCCTTCCGCGTCACTTCGTATACCAGGCTGGCAGTCAATAACTGCACCAGCACCAGGGTCGCTACAAAGAACAGCGCCAGCCGCAGACGAAATCCGATGAAGGGCATGGCCGTGATCAGTAATCCGCGCGTGCGTGCGTCATCGGTCCACGTGGGTCGGCCACCAGCGTCAAGGTAAACTTCAGGTGCGGCGCGTCAGCCGCACTGCCCAGCGAAACCTGTTGTTCCGGCTGTGGCGCTCCCGGCGGCAATTGCGGATGCCACAGACGCACCGTGTAGCGCCCTGGCGCAAGCCCGTCGAAGGTGGCATCACCTGCCCGATCGGACATTCCGATCGCTGGCGCGTTAGAGACGAACAGATAAGTGATCATGTCGTCGTGGATATTGCAGCCCACGGCTACAATGCCGGTCTTGTCCAACACCAGCGTTGGTGAACTTTGGCCCGGACGCAGGACGAACTCGAATTGCCGGATCGGCGAGAAGGAATAAACCTGGTGGCGGGTGGTGTCACTGTTGCGGAAGATGACCTTGTCGCCAGGTCGCAGGATCTGCACGTACGGGATGAAAGCTTCATTCTTCTGGTCGACGTAGTAGGTCTTCGGTGCCTGCGCCGGTGTCTGACTTGCCACGGCGGATTCCGGAATCAAAGTGATCACCGCATCACCAACCGCTCGCCCTTGTGGATCAGCCACATGCACCGTCACCGTCGCCGCAGCCAGCGGAGTTGCCATCAACGCCAGCAAGCAGGCCAGGCCAGTCAATCGAAATATGGACATCGGGCAACGCCTTGACGGAACACCCAACTAGCCTACCCCAGTTCCGGGCATGGACGAGCATGCGCTGCTACTGCTGCGGATCGATGCATGAGTCTGCTCAGTCGTTTTGCTAGTCTGGTGTCCTCGGCAACGGCAGGACTGACATGCAATCCACCCAGGGTATTCATACCATCGACACCGGTTTCGTCAGGCCGGGATTCGATGCAGCGTATCTCGTCGTTGAAAACGGCCGCGGTGCTTTCATCGATTGCGGTACCAACCATTCGGTTCCACGCATGCTGGCTGCGCTCGATGCGGCGGGACTCGCCGTCGCCGAAGTCGACTGGCTGATTCTCACGCACGTCCACCTGGATCATGCGGGGGGTGCCGGTGAGTTGATGGCGCGGCTGCCGCAGGCACAACTGGTAGTGCACCCGCGTGGTGCGCGCCACATGATTGACCCATCGAAGCTATGGGCGGGCGCGAGCGCCGTTTATGGCGAGGCGGTAATGGAACGGGAATACGGACGACTGCGCCCGGTGCCGGCCGAGCGCGTGGTGGAAGCCGGCGATGGGCATGTGGTGGATCTGGCGGGCCGCCTGCTGCGATGCATCGACACTCCCGGGCACGCCAGGCACCACATCGCGATCCACGATGCGCACGCACAGGTGATTTTTACCGGTGATGTCTTCGGCCTGTCCTATCGCGAGTTCGATACCGCGAAGGGGCCGTTCATCCTGCCCACCACATCACCGGTACAGTTTGATCCGGACGAGCTGCATGCATCAATCCATCGTTTGCTTGCCTTGCAACCGGTGGCGATGTATCCGACGCACTTTGGACGCATCGAAGACCTCCAGCGTCTGGCCGCCGACCTGCATGAGCAGATTGATGCGATGGTGGGACTGGCGCAGGAAGCGGGTGTCCACGCGGACCGGCATGCACAGTTGGTCGACAGCCTGACCAATCTTTATGCCACTCGCGCGCTGGCACATGGCTGGACGAAAGGGCGTGCTGCGCTGGAGCAGTTGCTGCACATGGACATCGAACTCAATGCCCAGGGTCTGGAAGTCTGGCTGGATCGCTGAGCATCCGGCGGCTTCAGTGACTAGTGCGGTTGCGCGGCCGGTTCACGCGAGTCGGGTGCCGTTGGGAACGGGGCGTTCGACCGAGGTAATCACGACGCCCTCATCGGTGATGAACCCGGTGAGCAGGAATTGTGACTGGAACGGCCCGATCTGCTTGTCCGGAAAGTTGAGCACGCCGACGATCTGCCGGCCGATCAGGTCTTCCGCGCGATACAGCGCGGCAATCTGTGCACTGGTTTTTTTCTCACCATAGGCACCGAAATCCGCCCAGACTTTCCATGCTGGCTTGCGTGCCTCCGGAAACGGTTCCACCCGCGTCACGGTGCCGGCGACCAGCACGACCTTTTCGAAATCGGCCCAGCTTATTTCGGAATTGTGCACTTCACTCATCCTTCCAACCTTGTCTTCAAGCCATCACGACCCTGTTGCCACCAGTAGCTGGCCTGGGCGGCCAGATAACCGAACGGCCGGTGGGTGCGCTCGAGACCGTAACCCGCAAATTGCAACCAGCGGTTGTCGCCTTCAGCGATGGCGGACGCCACCAGCTCACCTGCAGCGCAGGTGGGAGCGAGCCCGTGACCACCGAAACCCTGTGCCCACCACAGGCCGTTGCCGTCGCCACCAATTTGCGGCATCTGGTGGCGCGCATAACTCATCAGGCCTGACCATGCATGGTCGATCTGCACCCCGCGAAGTTGTGGAAACACCCGCAGCATGTCCTTCGTCAGCAAGCGCTGCACCGCGCGCGCTGAACGGTTGAGGATGGAGATCCGGCCGCCCCACAGCAAGCGGGTGTCCGGCAATGCACGGTAGTAATCGAAGGCGAAGCGGCTGTCGTAGATGGCTGCTCGTGTATGCAAACATTCATCCAGGCGTTCGCCCAGCGGTTCGGTGACCATCACATACGTGGCAATCGGCAAGATCGCGCGATCAACCGGCTTGCGCAGGCCGGCAAGGTAGCCACCGCAGGCCAGCACCACATGGTCGACCAGCAGTTCGCCCTGCGCGGTGCGTACCCGCCACTGCATGCCTTCGCGGGCGAGGCTGCACGCGCCGCTGTTTTCATGCACGCGTACACCGTGCGCTGCCGCCGCACCGGCCAGGCCGATCGCATAATTCAGTGGATGCAGGTGCAGCGCATCGCGTTCGTACAACCCGTCGTGGTATTGCTCGCTGTGTATCTGCGCGCGCAATTCGGCTTCCGGTATCCATTGCCAGTTCGCGCCGTATTGCTCGGCAAGCAGTTGTTGCCGCTGGCGCAACAGGTCGGGATCGCGAAACCAGTTCGCCCAGATCACGCCCTCGTCCACCATGTCGCAGGCAATGGCATGATCGCTAACGCGTTGACGAATCTTGCTGACAGCGCCGGTGGTGAGCGCGAACAATGCGCGTGCACGCTCAGCGCCGAGCTGATCAAGCAGCGCCTGCTCACCCAGCGAGTAGCCGGCGAAGACGAAGCCTCCGTTGCGTCCAGACGCACCGAAGCCGATCTGTTCACGCTCCAGCAGCACCACATCACTGACGCCGCGTTCAGCCAGCCCCAGCGCGGTATTCAACCCGGCGAAGCCGCCGCCGATGACTGCCACTTGAGCCGTGGCGCTGCCCTGGAACGTGTCGTGCGCCGGATAAGGCGTCGCCGTGGCCTGGTAATACGACGTGGGCGACGGCGTTTTCATGCTGGGATGGCGGCTACCCATGGTGTTGACTTTGCACGCATGGGCAAGGCCTGCGTGATTCAGAGCTGGTCGAGAAAAGCGCGTACTGTCGGTGCCAGTTTCGGATCCTGCATCGCCATGTGCATGGTCGCGCGCACCAGTCCGGCCTTGTTGCCGCAATCGAAGCGAATACCTTCGAAGCGATGGGCCAGCACCTTGCCCTGCTCTTTCAGCAGCGCGTCGATCGCGTCAGTTAGCTGAATCTCACCGCCCGCACCGGGCGTGGTCTGTTCGAGCAGTTGAAAAATACGCCCGGGCAGCACGTAGCGACCCACCACCGCCAGATTCGACGGAGCATCAGCCGGCTTGGGCTTCTCCACCATGCTGTGGATCAGCGCGCTGCGTGCGTCAATGGGCGTGGCATCGACGATGCCGTATTTGTCGGTGTCGTTGTGCGGCACTTCTTCTACGGCAATCACCCCAGCCTGCTGCTCATCGGCCAGTTCGGCCATCTGTCGCAGAGCGCCCTTGCCGGAACCGTTCCAGATCAGGTCATCGGGCAATACCACACCGAATGGCTCGTCACCTACGACGGGCTTGGCGCAAAGCACGGCATGTCCAAGGCCCAGGGCTTCAGGCTGGGTCACGAAAATCGCACGGACATGCCGTGGAAGCGTGCCTTGCACCAGTGCCAGCAACTCGGCCTTGCCCTTTTCCTGCAGTTTCGACTCCAGCTCATAGGCCTTGTCGAAATAGTCGGCAATCGCATGCTTGTAGCGATTGGTGACGAAGATCAAGGTGTCGGCGCCCGCATCCACGGCTTCGTCGACGGCGTACTGAATCAACGGCTTGTCCAGCACCGGCAACATTTCCTTGGCGACGACCTTGGTCGCCGGCAGGAAGCGCGTACCGAGTCCGGCTACGGGAAACACCACTTTACGCAAGGGCTTGCTCACTCACTGATCTCCGGGTTGGCACGACGGATCGATACGACGTTGTCCGGTTGGGCAGCTTCACTCCAACGAAACGAGGGCAGCAAACTGGAAACGCAGCGTCGAAGTTCTTCTTCATCAAAAGCAGTGACCGCTTCCGCGGCCTTGTTCAACAGGGACTGCAACAACTCCCAAGAAACTTCACGATGCTGCGCCAGAAAAATCTTGGTGTGAGTGGTCGCGCTGTAGTTTTCCAGCGGGTGAAACAATTCCTCGAACAGCTTCTCGCCGGAACGCAAACCGGTGTAGACGATCGGGATTTCGCTGTTCGGCTTCTTGCCGGCAAGACGGATCATCTGTTCGGCGAGGTCGCGAATCTTTACCGGCTCGCCCATGTCGAGCGCGAAAATTTCGCCGCCCTGCCCCAGACTCGCCGTTTGCAGGATCAGCTGGCACGCTTCGGGAATCGTCATGAAGTAACGGGAAACTTCCGGATGCGTAACCGTCACCGGGCCGCCCGCGCGGATTTGCCGCCGAAACAGCGGTACCACGGAACCAGCCGAATCCAGCACGTTGCCAAAGCGCACCGTCATGAAGCGTGTGTCGGTGTGCGCGTTGAGATTCTGACAGTAAATTTCAGCGACGCGCTTGCAGGCACCCATGACACTGGTCGGATTGACGGCCTTGTCCGTGGAAATAAGTACGAAACACTCGACGCCTACCGCACAGGCCGCATCCGCCACCACGCGCGTACCCACAGCGTTGTTGGCAAACCCTGCGCGAAGCTGGCCCTGCAACATCGGGACGTGCTTGTAGGCTGCGGCGTGAAACACTACTTGCGGCTGCAAATCGACAAAGGCCTTGCGCATCGCAGCCGGGTCGCAGCAGCTGGCAAGAATGCCGTCAAAGATCAGTTCTGGAAAATCGGCACGCAGCTCCTGTCCGATGCGATACAGGTTGTATTCGCTCTGGTCGACCACGGTGAGCGCTTGCGCACCCAGCCGGGCCACCTGGCGACAGAGTTCCGCACCGATTGAACCACCGCCGCCGGTAATCAGAACGCGCCGGCCGCTGAGGGTCTCGCGGATGGACGTCCAGTCGAGTTCTACCGCGTCACGGCCAAGTAGGTCCTCGATCGCGACTTCCTTGATCTCGTTGAACTGCGCGCGCCCGGCGACGACATCTTCGAGCCGCGGCACGGTTCGATACGGCAAGTCGGTGGCGTCGCAAAGTGCGACAACCCGACGCATTTCCGTGGTCGATGCGCCGGGCAAGGCAATCAACAACATGTCCACGGCCGTCTGTCGAGCCACGTCGGGCAGTTGGTTCAATTGGCCGAGAATCGGTTGCCCGTTGATATTGGCGCCACGCAGGCTGGGTTTGTCGTCGATGAACCCGACGACCCTGTAACGACTGTCCCGATGAAGGTCGCGCGAGAGCACCTCTCCGGCGCGATCCGCTCCGACGATAAGTACCCGTTTGACACTCTGGTTTTGCAACAGATCCCTGCGGCTGTCTTTCCAGTAGCGGTAGGCCAGTCGCGGCCCCCCCAGCAATACCGACAGCAGCACCGGATAGATCGCCAGTGTGGAGCGCGGTACACCATCGAGCCGGTCGTACAGGAACAACGCGACACCGATGCAGAACACGCCGACCACCGCTGCTCGGGCAATATTCCACAGGTCCGGCAGGCTGGCGAATCGCCATACACTTTTGTACAAGCCGGTCCAGCGAAAGATCAGCCCCTGAACCAGCAGCACGATCGGCAACTCAAGCAAACGAAAGTTGACCAGATCGTCCGGCACCAGCGCGTACCGAAACAGTTTGGCAAGCCACCACGCCAGCACCGCCATCACCAGATCATGCAAAACGACGGCGATGCGCGGATGAATAAAGGCGACAAATTTACGCAGCGACATGGCGCATCCTTGACAAGTCGCGCCGCAGACAACGACGCTTCAGCATCAGCCAGGCGACTGATGTCCCCGTATAGACTGCCATGGTAATCGGCAACGCCACGCGTAGATGACTCCAGGCCAACCAGGCCATTGGTGCGGCGACCAGCAGATTCCAGCCCAGATAGACCGCAGCGGTCCCTGCGTGCGTTCGACCTCGGCGAACCAGCCACTGATACAGGTGTTCGCGGTGGGCAGTGTACCAGCGCCGTCCGCGCCAGATGCGGGTAAGCAAGGTCAGGGTGGCATCCACGACGAATACTGAAGAAAGAATCATGGCCGGCCACAGGAGCGCCGGCTCGACCTGCCACAACAAGGCGGTAAACGCGAAAATCAGCAAGCCGACACTGCCGCTGCCCACGTCGCCCATGAAAATGCGGGCGGGTGAACGATTGAACCACCAGAATCCCGTCATCGACACGGCCATCACGGCTGCCGCCAACGCCAGCGCCGGTTGCGCAGCGGCATAGGCCAGCAGGGCCAGACCCGCACCGACAAACATGACTTGCTGGGCCAGCAGGCCATCGATTCCGTCCATGAAATTATGCAAATTGACACTCCAGACGCCACCGGGCAACAGCAAGAACAGCCACCACCACGAGGTGCCGGTTGCCAGCAGACTGGCACAGACCAGGCCAATCCCGACCAGTTGCGCAAGCAATCGAGGCAGTACCGGTAACGAGCGATGGTCATCCCACCAGCCGGCCACGGCGACCAGCAGGAATCCGCTGAGCAACCCCGCCGTCACGCTGGCGGGCCATGCGTTCGGCGGCTGGGACAGCACGCCAGGAAGACATATGAGCATGGCCACCACCACGCCGATGCCGCCGCCGCGCGGGGTCGCTATCTGATGCGATCGCCGCTGTCCGGGCAGATCGAGCATGCCGCGGCGACGGGCGTAGCCGATCGAACCACGCACAACCAGCACGGTGACAAGAAAACTCGACAGCAACCATCCCATGGTCATCAACATCGACAGGTCACTCGCTGGCAACACCATGAATCGGCCTGATCGTTGCCCAGCTCTTGCAGCTGGGGCATTGCCAGTGGTGCGCCTTGGCACCAAAGCCGCAACGGCTGCAACGGTACATGGCCTGCCCTTCAAGCAGCTTGCGGGTCAGGTCACGCAGGATCAGGAAGTTCTCGCGAGCTTCGCCCTCGACTTTGTCCATGGTGGCGTCAATCAAAGCCATCAAGCCACGCACCGATGGGCGCTGGCGCAGCTGGGTGGTGAGGAAATCGATGGCGGCGCGCTCGCCGTCACGCTGCTTGTAGAGGTGGGCCAGCGCAAGCACCGGCGACACGCCGTTGTAGCGCGCTACCATCTCGCGCAGGAACGCCTCGGCTCGTTCCATCTGCTGCGAGCGTGCATAGCTGTTGAGTAGCGGTGGAAGAATTTCCGGAGCGAAAGCGATGTCGGCGTTGATGGCTGCCTCGTAGGCAGTCACGGCGTCGCTGTGTTGCCCATCTTCCGAGAGCAGACGCCCGGTCAGCATGAATGCACGCACGCAAGCTGGCTGGCATGCAAAGGCTTGCTGCAAATAGTCACGAGCGTCTGCCCTGGCACCGTGCTGGCGTGAGCGATCGGCCAGCTCGCAGTAGAACTGCGCGATCATCGAGGTCTCTTCATCGCCGGTCATCACTTCGAGACGACGCGCGTGCTCGATAGCCTTGTGCCAGTCGCGTTCGTGTTGATAAATGGCGACCAGATGGCGCAGGGCCGACGGCGCGTGTGCATTCATCGCCACCAGGTCGCAGAACAATGCTTCGGCGCGGTCCAGCAGGCCGGCTCGCATATAGTCTTCGCCCAGCTCCAGCAATGCGACCGTCTTCATCGCGTCGGTGAGGCCGGGACGCGAGACCAGATGCTGGTGTAGTCGGATCGCACGATCAACCTCACCGCGGCGGCGGAACAGATTGCCCAGAGCGAGATGTGTCTCGACCGTATCGCGGTTGTATTCGGCCAGTTTGAGGAAAACCTCGATCGCCTTGTCCTGCTCCTCGTTCAGCAAATAATTCAGGCCGCGGAAATAATCCGATGAAAGTGCACTGACTTCGGCGCCGGAACGACGCGCACCAAACTGACGGGACGTCCACCAGCCCAGCGCAAAAGCAGCCGGAACCAGAGGAGCCAGCGCAAGCAGTGGGTTCATGGTTTAACTGCAGGCTTTTTGTCTGCGCGTGACAGCTTGCGCTGCAGACGGCGCCGCCCCGTGCTCACGCCCAGCCACGCGGTCACACCACCCAGCAACCAGCCGATCACCACGGCGACCAGCAAGGCAGCACCCTTAGGCAGTTGCAGCTGTGCAAAGCCGAGGTCGTAGGCAACCATGTCGGCGTTGAGCGCGCCCAGCACGATGCCGGCGGCGATGAAAAGCACGAGAAGGATGATGGCAGGCAGTCGCATCACGCGACTTTACCCGATTGACCGTGACTGGCACAGGCAGTGGCACCGTTCCATGCGGTAATGATTCATGCTGACGTTCCAGAGGCGTGCCCGGCAGCAAATAAAAAGGCAGACCGACTTGCGTCGTCTGCCTTTGGTAACGTCTTTTTCGCTCAATCACCCGATCAGGCGGTGACCTGGTCCAGATCCTGATTGACGCGTTCGCGCAATTCCTTGCCCGGTTTGAAATGTGGAACATGCTTGCCAGGCAAGGCCACGGCTTCGCCGGTCTTCGGGTTGCGCCCCATGCGCGGTGGCCGGTAGTGCAAGGCAAAACTGCCGAAACCACGCACCTCAATACGCTCACCATGAGCCAGGGCATGGCTCATCTGTTCGATGACGCTCTTGACAGCCATCTCGACATCGGCAAACGCAAGATGGGTCTGACGCCTGGCCAGCGCCTCGATCAATTCGGATTTAGTCATGGGCCCCAATGTCCGTGACGTGAAACAGCGGGGCGGCAAAGCCGCCCCGCGTCAGACTGATGCAATGCGATCAATCGGCCTTGTTGAACTGCTCTTTGAGCAGCGCGCCAAGCTTGGTCGTACCGCTGGCGGCGGACGAGTAATCGACCGTCGTATCCGGCACATCTTCCTCGTCCTTGGCGCGAATCGAGAGCGCCAGCTGGCGACCCTTGCGATCCATACCCGTGAACTTGGCTTCAACCGCGTCGCCCACCTTCAGATGCAACGTGGCATCTTCGATACGCTCCTTGGCAATGTCGTTGGCACGCAGGTAACCCTCGACGCCCTCGCCCAGATCGATCACGGCGCCCTTCGCATCGACTTCCTTGACGGTGCCGTTGACGATCGTGCCGCGCGGATTCGCTGCCATGAACTGGCCGAACGGATCCTGCTCCATCTGCTTGATGCCGAGCGAGATGCGCTCGCGCTCTGGATCAACCGCCAGCACCACGGCCTCGATCTCGTCGCCCTTCTTGAAGTTGCGAACCAGATCTTCGCCGGACATCTGCCACGAGATATCGGACAGGTGCACCAGACCGTCGATACCGCCGTCCAGGCCGATGAACACACCGAAGTCGGTGATCGACTTGATCTGACCGGAAACCTTGTCGCCCTTCTTGTGCATCGCTGCGAAGGCTTCCCACGGGTTCGAGCGGGTCTGCTTGATACCCAGCGAGATGCGGCGACGCTCCTCGTCCACGTCCAGCACGGTGACTTCGGTTTCGTCACCGACCTGAACCACCTTGGCCGGGTTGACGTTCTTGTTGGTCCAATCCATTTCGGACACGTGCACCAGGCCTTCCACGCCCGGCTCGATCTCGACGAAGCAGCCGTAATCAGTGACGTTGGAAACCTTGCCGAACAGACGGCTGCCGACCGGGTAGCGGCGGGCAATGGCGACCCACGGGTCGTCGCCCAGCTGCTTCAGGCCCAGCGAAACGCGGTTGCGCTCCTTGTCGTACTTCAGCACGCGCACGTCCAGCTCGTCGCCAACATTGACGACTTCGGACGGATGACGCACGCGCTTCCACGCCATATCGGTGATGTGCAGCAGGCCGTCGATGCCGCCCAGGTCCACGAATGCGCCGTAATCGGTGAGGTTCTTCACCACACCCTTGACGACGGCACCCTCGGTCAGGCGCTCAAGCAGCTGCTCACGCTCGGCGGAGAACTCGGTCTCGACAACGGCGCGGCGGCTGACCACCACGTTGTTGCGCTTGCGATCGAGCTTGATGATCTTGAACTCGAGTTCCTTGCCCTCGAGGTAGGTCGGCTCGCGCACCGGGCGCACGTCGACCAGCGAACCGGGCAGGAACGCGCGAACGTCCTTGATGTCGACGGTGAAACCGCCCTTCACCTTGCCCGAGATCATGCCCTTGATCGTTTCTTCCTTGTCGAACGCCTGCTCGAGGTCGTCCCACACCATCGAGCGCTTGGCCTTCTCGCGCGACAGCTTGGTCTCGCCGAAACCGTCTTCCAAAGCTTCGAGGGCTACCTTCACCTCGTCGCCTACCTGCACTTCCAGCACACCTTCCTCGTTCTTGAACTGCTCGATCGGGACGATGCCTTCGCTCTTCAGGCCAGCGTTGATCACGACGACGTCGTTGCGGATTTCCACAACGATACCGGTGACGATGGCGCCGGGCTTCAGCTTGGAAATAGCGCCTTGGCTCTGTTCAAACAGTTCGGCAAAACTTTCAGTCATGTTGATTCCATAGTGGGAAAGGATCGTGGTTCATTGCGCTGGAATGGTTGATGCGCGAACTTCGGATCCACCGGTTGAGGGTGTATGAGGTGGTTCTTCGAGGGAACCGACCGTCATCACCGTTGGCCAAAACCCCCTGCCGAGGCAGGGGCACAAAAACCGCCGCGTAGCCCGTTCAGGGCCGCACGACGGCAAATACTTTCGCAACGACTTCGTCGATGCCCATGCCGGTGGTATCTACCAGCAAGGCGTCATCGGCGGGCTTGAGCGGCGCAACGGTGCGCGATGCATCGCGACTGTCACGCGCTTCAATTTCGCGCTGAAGGCCAGCCAGTGTAACGCTGAGTCCCTTTTCCTTCAACTGCTTATAGCGCCTTTTCGCCCGTTCGGCGGCACTGGCGGTGAGGAAAACCTTGTACGCGGCGTCCGGAAAGATCACCGTGCCCATGTCGCGCCCGTCGGCCACCAGCCCCGGTGACTTGCGAAAGCCCAGTTGCAGCGCTACCAGGGCTTCGCGCACCGGCGGCATCGAGGCAATCGCCGACGCGGCGGCCCCGGCGGTTTCGGTGCGCAATTCGTCGGTGGCATCATGGCCGTTGACGACAACCCGGGTCTCACCGCCATCCGCTGCTGCCCGGAAATGGATCTTGGTGTTCTGCGCACAGCGCGTCATGGCTTGCTCGTCGGACAGGTCCAGTCCGGCCATGCCGGCGGCGTATCCCACGGCGCGATAAAGAGCCCCAGAGTCCAGCAATCGCCAGCCCAGCCGTTCGGCAACCAGTGCACTGATGGTGCCTTTGCCCGAGCCCGACGGTCCGTCGATGGTGAGTACGGGGACGGGGGTATGGCTCATGGCGTGATCCTGGCTAAACGGCAAAGGCACAGTTTAACGCGTTGACCCCACCCCGGACGCGTGCTATCTAGCCCACTCCACCGGTTTGCAAGCGTTGTCGAACTGACTTATGACCGATCTTCGCCACGAGTTCGAGCAGGCTGCCGAAGACATCCAGCGCATGGGAAATCGGCCAGACAACGATACCCTGCTGAAGCTGTATGCCCTGTACAAGCAAGGGTCAGAGGGCGATCTCAAGCGCACTCCACCCGGCTTCTTCGACTTCGTCGGCACCGCCAAACACGAGGCATGGGCGCAGTTGAACGGGGTTGCGGAGGAAGAGGCGATGCGTCGTTACATCGCCCTGGTACAGCAACTGCTGGCGTGAGCGCCCTCCTTTCGAAGTTTCAAACGCTTGCTTTCGGATAGCGAACACCGGCACATTCATACGATCGTTTGAGTCGGTGCTGAATCGCATGAACTACCCCAACCTGTTTGCCCCACTTGATTTGGGCCATGTCACGCTGCCCAACCGCATCCTGATGGGTTCGATGCACACGGGTCTGGAGGACAAGGCTCGCGACTACGACAAGTTGGCGGCGTACTTTGCCGAGCGTGCCCGCGGTGGCGTGGGCCTGATGGTTACCGGCGGCATTTCGCCCAGCATCGAAGGTTGGCTGAAACCGTTTGGTGGCCGCTTGACGATGCCTTGGCACAAGCCGCGGCATCGCAAGCTCACTGACGCGGTACATGCCGAGGGTGGACGCGTCTGCATGCAGATCCTGCACGCAGGGCGTTACGGCTATCACCCGTTGTCGGTGGCACCTTCGAAGATCAAATCGCCAATCACCCCGTTCACTCCTCGCGCGCTTTCCGCTCGTGGCGTGGAACGCACGATCAACGACTTCGTGCATTGCGCGAAGCTGGCCCGTGACGCTGGTTATGACGGCGTCGAGATCATGGGTTCGGAAGGCTATTTGATCAACGAGTTCATTGCGGCGCGCACCAATCAACGGAATGACAACTGGGGCGGTGATGCAGCGCGACGGATGCGCTTTCCCATCGAGATCGTGCGCCGTACACGCGAGGCCGTGGGTCGCGACTTCATCATCATCTACCGGCTATCGATGCTCGATCTGGTCGAGGGAGGTCAGGATTGGGATGAAATCGTCGCTCTGGCCAAGGGCATCGAAGCGGCTGGCGCCAGTATCATCAATACGGGCATTGGTTGGCACGAGGCACGTGTACCAACGATTGTCACAAGTGTGCCGCGGGCCGGTTTCGCCTGGGTCACGCAGAAACTCAAGGGCGAGGTCGCCATTCCGCTGGTAGCCACCAATCGTATCAACATGCCCGACGTCGCCGAGCGCATTCTTGCCGGTGGGGAAGCCGACATGGTGTCGATGGCGCGTCCGTTGCTGGCCGATCCCGCGTGGGCGAACAAGGCAAAAGCCGGTCGCAGCGAGCGCATCAACACCTGCATCGCCTGCAATCAGGCCTGCCTCGACCATGTTTTCCAGAACCGCCGCGCCAGCTGCCTGGTCAACCCGCGGGCCTGCCACGAGACCGAACTCAAGATCGAACGGACCAGCACCCGCAAACGCATTGCCGTGATCGGCGCGGGTCCAGCCGGCATGGCCTGCGCCAGTGCGCTGGCCGAACGCGGCCACACAGTAACCCTGATCGATCAGGCCAGCGAGATCGGTGGACAGTTCAATTACGCCAAGCAGATTCCGGGCAAGGAAGAATTCCACGAGACCCTGCGCTACTTCCGTCATCAACTCCAGGACAACGGCGTCGAAGTGCGACTGGGCCAGCTTGCCGATGCTGCGTCATTGCGCGACGCGGGTTACGACGAGGTGGTCGTTGCGACCGGCATCACGCCACGAGCGGTGAATTTTCCCGGTAGCGATGATCCACGCGTACTGAGTTACCTCGACGTGCTGGCCCGGCACCACCCGGTGGGTGCTCGAGTAGCCATCATTGGTGCCGGTGGCATTGGCTTCGACGTGGCCGAATTCCTGGTTGAACACCTGCCCTCACCCACCACCGACGTGACCCGGTGGACGCGGGAATGGGGCGTGGACATAAAGCTGCAGCAACGCAGCGGCTTGCAGCAGCCAGCCCCCGAACCACCTGCACGGCAGGTATGGTTGCTTCAGCGCAGCGAAGGACGCCCTGGTGCGCGACTCAACAAGACCACTGGCTGGGTGCATCGCGCCACGCTGAAAGCCAAGCGGGTGACCATGCTTGGCAAGGTCAGCTATCAGCGCTTCGACGATCAGGGGCTTCATGTCACGATCGACGGTGAGGCGCAGATCCTGCCGGTGGACAACGTCATCCTGTGTGCTGGTCAGGTACCCAATCGCGTCCTGGCTGACGAACTGATTGCCGCAGGCATGAAAGTGCATGTGATTGGTGGTGCCGACGTGGCCGCCGAACTCGATGCCAAGCGCGCCATCGACCAGGGCACTCGATTGGCCAGCGTCGTCTAGAAGGATGACGCGCCAGCACTGCCGTTGTTGGTTGACAGCGGCGGTGCTGGCCGAGAAAGAAAAGCGCCCCGCAGGTGAGACGCATCAACGTGGGTTCAGGGGGGGAGTTGAACCAGACGTCGTATTTAGCGTCGCTGCGGGGCGCGGGCCGCCGCCACTAGGGGGAGGGGAAGTGGCGGGACAGGGCTATTTTATGATCGACTCAATAAAGTATCTAATATATATTTCGCGACTCATTAATTTGATTTCGCTATATGTTCGATCTTCGCCAATTGCGCTACTTCGTGGCTGTCGCTGAAGAACTGAGCTTCACCCGCGCAGCTTTGCGCCTGCACTTGTCTCAGCCGCCCCTGTCCCAGCAGGTCCGCGCGCTCGAGGAGGACCTTGGGGTCCGTCTGCTGGAGCGGACCAAGCGACATGTCGAGTTGACTGAACCCGGTCGGGTTTTCCTCGACCAGGCGCGACAAATTCTCGCCAAGGCGGATGAAGCTCGCAGCCAGGTCACTGCTGCCGCCGCGGGATACAGCGGCCAGTTGCGTCTGGCTTACAGCGTATCAGTCTCGTTTCATCCAGCGCTGCCGCAGGCGCTGCTTCGTTACAGCCAGATCGCCCCCCGGGTCGCATTGCAGTTGAGCGAAATGTATACCGAACCTCAGTATGCAGCCCTTTTGGGCGGTCAGATCGATGTCGGCTTCGTTCGTGACGTGCCGGCGCATCCACAAGCGGCACGCAGCGTACGGCTGAATGTGATCGACCGCGAACCATTGTTGCTGGCACTGCCCATCGGCCATCCGTTGGCTGGGCGTAGCAGCCTGCACCTGGCCGAGGTCGCCGGTGATGCGTTTGTCTCGCAACCGCGACAACTGGTAGCGACCCTTTACGACCGGCTGGTAAAACTGGCGACCCGGGCGGGCTTTCAGCCCACGATCATTCAGCACGCTCAACAGATCAACGGCTTGTTGGCACTGGTTGCCGGTGGTTTGGGCTTGGCACTGGTACCGGCCAGCATGCGCGTGGTGCGTCTGGCAGGGGTAAGCTACGTGCCCCTGGAGGACGCCGATGCCTATCTGTTACTGGCGTTGGCCTCGCGCGCGCAGGACACCTCACCGGTGCTGCAGCAGTTCCTGGCCACGGTCGCCGAGACGGCTCTTACACCGGGCTTGTGAGAAGCGCTTCATGTGGTTACACTTGCGAGCTTACTTTATTCTTTTTAGTGTCAGGAGCTGGCCGTGAAGGTGCTTAACTCTTTGAAGTCCGCCAAGGCGCGGCATCGCGACTGCAAGGTTGTTCGCCGTCGTGGCAAGGTGTTCGTGATCTGCAAGAGCAACCCCCGTTTCAAGGCTCGTCAGCGCTGAGTCACGGCGCATTGGCGACACGAGGAAGGCCGCGAAAGCGGCCTTTTTTGTGTCTTTCGCTGGCGTGGAAGGCTTCGACGGGGTCGACCCGCCAAAGCCTTCCCTGCGCTTACTCGTAACGCACGCCAGTGATTTCGTAATGCTTGACGCCGTTCGGCGCCGTGAATTCGAGGCTGTCACCTTCATGCTTGCCGATCAGCGCCCGCGCAATCGGGGATGACACGGCAATCAAACTCAGCTTTATATCGGCTTCAAGATCGCCCACGATCTGGTAAGTCACCGCCGCACCGCTGTCTTCGTCTTCCAGATTCACGATTGCACCAAAGACAACGCGCTTGCCCGGATTCAACTTGGCGACATCGATCACTTCGGCGTTCGACAACAAGGCTTCCAGTTGGGCGATTCGCCCTTCGGTGAAGCTCTGCAGCTCACGCGCCGCGTGATACTCGGCATTTTCTTTCAGATCGCCATGCGCGCGGGCTTCGGCAATCGCCGCGATGATACGTGGGCGATCAACCGACTTCAGTTTTTCAAGCTCGGCGCGCAGGCGCTCAGAGCCGGTTTTGGTGACGGGTGGGCGACTCATGCGTTGAGCTCCTTGTGCAGTTCCTGCAGGCTGTGCACTTCGCCATCGCTATGGAAATCGAGCGAATGGACGAGTGCGCGCGCGCCGGCCACGGTGGTGGAATAGGTGACGCGATGCTGCAGCGCCTCGCGTCGGATCGAGAACGAATCGGCGATCGCCTGTTTGCCCTCGGTAGTGTTGACGATATATGCGATCTCGCCGTTCTTGATCAGGTCGACGATATGCGGACGCCCTTCCAGCACTTTGTTGATGCGTTCGCAGACCACCCCGTGTTCGCCCAAATAGCTCGCCGTGCCGGATGTCGCCACCAGGCTGAAACCGCGCGCAATGATCTCTTTGGCCACCGGCAGCAGCCGATCCTTGTCACCGTCGCGAACGGACAGGAACGCCTTGCCGACGATGAGCGTCTTGATCCCGGCGGCCTCGTGACCCCGTGCAAAGGCGGCGCCGAAGCTGCGGCCCACGCCCATCACTTCACCCGTGGAACGCATCTCGGGCCCGAGAATCGGATCGACGTTCTGGAACTTCAGGAACGGGAAGATCGCTTCCTTCACGGAGTAGTACGACGGAATCACTTCGCGAGTGGCACCGAGGCTGGCAAGCGATTTGCCGGCCATCACACGCGCCGCCACCTTGGCCAACGGTACGCCGGTGGCCTTGGAAACGAACGGTACGGTACGCGAGGCACGGGGATTCACTTCCAGCACGAACACGGTGTCGCCCTGGATCGCGAACTGGGTGTTCATCAAGCCGATGACCTTCAACTCCTTCGCCATCGCGGTGACCTGGCGGCGCAACTCGTCCTGGATCTGCGGGCTAAGTGAATACGGCGGCAGCGAGCAGGACGAGTCGCCCGAATGCACGCCGGCCTCTTCAATGTGTTCCATGATGCCGCCGATCAACGCGTTGCCCTCGGCGTCGGCGATCACGTCCACGTCGACTTCCACGGCGTGGTCGAGGAAGCGATCCAGCAGCACCGGCGAATCGTTTGAAACCTTCACCGCGTCGCGGATATAACGCGACAGATCGGCGTCGTCGTGCACCACTTCCATCGCCCGGCCACCAAGCACGTAGCTTGGACGGACCACCAGCGGATAGCCGATCTCGCGGGCCAATGCCAAGGCCTCGTCGGCGTTGCGCGCCGTGCGGTTTGGCGGCTGCTTCAGGCCGATCTTCTCGATCATCTGCTGGAAGCGCTCACGATCCTCGGCCAAATCGATCGAGTCGGGACTGGTACCGATGATCGGCACGCCGGCCGCCTCCAGTGCGCGCGCCAGTTTCAGCGGCGTCTGCCCGCCGTACTGCACGATCACGCCCTTCGGCTTCTCGACGTGCACGATCTCCAGCACGTCTTCCAGGGTCAGCGGCTCGAAGTACAGGCGGTCGGAGGTGTCGTAATCTGTCGAGACGGTTTCCGGATTGCAGTTGACCATGATGGTTTCATAACCATCTTCGCGCAGCGCCAGCGAGGCGTGCACACAGCAGTAATCAAACTCGATGCCCTGCCCGATCCGGTTCGGGCCACCGCCCAGCACCATGATCTTGTCACGACTGGTCGGCTCGGCTTCGCATTCTTCCTCGTAGGTTGAATACATGTAGGCCGTGCTGGTGGCGAACTCGGCTGCGCAGGAATCCACCCGCTTGTACACCGGGCGAACGCCCAGCATGTGGCGTACATGGCGTATGGCGGCTTCGTCGGTGTTCAGCAACTCGGCAATACGCGCATCGGCGAAGCCCAGTCGCTTGAGCTCACGCATGCGCTGCTCGTCCAGCGCGGTGATGCCTTGCGCCATGATCTCCGCTTCGGTCAGCACGATGTCCTCGAACGCAGCGAGGAACCATGGATCGACGCGGCTGAGGTTGAATACTTCTTCCAGCGACAAGCCCGCACGGAATGCATCAGCAAGATGGAAAACCCGGTCCGGGCGCGGCTCACGCAGTTCGCGCTTGAGCACAGCCAGCCCGTCATCGGTGCCGATATCCAGACCGGTCGGATTGAGGCCGGTTTTGCCGATCTCCAGACCACGCAAAGCCTTTTGCAGCGACTCGTGGAAGGTCCGGCCGATCGCCATGACTTCGCCGACCGACTTCATCTGCGTGGTCAGGCGCGCATCAGCAGCCGGAAATTTCTCAAACGCAAAACGTGGAATCTTGGTGACCACGTAGTCGATCGACGGCTCGAACGACGCCGGGGTCAGGCCGCCGGTGATGTCGTTCTTCAGCTCGTCCAGCGTGTAGCCCACCGCCAGCTTGGCGGCAATCTTCGCGATCGGAAAGCCGGTGGCCTTGGACGCCAGCGCCGACGAACGTGACACGCGCGGGTTCATCTCGATGACCACCACGCGACCGTCTTCGGCATTGATGCCGAACTGCACGTTGGAGCCGCCGGTATCCACGCCGATCTTCCGCAGCACCGCGATGGACGCATCGCGCAGGCGCTGGTATTCCTTGTCGGTGAGCGTCTGCGCCGGCGCCACGGTGATCGAGTCACCGGTATGCACGCCCATCGGGTCCAGGTTTTCGATCGAGCAGACGATGATGCAGTTGTCCGCGGTATCGCGAACCACTTCCATCTCGAATTCTTTCCAGCCGAGCACCGATTCCTCAACCAGCACTTCGCTGGTCGGCGAAAGCTCAAGCCCGCGCTTGACGATCTCCTCGAATTCTTCGCGGTTGTAGGCAATGCCACCGCCGGAGCCGCCGAGCGTGAAGCTGGGTCGGATCACCGTGGGATAACCGACCTTGGCCTGGGTTACCAGCGCCTGCTCGAACGTGCGCGCAATTTCGGCCTTCGGACATTCCAGCCCGATTTCGCCCATCGCCACGCGGAACAACTCGCGATCTTCGGCCATGCGGATCGCTTCACGCTTGGCGCCGATCAGTTCGACGTTGTACTTCTCAAGCACGCCGTTATCGGCCAGATCCAGCGCGCAATTCAGGCCAGTTTGGCCGCCCATCGTCGGCAACACCGCGTCCGGACGCTCCTTGGCAATAATGCGCTCGACGGTCTGCCAGTTGATCGGCTCGATGTAGACCGCGTCGGCGGTATCCGGGTCGGTCATGATCGTGGCGGGATTGGAGTTCACCAGGATCACCCGGTAACCCTCTTCCTTCAGCGCCTTGCATGCCTGCGCGCCGGAGTAGTCGAACTCGCAGGCCTGACCGATGACGATCGGGCCGGCGCCGATGATGAGAACGCTCTTGATATCGGTACGCTTAGGCATGCGTGCGAGCCTCCTGCATCAGGTTGGCAAAACGTTGGAACAGATAGCCGACATCGTGCGGTCCGGGGCTTGCCTCGGGATGGCCCTGGAAGCAGAACGCCGGGCGGTCGGTCAGCGTAAAACCCTGCAGCGAGCCGTCGAACAGCGACGTATGCGTGACCCGCACGTTGGCGGGCAACGTGGCTGGATCGACCGCAAAACCGTGATTCTGCGAGGTGATCAATACGCGGCCGTCGTCGTGATCCTTGACCGGATGGTTGGCGCCGTGGTGGCCGAACTTCATCTTCACTGTCTTGCCGCCCAGAGCCAGACCCATCAATTGATGACCGAGACAAATGCCGAACAGTGGGATCTTCGCGTCGAGGAAGCTGCGCGTCGCTTCGATCGCATAATCACAAGCTGCGGGATCGCCCGGTCCGTTGGACAGGAAGACACCATCCGGCTTCATCGCCAGCACGTCGGCGGCCGGGGTCTGCGCCGGCACCACGGTAACCTCGCAACCCTGTTCGGCCAGCAGGCGCAGGATATTGAGCTTGCTGCCGAAGTCGTAAGCCACGACCTTGAAGCGCATGGGAGGCTGGTTGAACGCGGTGCGATCGAGATCGTAAATGCCCTCCTTCCAGACATACGATTTGGGGGTGCTGACCACCTTGGCCAGATCCATGCCATTCAAGCCCGGGAACGCGCGCGCCCTGGCCAAGGCAGTGTCAGCGTCCGCGTGTTCGCCAGCCATGATGCAGCCAGCCAGGGCGCCCTTGGCGCGCAGGATGCGGGTCAACCGACGGGTGTCGATACCGGCAATGGCGACCGTGCCATGGCGCGTCAGGTAGTCCGGCAGACTTTCCGTGCAGCGCCAGCTGCTGGCGCGGCGCGGCACATCGCGCACGATCAGCCCGGAGGCATGCACGGCGGTGGATTCGACGTCTTCGGCATTGACGCCGGTATTGCCGATATGAGGATAGGTCAGCGTGACGATCTGGCGTGAGTACGAGGGATCGGTGAGGATCTCCTGGTAACCGGTCATCGCGGTATTGAAAACGACTTCGCCAACGGTTTCGCCGGTGGCACCGACGGAGTGACCATGGAAAACGCTGCCGTCTTCAAGGGCCAGCAGGGCAGGAATAGGCATACGGTAACCGCCTTTTTGATGCAGCAAGATCCGCAAGCCGCACGATTGCTGGCTTGTGGGACTTGGGAAGGAAAGGATCTGGGCGGGTGGAAATGATAAGCGGCGATGTCGTTTCTGTCCACCTCACGGAACATGAATCCCTGCCATGGGTGCACTTTCCAATCTATCGGTGGACGCTACACTAGGCCACGTTTTGCCGGAGCCCGATGTCCCATGAGTGCTGCTGTCCTGCTGGATCCCGCTCGCCTCGATCGCCCGGATACCTCGGTGCAGCATCAGCCTTTCCCGTTCATGGTGGCTCACGGCCAGTTGCCGGATGAAATTCGCGGCGACCTGGATCGCGACTTTCCCCGTTATTCCAGCGCCGGTTTCTTCCCTTACGATCCGGTCGACTGCGGCCCCAGCGTCAATGCGCTGGTTCGTGACATGACCTCCCCCGCCTTCGCCCGTGCCATCGGGCAACGACTGGGTATTGAGGGTCTGGACGGCTATCCGACCCTGGTGACGGTGTGTCGCCTGCTCAACAAGCGACACGGCACCATTCACACCGACAGCAAGTCCAAGGTTGCCACGGCATTGATCTATCTGAACCAGCAGTGGCCCAACACCAGTGACGGTTGCTTGCGCTTTTTGCAACAGATCGACGACATCGACAGCGTCATCGCGCCCGAGTTGACGCCGCTTTATGGCGAGTTTGCCGTTTTCAAGCGCTGCGACAACTCCTTTCATGGACACCTGCCCTACGAGGGCGAGCGTCGGGTCATTCAAGTGGCGTGGTTGACCAGCGAGGATGAAAAGTTGCGCAAGACCCGGCGTGGCAAGTTCTCGCGCGTGTTCAAGAGCCTTTTCGGTCGACTGGATACGAAGCTCGGCGCGGGTCGGGGTCGCAACGCGTCGCATCCCGACTGATGCCACGCTGCCGATGTCGCCAGTCTTGCTGCACACGCTGTTCGAGGCACTGGCTTACGCGATCGGCTTTCGCACCTTCCTGTGGACGCGTCGCCGACTGGCGCCGGCTGCATTTCAGCATGAAGACCACGTGGTCTGGGTGGGCGTAGGTGCCATCGTCGGCGCTGCGCTGGGCGCCAAGCTGTCGTTCTGGCTGGATGACCCGCTGACCGCGTTTGCCAACTTTCCCGACCTTCGCCATCTGCTGGAAGGCAAGTCGATCATCGGGGCACTGCTTGGTGGCGTGTTCGGTGTGGAGACCGCCAAGAAGATCGCAACGGCCCGCAATTCAACCGGCGATGCCTTCGTGTTGCCGCTGACGCTGGGCATGTGCATCGGTCGGGTTGGCTGCTTTCTCGCCGGTCTTGGCGATCATACCTACGGTATGCCGACCTCCCTGCCGTGGGGTGTGGACTTCGGCGATGGTTTGCCACGCCACCCTACCCAACTCTACGAAATTGCCTTCCTGCTGGCCCAATACGGATTGATCCATTGGCGTCGCGACGTACTCACCATACCGGGTGATCGCTTCCGCGCTTTCATGGTCGGCTATCTGTTTTTTCGCCTGCTGGTCGAGTTCATCAAGCCAGTGTTCTATACCTACCCGGGTGGCCTGTCCGGGCTGCAGTGGTTATGCGTCGCCGGCCTGCTTTACTACGCGGGGGACATTCCACGTATCCTGCGAGCGTTATTCAGCCGGGGAAGCGGTGCATGGGAGCCAAGGTAAGGCCGTATCTGTTTTACGACAGTGCCGTGTCGATCTGCACGACGTGCCTGCGCCGCGTCGAAGCAAAAATCCTGATCAAGGACGAGCGCGTCTATCTGGAAAAGTGGTGCCCGCATCACGGTCGCGAGCGCGTGCTGATCGCTGATGACGCAGCGTATTACCGCCAGTGCCGCGAGCTGTACATCAAGCCACCCGAATTGCCGCAGCGCTTCAATACGCCGCAGCATTATGGTTGTCCGTATGACTGCGGTCTGTGCCCGGAGCACATGCAGCATTCCTGCTTGACCCTGGTCGAGATCACCGATCACTGCAATCTGCGTTGCCCGATCTGCTATGCCGACAGCGGCCCGCATCGCCCCGGCTTTCGAGACCTGGCCACGGTTGAACGTATGCTCGATGCCGTGGTGGCGAACGAAGGCGAGCCGGACGTCGTACAGATTTCCGGTGGCGAACCGACCCTGCATCCGGACTTCTTTGCCATTCTCGATGCCGCCAAGGCGCGGCCGATTCGCCATCTGATGGTCAACACCAACGGCTTGCGCATCGCCAAGGAGCCGGAATTCGCCGCACGGCTGGCCGCCTATCAACCCGGCTTCGAGCTTTACCTGCAGTTCGATTCGCTGCGCGATGAGGTACACAAGGATCTGCGCGGCGCCAAGCTGCGCGATATCCGACTGAAAGCGCTGGAACATCTGAACCGGTACGACATCTCCACCACCTTGGTCGTGACGGTGAAGAAAGGCCTCAACGATGGCGAACTGGGCGAGATCATCGACTTCGCGTTGACCCAGCCGTGCGTGCGCGGGGTGACCTTTCAGCCCATCCAGGCCGCTGGCCGTCTGGAAGGCTATGACCCGGAACACAATCGCCTGACCTTGAGCGAAGTGCGTCGGGGCATTCTGGAACAGAGCACGTTGTTCCAGCCGGATGACCTGATTCCGGTACCGTGCAATCCCGACTGCCTGGCCATGGCCTACGCGCTGAAAGTCGGCGACCAGGTAGTGCCGTTGACCCGTTTTGTCTCACCCGAAACGCTGGTCAGCAAAGGCCGCAACACCATCGTGGTAGAACGTGACGAAGAGCTGCGCGCACACGTATTCGAGCTGTTTGCGACCAACCACTCACCCGAGTCACAGGCTTGTTCGCTCGCCGACTTGCTCTGTTGTCTGCCGCAGGTGCAGGCTCCGGCGGATCTTGGCTATCGCAACGTATTCCGCATTCTGATCATGCAGTTCATCGACGCCCACGGCTTTGATCTGCGCGCTGTGAAGAAATCCTGCGTGCATATCGCCCAGCCCGACGGTCGGATCATTCCGTTCGATACCTTCAACCTGTTTTATCGCGACGACAAGGCCGCCACGCTGGCAAAGTTGCGGCGCGAGATCGACCAGACCCGTGCCATCGAGGAGCAATCGCATGAGTGAGATGCGCCTGGAACCACCAACCTCCGCGCCGCCGCCGTTCCCGCCAGACGAACCACGGCCAGGCGGTGGCTCACTGGCTGCTGGCGTCGCTCTGGCATGGGCCGTGATGATCATTGGCGAAATGCTGATCCTATTGACGCACAGCTTCGGCATGATGCTCGGCGGCATGTTGCTGCCGCCGGTAGCGATCGTCGCGTGGGGCCTTGTCCTGCTCAATGGCAGCAAGCCGCGCACGGGCAAGGGCTTGTTGCTCGGCCTGGTATCGATTGTGGCTGTCGTGTTGCTGCTGGTCGCTGCCTGTTTCGGGCTGATCAGCAACTACCACTGAGCACGTCACGTCGGTCAGCGTGGCGCGGCGATAACGTCCTCGAGCTGCCACTGACCGGCTTTCTGGCCGGCAAGCCAGCCAGCCGCCTGTAGCGCTCCGCGGGCAAAGATCGAGCGATCGGTGGCACGGTGAGACAGCTCCAGCCGCTCACCGCTGCCGATCAGCATGGCCGTGTGCTCGCCGACAATGTCGCCGCCGCGCACCACCGCGAAGCCGATGCTTCCATCGGCCCGCTCGCCGGTCTGGCCTTCGCGACTGTAGACCGCGGTTGCTTCCAGCGTCGTCTGGCGCGCATCGGCGGCAGCGCGACCTAGGGCCAACGCGGTACCCGACGGCGCGTCCTGCTTGCGCCCATGGTGCGCTTCGACGATTTCGAGATCCCATGCTGGCAGTGCGGCCGCCGCATCGCGCAATAAACGCGTCAGCAGTGCCACACCCAGGCTGAAATTGGCAGCACGCAGGATCGCCATGTGATGGCCTGCATCGGTCAGACGATCTTCCAGTACCGCATCAACGCCGGTGGTACCGCTGACCAGGGCGACGCGGTGTTGCAGGCAATGATCGAGTGCCGCCGACAACGCCGCTGGACTGCTGAAATCAATCACCACGTCGACCACCGGCGCCGCCGACCAGCTATGTGCATAGCGCAGATTGCTGGCCGTCAGCGGCGCCACCAACTGGCCGTCGTCGGGTGAGTCGGGCGCCACTACCGCATGTGCCAACTCGAAGCGACGATCCTCGCGCAGCAGCTCCAGCAAGGCGCGACCCATGCGGCCAGAAGCACCGTTGATGGCGAGGCGAACGGGATGGGTCATCAGCGGCGCACTCCAGTGACTTGATCAACAGAAGCTGGCCGCAGGCCAGCCGGCTTCATGCGGTAACTTTCGACCAGAACTTCTTCACGCCATCGACCCAGCCATTCGCGCGCGGGGTGTGCTTGCTGGCATCGCTGCCGCCAAAGGTGGCTTCCAGCGACTCCAGCAACTCGCGCTGCTGCTTGGTCAGCCGCACCGGTGTTTCCACCACGACCCGACAGATCAGATCGCCATGACGACTGGCGCGCACCGACTTGACGCCGCGACCGCGCAGGCGGAATTGTGTACCGGTCTGGGTTTCCTGCGGAATGCTGATCGGCACTTCGCCTTCCAGCGTCGGCACCGGCAGTTCGGCACCCAAAGCGGCCTGCGAGAAACGGATTGGCAGTTCGCAATACAGATCATTGCCATCGCGCTGGAAGATCGCGTGTTCGCGCACCTGCACTTCCACGTACAAATCACCGGCCGGCGCGCCAGAAGGCCCGGCCTCGCCCTGCCCGGTCAGGCGGATGCGATCACCGTTGTCGACGCCCTCGGGAATCTGCACCGAAAGCGTGCGGGTTTCCTCGATACGGCCTTCGCCATGGCATTTCTTGCATGGCTTCTCGATCGTCTGGCCGCTGCCGCTGCAATGCGGACAGGCCTGCTGGATCGAGAAGATGCCGTTCTGCATGCGCACCTGACCGTGGCCATGGCAGGTCTTGCACTTGCTGACCTTGCCGTCCTCCGAACCACTGCCGTTGCAGTGGTGGCAGTTGACCTGGGTGGGAATCTCGATCTGTCGGCTGACGCCGAATACGGCTTCTTCCAGATCCAGCTGCATGATGTAGCGAAGGTCGGCGCCACGGCGCGGCCGGCCCCGTCCACCGCCGGCACGGCCAAAAATATCGCCGAAAATATCGCCGAAGATGTCACCGACGTCGCCAAACCCGGCGCCCCCACGACCGCCCATGCCGTGCTCGAACGCGGCATGACCGTGCTGGTCATACATACCTCGTTTCTGCGCGTCGGACAGCACTTCGTAGGCCTCTTTGGCCTCCTTGAACTTGTCCTGCGCTGCGGGATCGTCCGGGCAGCGGTCCGGGTGATATTTCATCGCGAGCCGGCGAAAGGCTTTCTTCAGCTCGGCTTCGTTGGCGCTGCGCTCACAGCCCAACACCTCGTAGTAGTCACGTTTGCTCATTGATACATCCACACTGCCTGTCACGCCCCTGTCCTGCACTCAACAAACAGCCCACGCCGGGAGAATTCCCGACGCGGGCTGGTTCATCGGCGGTGCCGATGACGATGCCGAAGCTTACTTGTCGTCTTTTACTTCGGTAAATTCGGCGTCGACCACGTCGTCCGGCTGGGCCGAGCCGCCCGGTGCAGACTGCGTACCGGTATCAGCCTGGCCACCGCCTTGAGCGGCGGCGTGCAAGGCCTGCGCGACCTGCTCCAGTTTCTCGACTTTGGCTTCGATCGCCGCCTTGTCGTCGCCATCCTTGACCTTCTCCAGGTCAGACAACGCGCCTTCGATGGTGCTGAGCTGATCACTCGGCACCTTGTCGCCGTGATCCTTCATCGCGCTGCGGGTGGCGTGCACCAGCTGGTCGGCCTTGTTGCGCGTGCTGACCAGTTCGTGGAACTTCCGGTCTTCTTCCTTGTTCGCCTCGGCGTCGGCGACCATGCGCTGGATCTCTTCATCGGACAAGCCCGAGCCGGCCTTGATCTCGATTTTCTGTTCCTTGCCGGTTTTCTTGTCCTTGGCCGACACGTGCAGAATACCGTTCGCGTCGATGTCGAAGGTGACCTCGACCTGCGGCATGCCGCGCGGCGCCGGATCGATACCCTGCAGGTCGAACTTGCCCAATGACTTGTTGGCACTGGCCCGCTCGCGCTCACCCTGCAACACATGCACGGTTACCGCGGTCTGGTTGTCGTCAGCCGTCGAGAAAGTCTGCGAGGCCTTGGTCGGCACTGTGGTGTTCTTCTCGATCAGCTTGGTCATCACGCCACCCATCGTCTCGATACCGAGCGACAGCGGAGTGACGTCGAGCAGCAACACGTCCTTGACCGTGCCACCCAGCACGCCGCCCTGGATCGCTGCGCCCACGGCAACCGCTTCGTCCGGGTTGACGTCCTTGCGCGGGTCCTTGCCGAAGAAGTCCTTCACCGCTTCCTGCACCTTCGGCATGCGAGTCTGGCCGCCGACCAGGATCACGTCGTTGATGTCGGACACGCGCAAGCCGGCGTCATTCAACGCGGTGCGGCACGGCTCGATGGTGCGCTTGACCAGGTCTTCGACCAGTGCTTCGAGCTTGGCCCGGGTCAGCTTGATGTTGAGGTGCTTCGGACCAGATGCGTCGGCCGTCACGTACGGCAGGTTCACGTCGGTCTGATGATTGGTAGACAGCTCGATCTTGGCGCGCTCGGCAGCGTCCTTCAGGCGCTGCAACGCGAGCGGGTCCTTGCGCAGGTCGATGCCCTGCTCCTTCTGGAATTCCTCGACCAGATAGTCAATGACGCGCATGTCGAAGTCTTCGCCACCGAGGAAAGTGTCGCCATTGGTGGCCAGCACTTCGAACTGCTTCTCGCCGTCGACTTCGGCGATCTCGATGATCGACACGTCAAACGTACCGCCGCCCAGGTCGTAAACCGCGATCTTGCGATCACCGCCCTTCTTGTCCAGGCCATAGGCCAACGCGGCCGCAGTCGGCTCATTGATGATGCGCTTGACGTCGAGGCCGGCGATCTTGCCGGCATCCTTGGTTGCCTGACGCTGGCTGTCGTTGAAGTAGGCCGGCACGGTGATCACCGCTTCCGTGATCGTCTCGCCCAGATAGTCCTCGGCGGTCTTCTTCATCTTCATCAGCACTTTCGCAGCAATCTCCTGCGGCGCCATCTTTTTGCCGTCGGAGGTCTGCACCCAGGCGTCGCCGTTGTCATGCGCAACAATCGCGAACGGAACAATGTTCAGGTCTTTCTGGACTTCAGCGTCGGTGAACTTGCGGCCAATCAGGCGCTTCACCGCGTAGAAGGTGTTCTTCGGATTGGTCACGCCCTGGCGCTTGGCCGACGCGCCGACCAGCACTTCACCGTCCTTGTTGAAAGCGACAATGGACGGCGTGGTGCGATCGCCTTCCGAGTTCTCGATGACCTTGGCTGACGTGCCGTCCATGACGGACACGCAGGAGTTGGTCGTACCCAGGTCGATGCCGATGATCTTGCCCATGTTCAATCTCTCCAGAAAATTTTTGCGGCCCCCGCGGCCGCGATAGGTTTTCAGATGGGGGTCTGCTCTGGCGATTCAATGCCGGCAAGACCCCGAATGTGTGTTTTTGCGTTCCACTGGCGCGCCATTCAGGCAAGCGCCAGAGTTAATGACGTTCAGTCTTTCGCTACCGAGACCAAGGCGGGACGCAGCAGGCGATCGTTCAATACATAGCCTTTTTGCAGCACGCTGACCACCGTACCGGGCGCCTGACCGGGTGCCTCCACCATGCTCACCGCATGATGCCGTTCCGGGTCCAGCGGCTGACCCAGCGGATCGACCTGGGCCATGCCGTGGTTCTCGCCCACTTTCAGCAAGGCCTTCAACGTCAACCCAAGACCTTCGCGCATCGACGCCACATCGCCACCGGCGGTCGCCAAGCCGCTCTCCAGCCCGTCATAGACCGGCAACAATTCGCCAAGCAGTTTCTCGTTGGCAAACCGGCGCGCCTGCTCCAGATCCCGGTGCAGGCGGCGACGCTGATTGTCCAGCTCGGCGTGTTCGCGCAACACCGTCTCACGCAGTTCGGCGTTACTGGCTTCCAGTTCGGCCACCCGTGCCTGCAAGGCTTCCGGGCTGATGTGCGTCGTGTCGTCGGCCTGGCCGTCGACCGGCATGTCACCCGACGCATACGGATCGTTGTTCTGCATGTTCACTCCAAACGATAGTCGTGGTCGACACGGATGCCGACCGCCCAGATTTTGCGAGAAGTCCCGCCTCCCGCAGCGGTTATAGGGTCGTAGCGGCGCGATTCAAGGCGTCACTGAGCAATCCGGCCGTCGCCTGTACCACCGGGATCACCCGCTCGTAAGCCATGCGCGTCGGGCCAATGACCCCAACGGCGCCCAAAACACGCCCTTGTGCGCCATAGCTGGCAGTCACCACGCTGCAGCCATCCAGCGCGGTAAAGCCGGATTCCTCACCAATGAACAAGCGCATTCCAGGCGCTCGTGCACAGACTTCCATCAGCTGCAGCAACTCGTTCTTTTGCTGGAATGCCTCGAACAAATCGCGCATGCGCTGCATGTCGGCCAGTTCGGCATAACCCATCAGATTGGTCTGGCCACTGACCAGCATGTCCGGTCCGGCGGCGCCATTTGCCGCCGGGGCGAACGAGGCGGTAGCCAGTTCGACCGTGCTGGACAGCAGCTGATTGAGCTCACTGCCTGCCTTGCGTACCTCGGACAGCAAGTGGGCGCGGATATCGTCAACCCGGAAACCGACAAAGTGGCTGTTGAGGTAATTCGCTGCGCGCTCCAGCTCGCTGCCATCCAGCGGCTTGGCCAACTGCACGATGCGGTTCTGCACCTGATTGTCGCTGAACACCAGAATGACCAGCACTCGCGCATCCGGCAACGAGACGAAATCAATATGCCGCAACGGAAAGTCGGCCTGGCGAGGTACCGTCACCACGCCGGCAAAATGGGTCATCGCCGACAGCAGGCTGGACACATTGCCCAGCAGATCACGCGTGGTGCTCGGACCCGTCGGCAGTTCGCGCTGCAGGCGCGCCATTTCCGCCTGCGGCAACGGTTGCAGTTCAATCAGGCTGTCGACAAACAGCCGCAGTCCGCGCGGCGTCGGCACGCGGCCTGCGGAGGTGTGCGGCGAGGCAACCAGCCCGGCCTCTTCCAGGTCAGCCATGATGTTGCGAATGGTCGCCGCACTGACATCCAGGCCGGATGATCGCGACAACGTCCGTGAGCCGACCGGCTCGCCGTCGATCAGGTATTGCGCAATCAGCGTTCGCAACAGGTTGCGTGCGCGTGCGTCGAGGTCATGGCCGTGCCGGTTTGTCATGCTGAGTGTTGCAGTCCGTGAGACTACACAGAAATAAGGTCTGCGCGCGCGCCTTGCAAGTGAAACCTGTCCAGCGACCCGCAGGCTCCCGCTACAATCCCATCACTTCCTGATCAAGCCTGCCATGCTCACTTCGCTCTACGTCCGTCATTTTGCCGTTGTCGAGGCCGCCGAAGTCGCTTTCGGACCCGGATTGACCGTGGTCAGCGGCGAAACCGGCGCCGGCAAATCGCTGTTGGTTGACGCATTGATGCTTTTGGCCGGTGCGCGCGCCGACAGCGGCATGGTGCGCGCTGGCAGCGATCGCGCCGAACTGGCAGCCGAGTTCGATCTGACCGACCTGGCCGAAGCCCGTGCCTGGCTGGCTCGCGAAGAACTGGACGAGGACGGTGGCTGCCAGTTGCGTCGGGTGATCCGAGCCGAGGGTAGCTCCAAGGCCTGGATCAACGGCCGTCCGGCGAACGCCCGCCAGCTCGGCGAACTGGCTTCGCTGCTGGTCGAGATTCATGGCCAGCACGAGCATCAGGCACTGTTGTCCCGGCCGCATCAAATGGCCCTACTCGACGCTTATGCAGGCCACGATGAGCTGCTGGCCGAAGTGCGCGACAGCGCCACGCAATGGCGCGAGTTGGCCGCCCGCATGCGCAAGCTCAGCGGCGGCGACGATCGCGAACAGCGTCTTGACATGTTGCGGCACGAAATCGAGGCCCTGGATAAATGGGCGTTGCCGCCCACCGAGCTTACCGAGCTCGAGGCAAGC
This sequence comes from Rhodanobacter sp. AS-Z3, assembly GCF_029224025.1. Taxonomy (NCBI): domain Bacteria; kingdom Pseudomonadati; phylum Pseudomonadota; class Gammaproteobacteria; order Lysobacterales; family Rhodanobacteraceae; genus Rhodanobacter; species Rhodanobacter sp. AS-Z3. Next base: position 2,587,089 of record NZ_CP119392.1, read on the forward strand.
CACAAACGTTTGGCCAATGCCGGTCGGCTGGCTGAAGGCAGCGCAGGCGTGGTCGAACTCCTCGATGGGGACAGTGAGTTCGCGTTGCGACGTGCGCTGGCCCGGGCTCAGGTCGAGCTCGGCAAGCTTGCGGTGCTGGACGACAAGCTGGCTCCCTTGCTCGAATTGCTGGACAACGCCGGCATCCAATTGGCCGAGGCCTCCGATGGTCTCGGCCGCTACGCACAGGATGTCGATCTCGACCCGGAACGCTTCAGTGAGGTCGACAATCAGCTGGCCCGTCTGCATGAATTGTCGCGCCGACACCGGCTTCCAGTGGCTGAACTGCACGACAAGCTGGCAACCTTGCGCGCCGAATTTCACGAGCTTGAAGGCGCTGGCGATGCGCTTGAGGCGCTGGCAGCACAAAGCCAGCGCGTGCAGCTTGTACACGCGGATGCCGCTGCCCGGTTGAGCGAGTCACGCGCAGAGGCCGCTGGCCGGCTTGCCCATGAAGTTACCGTGTTGATGGCCGAACTGGGCATGGCTGGTGGCCAGTTGCAGGTAGAACTGGAAGGCGCCGTCAGCAGCGAACCGGACCCGCAAGGTCGCGAGCGTTGCGAACTGCTGGTCAGCGCGAACCCCGGCCAGCCACCGCGTGCACTGCGCAAGGTGGCTTCTGGCGGCGAGTTGGCGCGTATCAGCCTGGCCATCGAAGTCGCTACGCTGGGCAAGGATACCGTCGGCAGCATGATTTTCGACGAAGTCGATACCGGTATCGGTGGCGCCATCGCCGAGGTGGTCGGGCAAAAACTGCGGGCGCTCGGTGCCCAGCGTCAGGTGCTTTGTGTCACCCACTTGCCACAAGTGGCAGCACAAGGACACGCCCATCTCTGTGTCAGCAAGCACAGCGATGACGACAGCACACGTACCCGTATCGACAAACTGGACGCTGCCGGCCGACGTGACGAACTGGCACGCATGCTGGGTGGGCTGGAAATCACCCGTGAAACGCGGGCGCATGCCAAACAGATGCTGGAACGCGCGCAAGCCAGCTGATTGCGCGGTTCCTCGCTATCACAGAGTCAGCCGGTGGTGGGCAACAGTCCGCGTTCGGTAGCCATCCGATAAAGATCAAGCTCCGATCCCGCGCCAAGCTTGCCCATCAGGCTGGCGCGATGGATATAGACCGTTTTCTGGCCGATCCCAAGCTCGGCGGCTACCTGTTTCGGAGTCAGCCCGCCAGCCAGCAGCAGGAATACCTCGCGCTCACGCGAGGTCAGGCGATTGACCGGGTCCAGCGCGGCATTTGGCCGTTCTGCCCGACGCTGACGCAAGTCCGAGCTCAGAAAACATTCGCCCTGCATCACCGCACGCAGGCCGGCTACCAGCTCTTCCGGGGCAACCCCCTTGGTGACGTAGCCGCTGGCGCCTCGCCGAAGGGCTTCGGAAACATACGGCTCGCCATCGTGCATGCTCAACACCACGATACGGGCCTGCGGGTGGACGCTGAGCAGATGCTCGATCAGCGGCAGCCCACTGCCGTCAGGCAGGGACAGGTCAAGTGCAACCAGGTCAGGACGCCAATGGCCGACCGCCTCGACCGCGTCATCCGCACTACGACATTCGGCGACCACTTCGAGATCAGGCTCCATCTCGATCAGCCGCTTGAAGCCTTCGCGAACGATGGCGTGGTCATCAACAAGAACGATGCTGTACATCCGCATACTTTACACAGACAGGCACCCCATCTGTCGATCGTTCGGTAACACGAGCGTGGCCGAGGTCCTGAAGACCGGCGAGCGGCACGCATGTAACATCCCGGCATGCGCCGAAATTCCCTCCGCCTGCCCGACTCCGGCCCGCTGATTGCTGCGGGCTACTTGTTGCTCTGGTTACTCCTGTGGTCGACCGTCCAGCCTTACTGGATGCTGCCGTACGGCTTGCGTTTTGGTGCTTTGCTGCTCACCCCCGTGCGCTACTGGGGCTGGCTGCTGGGCGCCGAGCTGGCAACCAGTACCGGCATGGCGTTCGTTGAAGGCATGCCGAAGGGCTGGCTTGGCTTTGTCATCGACACCCTGCCCAAACCGTTGGTGATGGCCGCAGGGCTCTGGCTGTTGCGACGATTCAACCTGCATGCCAGCTTGCAAAGCCCGCAGGAAGTGACGCGCCTGCTGCTTTCGGTGGTGCTGGTGGTTGCCGCCACCACAGCAGTCGATGCTGCCCTGCTAGCCCTGGTCAGCACGCCGGGATCACCGGAGCTGGTAGTGCGTGTGCTTGGCGAAGAGCTGCTCAGCCAATATCTGGGCATTCTGCTGATTGTGCCGTTGATGATCATGCTGCTGCGCACACGCATCGATCAGCGCGCCTTGGCAAGTCTGATCATGGACGGCCTGCTGGTCATGCTGCCGTCGATGATGATTTTGCTGGTGTTGTCCGAGCAGGCTGCGCCGCAGCCGCAGTTTGCGCGGGTGCTTTCGTTGGCGCCGGTGCTGTTTTTTGCATTCCGCCACGGCTGGCGTGGCGCCAGTCTGGCCATGCTGATCACCAGCCTGGGGATGACCTTGGTGGATCGGCATCTGGGGCATGCGCCGACGGCGGCAGCGGCCTATCTGTTTCTTGCCGTGGCTGGCACTGGTGCGTTGATGCTCGGTTCGGCTACCGATGCCCTGCGCCGCAGCAGCGCCAAGGTGGCCGAGCAAAATGTCTATCTGGGCGCTGTCAATCGACGACTCGACCAACTTGCCCATCAGTTGCGTGATGCCGCCCGTGGCAACCTGCAGGCAGACGAGAACCAGCGTCGCCATCTCGCTGCCGAGCTTCACGATGAGCTGGGCCAGAACATCACGGCCATCCAGACCCACGTGAAGCTCGCTCAGGCACGACTGCACCAGGCTGGCATGGAAGACATCAGCGCCTCGATCAATACCATCCTCGCCCACATGCGTCGTGCCCTGCACCGACTGCTGGATGATTTGCGCCCTGCGGTGCTGGATGAATTCGGTCTGTTGCGCGCGCTCGACGAAGGCCCCATCCGCGATTTGCTGAACGCGGCCGGGATGGCTTATTACACGCAATTGCACGGTGATCCGCGCCTGCTGGACGACGACACGCGCACCGCGATCTATCGGCTGGTACAGGAAAGCGCCACGAATGCGGTCAAGCATGCCAAGGCCAGTGAATTCCGGATCCGCCTGCGCATTGGCGAGCGTCAGGGCACCGCCATAGCCCTGCTGGACCTGCGTGACGATGGCACTGGCCTGCCCAGCCGTTTGCCACGGGGTGGACGTGGACTGCAAGGCATGCGTGACCGGGTTACCTCGCTGGGTGGCCACTTTCGCCTGCGTCCGGCGACGGCGGGCGTGCACCTGCACATTTTGCTGCGCGGCAGCACGACTTTCACCGATGGAAGGCGTTCGACCTAGGAATTTTTCCGATACCGGAAACGTGAAGGTCTCGTTACGATCGGTGCATCGATGTGGGGGAGCCGCCATCGCAAGATGGTGGATCAGGGTTGCCGTGGGGACGGTGGCTCTGAAACAACGGCAGGATGCCGTTTTGCCGCTACCTGGCGGAGTGATGAGGCAAGCGTGATCTATTCGCCTTGCCGATCGCCAGGTAGGGGAGCAGCCGCGGGCGGACAGGAGTCCACCTCGCGGCTTTTTTATGCCTGCAATAACCCCTTTCGCGAAACCGCAATGCCGATCTCGCCAGGCGCGTTGGATCAGCCTTTATGCGGGCGCTGTTTCGGTCTGACGTAAAGCACCAGGTTGTGATCCTCGATCACGTATCCATGCTTGGCCGCAATTTCATGCTGCAAGCGCTCGATTTCCTCGCTGACGAACTCGATGACCTTTCCGCTGTCCACATCAATCATGTGGTCGTGGTGTTTGCCGCGATCGAGTTCGTAGACAGCCTGGCCACCTTCGAAATTATGCTTGACGATGATGCCCGCTGCCTCGAACTGGGTCAGCACGCGATATACCGTGGCCAGGCCGATGTCTTCCTGATGGGCCAGCAGTTTCTTGTAAACATCTTCGGCACTGAGATGCTGCACCCCGTCTTCATCGAAGATTTGCAGGATGCGCATGCGCGGGTGTGTCACTTTGAGGCCAACCCGGCGCAGCTCTCTGGTTTCCTGTTCCATGCCCTACTCCCGCACACGGCGATCTTGAGCCGGTAGTGTATCATCCGACACCTTTACGATCCGGACGCAACAAGCATGCAAAAGCTGATTTCCCTGCTGGTTTTGGCCATGCTGGCGCTTACTGTCGCCGGCTGCCAAATCGTCTACAAACCCGACGTGCAGCAAGGCAACCTGCTGGACAAGAAAACGGTGGATCAGCTCAAGCCCGGCATGACCAAGCATCAGGTGCTGGTATTGATGGGCACGCCCTCCGTCAGCTCGCCGTTCGAGCAGAGTCGTTGGGACTATGTATCGACCTACTCGCGTCGCGGCGGCGCGATGAAAGTGCGTACATTCACCCTGACTTTCAACAACGACACCCTGGTACGTACCGAAGGTGACTTCTTTGCGCAGGATGCCCAGCAACTGGTCAAGGACAGCAAGAAGTACAACGCCGGATACCCCGCCAACGAGACCGAAGGCGACAAGAGCACCTCGCCAAACGACAAGAAGAACGACGGTGGCTTCGGGCAAGGCGGCAACGACGGCCACTGATTGCGCTGATGGTTCAGTGCACCCGCGCCCGGTTCAACGGGCGCGGCGGCGGCGAGCTTCCATGGGGTCAAGCAGCAGGCGTCGATAGATTTCGACGCGATCGCCCTCGCGCAGCAGGTGATCTGCGGTGACCTTGCATGAAAAGATGCCTAGCAGCGCAGGGTCGAACGCGCCGTCCGGGAGGCTATCAAGAATACCTGATGCCTCGATTGCCTGAATCGCCGTGCTGCCTTCAGCAACCTCGACATGCCGACAGATCGCCTGAGAGGCTTCGGCGCAGACGACTTCCACGTGAATCATGCGCTCAGCCATAAACCCGCTCGGCCTCATGGCAGAAGTCATCGACCATGCGTCCGGCCAGGCCCTGGAAGCCCAGTTTCAATGCGCTGCCGCCTAACCGACCGGCGTAATCGAAGTCCAGCGCGAAGGCGATTTTGCATCCCGCCTCACCCAGGGCGATGAAGTCCCAAACGCCCTCAAGCGTGCGGAAAGGGCCATCCACCAGATCCATGCGCAGGCTGCGTGGCGGGTCGATCGTGTTGCGCGTCGTGAAACTTTGCCGAAAACCCGCAAATTTGAGATCCAGCCGCGCAACCAGCACATTCTCTGCACGCTCCAGAACTTCGGCGCCGGCACACCAGGAGAAGCGCTTTGGGTATGCTTCAACCTCATTGACCAGGTTGAACATCTGCGTCGGCGAGTATTTCACCAGCGCACTGCGACGAATTTCGATCACGGCAACCCTCGATGGTCTTTGCGTTCATCCATGAATGCGAGAATCAAGAACAGCCATCCGTGGCTGCACATTTTCAATGCGTCCGTTCCTGAAGGAACTGGGCCGACCAAAGGGCGACGCGCCCGAGTTTAGCGGACATGGCGAAAGCGAAGGACAAGGACAAAAAAAGCGGCGGCACGATCGCGCTGAACAAGCGTGCCCGTTTCGAGTATCACATCGACGAACGCTTCGAAGCCGGCGTCGCCCTGCAGGGCTGGGAACTGAAGGCACTGCGTGCGGGGCGCATCAATTTCGGCGACAGCTATGCGGTCGTGCTGAAGAATGAAGTGTTTCTGGTAGGCACGTCCATCCCGCCGCTCATTAGCGCCTCTACGCATGTCATCGCGGAAGATCGGCGCACCCGCAAGTTGCTCCTGCATCGCAAGGAAATCGATCAACTGGTCGGCGCCGTCGAGCGGAAGGGTCACACCCTGGTGCCGACCGCGATGTATTGGAAAGGCAACAAGGTGAAAGTTGAAATCGGCCTTGCCCGTGGCAAGCAGGAACACGACAAGCGCGACACCGAAAAGCAGCGCGACTGGCAAATCGAAAAGCAGCGCACCATGCGTTCGCACAATCGCGCCGCCTGAGTCGATTGCGACAAGGGCACAAAAGGAAACCCCCGATCGCTCGGGGGTTTTTTATTGGGGGGTGGCGTCTATTGAACTGTCGCCGGGAAGCCTTGCAATGCAAAGGTTTTTAGAACTTTACTAAATCGCCTACCGTCAGAGTTACCGTCAGTGGATAGCGGATGCTATCGGACAACGGTGTCGCTTCATGGGGTAGTACGCGCCCTTCCCTGCGCTGCAGTAGCCCAATCCGGTTAACGGGTTAGTGTGGTCAGGGGTGAAGTGCCTGCAGTCACCGCACGCCAAGATAGGCGTTGTGATTGGAGCGCGCGCCTTCTGTTCGGCATCATCAGTCAGCCTCAACAGGTAGGCCACCAGCTCCGCATCACCCAGGCCGGCGCACGCCTGCACATCCTCATCGGGCAGGCGGTGAACATGCACCGCTTCAAGATGAAAATCTTCAGACAGATACAACAGCCGCATGCGCAGCCGTCGCAGCGACAAAAAATCGCGTAACGGAATCTCCCCTTGCGAATCACGCGAATCGTGCGAATCCACGGCGGTTACGGGTGCCAGATTCGCGCGGTTCGCAGGATTCGCAGAGGATTTAGAGCGCTCTTGCAGCTGGGCCAGCACGTTCATTCGTCACACTTCGGACGGATGCGCCAGACTTTCGCCCGGTGTTTGCCGTCCAGTTGCGCGCCGCCGGGTATGAATTCGACCCAGCCGGCCGCCTCAAGGCAGCCAGCCGCAGCGGTCAGAGCGGCCGGCGTACGGATAGCGCTCGGCCCATTTCGCAGCGCGTCACTCGAAAACAGATATTCGCGCCCAGTCCCCCAGCACCAGGCACGCAGCATTTCCGCATGCTTGATCTTGGTCGGTACGCTTGATGTGCCCACGATGCGCGCGGCTTCGTCCAGGTGATACATCACAAGCGCCGCCGCTCGCTCGATTGCCTCGCGCCGAATAACGCCCGCGTCCGGGTTGTCCACTAGGGTAAGCACGGCTGCGATGCGCGCCACCTGTGAGCCGCCCTTGCTGGCCCACGCGTGGATGCCCGCATAGTCGCCCAGCATAGCCCGCTCGATCGCGTTCTTTACGTCGATCCAGTAGGCCATAGCGCCAGGGTCGATGGACAGGACGCGAGGTTCCAGTTCGTTGCGCGTTCCCTGGCGCAGCGGTGGGGCAGCTTCCAGCAGATCGCGCATGCACCGCCAGTACCGTGCCAAGTCAAGGTCGTCGTTCAGATCAACGTCGACATATTCGCGGGTGCCGATGGTGGTTTCCGGCCAAGCCATCAGGCAACGCGCAAGGAATCCTTGCCCGGTCAAAACGTCATCGGACAGCACCGACTCGGCAACGACAGGTTGCACCATCAGATGCATTGCCAGCCGGCGGCCGTAATACTTCGCGGCACCGTCGCCAGCGCGCACGCGGTCAAAACGGCCGCTGTCCCACAGCTTGGAAAAGCTCGCCGCTGATTTCGTGCGGTTGTCCTTGTTCATCGCATGGCCGCCGAGAAAGTCGCCCGCGTCGTCGTTGAACAGGCCGATGCTTGGCATCCCGTGCTGATACGCCTTGTGCAGCCCTTCCATCGTCGGCTCGCTCAGTAACAGCAGCGGTTGCAACGGTGCGTCCGGCGGCACCCCCAGGTCATGCAAGGCGTTTCGGATCGCGGCCGCGTCTTTCTTCCGCTCGGCCGATCTTGTCGCTGCCTTGTGCGCGCTCATGTCAATTTCATGAGCCGCCAGCGTATGCCGCCATGCTTCGGTTTGCTCTCGCTCCACCGCAACATGCGCGCGCAATGCCCAATTGTCCGCCGCGCTCTTGCGTTCGCCAGATGCGCCGATGGTGACGTGCCACAGCGATAGCGGCTCGATGCTGCCGGATATCGACACATCCGCATGCGCTTGCACGGCCAGTGAGGCCGCAGCCAGCACGGACTGGCCGCATAAGCCGGCGGGCGCCTGCACAACCGCGTGGATGCGCTTTGCTGCGTCACCCAGCAGGGAGCCGAGTGCATCCAAAGGGTATTCCAGCGACGGCAACAGCGGCCGCCGTAGTGGCTCCGGTGAACTCAGGAACGAATCGCCTTGGCGTTCAACTAGCGGCGCCGAATTGAGCATTTCCGAAATGGTCAGTGGCTCGGATGGCAAATTTAGAAGATCGGGCGGCAATGCGTTGCCGGCTCGCCCGGTGCTGCTGTTAATGGATTGATGCATGGGGGTTTGAGGCCTCGAATTGCTCGAAGGAACCGCGCTTAGCGGTAAAAAAGTCGTTCCAGTCACCAGCGACGGGCGGAATAAGGAGATAACCGCCCACCGCAGCAGCGGCAGCCGTGGCAGCCATGACACCGACGTTTCTACCGTCTGGCCGTCCTTCGTCGTTGTCCGCCGCCATCGTGATGCGAGCAGATGGGAATTTTTTGCGCATGATTTGTGCAACAGCCAGGAGGTTGCCCGCTGAAAACGCCGCTACAGTGGCAAGGCCCGTTTTTTCGTAAAGAGTGGCGGCCGTCGCATACCCTTCAGCGATAAGAACATGGTCAACCATGCAACCGAAGGATGCGTATAGACCAGGCGTTCGGCCCCCAGGCAAAAAACGTTTCTGCCCGTCGGCCCTGATGCGCTGCAAGTTGCGAATATGCCCCGTGCTGTCGCGCATCGGCACCAGAATTTTTCCGCGACTCTCACGCAGACCTGTAGCCTTAATCTGCTTTTTCATGAGGTACGGATGGAACTCCGACGCCGGCTCAGCCGCGTTCCACTGACTGTTAGCGCATTGCATCGCGTCAGCTTGGCGTTTTCGAATTTCAGCAGAACGCGCCGCTTTGGCTTGCTCGATGGCGATGCGCTGGCGCTCGCGTTCGGCGGGATTGGCCGCGTCCGTTCCGCCGAGTAGAATTTTCTCGGAGATGTTTTTAGCCCAGTCGCCTGCCGTCACCACTGGCCGCTCGCCGTCTGCGAATATCACCGCCCAGCCGTTGCGCTTCCGGCCGTGACGATCATTGTCAGAAGTGGCGAACCTGCACAGCACGCCAGTCATGCGCAACTGATCCGGCTCCGCGATATTGACGCCCACACGGGCCATTGCAGCGATGACGTCGCTTTTTAGGTCGTGGCTCATGCGTGCGCCTCCACTTCCAGGCGCTCCATTGCCAGACGAATTAAGTCACCGGCCGCCGCCACTACCAATTCGCGCGCGTCGCCGGCTTCGTCATCGTCCACACTGGAAGCCGCCAGCTCGATCAGCGCCTTAGATTTCGTCAGAAAGCCATTTGTTTCTGCCGCCACTTCCGGCTCGATCAGCTCGCTGAATTCGAAGGTGATCGCCGTCACAGTCGCGCCGATGATTTCCGCAGCTGCGGCATACGCCGTGACGCAGGAGCTGGTGTTTTCGTCGTAGACGTCGCGCGCCGTGTTGAGTGAAATGATCGCCCGCACCTGGGCAAGACGTGCGTTGAGCGCGTTTAAACAGCCAGCGGCAAAGGGGAAAACGTTTGAAATGGTATCCACGGGGTAAATCTCCTTTGGAGTTTAATTAGCCGATTCGGCTATTAAATATTGCACTCGCAATTAGCTTATTTTCAAGTGGTTTATATGGTGCATTTAATACACTAATAAATCGTGTATTAAATGCACCAAATGAATAAATGATTCATTCGATGAAAATGGCTCATTGATTCATGAACCAGAACGCACCACGTCCGTCACTTCGCGGGCCGGCTACACATGGCGTTCAATTCGGCAACCAGGTAAACGGCAAGCTGGCGCATTTCGGCAAGCTGCGCGGCGGGTAGATCGCCGTCGATCTGCTGCGCGATACCGCCGCATTTTTTCGCGTGAAACTGGAAGTCGTGCCGAATCTTCGCGACGCGCGCTGCGGGGGAAAAGGACTCAGGGCCGTACATCAGTGCACCGCCTTGGCGGTTATCTGACCCTGTTTAGCCATCCATTCGTTCACGTCTGCGGCACGCCAGACGGTGATGCGCGGGCTTAGCTTGATTGGCTTCGGAAACTTGCCGTCTTTCACGTATTGAAAAAAGGTGCTGCGCGATATCGGCACTAGGGATGCTCTGATCAATTAAGTTCAAAATGGCCGTCCAGACGGCCGTGCTAAAAATATGGATTGACTACGACCAAAAGGCAGATTGTGAGGCATATCGCCGCCATCGCCGTGCTGGGTTACCTCCAATCGCCTCGATTTCCCGCCTCACAGGCGCACCTCCCCTGCGGACGCTAGCAACGTTCGTCGCACCATCCACAGATTGGATAGCGCGAACAGCGTGAGTATCTGAGCGGTGTTCTTGAGCAAGCCCTTGAAGCGCACCTTCTGATAGCCGAACTGCCGCTTCACCACCCGGAACGGATGCTCCACCTTGGCTCGAACCGCGGCCTTCATGTGCTCGGTGTGCTTGACCGCATCCTTCAAATCGCCCTCGGGCATCGCCTTCACGCTGCCGCGTTTGGCCGCGATATGCCACGTGCGGCCGCGCTTGGGTGCCCGTTTCTCGGCGCCTTGGTAGCCGGCATCGGCATGCACCGTCTTCTCTTGGCCGTGCAGCAACTTGTCCACTTCCGTTACGTCGCCCACGTTGGCAGGTGTCGTGGTTACCGTATGCACCAGCCCCGATTCCACGTCCACCCCGATGTGCGCTTTCATGCCGAAGTACCACTGCTGGCCCTTCTTCGTCTGGCGCATGTCCGGGTCACGCTGTTTGTCCGCATTCTTGGTCGAGGACGGCGCCTGAATGATCGTGGCATCCACGATCGTGCCCTGGCGTAGCAACAGGCCCTGGCCGCTCAGGTGCGCATTGACCGCTTCGAAGATCTTCACCGCCAGGCCGTGCTGCTCCAGGAAGCGACGGAACTTCAGAATCGTCGACTCGTCCGGAATCGCGTCCTCGTTTAGCTCCAGCCCGGCAAACCGGCGCATGGACTCGATCTCGTACAACGCATCTTCCATCGCTGGATCGCTCAGTGCGTACCACTGCTGCATGAAGTGGATCCGCAGCATCGTCGATGCCGCCATCGGCGGGCGACCGCGACGACCGGAGGTCGGATAGCTCGGTTCGATCAGCGCCAGCAGGTCGGCCCACGGCACGACTTTGTCCATCTCACCCAGAAACCGCTCACGACGTGTCGGCTTCTTCTTGACTTCAAAACTCAACGAGGCGAACGAACGCTGCTTCATCGGCGATGGGCTTCCTGGGGACTGCTGGCTATGATGCCGCAGACGGGGAATAAATCAGAGCATCCCTAGGTGCGGCACAATCTGGCTGAAGCGCAGGAGTGCCGTAGGTGATGAGTGATTTGTCATGGCGTTTGGTTTTCCATTTGTTCGATTTGTGAAGGGAGCCCACGAGCGCAGCGGGCTCCCGTGACGTCAGTTGTGACTCTTGGTCACTGTTACCGCTCCCAATATCTGGGCTGCGGCTTCTCGAACCACTTGAGCGGCTTTTCATGGACAACGGAGGCGTGGCCGATCCTGCGCGCCTCAATGACGCAGAGGTTGTTCGCGTAGTCACATGCGAGCTTCAACTGGCAGGCGGTCAAATACGGCCACGCCTCGCCAGCGATCCGGCCCAGTTCGGCCGTGTCGAACTTGATCGACCGCAAGCCAGGGATTTCGAATATCGGCCGGCAGTCGTCGTCTTTATTCGTGTGGGGGCCGAACGCACGAATGGTGATGCGTGCTGCGCCGATCGCGGCCAGCACGTCGCCGGGCAAAGCGTCAGACGCAGCAACCACCGGAACACTGGCCTTGGAGCGGAATAGACGGCTAAGTGCACTCATGCTCACGCCCCCAGCCAGAACGCGTCGGCGGACGGCAAAAGCGGCAGCATGTTGGCGAAGATGGTCGCCTGCAGACTGCCGTCAGCATTAAGTCGAGTCACGTGCGCCTGCACTTCAGGAAAAATCGCTACGGCGGATTTGTGGAAGTCGCCGATGATGGTTTTCGCGATGGTGTTCGTCAGCTCAGCCGGCACGCCAAGTGCACGCAGTACGCCGTAGGAATCCACTGCAGCGCCGTCGCCGTTGGTGCCGATCACGGCGCCCAAGTGCGGAAAACTCAGGCCTCGCGCTGCCGCCGCCGCAATGGTGAACACCGAAGGCGCCGCCGCGACGATCGCAGCCAACAGGCATGCATCAGCAGCGCGAGCCAGGCCGGTGATGATGGATTGCATCAGGTTGGCTTCCAACATATCGCCGCCGCCGACGTCTTTCAGTTCGCGCCGGGTCAGCGTCACATTGAATGCGATGCTCGGCGCATCCGGCCAGGAGATAGACGCGTCGTGCCACGGGATCGCACCCGCCGCCGCTTGTGCGCCATCCGCAACCAGGCCGAACGCAGCCGGTTCCAGCGTGCGAAAGCGACCAGCGTCGCGGTAGAGGGCTGGGCCTGCCGCAGTTGAAGCCATGTCACGCTGCGCAGCGACGATGATTGAGCTGCCCAGGCTGGCGACTTTGCTGTTTTCAATCAGAGCGGCATCCAGGGGGATGAGCTTCGACACCACCGGGACAATCGGGCTGCTGTTGTGCGTGATCGTTTGGGTGGTCTGCGATGACGGCGGCAGAACGAACAGCGTTCGCAGATCAAGCGAACCGGAAGCGACGGCCGGCTTCGGGGTGATCCGGCTCGGCTCGACGAAGCCAGGCGTGTTGTGTTCCATGTAGGCCATAGCGCGGCGGCCGCTGGATACGATCGAGGCCAAATGCGTAACTGCTGATTCTTGGGACATAGTGTTTGATTGCCTTCTTTTCTGGTTGGGTGCGGATCAAGTTTCGCTGTCTCAACCGGCCAAGTCCTCAGCGGTAATTTCCGCTATAGAACCTGTTCGTGCTTGGTCGGACTCAGCCAAGTCTGCCGACGCCGCAGGCATTCGCCCACAGCGGTAATTTCCACTTCCGGTTTAGTGCGTGTCGAATGGGGCAGACTTTGGCGGCACGGCAACGCACAGGTATTCGGCCACGGGGTGCGGCCACCTGATCGAAACTTAACTTTTTAGGCGACGTTCGCCACTTTTGACGGATTTTGTGAACGGCAAATGGGGTTTACCGCGTCACTCAGATATGGAAATCTGCGGTGTATAAATCCCCCGCACCCATACGGGTCGAAGGAGTACCTTCTGTGCGTCTGCACCGGCCGCCATCATCAGCGTGTCAGTTAGAATTCCCCTTCCACGCAATATGATCCAGGCGGGCGACTGCGCCGCCGCGTACCTCGGGGGAGGGGCACCATGCGGCTGTTTCACTTCACCAGCGCAACATATGGCCTCAACGCAATTCGGGATCAGCAGTACAAGTTGTCCACCTATGACAACTTGAACGATCCATTTGAGTTGTTCGCGCCTGACTTAGCCGATGCGAAGGTTCGCGCTGTGTTTCAAAAGGGCAAGGATCTGTGCGCCAAGCAGATGGCGCTTCTTTGCTGCAGTAAAAGCTGGAGCAACACCCTGCTTTGGAGCCACTACGCAGAGAAGCATACGGGTGTCGCGCTTGAACTCGACGTCGCGGATGAATGCATCACTCACGTCAAGTATCAAAAGACAAGAACACCGATGTCACGCCAGGACATGGACGAAAACATGCGCCGGGAGGATGGATTAGGCGTAGGCGCCGCAATGTTCGGGATAAAAGGTATTGACTGGGCCTATGAGGACGAGGCACGAATTTCCCACAACATCCGACATCTCAATCGCCCACAAAATGGTCTTTATTTCTCGCCGTTCAACAATGTGATATCTCTACGAGGTGTTGTTTTAGGCCCTCTATGCAAATTGAGCCCAGACGATCTCCAAGAAAACCTGCCGGCCGGCACGCGACTATCAGTCAGAAAATCCCGCATCGCATTTCGAAGTTTCAAAGTAGTGAGCGACCTAAGGTTCAAGCCTAGGCAGCTAGTTGGCGCGGCATGAACTTTTCAACGAACCGGCTTGGCCACGACAACCATGCAAAAACCATTTGACTGGCCGGACTACCCCTGCCCCAAGTGCGAGTTCGAACAGCAGTGGGAAGTGCGCAGCTGCAAGAACGCAGGCGGACAGAACACCTGCATATTCGTATGCGGTCACTGCGGCTATCGCGGCCAATCCGTAGGGGTGGAGGAAGTGAGAAAAGCCGGCATCATTGCGGAGCCGATTGAGGCCATAAACCTGCTGCATCCATGCCAAGTCTGCGGCACACTCGGCGCGGAACGCCATCACTGGGCGCCTTATTCATTATTTGGCGACGATTCGGAACGCTGGCCGCAATCGTACTTGTGCCAAGCCTGCCACTCCCGATGGCATCGGATTGTCACGCCGGCCAGGCCGTCCCCCTGAAACGCTAGTCAGATTCGCAGGATTCGCGCGATTCGCAGGGGGATATTCAAATACTCACTTTTTCAGGTCGCCATCGCTACGACAATTCACGCAAGCGATGTAAGTGGAGGTCAGGCGCCCGGCGTAGTGCTATCCAGAATTTTTGGTAGCTGCCGAAGGAAGAAAAGGTAAGCCATAACAACAAGATAAATGGTCACTACAAAGCCAAACGATTTCAGCGAGTCGACGACCGTGCTTGCATTCTGCGCAATATCAGACATCGGCCTAGTAGGGAAATCTTTTGCCAGATGGGAAATGATGGATGCAGCGAACGCGATTTCTAATAGAGCCCTGGCGCAAAGCCCAATAGCCACGGACGAAATCACGTTCGCTATTGGGAAGAATAGCCGGCCAAAACCCGCAGGATGTTTGTACGCGATAAAGGTCAAGCCGGACACCATCGCTAGAACAAGCCCGGACGCAATCGTCTCGATCATAGGAATCCTTGCTGGACAACGGCTAATGTCAAATTGATACGAACTTGGTCTATTGCGAGGGATTCTCGCCCCATCGCCGTTCAGTCAGATGGTCAACTGGTTGTCGATGCTGGTCAAGACGTGAGATTGCCAGCCTTCAACGAATCCAAGTAGTCAGCCCATGCCGCCATCATCTTGCGACGCTCAACCAGGTGAGCGGTACGGTTGTAGGCGCGGCCGTTCGGGTCTTTAACCGCATGCGCCAGCTGATGCTCGATGTAATCAGGCCGAAACTGCAGCACCTCATCCAACACAGTGCGCGCCATAGCACGGAAACCGTGCCCGCTCATCTCGCCGGTGCCGTAGCCCATGCGCCGCAATGCCGACAACACCCCGTTGTTGCTCATGGGACGCTGCGGACTACGCGGGCTAGGGAACAGGTACCGACCACCTCCAGTCAGCAATTGAAGCTCACGCAGGATCGCCACCGCTTGAGGTGCAAGCGGTACCAGGTGTGGCTCGCGCATCTTCATTTTCTCGGCCGGCAGATTCCATTGCGCAGCGTCCAGATCAAACTCCACCCACTCGGCTTGCCTCAGCTCACCAGGGCGAACGAACAGCAGCGGCGCCAGACGTAGAGCGCACCTTGTCACGAACGAACCTTGATAGCTGTCCATCGCGCGCAGCAGCCCGCCGATCGCGTTCGGTTCGATGATTGCAGCCAAATGGATTGGCTTCACTGGCGGTAACGCGCCACGTAGATCAGCACCAGGATTGCGCTCGGCTCGGCCAGTTGCGATCGCGTAGCGGAACACCTGTCCACAGTTCTGCAGCACGCGATGCGCCGACTCGACTGCGCCACGGTCAACAATCCGATTGACGGTAGCCAGTAGCTCCTTGGCGGTAACTTCAGCAATTGGGCGACCACCCAGCCACGGGAAAATGTCATTCTCCATTCGCAGCATGATCCGGCTGGCATGCAGATCCACCCAGGTGGCTGATTGCTTGGAATGCCACTCGCGCGCGATGACTTCGAAGCTGTTCGCCGATCGTTCCTTGCCTGCTGCTTTTTCCGCTTTGAGTTGATCACTTGGATCAACGCCAGCAGCCAGCAGCTTGCGTGCCTTTTCGCGATTGTCGCGTGCGGCCTTCAGGCCAGTGTCTGGATAGACGCCCATGCTCAGCGTCTTGCGCTTGCCTGCAAAACGGTAATCGAAACGCCACCAGCGCGAACCGTTCGGATTGAGCAGCAGATACATGCCGCGCTCGTCCGTCATCTTGATTGGCTTCTCGCCAGGCTTTGCGTTGCGTATGGCGGTGTCGGTAAGCGGCATGACGGTAGCACCTAGGCCAGAATGGCCTGCTACCGACGAATCTACCGTTGTCAGACGGTAGATTGCAACGGATCGCATCGGACTACGTTACACAAGAAAAAGGCCGGAACCCTTGCTGCTGCTTGGGTTACCGGCCTTTATCGGACTACATTACAACTTCAATTGGTGGAGGTGGCGGGAGTCGAACCCGCGTCCGAAGGCGTTAAATGCCCAGATCTACATGCTTAGCTCACCGTTCGATCTCGTTCCGCGACAAGTACGGTGTGCAAAACGCACCGCGGAACCAGCCTGATTGATTTAGCCTAGAACCGCCAGGCGGCAGCGTTCGGCGATCTCATGATAATGACCCTACACCGACAAGCATGAGCACAAGTGGGTTCGGGGCTTACGCCTTAAGCGGCGAGAGCGTAGTTGTCGTCGTTGGCAACTATGAGTTTGCTGCTGGATTTACGAGGAAAGCTGCCCCCTCGGCATGCACCAAGTCATCTCACTACCCCCGTCGAAGCCAGGACACCCCCGGGGAAAACGATCTGACGCTGCAAGTATATGGGGGCGCCGATCACAACGCCAATGCCCTGTGCTGGATGCAGTCCTAACCCATGCATGCTGTGCAAACCTTGATCATCGTCAAGTCGAGTGTTGTTAGGTCATTCATGCAACGTCTATACTTCACCGGTTGCTTGACTCCGTATCCGTCGCACTCGTGGGAAAGACCTCGATGACTCGATTGCATTTGCTTGGCCTGGTTGTGGCCTCTGCCCTGTTCGCCACCGCGAGCGCTCACGCTGAAGGCGACAAAGCCGCTGGCCGCAAGCTGGTTTACACCTGCGCCGGCTGCCATGGCGTGCCGGGCTATACCAACGCGTATCCGCAGTATCCGGTGCCGAAAATCGCCGGCCAGAATGAGCAGTACATCGTCAATGCGTTGCATGGTTACCAGGCCGGCGACCGCAAGCATCCCACCATGGATGCACAGGCTCAGAGCCTGTCCGATGCGGATATCCAGAATATCGCTGCCTACCTTTCCAGCCTCGCCAAGTAGTCGCCAAGGATTTCACGCATGAATCGTGTGCTTACCCTGCTTTCCGTCGGCGCCGTCATGGCGTTCGCTTCCACCACCTTGCTGGCCAACGGCAATGCCGAGAACGGCAAGCAGAAGGCTGCAACCTGCTTTGCCTGTCACGGCGCCGATGGCAACTCCGTTGACCCGCAGTACCCGCGTCTGGCCGGTCAGTACAACTTGTACCTGCAGCGCGTCTTGCACGAATACAAGGACGGCGGACGTAACAACCCGATCATGATGGGTATGGTCGCCACGCTATCCGACCAGGACATCGAAGATGTTTCGGCTTACTTTTCCAGCCTGCCGAGCAAACTCGATACGCTGAAAGGTCACATCGGCGGGGACAAGTAAGCGTTCCCCCTGCTGATTAAAAAAAGGCCCGCAATGCGGGCCTTTTTTTGCTGAAGAGAGGCATCAGGCAATCGCTGACTTGCCCTCAGCCTTGCTGTAATAGGGCTTCTCGCCGCCCGCATGATCCGTTGCGTCGCGTACCGCGGTAATCTCCGGCACGCGCTCACGCAAGGTCTTTTCGACGCCCTGCTTCAAGGTCACGTCGACCATGCCGCAGCCATGGCAGCCGCCGCCGAACTGAAGCAGCACCACGCCGTCAGCGTCAATTTCCAGCAGGCTGACGCGACCGCCGTGCGAAGCCAGTTTCGGATTGACCTCGGCTTCCAGCACAAAGCGCACGCGCTCGATCAGACCAGCCTCCGCGCCGGGAACATCGCCCTTGATCTTCGGTGCGCGAATGTTGAGCTGGCCGCCGGTCGCATTCGGTTCAAAGTCGATGCTGGCGCCATCCAGCCAGCGGGCGCTGTCGCCATCGATATGGAAATCGAAACCGGCGCACTCGATCGTCCACTCGCCGCCGGCAAGGTCGATTGGTTCACAGAACTCCAACTCGCAGTTAGCCGCTGGCGTGCCGGGCGAGGTCACTCGCAGGCGAATGCCCAGCCCGTCCGTGCCCTGTTGTGAAAGAAGGCGCAGAAAGTGCTGCTGCGCGCGCTCCGAAAGATCAATCATGCCTGCTCCAATGTCGCTTATTCCGAGGCCAGCCAGCCACGCTGGCGAAACAGCACCATTTTAGTCCTGTTTCAGATTTTCTGTGTGCTTTGACTTTTGCGCGCACAACTTCGACCCTTCGCGTTCGCGACACTGAACGCCGAGGAAGACCACCATGAACGCCAACGACCTTTCGACCAAGCATTGCCAACCGTGCAAGGGCAAGGCGCACGCGCTGAATCCCGCTGACATCACCGAACTGCTGCAACGGCTTCCCGGCTGGAACCTCGCCAATGATGGCAAGGCCATCGTGAAGGACTTCAAGTTCAAGGATTTCCATCACACGCTGGGCTTCATCAATGCGCTGGGCTACATGGCCAACCACGAAGACCATCACCCGGACCTGGAAGCCGGTTATGGCCACTGCCAGGTGCTGTGGTCAACCCACGACGTGGGCGGACTGTCTCTGAACGACTTCATCTGCGCCGCCCGGGTGGAAGCCTTGCTCGCCCACTGATCAGAAGTCGGTGCGTGACTTCTCGCGGGTATAGACCAAGCGCTTGCCCTTGACCGCCAGCGTGTCGAGAAACAGCTTCAAGTCATCAGGCAGCGGCGCGGAGAAACTGTACGAACGGCCGTCCAGGTCAAAGCTCATGTGCGCGGCATGCAGGAACAGCCGTTCCAGGCCCATTTCACGGTAGCGCTTGTTCATTTCGCGATCGCCGTACTTCGGGTCGCCGGCCAGCGGATGGCCGATGTGTGCCGCATGCACACGGATCTGATGGGTGCGGCCGGTACCCAGCGTGGCCTGCATCAGGCGTGCGCTGGGGTATTGCTCCATCTCGCGGAAGAAAGTCAGCGATGGCTTGCCGTTGTCGGCCACCCGCACCATGCGCTCGCCGCCTTGCAGCACGGACTTCAATAGGGGCGCGTTGACGTCGAACTTGGCCTTGGACGGATGCCCGAGCATCATGCACAGATACTGTTTGGTGACTTCGCCGGCGCGGATTGCCGCCTGCAATCCGGTCAGCCCCGCCCTTGTGCGGGCGAACACCAGCACGCCACTGGTGTCGCGATCCAGTCTATGTACCAGTTCCAGGTGCTCCTGCGGCCGGGCGGCGCGCAACAGCTCGATCGCGCCGTGACTGACGCCACTGCCACCATGGCTGGCCACGCCCGAGGGCTTGTCGATAACCAGGAAGTGCTTGTCTTCGAAGATCACCGCATCGGCGACGGAAGACACCAATCCTTTGGCGGGGGCACGCCCCTCGGGGCGCTCAGCCACTCGCACAGGGGGAATACGCAACATGTCACCGTCCGCGAGACGCGTGTCCGGCTTGGCCCGTTTGCCGTTCACACGGACCTGGCCAGTCCGCAAAATCCGGTAGATCATGCTCTTGGGCACGCCCTTGAGCAGGGTCATCAGCGCATTATCGATACGCTGACCGTCCCGTTCGGGACCGATCTCGACTTGACGTACACCGTGAGGTGCGTCAGGGGAAGTTGCCGTTTGCATTGAAAAAAACCTGCTGAAATAGGATACTCCGCGAGCGCCACATTCTGCCCATCGAAGTCTGGATCGGGTCGGGTGCCAGCCCCGTCACGTCGGCGAGGATTGCTCCAGTTGCCTTCGGCGACCGGTTGCGACTCCCTTTCATCGTAACGGTTTGGGCCGTTGTTTGTCCGATGCCATTGCGGCCTCGGAACGGCAGGTGCAGCAGACCGAATCATCCCGACGCCGGAAACGGTGCCGGTTTTTTTGCCGCTTTACCGCAGCGGCGCGATCCCCGGCAGGCCGCCACAGTGGCGCCACCGGGGCACGCGACGCGCGGCCAAGCCGAGGATAACCACCATGAAACGTATGTTGATCAACGCGACTCAGCGTGAAGAGTTGCGCGTGGCCATTGTCGATGGCCAGACCCTGTACGACCTGGACATCGAGATCCCGTCACGGGAACAGAAAAAGTCCAATATTTACAAAGGTCGCATCACCCGAGTCGAGGCTTCGCTGGAAGCCTGTTTCGTCGAATATGGCGCCGAACGCCATGGCTTCCTGCCGATCAAGGAGGTCTCCCGCGAGTACTTCACCGCCGGGCTCGACCCGCACAAGGCGAATATCCGCGAACTGATCAAGGAAGGTCAGGAAGTCGTTGTGCAGGTGGAAAAGGAAGAGCGTGGCAACAAGGGCGCAGCCCTGACCACATTCATCAGCCTGGCTGGCCGCTACATGGTGCTGATGCCGAACAACCCGAAGGCTGGCGGTGTTTCCCGCCGGATCGAGGGTGAAGACCGGCAGGCGCTGAAAGAAGCACTGGACCACGTCACCGTGCCCGACGATGTCGGCCTGATCGTGCGCACCGCCGGCCTCGGCCGCGATGCCGAAGAGCTGCAGTGGGACCTCGATTACCTGCTGCAATTGTGGAAGTCGATCTCCGAGGCAGCCGGCAAGCAGAAAGCACCGTTCCTGATCTATCAGGAGTCGAAACTGTTCATCCGTGCCCTGCGTGACTACCTGCGCAGCGACATCGGCGAGATCCTGATCGACGACGAATCGCTGTACAGCGATGCTCGTGATTTCATGCAGCAGGTGATGCCGACCTCCCTACGCAAGCTCAAGTTATACAAAGACGACACCCCGCTGTTCACCCGTTACCAGATCGAAACCCAGATCGAAAGCGCATTCGACCGGCAGGTACGCCTGCCGTCGGGCGGCTCGATCGTGATTGACCAGACCGAAGCGCTGACCGCCATCGACGTGAACTCGTCGAAGGCAACCAAGGGCAGCGACATCGAAGACACCGCGTTCAATACGAACTGCGAAGCGGCAGTGGAAATTGCCCGTCAGGCGCGTATCCGCGATGCCGGCGGCTTGATCGTGATCGACTTCATCGACATGGACAGCCCGCGCCATCAGCGCGAAGTGGAAGATCGTCTGAAGGATGCGCTCAAGCTCGACCGCGCCCGCGTGCAGATCGGTCGCATATCGCGCTTTGGTCTGCTGGAAATGTCGCGTCAGCGTTTGCGCCCCAGCCTCGGTGAAGCGTCCCAGATCACCTGCCCGCGCTGCGAAGGTCATGGCCACATCCGCGGTGTTGAATCACTGTCGTTGTCGACCCTGCGTCTGATCGAAGAACATGCGATGAAGGACAACACCGGCCAGGTGCTGGTGCAGGCGCCTTCCAGCGTGGTCAACTTCCTGCTGAACGAAAAGCGTGCCAGCGTGGTGGAGATCGAACTGCGCCACAAGGTGCACGTGATGATCGTGGCCGACGAGAAGCTGCAGACCCCACACATCGAAATCCAGCGTATCCGCGAAGCGGACATGGGCGAGCACAGCAAGCCCAGCTACGAAATGCTGACCGCGGTGGAAACTGCTGAACTGCCGAAAATGGGTCAAACGCTGGGTAGCGGTGAGCAGCCGGCAGTGAGTGGTGTTCTTCCGGCAAGCCCCGCGCCGGTTCGTGAAGAAGCGGCCAATGAGCCTGCTCCAGTGAGCCCGCCACGTCGTCAGACAACAACACCTGCGGTGCCAGTGCGCAGTGCGCCCACCGGCGGTTTCATTGCTCGCTTGCTGGGCATGTTCCGTGGCGCTGATGCACCCAAGACAAGCTCGCCCTCGCCTGCTCGCAGCGCTGCCGACAACGAAAACAGCAACCGTGGTCGTCGTGACGAACGCGGCAATCGCAATGGCAACAGCGCTAATGCAAGCTCGGCGCGCCAGCCGCGACGCGAAGCAGCACCGCAGCAGAGTTCGCCGAAGTCTGCGACGCAACCGCAGGCACGTGGCAATCGCCAGCGCAACAACGAGTCGCAGCCCCGGCCCGCACAGCAGCCGCAGACCCAATCGGCCAAGACCGAGCGTCAACCCAAGGCAGCTGCAGAGAACGCTTCGCCACGCACTGAGCGCAAGCCCAACGCACAGCAGCCAAAGACCGAGCGGCAGCCCCGCGCCAACGAGAACAAGCGACCCGTCGCTGCCCCCTTGGATGAAGCGGCTCAAGAAGCCGAGTTGCTGGTGGATGCACCACTCGAATCAACGGTGCCACCGTCGGATGACAACGCCGTGGACACCGAAGGTAGCCAGGCACGCCGTCGTCGTGGGCGTCGCGGCGGTCGTCGTCGCCGCCGTCATGATGAAACCGGTGCCAGCACCGGTGAGCTCAGTGGCCCGCAGGCCAGTGAGCTGGATGACGAAGATCGTGACGACGCCGCGGGATCAGCTGC
The DNA here is from genome assembly GCF_029224025.1 of Rhodanobacter sp. AS-Z3. NCBI lineage: Bacteria > Pseudomonadati > Pseudomonadota > Gammaproteobacteria > Lysobacterales > Rhodanobacteraceae > Rhodanobacter > Rhodanobacter sp. AS-Z3. The sequence goes on from NZ_CP119392.1 coordinate 2,609,494, forward strand.
GTCGGCCAGCAACAAGCCCGCTCGCGCTGAGTCGACGCCTGCTGCCCCGCCCGTCAAGCTGGACGCGGAGGCTCGTACCCATGAGTCGGCGGATGCGCCAGCTGGCTTGTCGTCCAAGGAAAGCCTGACCGACAACACGCCGACCGAACAGCCCAACCCGGTCACCATGGCAGCTGTCAGTGTGGCTGCCAGCTTCAACCTGCCCACCTTGCCGCCCATTCCAGATCAGGGTGATGGCATTGCAGAGGCCCGTCACGACGAACGTCATGCAGTGAAGGTTGCCGCTGTCGAGTCTGGGTCCTCAATGCAGGCGACCACACAGCCCACCTCGATGACTGCGCCAGCGGAGCCTGCTCGGGCGCCGTCGGCGGGCGTTGGCCTCGTGGAAGCTGCCGCAGATGCTTCTGCCCGGCAACAGCCGGAGCCAGCTACCGAGCGAGCAGCTGTCAGCTCGGTAAAAGAGGCAGAGCCAGCCACGGCATCGGCTCCAGCAGCGTCACCGGCAGTGGCGCACGTGACTGCACCGGCTCCAGTGGCAACCCCACCGGCTGCTGTTGTCACTGAGGTCATTGCTCCGGCGGCAACGGAAGTTTCCCGCGCTGTGGACAACAAGGTGGAGCAGTCCACGGATACCGTGGCGGCGGCGGAATCGACGCCGACATTGAAGCCGGCGACTGTCGCCGCGATTGTTCAGCCAGCGCAGCCGACGCAAGGTGACCTGCTCAGTCATTCACCTCACGCCGTGACGCCCTCACGCTTGCCGATCGAGACTGTGCCGCAATCACCCACCTCGGCCCCGCTCGACAAGAGCGAAACAGAAGGCTGATTCGTGCATGAAAAGACCGGACGAAAGTCCGGTTTTTTTTGTCCTTCGAGCTGGCGTCAGTTGCCTACGTGATGACTAGGCATGTCAATCAGTCCGTGCACCGTCATCAGATGCGCAAGACTGAGTACGTGATCGACATGCAGCTTCTCCATCAAGCGCTGCTTGTAGGTGGACACGGTCTTGGGACTCAGGTTTAGCTGCTCACCGATGATCGTCAACGGCTTGCCACGAACCAGCATCATCGCCACCTCCAGCTCTCGGCTGGACAGCACGTCGAACGGTGATGCGCTTCCGTCCAGTGTGGCCAGTGCCAGTTGCTGGGCGACAGCAGGGGCGAGATAACGCCGGCCTCCGGCAACCTGGCGCACCGCTGAAACCAGTTCGTCTGCGCTGCAACCCTTGGTCAGATAACCAAGAGCGCCAGCATCCAGCAGGCGTTTGGGGAAGCGTGCATCGTCAACCACCGTGACGATCACGATATGCGTGGAGAGCTTTGATCGACACACGCGCTCGGTGAGCTCGATTCCGCTCATCCCCGGCATGTGTACGTCAACCAGCGCAATGTCTGGAGCAAGCGTGCGAATCAAGCGCAGCCCCTCCTCAGCGGTGGCCGCTTCGCCAGCGACATGTATGTCCGACTGTTGCTGCAGGATCATTCTAAAGCCGGTGCGAACCAGCTCGTGATCGTCCACCAGGACCACATTGATCACTTGACTCCCTCCTTGGTTGGGCTGCATGAAAGTAGGCTGCATGACACACCATTGCAAGCGGCGCGGTGCACCAAAATCACTGAGCGCCTATTCATCCCGTCAATCGGTTCAAAATGTTGCCTGTTGTCTGACGCACTACTCAGGCCGCCAACGCATCCGGGCGGTTCGTCTCGCGGCATGCAGTCGCCGGGATGCGGGGGTGGCTGGACAGCACAACCGTTGATCCCGGTATCATCATTTGCACGCAAACAATCGCACCAAGCCGATAATATTCATCGCGCGCGATCTCAGAGGCGAGCTTGATCGCCGGCCCTAATGGCAGATCGCTGAACAACGTGATGTGACTGCGACGAATTCGCCAGCTTCCCTTCGCCGATGGCTGCAGCAAGATCGTCACCATGACTGACACTCCCCTTTCGATAGCGCGCCAACCGGTAGAGCCCCGCCCGTGTCCCGATGGACTGAAGATGAATGTGTCACGGCTACGGGACAGGTTATGTCGGCCGACTCCCACACTGGCTGTGCGGGGAAGCGCCTTGCTGATTGAGTTTGACTGCTGATCCTGCGGTGCGCTGATCGGTTCGGGCACAAAAAAACCCGCTGTCTGCGGGTTTTCTTGTCCTTTCGAGTCTCAGCGATCCTTGCTGAAACCCTTCATTGGTGCCCAAGAGGGGACTCGAACCCCTACACCTTACGGCGCTACCACCTCAAGGTAGTGCGTCTACCAATTCCGCCACCTGGGCAGGTTTGTTACTTAGTGCTTGGCCGGCGGAGCTGCCGGTACCTCGCCCTGGCCACTGACCGGAGCGGGTTTTGCCGCCGGCGTGGTCGCCGGAACGACGTTGTTGGCTGAAGCAGGTGCTGCTGCCGGAACTTCCGAACCGGTGGCCGGAGCCGCCTTGGTGGCCGCGGCCTTCTCGGTCATGGTCGACATTACGCCAAGATCCTGTGTATTGGTCTTGGGAGCGCCGTTGTCATTCAGATACATGCCCATGGCCAGACTGAGCAGGAAGAACAGGCCCGCCAGCACGCCCGTTGCACGGGTGAGGAAGGTGGACGAACCGCGGGCACCGAAGACCGTAGCCGAAGCACCGCCGCCGAAGCCGGAGCCGGCATCGGCACCCGCTCCGTTCTGCAGCAGGATCAGCACGATCATCGCCGCTGCGATCAGAATGTAGAACACGCTGAAAATGACGAACATAAGGTTTCTATTGAGCCTGTGACGCCTGATGCGCCGCGGCGCAGATTCCAAGGAAGTCGGATGCGGTCAGGGAGGCCCCACCGATCAGACCGCCATCCACGTCCGCCTGCGCGAACAATTCAGCGGCGTTGGCCGCCTTGACGCTACCGCCGTAAAGCAGTCGGGTCAGACGGCAAATTATAACATCTTCCTTTTCCAGTTGGCTACGGATGAAGGCATGCACTTGTTGTGCCTGTTGCGGGCTGGCGGTTCGGCCGGTACCGATGGCCCAGACCGGTTCATAGGCGATGACTGCCGTATCGAAACTGGCGATGCCATTGAGCGACAGCACAGCTTGCAACTGGCGGGAAATCACCGCTTCAGTTTCGCCGGCCTCGCGCTGTTCCAGCGTTTCACCGACGCACAAAATCGGGGTCAGTCCGCCGGCACGGGCCGCGGCAAACTTGCGCGCCACCAGGTCGTCACTTTCCTGGTGATACTGACGACGCTCCGAATGGCCAACCAGCACCCATCGGGCACCGACATCAGCCAGCATGGCGGCAGAGACTTCGCCGGTGTAGGCACCCTGCCCCTCGTGCGTACTGACATCCTGGGCGCCGATCAACAAACCGGAGTCGGCCTGTTGCGCCGCGAGTTCGGCTACATACGGAAACGGGGGAAAGACGGCAACATCGACGTCGTTCGGCAGGTCAGCGGCAATATCGGCCATCAGTGCCGTCGCCATCGAGCGACTGCCATACATCTTCCAGTTTCCGGCAACGAATTTCTTGCGCATGGTGTGCTTCTGCTGCGGTCAAACTGCAAGCTTACCGACGGGGTGAAGGAACGGCAAACCCATGCCCTACTGGCGTCGATCAACCGCTGCGGTCAAGAATGGCATTCCATCCGCAGGAACATCACATGACCGCTCGCCGTCCGATCAGCCTGATTACCGGTGCATCCTCTGGCATTGGTGCCGCTTTCGCCCGACAGCTTGCCGCGCTGAACCATGATCTGGTACTGACCGCTCGTCGGACTGATCGCATGGAGGCGCTTGCCATCGAGCTGCGCACCGCACACGCCGTCGAAGTCACGGTGCTGGCCTACGACCTGGCCGACCCCTCGACACCACGGCTGTTGTGCGATGCACTGGATCAACGTGGTTTGCAGGTGGACTGGCTGATCAACAATGCCGGCTATGGGGTGCCTGGCACCTTCATCGAAAATGACTGGAAGACTCACGCGGACTTCCTGCAGGTGCTGCTGACTGCACCCAGCGAATTGGCATGGCGCCTTCTGCCTGGCATGCGTCAGCGTGGTCATGGCCGGATCATCAATGTGGCCTCGCTTGCAGGGCACGTTCCCGCGCCGGCCGGACACACGCTCTATGCAGCAAGCAAGGCGTATCTGATCAAGTTCTCACAGTCACTGGCACTGGAGAATCAGTCGGCCGGAGTGCATGTCAGCGCGTTGTGCCCGGGCTTCACCTGGTCGGAGTTCCATGACGTCACCGGTACTCGCGACAAGATGGATAAGCTGCCCGACTTCATGTGGCTCACTGCCGAAGAAGTGGTGCGTCAGGGTATCGCGGCGGTCGAACGCGGTGACGCTGTATACACTCCGGGTCGTGTCAATCGGACCATCAAGCGGGCCATTCAGTTGATGCCGGACCGACTGGCCATGTGGCTGTCGGCACGCGAGTCGAAGCGTTACCGGAATACCCAGCTGTAGATCGGCAATACAGGTACGACTCATCCCATTACCCACCGCTGAGCGCATGCTCGCCACCGGCTTTCACCACCATGTCATTGTTTCCGACCCAGATGCGTCCACTGTCCTACCGCAAGCCTGTCGAGGGCCGCGACTATTGGTTGGTCGATGACGTGTTGCCGAACCCCGACCAGGTGCGCGCGCGCTGTCTGGCGAAGACGGATTGGGAAATGGGCTACCCGTATACCGGCGAAGTGTGGCCAGGAATGCGCTCCATTCCGGCGTTACTGGATGACGAGTTGGCCGCGGTGGAAGCGCAGGTATGCAAGCTGACCGGGGCGAAGAAATTGTGGGTTGAGCAAACCGAGGCTGGCCTGCGACTGAATCACAACTGCGTACAGGTCGTTGGCTCGGTCGAAGGCGCGGTCAAGCCGCATACCGATTCAACCAATCTATGCCGCTACGCTGCCGTGTTGTATCTCAACCCGGATGTGCCGGAGCAATGCGGCACCAGTTTCTTCCGTCAGCGCATGCCCGGCGGGCAGTTGGGCGGCAACATCGTGATGCCGCCGCATCGCAATCTGGCCGAAGCGCTCGGCAATCGCTTCGTGCAACCGAACGCGTTCGTGGAAGATGTGCGCGTGGCGCATCGGTACAACCGATTGCTGGTTTACAAGGCCAACCTGATCCATAGCGCCACCGCCTACTGGGGTCAGGAACTGGCGGCCAAACGCATGACCGCCGTGTTCTTCTGGATGGCTTGAGTTCGCGCCAACGATTAGATCAGCTTGATCTCACGCAGACGCTGCAGCAGGTATTCGTGCGATGTGATCGAGGTGTCGTAACGACGCGGATTGTCCGGCGTGATGCACGAATCCAGCGGGTCCAGCACCACGTCCGGATTCGGATGCAGGAAGAACGGCACCGAGTAACGCGGCTTGCGTGCATTCGCGTTCTGCGGATTGACCACCCGATGCGACGTCGACGGATAAACGTGGTTGCTGAGGCGCTGCAGCATGTCGCCAATGTTCACCACAATGGCGTCACCTTCGGTGGTGATCGGCAACCACTTGCCGTGGCTCAGCACTTCCAGGCCCTCGGCGCTGGCGCCGACCAGCAAGGTGATGAAATTGATGTCTTCATGCGCGCCGGCGCGCACGTTCGGCACGTTGTCCTGGGTGATCGGCGGATAGTGGATCGGCCGCAAGATCGAATTGCCGACGTCGGTCTTGTCTTCGAAGAAATTCTCAGGCTCGTTGATGTGCAAGGCGAGCGCGCGCAATACGCGCGTACCCAGCTGGTCGAGTGCCTCGTACAGGCCATAGCCGTATTGCTTGAAATCCGGCACTTCACTCGGCCAGAGATTCGGCGGCATCACGTCGGCAAACTTCGAGTCGCGCGGAATCTCGCGGCCGATATGCCAGAACTCCTTGAGGTCGGCGTACTGGCTGTCCTTGGCGGTCTCCACCTTCAACGGCGTATAGCCGCGCGCACCACCGCTGCCGACCAGGTGGTACTTCATCTTGGTGTCAGTGGGCAGTGCAAAGAAGCGCTGGAACACATCGTACGAGCCGTCGATCAGCTCGCGTGGAATGCCGTGGCCGCTAATGCAGCAGAAACCGAATTCACGGTAAGCCGCACCGATCTCGGCAACAAAGGCATCGCGATCGGTGTCGTAGCGACGGATGTCGAGGGTTGGAACATTGTTCATGGCTGTAGTCACCAGGTTGAGCGTGCGGTCGGTTGTTCCGCCACCGCAGGGGCGGCGCACGTCGGGCCAATCCATGGCGACCTAGTACTACTGCTAGAGGTTCACGAGCGTTCGGCTATGGATTTTACCGTTGCTGCCAGCTTCTCTGCCAGTTGTTGCACTTCCGCGGCATCGGCGCCCTCCACCGTGACCCGCACCAACGGCTCGGTGCCCGAGGCACGCAGCACCACGCGGCCGCGCCCGTGCAGAACCTGCTCCACTTCGGCCAGCGCCTGCTGCACCTCAGCACTGTCCAGTGACCGGCGTGCGCCAACCGCACGTACGTTCAGCATGATCTGGGGCATCTTCACCAGGCCTTTCCTCGCAGCAGCAAGGTCTTCGCCCGAGTGCGTGAGCGCTTCCAGTACGGCCAAGGCCGCGACGATACCGTCTCCGGTGGTTGCGCGATCCAGGCACAGGATATGGCCCGACGTTTCGCCGCCAAGCACGCCTTCATGCTGGCGCAACTGCTGCATCACGTAGCGATCGCCGACGTTGGCACGGATCAACGGTACGCCAATCTCGTCCAGCGCGAGTTGCAGCCCGAAATTGCTCATCAAGGTGCCCACCACCGGGCCGGTCAGCACACCCTGCGCGTGCCAGCTATGGGCCAGGATGTAGAGGATGTCGTCGCCATCAGCCAGCACGCCGTGACGGTCAACCAGCTGCACGCGATCGCCGTCGCCATCGAAGCCGATGCCAAGCTCAGCGCCATGGCTCAGCACCGCTTGCTGCAAGGCCTGCGGATGAGTCGAGCCGACATCGCGGTTGATGTTGAAACCGTCGGGCTTGTCGCCAATGGTGACTACCTCTGCGCCAAGTTCGGCAAAAACCTGCGGTGCCACCTGGTAGGTCGCGCCGTGAGCGCAGTCCAGTACCAGCTTCATGCCGCGCAGGCTGAAATCTTCAGCCACCGTCGCCTTGCAATACTCGGCGTAGCGGGCCACAGCATCGTCGATGCGGCGAGCCTTGCCCAATTGTTCGGAAACCACGGTAACGAAGGCGGCATCCACTTCCTGCTCGATCGCCAGCTCGACTTCGTCCGAAAGCTTCTCGCCATTGGCCGAAAAGAACTTGATGCCATTGTCGTAATGCGGGTTGTGCGACGCGCTGATCACGATGCCCAGCTGGGCGCGCATGGACCGGGTCAAAAAAGCCACTGCCGGTGTCGGCATCGGCCCGAGCAGGCCCACATCTGCGCCCGCGGCAACCAGCCCGGCTTCCAGCGCGGACTCGAACATGTAGCCGGAAACGCGGGTGTCCTTGCCAATCAGTACCTTCGGCCGGACGTTGCCCTCACGCGCCATCACGCTGCCCACGGCGCGGCCCAGCTGCAGCATGAAGTCGGCGCTGATCGGCCATTGTCCGACCAGACCGCGAATGCCATCGGTACCGAAATATTTGCGTTGATTCATCAGTTTTGTGGATCTCGAAATGGGGTCATTGCCGGCCGCCGGGCTCAGCAGCAATCAATCATCATCGGGCCAGCGCGGCATGGCAGGCGACGCACTGCGCTTGGGTACGGTGTCCACCGCCTGCACGCCCCGCCATACCGCCAGCGCGTCGACCGTAGGTGCCACATCATGCACGCGCACCAGGCGCGCTCCGCGTTGTACGGCAATCAGCGCCGCCGCCACCGAGCCGGCCTGCCGACCGGCCGGTTCGCTGCGACCCGTCAGCGTGCCAATCATCGACTTGCGCGACAAACCGGCATACACGCCGCTGCCTAAGCTGGCGAACTGCTCAAGCGCCGCGAGCAACGCGAGATTGTGTTCCAGCGTCTTGCCGAAACCGAAACCGGGGTCGACCAGCACTTTCCGCCGGTCAATCCCGGCCAGTTCACAGGCAAACAGCCGATCGGTAAGGAACCGATGCACCTCACCGACCACATCGTCGTAATGCGGTTCGTCTTGCATGCTGCGCGGTTCGCCCTGCATGTGCATCAGGCAGACCGGCACGCCAAGCTCGGCCACGGCGTCCAGCGCGCCTTCACGGCGTAACGCATACACGTCGTTGACCATGCCCGCACCGGCCGCCACGGCGGCACGCATCACCTCAGGCCGCGAAGTATCGATAGCGATCGGCAGTGAAGTGCGCGCCACCAACTGCTCGATCACCGGCAGTACGCGCTGCAATTCTTGTTCCAGCGAAACCTCGATCGCACCGGGGCGGGTCGATTGACCGCCGACATCCAGCATGTCGGCTCCCTCCTCGGCCATGCGCAGCCCGTGTGCAACCGCCGCTTCCAAGCTGTGATTCAGGCCGCCGTCGGAGAACGAATCGGGGGTGCAGTTGAGAATGCCGACCACCCTGGCGCGATCCAGTCGCAGCGAGCGACCGGCACAATCCAGCACCGGCGCAAACAGTTCGTTCGACATGCTCATGACCTCGTCGGATGCTGCACGCGACTGCGCATTCAAGCCTTGATCGAACCGCCCAACTCGCCCATGAATCGACGGTAGTGGCGCAGTTCGGTGATGGAATCGCGGATATCGGACAACGCGGTATGCGCCGATTCCTTGCCCACGCCCTTGGCGATGTCCGGCGCCCAGCGCCGCGCCAGTTCCTTCAGCGTGGACACGTCCAGGTTGCGGTAATGGAAGTAGCGCTCCAGCCGCGGCATCTGCCGGTGCATGAAGCGGCGATCCTGGCAGATCGAGTTGCCGCACATCGGCGACTTGCCCGGCGGCACCCACGCGCGCAGGAAATCGACCGTGGCCTGCTCAGCCATCGCATGATCGGTTTCGGAGATCAGCACCTGTCGCCACAAGCCGGATTTGTGGTGCTGGTTGGTGTTCCAGCTATCCATCGACTCCAGCTGATCGATCTCGTGACGAATCGCAAATACCGGCCCGTCGGCCAGCACATTCAACTCCTTGTCGGTAACCACCGTGGCGATCTCCAGAATCGAGTCGTTGTCGGTGTCGAGGCCGGTCATCTCCAGATCAATCCAGATCAGGTTTTCTTCGTGGGCTTGGCTCATGGGATCTCCTTGTGACCGGGAGTTTATCAGCCTTGCGGCCCTTGCCATGCGGTCAGCCATGACGCCATGCGATCATCGCCTGATGCAGACCTTCTTCTGGCACGACTACGAGACCTCCGGCGCAGACCCTCGCCGCGACCGACCACTGCAGTTCGCCGGCATCCGGACCAACATGGAACTGGAAATCATCGGCGAGCCAGTGATGTTCTACGGCAAGCCGTCGCGGGAGATGCCCCCGCATCCCGACGCCTGCATGATCACCGGCATCACGCCCCAGCAGGCCGAGCTGAATGGCGTTAACGAGGCTGATTTTGCAGCCCGTGTCTACGAACATCTGGCCCAGCCGGGCACGTGTGGCGTCGGCTACAACTCACTGCGTTTCGATGACGAGTTCACCCGCCAGATGCTGTATCGCAATTTCTACGAGCCGTACGGGCGGGAGTGGGAGAACGGCAATTCGCGGTGGGACCTGATCGACCTGGTGCGCATGTGTCAGGCGCTGCGGCCCGAGGGCATCGTGTGGCCACTGCGCGACGACGGCTCACCCAGTTTCAAACTGGAACACCTGGCCCGCGCCAACGGACTGAATCAGCAACGCGCCCACGATGCGCTTTCCGACGTCTACGCGCTGATCGACCTGGCCCGGCTGATCCGTGTGCGCCAGCCGCGACTGTGGGACTGGTATTACGCACTGCGACGCAAACAGAAGGTGTTCGAACTGCTCGACGTGGTGAACATGACGCCGCTGGTGCACATCTCCTCGCGCTACCCGGCCAGCCGCCATTGTCTGGCCGTGATCGCGCCGCTGGCCGCCCACCCCAGTCGCGCCGGCGAAGTGATTGTTTACGACCTGTCCACCGATCCCGCCGAGTGGCTGGCGCTGGACGAAGACGAGATCGCTGACCGCATCTTCACCCCACGTGCCGACCTGCCGGAGGGCGTCGAGCGCATTCCGCTGCGCACCGTTCGCGCCAATCACGCACCCGCGCTGGCACCGCTGTCGGTGTTGCAGGGTGTCGATCTGGATCGGCTGCAACTCGACCTGCCGCGCTGCCAAACCCATCGCGACATGCTGCAGGCAGCCAGTGGCTTGCCGGAAAAGCTGCGGCGTGTGTTCCAGCGTTCGGCCGAACTGCCGACGCCGGAAGATCCCGAACTGGCCTTGTATGGCGGCGGCTTTCTGCCGGATGCAGACAAGCGTTTGCTGGCCCAGGTGCGCGGCACACCAGCGCAGGAACTCGGTAGCCGCCCGTTTCCCTTCCGCGATGCGCGTTATCCGGAACTGCTGTTCCGCTACCGGGCACGCAACTGGCCCGACACGTTGGGTGCTGAAGAACGCACCCGCTGGGATGACTTCCGTCAGGCAAGACTGACGCGCCAGACGCCGCTCACCGGGCTGACCCTGGACGACTATTTTGCCCGCATCACCGAACTGCGCAGCGACCCGAAGGCACAAGACAAGCTCGGTTTGCTCGACCAGTTGCAGGCCTGGGGCGAGGAGCTTGCCGACAGCCTTGACGACGCCATGTAGGGCGGGGACGGCCCGCCGCTCCCCTCGAATCCGGCGGGCACTGCCCGCCCTACCGAATCTTCCGACGAACCACCATGCCAAAAAGTTATTTCACACCCGCCACCTTCCGCTTTCTGCGTTCGCTTGAAAACAACAACAACCGCGAATGGTTCCACGCGCACAAGGACGACTACGAGCGCCACGTACGCGAACCGTTCCTGCAGCTGATCACCGACATGCAGGTGCCGCTGGCAAAAATCAGCACCCACTACCGCGCCGATCCACGCAAGATGGGCGGCTCGCTGTACCGCATTTACCGCGACACCCGCTATTCGAACAACAAGCAGCCGTACAAATCATGGCAAGGCTCGCGCTTCACGCATGAGCGCCGCCACGAAATCCAGGCGCCCGGTTTCTATCTGCATATCGAGCCCGGTGACTGTTTCGCCGGCGGCGGCATGTGGCATCCGGAGCCGGATGCGCTGAAGCACATTCGCGAATTTCTGGTCGACAACCCGGCGGCATGGAAGCGCGCCACCCAGAGCAAGGCATTCCGCGAGCACCTGCAACTGGGTGGCGAATCGCTGATTCGACCGCCGCGCGGTTACGACCCCACGCATGAATTGATCGACGATCTCAAACGCAAGGATTTCGTCGCCACCACCCCACTCAGCGAAGAGCTGGCCTGCTCGGACGAACTGCTGCCGTGGACGGTCGCTGCATTCAAGCGCGTGGCACCGTTGGTCGACTATCTTTGTGCCGCGCAGGAACTGGAGTTCTAGGCGGGATTCAAGGCCAGCTTCCGGCGTTGCGTGGTCATCACAAACACCGCCACGCCGATGCCGATGCATGCGGTCAGCGCCACATAGTGCGCGGGCGCCAGCACGCCCATGTGCTGCACCAGCAAGCCGATCAACGGCGGCGTCAGCCCGCCGAACAAGGCGTAAGCCACGTTGTAGGAAAACGACAGGCCGGAAAAGCGTACCGCCGGCGGGAATGCGACCACCATCAACGAAGGCACGATCCCGGTCACCCCGGTGCTGAAACCGGCCAGTGCATACAGCGCGACGAAATGCGCGGCACCGGCCTGCAGGTCGAGATAGAGCGCATAGGTGGCCAGCAACAGGCCCAGCGCCGCCCATAGCAGCGCCTGCGCATAACCGATCCGGTCTGCCAGCCAGCCATAAAACAGGCAGCCCACCGCCAGTGCGAACGAAGCCACGCTGTTGCCCAGGAAGGCTCGCTCCGGGGCAACATGGAACACCGATTGCACCAGCGTTGGCGTCATCAGGATCACCACCACGATCGCCGCGGTGAGCATCCACGTCACCAGCATCGACAACAACACGCTGGGCAGATGCTCGGCAAACACCACGCGCAACGGCAGCCCACGTGTCAGTTCCTTGCGCGCATGCATCGCCTCGAACACCGGCGTTTCACGCAGCCATCGGCGCAGCCACACAGCGCAGAAACCAAACACGCCACCGATCAGGAACGGCAGTCGCCAGCCATAGTCGAGCACCTGCTCCGGCGACATGCTGCGATTGATCGCCGCCGCCACCAGCGAACCGATCAGGATGCCAATGGTGAGTCCCGAGGTCAGACTGGCACAGGCAAAACCGATCCGCTGTGGCGGCACGTGCTCGGCAACAAATACCCACGCGCCTGGCACCTCGCCGCCCACCGCAATGCCCTGCACCACGCGCAGCAACAGCAGCAACAGCGGCGCCAGCGCACCCACCTGCGCGTACACCGGTAACAGGCCGATGCACAGCGTGGGCAGTGCCATCAGGAACACGCTCAGCAGGAACATCTTCTTGCGCCCCAGCGTATCGCCGTAGTGCGCCATCACGATGCCGCCGATGGGGCGCGCCAGATAGCCGGCAGCGAAGATGCCGAACACCTGCAACTGCGCCACCCACGGTGCCGTGGTCGCCGGGAAAAACAGGTGGCCGAGCGGGATCGCGAAGAACACGAACACCACGAAGTCGTAGAACTCCAGCGCGCCACCGAGCGCGGAAAGCACCAACGTGCGCGCGTCACCGCGATTGAGCGGACGCGCAGGTGACTCGTTCGGCAGATTCATGGGTAAATCGCAGGTGAGGCCGTGGCAACCGGTTCGGCACGATAACTCAAACACTGGCGCCGTCGCGACGTCTCGCGGGCGGTTCGTCGCTACCCAGATGCTCGCCCTATCCGGCAGGAAGCCGCTTGACCCGATCGAAACGCAGACCATGCACGACACCTGACCCGCTATCGCGCCCGCTGCGCGCTGAAGAGTTCAAGCCGTGGCGAACGGATAGGCCAGCACGTCGGCAATCGCATCGGTATCGGCCAGACACATCAGCAGGCGTTCCACACCCATTGCCACGCCGGCGCAGTCGGGCATGGCATCGAGCACGCCGAGCAGGTTTTCATCGAGTGGAATCTCGCGCAACCCGCGCCCACGACGCACCGCGTTGTCACGTTCGAAACGTCCACGCTGTTCAGCCGCGTTGTTCAACTCGTGATAGCCATTGGCCAGTTCGTAGCGGCCAAGATACAGCTCGAAGCGTTCGGCCAGCGGCGGCTCGCCGGGGCGGATCTTCGCCAGCGCGCACTGGCTGGCCGGGTAATCGTGGATCACCGTGATACGGTCGCGCGGAAAGTCCGGCTGAAGCCGGTGGGTGATCAGCAAGTCGAGCCAGTCGTCATGCACCAGCCCTGCCGGGCCGATACCGAACTCGGCCAGCGGTACGCGCAATTCGTCGATCGTCGCATGCAAAGGGTCGATACTCAGCCCATCGAGGAACAGTTGTCGGTAACTGGTCACCACGACTTCGGCGCGCCGATCACGCATCGCCAATGCAGCCTCGACCAGTGCAATGGTTTCGCGCATCAACTGTCGATGATCCCAACCGACCCGATACCACTCCAGCATGGTGAACTCGGGATTGTGCCGCCCGCCCGCTTCGCCGTTGCGAAACACCCGACCCAGTTCGTAGCAGTCACCGATGCCAGCCCCCAGCAGACGCTTCAACGGGAATTCCGGCGAGGTACGCAACCAGCGCTCGCGCGCACCGGCGTCCACATGACCGCTGAAGGTGCAGTTGAAACTTTCGATGTTCGGATCGGTATTGCCGGCCGCCGAAAGGATCGGCGTTTCCACTTCCAGCACGTGGCGCTCGGCGAAGAACGCACGCATCAACGCGTAGAGCTGCGCACGCAGTTCCAGCGCTGCCCGACCAGGCATGTCCATCAAGTGCCCTCGTGCTCATTGAGCAGGGCGAGCAGTTGCGCCTCGTCCCAGATCGCCACACCCAGTTCCTGCGCCTTGTCGAGTTTTGAGCCCGCCTCCGAACCCGCCACCACCACACTGGTCTTCTTCGATACCGAGCCGGACACCTTCGCTCCCAGTGCTTCAAGCCGCTCCTTCGCCTGATCGCGACTGAGCGAAACGAGGGTGCCCGTGAGCACAAAGGTCTGCTCTGCCAACGGCGAACGAACCACTTCGGCCGAGCGGGGAATGGCATCGAGCAGTCGCTGCATGGCGGCTTCCGCATCGAGCAACTCGGCATGTGCAACGGGATCGCTGAGCAAGAGTTCCAGCCCTGTCGCTGCCGCTTGCGGCACGCCAGCGGTGATCCAGTGCGCCGCCCCGCCCGCCTGCAATTTCTGCAAAGTGGGAAAGTGCTGGGCAAGCAACATGCTGCTTTTCGGACCGAGCTTGCTGACGTTCGCCATATCAAGCAATACGCCGAGATTCAGTCGCTCGCGCAACTTCGCTGAAGGTGGGGTTTCATCGTTGAACTGGATGCCTTCAGCAAGCAAGTCATCGACTACCCGTTGATTACCCTGTTGGGCAAAGAACCCGGCAATCGACGTAGCCACTTCCGCACCGACATCCGGTAGCACACGCAAGACGGAGGCCGGCGTACTGCGCACGAATTCAAGTCGCCCCAACCATGCCGCCAGAGTCTTCGCAGTGCTCTCGCCGATGTGCATGATGCCCAACGCGAACAGGAAACGCGCCAGCGTGGTCTGCTTGCTCGCGGCGATACCGGCCACCAGGTTTTCCGCCCACTTGGTCGCGACCTTGCCGACCTTGACCGTCTCCGGGGTGGTGCCATCACGCTCGTCGGCACGCTGTTTCATGTCGACGAAATCGTCGACCGTCAATCGATAGAGATCCGCTGGCGTTTTCACCATGTCGAACTCAACCAATGCCTCGGCGAAGCGTTCGCCCAGACCGTCGATGTCCATGGCCCGGCGTGAGGCAAAATGGATCAAGGCTTCTTTGCGTTGTGCCGCGCAGATCAGCCCGCCGGAGCAGCGCCATGCTGCGGCGCCGTCTTCGCGAATCAGCGCGGAATCGCAGATGGGGCAACGTATGGGCATGCACCATGGCTGGGTGCCTTCGGGGCGCAGGTCGTCCACCACACGCACGACTTCCGGAATCACATCACCCGCACGACGCACGATCACCGTGTCACCTACGCGCACATCCAGTCGCGCAATCTGGTCAGCATTGTGCAAGGTGGCGTAGGTGACGGTGACGCCGCCCACTTGCACCGGCTCCATGCGTGCACGTGGCGTAGCTGCGCCGGTGCGACCGATCTGGATCTCGATATCGAGCAACTGGGTGGTTTGTTCCTGTGCGGGAAACTTGTGCGCGATCGCCCAGCGCGGTGCGCGCGAAACGAAGCCCATTTCACGCTGGCCAGCGTAGTCATCGAGTTTGTAGACGACCCCGTCGATGTCGTACGGAAGGCTGTCGCGCTTTGCGCCGATACGGCGGAAGTAGGCAATCAAGCCGTCGAAGCCGTGTGCCGTGTCCACTTCCGGCGACACCGGAAAACCCCACTCGCGCAACTGCTGCAACGTAGCCGAATGGGTCGGCGGCAACTCACCGCCTTCGCCTACGCCGATCGCATAGGCGAAGAAACTGAGTCGGCGTTTGGCAGTAATGGCCGGATCGAGTTGGCGCAGCGAACCGGCCGCGCCGTTGCGTGGATTGGCCAGCGGCTTTTCGTCGTGGCTGCGGGCGTACGCGTTGAATGCCTCGAAGTCCTTGCGCAGCATGATCACTTCGCCGCGCACTTCCAGCACTTCGGGCCAACCTGCGCCGCGCAGCTTCAGCGGAATGGCGCGCACCGTACGCAGGTTGGCGGTGACATCTTCACCGGTTTCGCCATCACCCCGCGTGGCACCCTGCACGAACACGCCGTGCTCGTAGCGCAGGCTGATCGCCAGGCCGTCGAGCTTGGGCTCGACCGAGAACACCGGTGCCTTGCGTTCCAGCGTTTGTTCGATGCGTCGTTCGAAATCGGCGACTTCGCGAAAACGCTCACGCTCACCCTCGCCTTCCTGCTCGAAAGCATTGCCCAGCGACAGCATCGGCAAGGCGTGACGCACTTCGGCGAACCCGCCGGTCGCCCGCGCACCGACCTTGCGCGTGGGCGAATCCGCGGTAGCCAATTCGGGCCATTGGGCCTCCAGCGCTTCCAGTTCGCGCATCAGCCGGTCGTACTCGGCGTCGGTGATGTCGGCGTCGTCGAGTACGTGGTAGCGGTAGTTGGCCTGCTCGATCCGTGCGCGCAACGCTGTGTTGCGGGCGACGGTCTCGGCGGGTGCCGGGCGTTCGGTCATGCGGGTCTCCTTCGGAACACCCCGCAGTTTAACGGCACCGGCGTGCGCTGCAGCGTCAGCGGTGGAAGTGCCCCGCCGCTTCCGGCTGATAGGCGATCTCCAGCACCTTCAAACGACGCTTGCGGCCGTCCGGGGTCGGCCAGTCGATCTGCTGATCACGGGCCAGCCCAAGCAAGGCGCTGCCCACGGGAGCCAGAATCGATACCGTGCCAGCCGCACCCGCAGCCGCCGGATAGACCAGCGTCAACGTCAGCTTCTCACCGTCACTCTCGTCTTCGAAGGTGACGGTCGAGTTCATTGTCACAATGTGCTCGGGCATGGCCGAGGGCTCGACCACGTCGGCACGGTCCAGCTCGGCGCGCAGCGCGTCCAGCTTGGCCGCTTCGGCCGCCGGCAGGCGCTCCAGCAGCGCTTCGATGCGTTCGATATCGACACGGGAGACAGTGATCGGTGGCTTGCTCATGACGTTTCCTGATATTCGCGGCTCCAGCCGCGCAAAAGCACACGCCGGAACGAAATCGCCCCGGCGCGCGTGATTTATGGATGCCGTGGTACCTGAATGGGTATGACCGGCAGGTGAAACAAGCTTCACTGTGCTGATACCACCGCAGAAAATCAAGCTGTGGCGACAGGTATCAGGGCCAGCCCTCTCTGCTCACCACCTGGCACCCGCCGATGGTTCACCCGCTATCGGCGCGTTCGCCGGCGGTATTTCAGGGTGAGCGACCGACAGACCTTGCCGCCACGGAGGCTATACGCGTGCCGGGTTCAACCGCTGGCTGTTACCCTTCCCTCCCTGGATCGAGCTCGTATTGGTTTCGTCACTCTCTGCCCAAGGATTCTTCATGCGAAGGTTTGCCGCCCTGGCCTTGTTGTCTGCCAGCACGCCGTTGATGGCGTCTGAAACCGGTGCAAACGTCAACTTTCATCTGGTGACACATCCGGTCGGCTGGGTGGCACTGGCGCTGTTCGTGCTGGCCTATGTGGCGGTGATCTTCGAAGAGCGCATCCATATCGCCAAGTCCAAGCCGGTGATGCTGGGGGCCGCGTTGATCTGGGGAATGATCGCCTGGCAAACGGGTGGCGTGGGCGAAAATGCCAACCTCACTCGCGAGGCCTTCGAGGCCATGTTTCTCGAGTATTCGGAGATCTTCTTTTTCCTGGTTGTGGCAATGACCTATGTGACGGCAATGGGCGAACGCGGCGTGTTCGAAGCCTTGCGTTCGCAACTCATCCGCTACGGCTTCAGCTACCGCAGCCTGTTCTGGATCACCGGCCTGCTCGCCTTCCTGCTGTCGCCGGTGCTGGACAACCTCACTACCGCGCTGGTGATGTCGGCAGTGATCCTGGCGGTAGGCGCCGGCAATGCACGCTTCATCACGCTGGCGATGATCAACCTGGTCGTCGCGGCGAACGCGGGCGGCGCGTGGAGCGCCTTCGGCGACATCACCACGTTGATGGTTTGGCAGGCGAACAAGGCACAGTTCTTCGACTTCTTCCGGCTGTTTTTCCCTGCCGTGGTCAACTGGCTGGTACCGGCGATGATCATGTTTTTTGCGCTGCCGAAAGGACGGCCCGAAAGTACTGAAAGCCACAGTCATATCAAGCATGGCGGCATCAGTATCTGCCTCACGTTCGCGGTGACCATAGCGATCACCGTGATTGGTCGGCAATGGCTGGATATGCCGGCGGCCTACGGCATGCTGACCGGCCTGGCGCTGCTCAATCTGGTCGCCAGTCGCATCGACTATCGCCAGCGGCATTACGCGCTGGCGCAAGGTGAAGAAGAGCATGGCTACTCGATCTTCCGCATCATCGCCAACGCCGAGTGGGACACCTTGCTGTTCTTCTATGGCGTGTTTGCCTGCGTTGGCGGACTGGCCGCGCTGGGCTACCTGGAACTCGCCTCCACCCAGCTCTACGGCAACCTCGGCCCGACTACCGCGAACGCGTTGATGGGCGTGCTCTCGTCGGTGGTCGACAATATTCCGATCATGTTCGCGGTGATCAAGATGAACCCGCCCATGGACGACTCGCAATGGTTGCTGATCACGCTGACCGCCGGCGTGGGCGGCAGCCTGCTGTCGGTCGGTTCGGCCGCGGGTGTGGCCCTGATGGGCGCCGCACGCGGCCAATACACCTTCATGAGCCACTTGCGCTGGAGCTGGGCCATTGCGCTGGGCTACGTGGCCAGCATCGCCATGCACCTGTGGTTGGCGAAATCCGTGTTCGGCTGATCCGCTGCGTTGGAGGGAAGCGCCTCGTCGCCATGGGCCATGTAACATCGACCCTTGCCTGACGGAACGACGACCCATGCATCACGCCGCCGACATCCTGCTTACCCTGTTCATCATCTTCGTTGCCGCCCAGATCGGCGCCGAAATTGCCCAGCGACTGAAACTGCCCGGCGTGGTCGGCGAGATAGCTGCTGGTTGCGTAGTCGGCCCCTCGTTGCTGGGCTGGCTAACACCGGAACAGATCCTGCCCGGCACCCCACTCGATGTACTGGCCGAAATCGGTGTGGTGTTCCTGCTGTTTTCGGTGGGCCTGGAAACGCGGCTGGATGACTTGAAGAAAGTCGGCAAGAGCGCGCTGCTGGTCGGCGTACTGGGCGTAATCCTTCCGTTCGCGGCCGGGGCGTTGTGGGCGCATGGCGAAGGCTTCGAGTGGATCAAGTCGATGTTTGTGGCGGCGGCGTTCGTGGCCACTTCGGCCGGCATCACGGCACGCGTGCTGCAGGAACTGGGCGTGCTGCAGCGGATCGAAAGTCGGGTGATCCTCGGCGCCGCGGTGATCGACGACATTCTCGCCATGCTGCTGCTTGGCGTGGTTTCCTCGCTGCAAGGTGGCGGCTCGCTGGATGTGCAGTCACTGCTGCTGACGATGGCCGGTGCGATCGGTTTTGTGGCAATCATCGGCTGGGGCGGCTCCAAGGTCATGCGCCATCGTTCAAGCTGGCTGGAGGCGCCGATCAGCCCGCACTCGGCGCTGACCGTGGTGCTGGCGATCTGCCTGGGGCTAGCGTGGCTGTCCACGCGCTTCGGCCTTGCCGCGATCATCGGCGCGTTTCTTGCCGGCATGATCGCGTCGGAAACCCGTCAGCGCGAAGACCTCGAACATCAGACTTTGCCGCTGCTGTCCTTCCTCACCCCGTTCTTCTTCGTGGTGACCGGTGCCAAGGTCAACCTGACCGAACTGGCCAGCGTCAATGCGCTGGTGATGCTGCTGGTTGTCACCGTGATCGCGATTGTGTCCAAGCTGGCGGGCGGTTTTCTTGGCTCGCTGGCATTGGGCCGGCGCAGCGCCACCATCATCGGCTTTGGCATGGTGCCGCGTGGTGAGGTGGGCGTGGTGATTGCCAGTCTCGGTCTGGCCGCCGGTGTGTTCAGCGACCGCATCTACGCGATCATCGTGGCGATGTCCCTGCTCACCGCCATGGTCACGCCGCCGGTGCTGGCATGGTTGCTCAAGCGCGACCAAAGCGAAGACAAAGCCGAAGTTCCCGGCTGATAACGGCGTCACCCGAAGACACGCGCACGGCAGCCGCGGGAGGAATATGCTGGTGCCGTAGCAGGGGAATTCGGGAAGGAAAACATGACTGCGAAGAAGACCGTCCTCATCGTCGACGACAATGAGCTGGTGCTCGAGTCGCTCGACTTGCTGTTGTCGGGCGCGGAAGGCTTCCAGAGCATCCGTGCACTCGGTTCGGACGGCGCGATGCGGCACCTGCGACATGCACCCGTCGACATCATCGTCGCTGACGTGATTCTGGCCGGTTCCGTTTCCGGCATTGATCTCTGTAACGAAGCCATCAAACGCCATCCCGATATAGCTCTGGTGGTGATTACCGCCGACAGCGAAGTACGCGTGGATGAAGTCCCCCAGCGTGGCGTGTTTCTGCGCAAACCGTTTGGCGCCACCGAGTTAATGGTGGCCGTGCAAATGGCGCAACGGAAAGTGGCTAACAGCCACTGAATTTCGGTCCAGGCTGACCGACCATGGCTTGCCGATTTCGGCACAGCGACGTTGCCGTCATGCCTGCTACGCTCGACCCTTCCAACCGCCCGGGGAATTCGACCATGCGTCCGTTGCGCGTCCTTACCTTGTCCGCCGTGATTGCCTCCGTCCTGCTTGCCGGCTGCTCGCCCGGCACGCCTCCTCCAGCCGCCCCGCCGCCCACCGCTACAGTAAACAAACCGGCGGCAACACCCGACAAGAGTGCTGCGCTGACCACCGCCATCAACGCTTTCGTCGACGGCGCGTTCCAGCACAATCCGGTGTTCGCCGCCAACGCCGGCAAGCACGAGTTCGACGGCAAGCTGTCCGATTACAGCCCTGCCGGTTTGAAGGGTACGGCCGACTGGCTGCACGCGCAGCGCACCACGTTCGCCGCCTTCACCGACGACCAGCTGGATGCCAACGCGCGCTTCCAGCGCGACTACGCACTGGCCGTCATCGACGGGCAGCTGTTCTGGCTGGAGGATTCCGGCGCGCCTTACAGCAACCCCAGCTGGTACAGCGGCGACCTGTCGCCAAGCATGTATCTGACCCGACCCTATGCACCGCTGGCCGAACGCATGGCCGCCTTCGTCACCTACGAAGAAGCGCTGCCGAAAGCACTCGAGCAGATCAAGGCCAACATGAAGTTGCCCTTGCCGGCGTCGTACATCGACGTTGGCTTCAACTCGTTCGCCGGCTTTGCCAGCTTCTTCAAGACCGACGTGCCCGGCATCTTCGCCGAGGTCAAGGACGCCGCCCTGCAGGCACGCTTCAAGGCCAGCAATGCCGCCGCCATCAAGGCCTCGCAAGATCTGGCCGACTGGTTGAAAGAGCAGCGGCCGCACGCCACCCAGGACTTCGCGCTGGGCGCCGAAAAATTCTCGAAGATGCTCTACGCCACCGAACGCGTCGACCTGCCGCTGGATCAGCTCAAGGCCATCGGTGAATCCGATCTCGCGCGCAACCTCGCTTCGCTCAAGAGCGCCTGCGATCAGTTTGCTGCTGGCAAGTCGCTCACCGATTGCGTGGCCAGGGAGAGCGCCGACAAACCGACCGGCGGCGCCGTCGAAGGCGCACGCAAACAGCTTGCCAGCCTGCGCCAGTTCATCGTCGACAAAGACCTGGTCACCATCCCCGGCACCGAGCAGGCCAAGGCCGAGGAAGCACCGCCGTTCAACCGCTGGAACTTCGCCTATATCGAAATACCCGGCCCGTACGAAAAGAACCTGCCATCGGTGTTCTACATTGCGCCGCCAGACCCGACCTGGAGCAAGGCCGATCAGGCTGCTTACGTGCCCGGCAAGGCGGCGCTGCTGTTTGTATCCGCCCATGAAGTGTGGCCCGGCCACTTCCTGCAATTCCTGCACGCCAATCGTGCCGAATCGAAATTCGGCCAGCTGTTTGTCGGCTACGCGTTCGCCGAAGGCTGGGCCCACTACACCGAGGAAATGATGTACGACGCCGGCGTCGATGGCGGCACGCCGGAAACCCACATCGGCCAGCTCACCAACGCCCTGCTCCGCGACGTGCGCTTCATTTCCGCCATCGGCCTGCACACCGGCGGCATGACCATCGCCCAGTCCGAACAGATGTTTCGTGACAAGGCCTTCCAGGACCCGGGCAATGCGCGCCAACAAGCCGCCCGCGGCACCTACGACCCGGCCTACCTCAACTACACCATGGGCAAGCTGATCATCATGCAGCTGCGCCAGGACTGGATCGCCGCGCATCCGGGACCGAACGCGCTGAAGGCATTCCATGACCAGTTCTTGAGCTATGGCGGTCCGCCGATTCCGTTGGTGCGGCAGCAGATGCTGGGCGGAAAAATGGAGGCGAAGTTGTGGACGGTCGCCGACAAGCCGGGCGAATCGGCTCATTGATCCGCTCAACCGGGGCGGCGGGTGCGGCATCCCCGCCCTTTGGCTGACCAAACGAGCGACCCTTCAGAATGAGAGTCGCCGAGTCAATGGCACTGGTCCGTGACAAAACTCCAAGCCCATCAGGGATTCACGCCATGTCCGAAACACCTTTGCACGACACGGTCGACGCTCCGACACAGGATCACGCCCAGCAGCCAGCCGGCCCGTTCACCCAGCGAGATGTGCTTGCGCTGTGGAGGTGCGCCGAGCACAACAGCACGATCCCGAACGAAGCGCTCGACGCTATGCGGGATGCGCTGTTGGCCAGCATCCATGTACGTTACGAACCCGGTCCCGACCCATCGCTTCAGCCTGACGCGGGGAAGCTGGGTCGCTTTTGAGTACCCGTACCCACTCGTCTAGTCTCGAATTCAGAAACTGGGGCTGCGAAACTGCGGCCAGTGCGGACTTTCTGGTGCAAGCGGGCTAAGCGGGTCAGAGCCAATTGTCGGGCGCCTGCCGCAACATGACGAGTGGGATTGCTCGGCTCATCCTGAGCCTCACCCCTCCGCGCTGCGCGCTACGGGGCCAGCCTGCGGCTGTCCAATTTTGTTCCAGACAAAATTGTCGAACCCGGGTGGGTTCTCACCCAGTCGTCACCATCAGAAAAGCAAAACGCCCCACTCGGGGCGTTTTACTTTTCTGGCGGAGAGAGTGGGACACCTTTCAACTTCCCAACAACCCGCTCCACATCTCAGCTTGCAGCGCTCGATCTCTCGACGGTCTTTGACCTCGTGAGTTGACCAAGTGCCGGAACACTATCACGCTCTCGGACGGATCGAACAGAAGCCGCCCATGAGCAACACAGACATCCAGGCACGCGCCATCCAGGTCCGCCAGTCATTGGAGACCTCTGGCAATGCTGTTTCCAAGATACGCATTCCTGCCGGTGTGCCGGACAAAGTGCGCGCCTCACTAGCGTTGCTGCGTGCATCGTTCGACGACGCGACTGGCATCGTGGAACTGTTTCGCATTCATGGAGGCGAGTTCGCAGGCGCCTGCTTTTCCTTGCTCCGCCCCATGAACGAAAAGCTCAAACGCGGAACCTGGATTGCTTTCTGCGCCACAGACGCCGAAGTCCAGGATTTCATCCAGAATGACAAGATCCCGCAGAGGAACCTAAGTCAGGAGATCGAGCAGATCCCGCCCTTTGATCAGTTCCCTATGTTCAGCCAACAGCACGCCAATGCTTGGGACAAATTCCACAGCTTCACCCACGGTGGAAACCAAGTGCTTGGGGCCTACACAAGCGGAGAAGGTATAGGTGCCTCCTTTGGAGATCAGGCCATACTGGGAGTCTTGGATCATGTAGAAAGCATCGTGGTGATGGGAGCCCAAGTCATGGCCATGATCGCGGGGAATTATGTGCCCGACCAGGCGCATGGCGTGCTGGACGAGCTGACGGCAGCATTCATGCCTAACCGGACTGCGCCAGCGTCTTGAACGTGCTTAATGGGTAAGTGGCCCGCCGCGACCCCAGACATCTCGTCTCATCGACGTGAAACCTAGTTGACGCAAGACCCGCTTACTTCGGTGTGGCGCCCTTCTTCACCGCTCGTTTCACCGGGCCCAACTGCCGCTCGATCTCAGTGGCCCACTCCACCAGCGTCACGCCACAGGCCCGGCACCAGTCCCTTAGCTGCAAGCCATCGAGCCGGACGGCGCCCCGCTCCGCTGAACTGACGTAAGTCTGCGACCGACCAAGCACGACCGCGAAATCGGTTTGATTGAGCCCCGTGCGCTGCTCCCGCAGCGATCTCAATGTGCTGAGAAAAACTTGGTTCTCGGGTCGATACAGGGACTTTGGTGCCTGCCCCGCCTTCTTCGTTGTCGCCATGGCCCGCTCCATGTTTGGTTGGTCGGGCTCTCACATTATAAGCCGGAGCGCATTAGGCAGGCCTTCATTAGTCGTTTATGCAAGGTTCCACTATTTCTCGACCAAGGACGCTATTCTCGGGTTGCCAGGGACGGTGCGCGAAGCTCTGGTTGTGCCAAACCTCGCGCGTCCATGAAGGGGGATCTATCCATGTTCAACCGGAATTTGTTCTACGCGGGAGCATTACTGATAGGCATTACCTTCACCTCGATGGTCACTGCCCAGGAAAGCGGCATCGGCGGCTTCCTCCACCGTGCAGGCGCCGTGGTCAAAGCCAGCGCCGGACAAGTGTTGGGCCAGCCTACTTCAACGCAGAATCCATCAGGGGTGGCAGTGACCACCACCGGCGACTATTTCCGCCCTACCCATCCCGCCAGCGGGGGTGAGTTCCAAGGCCTGTTCAACCATTGGAAGCAAGGTGACGCGTGGCCGCGTGCATCCGTCTACTTCACGGAATATGGCAGTGCGCTTCCGTGCTGGAACGCACGCGCCACCATCTGGCGTTCTGCCAGCTCACACCACGAAGAAACGTTCCAAGTGTGCAATGCGCCGATTGTCGTGAAGGACGACATGGGCAACACGGCCCAGATCGCCGGCTTTCCGCTGGACGGCCCCCTCGGAACCCAGTTCTTCATTGCGCGCAACGTGCCCGGGATTTCCCATGCTGACACCGCGCCCTCACGCAATGCCGGCCCCAATCCGCCAGCCGCACCCTTCGGCGTGAACATCGCGGGCTTGGAGGGCACCCGGATCCGGCCGATGTATGACGACGTCGTCATCCGGCTCGCGTGGGTCACCGGTTATATGACCCACGACGGAGCGCCACTCAATACCTTGTCGGGAAAGTCCCTTTGGGTCGCGGGCTTTGATCCCGCTGGCAACCACGACGCACACTGAGGACGATCCCCATGCAAATCATCATCGTCATTGCGTTGGCCTTGCTGGCCGGCGGGATTTACCTCATCCATCGGTTTGGCGGTGGCGTCACCAAAACGCCCCCGCTCCAAGTGTCCGAAGACAACGGCTGGACCACCATTGCCACAACACCCGCCCCACTCCCACTTCGCATCACCGCCATCTCGGTCATCTTTGCCACCGGCTTGGCCATCATGGTCGGGGTGTCGAAGTCGTCCAGCAACCCCACCTCCGACATGACTCCCCTTTTCGTGGTCCTTGTCTGGTTAGGATCAGGCATCCTCATCCGTCGGATGTGGCAGGGCTATCACGATGGACGCCGCAAGGTCGTTCATTTTCCCGTCCAGGTGTCCGCGCAAGGCATCCGACTGGGCAGCTTGCACATCCCGCCCGATCGCATCTATGCCATCACCCGTCGAAACGGCCAAGATGGTCGTGTGGTGGTGGTCGCCGGTCGCGGTGCTGCGCTGGGTGTGTCGCAGATGGCCGCCGGCACGCTGTCCTTGCTCACGAAAATCAGCCACACCGTGGAGGTGGAACACGATGGCCAGAGCACGGTGCTGGCGGGAGGTCTGACAGAACCTCAGGCGAATGCTGTGGCCACCGAGATTACGCGGCGGCTTCCGGGCTTTGGTTAACGGAAGTGTTTTACGTGCCCATTTCGCTCGCGCCATCCCACACACGCGACCATGCTGATCAAGCACGGCGGTCATATCAAGCAACGGATGCGTCTAGGGCGGTGCCTGTCAAAAAAAGAGAACTAGCTTCTTATTCTCCTCTTCCTGGGCTTCTTCGGCTTAACGGCTTTCCTCCGTTTCACATCAGGGTCGCACGAAATTTTGGCCAGCATGACATTTTCATAGCCAAGCTCCGACAGCCGTGCGTAGACGCTTTTCAAGACCACCTTGGCAAAGAACGGCAGATGGAGATCTGGCCTCTCCGATTGGCTGATGATGCCAAAAACGATGGTGTATTCGGATACGTTACGGGGCATCCTCGTGCCCACAGGATCGGGGCGAAGCTGATGTGCCGCCGGGAGTTCTCCGTTAGGGATGCTCTGATCAATTAAGTTCAAAATGGCCGTCCAGACGGCCGTGCTAAAAATATGGATTGACTACGACGAAAAGGCAGATTGTGAGGCATATCGCCGCCATCGCCGTGCTGGGTTACCCCCAATCGCCTCGATTTCCCGCCTCACAGGCGCACCTCCCCTGCGGACGCTAGCAACGTTCGTCGCACCATCCACAGATTCGATAGCGCGAACAGCGTGAGTATCTGAGCGGTGTTCTTGAGCAAGCCCTTGAAGCGCACCTTCTGATAGCCGAACTGCCGCTTCACCACCCGGAACGGATGCTCCACCTTGGCTCGAACCGCGGCCTTCATGTGCTCGGTGTGCTTGACCGCATCCTTCAACTCGCCCTCGGGCATCGCCTTCACGCTGCCGCGTTTGGCCGCGATATGCCACGTGCGGCCGCGCTTGGGTGCCCGTTTCTCGGCGCCTTGGTAGCCGGCATCGGCATGCACCGTCTTCTCTTGGCCGTGCAGCAACTTGTCCACTTCCGTCACGTCGCCCACGTTGGCAGGTGTCGTGGTTACCGTGTGCACCAGCCCCGATTCCACGTCCACCCCGATGTGCGCTTTCATGCCGAAGTACCACTGCTGGCCCTTCTTCGTCTGGCGCATGTCCGGGTCACGCTGTTTGTCCGCATTCTTGGTCGAGGACGGCGCCTGAATGATCGTGGCATCCACGATCGTGCCCTGGCGTAGCAACAGGCCCTGGCCGCTCAGGTGCGCATTGACCGCTTCGAAGATCTTCACCGCCAGGCCGTGCTGCTCCAGGAAGCGACGGAACTTCAGGATCGTCGACTCGTCCGGAATCGCGTCCTCGTTCAGCTCCAGCCCGGCAAACCGGCGCATGGACTCGATCTCGTACAACGCATCTTCCATCGCTGGATCGCTCAGTGCGTACCACTGCTGCATGAAGTGGATCCGCAGCATCGTCGATGCCGCCATCGGCGGGCGACCGCGACGACCGGAGGTCGGATAGCTCGGTTCGATCAGCGCCAGCAGGTCGGCCCACGGCACGACTTTGTCCATCTCACCCAGAAACCGCTCACGACGTGTCGGCTTCTTCTTGACTTCAAAACTCAACGAGGCGAACGAACGCTGCTTCATCGGCGATGGGCTTCCTGGGGACTGCTGGCTATGATGCCGCAGACGGGGAATAAATCAGAGCATCCTTAGCCAATTCCACATAGCTGGCGTGGGATTTCAACAACTCTCCTGAGACCAAGCCTTGATTGAACAGGTGCCCAAGGACACTGGAACTACCGTAGTGCTTGACGTGGATCAGCTCGCGGTTACCGTAAATATCGCAAAACTCAACTTTGTCGTAGACGCCCCCGACAGGAAGCATTTTTTTGTCCATCAAGCACCACTGCCCCCGGCTGCCTAGCACTGCTGACTTGTTGTAGTCGTCCTCATCGGTATGGTCATAGATAGGCAAAGGCTTGGTGTATCGTGGAATGCTCCTGAACGCGAGGTCGACGTCGCTCACAAAGTCCCTATCGACTTCGAACCAGCGACCGGCAGAAAGAATAAACGACTTGCTGCCATCATCAATTTCGCAATGAATGCAGCGATAAATGGGCCACCGGTCGAGAACGTGCTCCTCCTCATCCACCGGCATCGCGTAGCGTTTCCGTAGAAATTGCAGAGTTGGCTCTTCTTTCGAATACGCCTGCACTAGGCCGGGAAGGTGCAAGTCGTTGGAAACGCCCTCGCCTGCGGAATGCGTGAACTTAAAGCCGTCCACCAATTCCCAGTTGACGATGTCTGGGACCGCAAGCCAGCAACCCTCAACCAAGCCATTCTTGCCCCAAGCTTCCTTGAGCTTCTCGACAAGCATCGCATCCAACTCGGTGGCCTTCTGCCCTTTGGGATTTAGCTGGCAGACCTGATCCACCCATGGGAAGTTCTCCTGGTAGTCCCTTGACTCGAACTTTGTCAGGTAGCGCCGCAACAGCCGGCGGAGATCGGGAACCTCAGCATCGGTAGTGACAGTCAACGCATCCGCGCCAGCCAAGCGACGTCCGAGTTTCGAGTTCAGTGGACGACCCACAATCCCTCGGATGAGATCGCGTTCGATGTCCACGCCGAAGTTCAGTGCGGATGAGGCTTGGCTGGTTTGAACTCGGCTGTTTTGGTCGTCAATAAACGTTCGCTTGTCGATGCTACGAAGGGCATCGGAGCCAATGGAATTCAAAGTCACCACCAAGCCGAACCGTTCCTCATACGCATCCGGATGAAGGAGAAACCGCCCTTGTCCAAACGTCAATGCGAACAGGCGACCATCAACGGGAACAATGAACGCGGCGGCGGATGACTGCACGCGGCCAAGCAAGTTCTTGTCGACGAAGTTCTCAAAGAGGTCGGCCCATTTGGGAGGCTTCGGGTGCGTGGGCTTGACGAACAACTTCCCATAGTCGGAAGGTCCATCAGCGATCACATACGGCTTGGCCCCTGTGACAACGGCATCCTCTGCGGTCGTCACGCTTTCGCGCAACAAGTAGATCGTGAACGTCGCCATCCTTTCCTCCCGCTGAGGATGAGGTCTCGCCCATGCCAGCATTCCAATGCTGGCCCCTAACATCACGGGCGCGTCTGAGTATGCTCTCAGGAGACCTTGGAAATCTCTAAGGCGCCTCGTTGGCATCAAGGGCAGATGGCTCTTCCGATCCTTAGTGGCGCTTGCCGGTCGCGCGCCCTTTCATGTCTTGGGTCGAGAAGTATCCGGAAAAATGCGGCTGAAAAAATCTCAATGCTGACGCGAGGTTAGTTGAGAATAGGCGATATGTGTATTATACCAATCCTTATACCTACTCTGCGGCAACCATTGGCTCTGGCTTGGGTGCGATCATCAATGCTGCGGCCGCCTTTTCCGAAGGCACCGATCAGATAGACCCCTTAGAAGCAGAAATTGAGCGTATCCGGTTACACAGCGAGCTGGTCATCAACATTGCCAGGTTCTGCGAGGTCACCATCAAGCAACTTCTCCATTGCTCCACGGTGCCACGCCGGACGTATCAGCGGGCCACCTTGGGCCAATTGCTGGCTCTCGATTGCGACGCTTGCCGCAAAGCCGGACAACCGACACATGACATTTCGTTACTAGGCGCACTGGCGCACCACTACTACGAATGCCTTGCCTTGGAACACTGCGTGCTGGACCACCTCAAAATCGTCGGCGAGCGGCGAAAGGTGGATGCCGCGCATTCATCGGCCCCGACCTTGAACCCACGAAGCGCCGCTGCCTCACGTGCTGATCTGCGCACTTTGCTCGATGAAGTCGGCCATGGCCTTGGGCACATGGCCGATCACATCGGCACGTATGAGCGAAAATTTTTGGCCGAAGTAAACCTTGTGATCGTCCAGTGGCCCAACGCGCCCACATTGGACCAGCTTTCACGCATTCCAGTTCGCATCAGGCTCGATGATTCGCGTATTCCACCACGCCCCTCGTCGGCTCAGCAGGATGTTAACCAGCTCGACGCTTAGCGTTGACTTGGGCTGTGAGCGTCGTGTTGGGACAACACTAAGACGCGCTCTCAGGTTTGCAAACTTATTCGGGTATGGACTGGGGCCAGGGCCGAACGCTCCCCGAGCTTCGCCGCACGTATATTTTCTTCCTTATTGCCCATTGACTCGACGAAAACGCCCACGGATGATGAAGAACAATATTGACAATCAAGGCAGGGGCTGACATGGAAGTATCCATCGCATACCAAGGGGGCGGAGCGCGACTCATTGAACTGATGGCAGCAGCCTTAGCCTGTCGGCGCATCGAGGATACCAAGAAGATCAAAGTTGTCCGCTCATCGGGCGCATCCGCTGGCGCTATCGCCGCAGCAATGTATGCGACCGGGTGCGACCTTGAGAAGGTCGTGCGGCACATCAAGGATCTGAAGGGCGAGGTTGAGTTGAAATTCCCGCCAGGCCGGCTACGGCAAGTGCCAGCATTCCTCAGGCTGGCGCGTGGCAAACCCGTGTATGACGAACAAGACGTCAGAGCCGTATTGCTGAAGATGTTTGCGTTCGGGGGCGTTGATGCGTCTCGCCCAGTGCGGGAGCTTATTAAGGGCGATTCGCAGCTTCGCATCCTGCGTTCTGACATTCATATCCATGCCACGTCCAACGTCACGGAAAAATCCGAAGCAGCCCTTGTCGACGCGCTCGTCGATTCTGCGGCGATCCCGTTTGTTTTTCGCACACCGAAGACGACGCAACACCCAGAATTGCTCGACGGCGGGTTGTTTCAGAACTTGCCTGGGCGCGTGGCGGCAGATGACTTGGCGCCGGACCAAGTTGTGCTTGCGTTCTCCTTCGAGAAGGTGATCTCAAAAAATATCGGCAAGCAATCCTTACTGGATTACGGGAAGGCCATCGTCAGCAGCCTGATTGACGAACGCGTCGAGGATGCAGTATTCGGCATCAAGGAGTCGAATGTAATTAGGCTCGCGCACAGACGCGAGACACTGGATTTTTCGAGCATATTCTCTGAAGATGCCGTTGACACCTTCGCGGACGAGGTCGTCGATATTGAAGGTAGGATCAAGCAATGGCTGCGGTCTCAGTTCGGATCGAACGGACCCGACTGGCACTCCAGTCACCCACAAGACGTAGCAGCTGTCGCTGCAGCGATGCGTCGCCAGGTCATGAGCTTTTTTGACGTCGTCAAGGTCAAGGCGTATCACGCCGACCACGTCAAGCACGAGATCACTTACGAACGGCTAAACTCGGAGGAACCAGACACCTGCAAGCTTGAAATACAGCTCAACGGCAACAGGAACACGGGACTCCAGTTTTTCCAATTTAATTACTATGGCGATTCAGACGCGTCCTGCCTTCGGCATGTCGATGTCAAAGTCTTTGATGGTGGTGGTAAGCCGCGTAACGTGATGCTTCTGCCCTTCCGCATCGAGGGCAAACGGGCCATTGCAGCGCTGGTCTGCCTCGACCGCCCTCTCGCCGCTATAGACACCATCAAGATCGTCAAGGTCGAGCAGATCTATCGCGGCTTGGCAAGATACGAACGGGATGGTTTAGTGTGGCAGACTCTCAGTCTTGCAGAGGGGCGAACTGCTGACGAATTGCACATCGTCACCCACTTCAGGAAGGCCGACTTTCCGTTACACTACGGTGATGCGATGCGCGACCGCAGTCGAGATGCTCCCGTCTTTGAAGAGACAACGGGTAATCAGTTACCAACAACAACAATCGTGGTCGACGAAAAACCAGGATGGAAAACTCTATCCTCAACCGTGGACTTGTCAGGATTGACAGCTAGCCGGAACTTTGCTAGTGTTATTTACTATAAAGACTAGGAGTTCAGCATGTCCGGTATCCAAGAAATCTGACCGCTCTGTGGTAAACCGAAAGCTTCGGGATCGACGGTTCTCCGCCTCCCGGAGCTTTTTTGCGTTTAGCTTTCAGGCCAAACCCGAGCCTTACCCCTGCAGCAATAGATGCATCTCATCCGGTTTCAAGGGCTGACAGGGCGGCTACGTTGGTTTGATTTTAAGCGCGCCTCACGCCACCATTTACGGCTCAAGTAAGTCAAGCTCCTCGATCCGAATAGCCATCGCTCCCACCGAAACGCCGAACTGGTTAGCCAGCGACCTGAAAGAACGTGTGTTGTAGGTCTCCGCTGCGGCAAGCGTGCGGGCTAGATGCCGCCGGGTGGGGTTCTTTTCCCGCACGAAATCACTGGTCGTCCTGGACAGTGCAAACGCCGTGTCGTCGGTCAACGCGAAACAATCCGTGCCAAAGCACTGATGGAAGCACTCGCGCAGCAATTTCGCCGGCATAAGGAAGAACGTCGCAAACCGGTCAGCCTCCCACTCCCCTGGCTCACGAGATCGGGGGATCCCGTCCAACGGACGATCACGATGAATGCCACCCCCGTCCGGATGCAGGACCGCGTGTCCCAGTTCGTGGGCCAACGTGAACCGCTGGTATGAGATCTCTGGAAATTGAAGCGACGCCTTGACCACCTTCGCATCGCGATCAATCAGGCCAGCCACCTCGATATGAGTCCGTGGGTCATGTCCTAACCCGCTCTCAAAGACAAGTTCATAGCCCACTAGACCCAGCGCTTTTCGGATGTCTAAGACTTCCAGGGGGTTGTTCGGAGGCGCACCGTCCCACAGACGATCTCGCTCGCGCCAAAGCTGCCGCTGCAGCGCCGTAGCAGCCACTTCGATTTTCGCATCGCTGTAACGGCGCTTCGTGTTGTCGACAGAAGGAGAGCGCAGGGTGCTCGACATGGGAGCATCCTGATGCCCGGTCACACCATCCGGGCTGGCAGCGCTAAAACCCCCATCACCATCCAAATAGGCGCAAGGATCTTCCAGCACCTTGCGACTAGCACTAAGGCGTAAGCGAACGACCTCAGATGCCGCGAGAGACGCAGGCACATCTACATCGAACTCGTCTAAATATTCGATGAACGCATACGGGTTTTGATGGCGCCGCCGACACTCGGCAATGCATGACTTGAGCAGATCGTCCACACGAGCCCCCACAGTTAAGTTGAGCACCGTGGACCGGCTACAGCACCTTTCCGGAAGGGTAATAGCCAGAAAATTGAGCGCATTTGGCACAGCCAAAAGCTCCACGGATTGGGAGTCATACTACACCCGAGAGTTTATGAAGCCGCGCCCTACTGCAACAGCAGGCGCACCCCCTCGAAGTTCAACCACTTCCCCCACGGCAACCCCGGGAAGAACGTGGACAGCTCCCTCGCCGACCAAGCGCGCATGTAGTCGTTTTCGTGGACGTCTTCTCCCGGTTCATGCCCGACCAGCGCACGTCGCCGCTCAGCCGGCATCGTGGAACCTTGAAGCGTCTGAATGACGTTCTTGCGCAGGCTGTGGAATCCCACGATGCCCGCGGCGCGGCGCGGCTTGATGTCCAGCGCGCCCAGGTAATAGGAAAAGCTCTTCGAGATCGCATTGCCGGCTCCTGACTTGCTGTCGATGCGCATGTCGGGAAACAGCCGTTCGGCGCCCTGCTTTCGCAAGACTTCCACTCGCTTCCAGAGCCCGAGCTTTACCAGATCGGGATGCAGCGGCACCAGACGCTTACTGTTCTCTGTTTTGAGGCTTTGTCCGTCGCTGTCGCTGGTGAGCCGCACACACTTCACCCCGTCGAGCTCAACAAAGTCCCGCAGGAAGATCTGCGCCACCTCCGACACCCGTGCCCCGCTATACAAGCCGATCAAGGCGACCCAGCGCACATGGATGCCTCGGGTTCGTTTCAGGTTCTCTGGGTCAAAGATGCGTTGCAGCGCCACGACGTCGAACGGTTCCCACGCGTGGCCGTTGTCGCGCAGCGCATCCTTCTCGGCTTTCTTGACGACCACCACGCCCTTGACGGCGTTCTGGCCAACGGGAATGTGACCTGCGCGGATCTGCGCCTCGAAGATCTGGGCGATGTGAGACACCATGTTCGCCACATAGCGTTTTGCCAGTCCCTGGACTTGCAGTTGGTTCGCCCAAGCCGACACCTGAGGCCGGGTGATTTCGTCCACCCGCTTCTTGCCGCCGATCGCCTTGGCAAACGATGCACAAGCCCGCTTGCGCTGCTCCCACGTGTCGGGTTTGAGGTTCTTGCCGTCCACCTTGGCGTAGATGTCGATGGCTTCGGCCAACGTCGGCGCGTTGCTCTGCGCGCGCCGGGCCAGCTTGGTATGCCCCTCCGCGATCAGATCTTTGAGGAAAGGGCCCGATGGAAAACCGGGGCCCTTGACGCCCACGGCGTAGCCCATCGCTGCCAGTGCGGCCACGTTGTCTTCATAGGTGCCGTTGGTCTTGACCGACAGCCCATCGGGGCCTTGGGTCAGTTCAAAGTGGCTCAGCTGCTTCAAATACGCTTCAAACTCGCTGCCCATGCCAGCCCCCGTCCTTGCTTTGGCGATGAGCTGAGCATACCGCGCGCCGAGCGCGTAGGCCCAAGCCCGAGCCTTGACCGGGTCACGGGTGCCCAAGCTGCGTTTGATGATTCGCAGGCCGAAGGCCACGCGCAAATCGGCGGGCACGGTCAGACGGAAGTGCCACGTTCCGGACGGGTGGCGAAGCAGATGATGAGCCAGGCGCATGGTTGGAGTTGACCAACCGAATTGACCAAGCGCTGCTCAGTGAGAAGTCCCGGAAACCCAGCAAAATAGCGGGTTCCCAAGGATTGGCGGAGAGAGTGGGATTCGAACCCACGGTAGGCTTTCACCTACGGCAGTTTTCAAGACTGCTACCTTAAACCGCTCGGTCATCTCTCCACAAACTTTGTCGCCGCCGCAAGGCGCGCATTGCGCGCCACTACGGCAGTTTTGCTCCGGGCATCCTGCCCTTCACCCCTCCGGGACCAGCGGCTGCGCCGCTGTTCGCTTCGGCTTCCTGCCTTCGCGTCAAGTGGCTGCTGCCTTAAACCACTCGGCCATCTCTCCAAACTTGTTGTCGGCGCTTGTGCGTTGCCGGCAGGGGCGGAAGTCTATCAGGAACCAGCCGATGGGCCAGCGCTGTGGTTCTTCTTTGACAACGCCACGAGACAACCGACCAGGATCGCCACCGGAATCAAAGCGCCAATCAGGGGAAACAACAGCACGGGTTGGCGAATGACCATCGGCACTAGTTGGGTGGCACTGGCGAAGGCGATGACCCACAGGCGCAGGCGGCGGTTGTGGCGACCGAACCAGAAGCTTCCGACGACCAGCAGCAATGCAATGGTGGACAACACCAGGTCGACTTGTGGCATTTGCCACACGCCATCGAAGCTCAGGCGCATGCCGATCACCGTGACCAGCACGGTGAGCAGGAAGTAGCTGGTGTAGAACTCGACTTTGTCCCAGCGACCCGTCGGCACAGCCACGGTGTTCATGCGATGCGGTCCAGCCCGCCCATGTAGGGGCGCAGTGCTTCGGGCACGGTGATGGAGCCGTCGGCGTTCTGGTTGTTTTCCATCACCGCGATCAGGGTGCGGCCGATGGCGAGGCCGGAGCCGTTCAAGGTGTGCACGAGTTCGGGCTTGCCGGTTTCTGCGTTGCGTACGCGGGCCTGCAGGCGGCGTGCCTGAAAGTCTTCGCAATTGGAGCAGCTGGAGATTTCGCGGTAGGTCTGCTGGCTGGGCAGCCACACTTCAAGGTCGTAAGTCTTCACCGCGGTGAAGCCCATGTCGCCGCTGCACAACAGCATCTTGCGATATGGCAGGCCGAGCTTCTGCAGTACCGCTTCGGCGTGACCGACCATTTCTTCGAGTTGCGCGTGTGACTGGTCGGCGCGGGCGATGTGCACCATCTCGACTTTTTCGAACTGGTGCTGGCGGATCATGCCGCGGGTGTCGCGGCCGTAGCTGCCGGCTTCGGCGCGGAAGCACAAGCTGTGTGCGGTCATGCGCAGCGGCAACGCATCCGCTTCCTGGATGGTGTCACGCACCAGGTTGGTCAGCGACACTTCGGCGGTGGGAATCAGGTAGCGTTTGGTTTCGCCGACTTCGGTAGCAAACAGATCTTCTTCAAACTTCGGCAGCTGGCCGGTGCCCTGCATGCTGTCGGCGTTGACGATCACCGGCACGTTGCATTCGAGATAGCCGTGCTCGCCAGTGTGCAGGTCAATCATGAACTGGCCGATCGCACGATGCAGCCGCGCGAGTTGGCCACGCAGCACGGTGAAGCGTGCGCCGGACAGCTTGGCCCCGGCGTCACCATCGAGCCAGCCATGACGCTCGCCCAGTTCCACGTGATCCTTTATCGCGAAATCAAACGTGCGCGGTGTGCCCCAGCGGCTGGTTTCGACGTTGCCGTGTTCGTCCTTGCCGATCGGCACGGATTCGTGCGGAATGTTCGGGATGCCCAGCGCGATGTCGGCCAGCTTCGCCTGTACCTCGGCCAGTGCCTGTTCGTTGGCCTTGAGCTTGTCACCGATGCCGGCGACTTCGGCCAGCAGCGGTGCCACGTTTTCGCCCTTGCCTTTGGCCTGGCCGATCGCCTTGGAACGCGTGTTGCGCAGGTTCTGCAGCTCCTGCGTTTCCATCGCCAACTGCTTGCGGCTGTGCTCCAGCGCCTCGACGGCGACCACGTCCAGCGTGTAACCACGGGTTTCGGCGAGGCGTGCAGCGGTTTCGGCGAGGCGCGAACGCAGCAAGGTGGGATCGAGCATGGGCGGGTCCGGGTGAAGTCTTCAGCCACGGATTATCGCTGCCGCGTGGCAATCGCCGCAATGAAAAGACGTAACAACGTGATCGGCAGACACCCGATGGGCCTTCTGAGAAATTGAATTTCGCCGATTCGAAGACCTCAGAGCTGACGCCGGTCGCGCAACACCCTGCGTCGCCTGCACCGGATCATGCCGAGCTTGCGGCGATCGGGAATGCACGCCAGTGCATAATGCTGGCGCTGCAACGCCGGCCGCAACTACCAAGGATTGAAGTACATGAGCGCACGAATCGACACGGTCACCACGCATCGCCGGGTCCATCGCTGGACGGTTGCCGTGGGGGTTCTGGGCCTGTTGCTCGGTGTGCTGGCATTGCTGACCGTGCTGCTGCCGGGGCCGCTTTACCACTACGGATACATCGGCTTGCGTGCGGCCTTCGGCGCGATCCGCATCGGCGCCATCGCCGGCATCGCTGCGATCCTGGTTTGCTTGGCCGGTATCGGGATGGCGCTTCGACCAGGAACGCGCCGCCACCTACTGTTTGCGGCAGTCGGATTGTTGTTGGGTATCGCAGCCTTTGTGCCGCCATGGCTGCTCGCGCGCCGGGCCGGTTCGCTGCCGGCGATTCACGATATCAGTACCGACACCGCCAACCCCCCGCCCTTCGTGGCCATTTTGCCGTTGCGCGCGGAAGCGCCCAATTCGCCGGTTTACGGTGGCGCCGAAGTGGCCGCCAAGCAACAGGCAGCCTATCCCGACATCCAGCCCCTGCTATCCACCCTTGCTCCCGCAGACGTGCTGGACATGGCGCGCAAAGTCGCCGTGGCGATGAAGTGGCGGATCGTCGCCGAACAGGCCGATACCGGACGACTGGAAGCCACTTCCACCACGCGCTGGTTCGGCTTCAAGGACGACGTGGTAATCCGGATACGTGCGGAAGGTGCTGGTTCGCGGCTGGACATCCGCTCCGAATCACGCCTGGGCGGCAGCGACATCGGAGCCAATGCGGCACGCATCCGCGAGTTCGAGATGCGCATGCGCCAGATGCTCCGCGAGCATTCGGCCCCCTGAACCGCTGACGTTCAACCGCCTGATTCTCGGTCCCCACGAGCACGACGTCGGCGCTCGCGTAAATCATCGAGCTTCTCCTTGAGCTGACGCTCCAGCCCGCGCTCCACCGGCTCATAGAACACGCTGCCGATCAGCGCGTCGGGCAGACATTGCTGGTCCAGTGCAACGCCACCTTCGGCATCGTGGTCGTACTGGTAGCCCTGGCCGTAGCCCATGCCTTTCATCAACTTGGTCGGCGCGTTGCGCAGGTGCATCGGCACTTCCAGCGTGCCACCTTCGCGAATCGCGGCGCGAGCCTTGTTGTAGGCCATGTAGGCAGCGTTGCTTTTCGGCGAAATGGCGAGCCAGATCGCCAGTTGGGCCAGGCCCAGTTCGCCCTCGGGACTGCCCAGGCGTTCGTAGGTATCCCACGCATCCAGCGCCATGCGCCAGGCACGCGGCTCGGCCAGGCCGATATCTTCCACCGCCATGCGGGTCATTCGGCGGGCCAGATACAGGGGATCGACACCGCCATCGAGCATGCGGCACAGCCAGTACACCGCCGCGTCGGGATCGGACGAACGCACGGACTTGTGCAACGCCGAGATCTGGTCGTAGAACTGTTCGCCCTGCTTGTCGAAGCGGCGAGTGCGGTCCGCGAGCACCTGATTCAGCGTGACTTCGTCGATGCGTCCGTCTTTGGCCAGCTCGGCGGCAATTTCCAGCAAGGTGAGAGCACGGCGTACGTCGCCATCGGCGGCCTGGGCAATCGATTCCAGCGCCGCGGCATCCACTTGCAGTTGCAGTTCGCCGAGGCCGCGCTCGCTGTCGGTCAGCGAGCGCTTCAACGCGGCCACGATGTCGTCGGTGGAAACCGGCTCCAGCACATGCACGCGGCAGCGCGACAGCAGCGCCGAGTTCAACTCGAATGAGGGATTCTCGGTGGTGGCGCCAATAAAGATGATCACGCCACGTTCGATATGCGGCAGGAATGCGTCTTGCTGGGTCTTGTTGAAGCGGTGGACCTCGTCGACGAACAACACGGTGCGCCGGCCCTGAGCGAAGTTGACCTCCGCTTCGGCCAACGCCTTGCGTACATCCGGCAGGCCGGACAACACGGCAGAAATGGCCCGGAAGTCGGCATCGGCATAGCGCGCCACCAGCAGCGCCAGGGTGGTTTTGCCGCAACCGGGCGGCCCCCACAGCACCATGGAATGGATTTTGCCGGCTTCCAGCGCGCGGCGCAGCGCCTTGCCCGGCCCGACCAGCCGTTGCTGGCCGACAATTTCGTCGATGCTGGCCGGGCGCATGCGCTCGGCCAGCGGTTTGAGGGCTTCGGGTTCGGCAAACAAGCCGGCGCCAGTTGGCAAAATGGGGCGTGACATGGGGCCATGATAAGGCATGCGCTTCATGCGGCCGGCAGAAGGCTGTCACGGCCACTTGATGGGCAGCGATTACCGCTAAACTGGGCGCTTGTCGCGGGTTGACCCCGCGTGCAAGGGGTCGGGGCAGTGCATGTGGGGAATGATCGGTGAGTAAGATGACTTGCGAACGTCAGGTCGCCCGGTGTCGCGCCGTTGCCGCGCCATCACCGCGCCGACGATGCGCTTCGTGAAACGCTACCTGCGCCATGGATATTCCGGTGCGGCGTTGCTGTGTCTGCTGCTTGGCCTGTTGTTCGCCAGCCATCCGGCCCGCGCTACCGGCGGTGATCCGTGGGCATCGTTCGATGCGCCCTGGTTCACCACACTGGACATCGCCGAGGGTATTCCGCATTCCACCACGACGGCGGTAGTACAGGATCGTGCCGGTCTGGTCTGGATCGGCACCATCGGTGGCCTGGTGCGCTACGACGGTTATCGGATGGAGATTTTTGGCGTTCGCGGCAATGGCGTGGCCGGCTTGCCCGACAGCTATGTTCGCTCGCTGTACGCGTTGCCGGACGGCGGCTTGCTGATCGGTACCAATGCAGGCGGTCTGATCCGGTTCGATCCGACCGACAACAGCTTCACAGTCTATCCGGTCGGTCCTGGCGGGCTGGCCGACCACAAGATCTACGCCATCAGCAGTGATCACGCCGGTGGTGTGTGGGTTGCCACCGAAGGTGGTCTGGATCACCTCGACTTGGCTAGCGGATCGATTCGCCGGGTGGCTACCGGAACGGGCACATCGCCACGCAATTTCAGCGTGTTGCAGGACCGTGCCGGCAACTTGTGGCTGGGCAACAACAACGGCCTGTTCGTGCGTCACCTGGGCAGCGATGCGTTTGTAGCTGAAACATCCACCGATCAGAACGCCAACACGGTGCTGCATGATCAGATCTGGAGCCTGCTGCAGGATCGCGAGGGTCGGCTCTGGGCAGGCAGCGTCCAGGCCGGCGCAAGCTGGCGTGACGACGCCGGCCAATGGCATGAGGTGCCCGGCTTCAGCGGCTACCCGAACAGCGAGCGCCACGCCACGGTGCGCGACATTCTGCAGGTTGCGCCGGACACGGTGTGGATCGCGACCGACGGCAACGGCGTCATTGAATACAGCGCCGGCGAACCGGCAACCCGAACCATTGCCCATGATCCGGCGGTGCATTCGTCACTGCCCGGCGATTCGGTGCGTTCCTTGTTGCTCGATCGCACCGGCAATCTCTGGGCCGCCACCGATCTTGGCGTGGCGCGAACCCACCCCGGCCGGCATACGGCGTTCTCGCTGTATCCGTCGCCACTGAATCCCGATGCGCTGAGCGCACCGAACGTGCGCAACATCTTTGTCGATACGCGCAAGCGCATCTGGTTGGGGCTGGCCTCCGGCCACATCGACGTCCTCAATCTCCAGGCTGGCAGCATCAGCCACCTGCGTCTTGCTGGCAGCCAGTTGCAACGCGGCATCCACACCATCACCGAAGCGGCGGACGGTTCGATTTTCGTGGGCACCCAGGGGCTGGCCCGCATCGATCCGGACACCTTGATCATCCAGAATTCGATCCTGCCGGAATTGCGTGACAAGCCGGTGCTCAGCCTGCATTCCGACGGGCAACGGATGGTGCTGGGCACGTACGACGGCATCTATCGTTACGACCT
The DNA here is from genome assembly GCF_029224025.1 of Rhodanobacter sp. AS-Z3. NCBI lineage: Bacteria > Pseudomonadati > Pseudomonadota > Gammaproteobacteria > Lysobacterales > Rhodanobacteraceae > Rhodanobacter > Rhodanobacter sp. AS-Z3. Next base: position 2,649,825 of record NZ_CP119392.1, read on the forward strand.
GCGTACCCACGCGCTGGAGCACGTCAGCCATCAGGCGGGCAAACCTGACAGCCTGATCAGCAATACCGTGCGCCAGATCGTGCGCATCGGCACTGACTGGTGGTACGCCACCAGCCGCGGCATCAGCATCGCTCACGGCGACAGCCTGCCGGCCAGCTTCCAGAACCTGCTGCATCGCAATGCGGATGCCTCAAGCCTGCCGCAGGATTACATCAGTTCGCTGATCCCTGACGCCACCGGGCGGATCTGGGCCAGCACACTTGCCGGCATTGGTTTGCTGGAGCGACAGGACGGCGGTTCCTGGGCGGCGCGCACGATCAACACCAGCAATGGCTTGTCCAGTGACAACGTCAACGCGGTGTTGCCGGATAGCCGCGGAAACCTTTGGGCAAGCCTGTCCAACGGCGTATCGCGCATCGATGGACAGACCCTGGCGGTATCCAATCTGGGCGCCCGCGACGGTCTGCACATTGCCAGTTACGTCAGCATTGCCGCCGCTGTTGCACCGGGTGGTGAACTGCTGTTTGGCGGCCAGTCCGGACTGACCGTGATTCGTCCCGACTGGACGCCCGTGGCCACGACAGCGGCAACACTGGCGGTCACCAACGCGGTCATCAACAACCACATTGTGCCGTTCGCCAGCCTGCCCGAGAACGGTCACAACATCACCTTGAACGACGACACGCACAACATGCGTTTCAGTTTTGCCCTGCTCGATTATCAGGCGCCGATGGAAACCACCTACCAGTACAAGCTGGAGGGTTTTGACCACGCGTGGAACGACATTTCCAAAGGCTCGGCACCGGTTGGCAATTACACCAACCTGCCCCACGGCAACTACACGTTGCGCTTGTCGGCCATGACGCACGGCTTGCAGCCACGCACCATCGAAACGCGGATTGCGGTCACCGTCAGCCCCTACTGGTACGAAACCACGCGCGCCCGCATTGCTGCTGTGCTGTTGCTGCTTGCCCTGATCGCCTTGCTGGTGCATCTGCGCACGCTTTACCTGCGCCATCAGGCGCGCCGATTGCAGGACACGATTGATCAGCACACCTACGCACTGGTGGCGGCGAACCGCCGACTCGACGAACTGGCCAGTACCGACAGCCTGACCGGTGTGTATAACCGACGGCGATTCCTTGAGCTGGTCCGGCAGACTTGCGAACAATCACCGGAAGCCGTGATCAGCCTGGCGCTGTTCGACCTGGATCGCTTCAAGCTGGTGAATGACACCTACGGCCACCAGGCCGGTGACAGCGTGATCGTGCGCGCGGTGGAGGTGATCAACCGCCATTGCCGCCACACCGATCTGATCGGGCGTTACGGTGGCGAGGAGTTCGTGTTGTGCCTGCCACAGACCAGCAAGGAACAGGCGCATGAAATCATCGAGCGCATCCGCAACGAGCTGGCCTTGATGACGTTGATGCATGAAGGCATGCAAGTGATGATCACGGCGAGCATCGGCATTGCGCAAAGACTGCCGGATGAGTCGTTCGAGCGCTGGCTGTCACGTACCGATGAGGCGCTCTACCGGGCCAAACGCAGCGGCCGCAACTGTTCGGCTATTGCCAGCTGACGCTGGCAGTAATCAAGAGTTTTCGGAACTCTCCGTTCGTCGCGAAAGGTGGCTGTAGACCGTGTAACTCAAGCCGCTCAATCCGGTGAGCACGGCGGGCACCAGCAAGGTACGTTCCTGCAGCAAACCGAACAACAAGGCTCCGGCGGCGCTGCCCAGCATGAAGCTAAGCGCGACCACGATGCACACGCGAAGGCGCAGCATGTCCACCGGCAATCCGCGGATCAGGTGACCGATGTAGATGCCCAGGTCAGTGAAGATGCCGGTGACGTGCGTGGTGCGAATAATGGCGCCGCTATAAGCGCTGACGATGCCGTTCTGCAAACCCATCCCCACCGATGCCAGGTACAGGCCCGCCGAATGGGACGCGGCCAGCAACGGCACCGCGGCAAACAGCAGCAACGACTCCAGCACCAGCGCAACCCCGTAACGGCGGCCAAGTTTCAGCGTGCTTTGCTGCACGATTACGCCGCTCAACATCGCACCCAGCACGAACGCCGCAATGGCCAGCGCCCAGTGGATTGTTTCTGCGCAGTTACCGCCGCCCAGCGCAATACCGAGCAGGCTGGTATTGCCGGTCATGTTGCTGATCGACTCGTGCCGGAAACCGAGATAGCCCGACGCATTCACCATGCCGGCAATGAACGCCAGCATGCCGGTGCCATACCAGGCCCAGCGCGGCAGTTGTCGAAGGACGGGCATCGCCGAATCAGTCTTTCAGCGGCTGGGTGGTAATTACCGGCAAGTCGCCGATCACATCGGCACCCTTGGGCGGCACGAAGTTGAAAGTGGCCGGCGGAATCGGCGCGTTGCGCTGCCAGTTGGAGAAACGAATGTCCGTGGTGGAACCCAACTGGTCGCGGAATTTCATGCGCGCCAGGCCGTTCGCATCGAAGCCAAGGTCGGCGTAGTCGAACTGCGGGTCCTTCGCGGTCGAGCTTAGCCGCAGCCACTGCAGCCCGTCGTGCTCACCCTGCTCGACGACCTTGAAGTCCTTGTCGATCTGCTTGATATCGGTCAACACAGTGAGCGGGCTGTGCGACTCCTCGCTGCTCTGGATGCGCACGGTGACTTGTTCCAGTTCCGGGTCATACAGCCACACGCGGCTGCCGTCGGCAACGATGGTCTGCTGGTAGGGCTTCATCGTGTCCCAGCGGAACTGTCGCGGTGCCTGCAGGGCCAGCGTGCCGGAACTGTTCTTGCTGGCACTGCCATTGATGTCGGTCAGGGTCTGGCTGAAATTGCCGGTAAGCGAATGCAGGCCGGTGGCAAAAGCGTCCAGTCGCGCGCGTGCCGGGCCGGTCGCAGCCTGCGCCACGGTACCCAGCGACAACATCAACACGGTGGCAGACAGCACAAGCATGAAACGTTTCATCGGATTCCCCGAAGATGGCGGTGGATGAATTGTGGACAGCTCAGGCTTAACCGAACCGTAGGGCAGCAACGCAAGCGAGCGCGACCTGCCTTGCATCGGTTTCAGTCCCGCGGCGGTGGCGGCGCCAGAACTTCGCGATTGCCGTTGTGCTGGGGTGCGCTGACCACGCCATCGGCCTCCATCTGTTCGACCAGTCGCGCGGCGCGGTTGTAGCCGATACGCAAATGCCGCTGCACGCCGGAGATCGAGGCACGGCGCGTCTGCGTAACGACAGCCACTGCCTTGTCGTATAGCTGGGAATCTGCGTCGCCGCCCTCTTCACCGTCCTGCGGCAGGCCGGAGTCGTTGATGAATTTGCCGTCGCTGGTCGGCTGCGCTTCTTCCAGCACGCCTGCGATGTAGTTGGGCGCGCCCTGCGAGCGCAGCCAGTTCACCACGCCATGCACTTCGTGGTCGTCGACGAACGCACCATGCACGCGCTCGGGCGTGGCGGTACCTGGCGGTAGATACAGCATGTCGCCGTGGCCGAGCAGTGCTTCGGCGCCGCTTTGATCGAGAATCGTGCGCGAGTCGATCTTGCTTGAGACCTGGAACGCAATGCGCGTCGGAATATTGGCCTTGATCAGTCCGGTGATTACGTCCACCGACGGACGCTGGGTGGCCAGGATCAGGTGCACGCCGGCAGCACGCGCCTTCTGCGCCAGGCGGGCAATCAGCTCCTCCACCTTCTTGCCGACAATCATCATCATGTCGGCGAACTCGTCGATGATGATGACGATGTACGGCAGCGGTTCCAGCGGCTCGGCAGCCAGGTTCGGCATGTCCGGATTGGGACGGAACAGCGGGTCCAGCAGCGGCTGGCCGGCGTTCTCGGCGTCCTTCACCTTCTTGTTGAAGCCGGCCAGATTGCGCACGCCGACGGCAGCCATCAACTTGTAGCGGCGCTCCATCTCGGCCACGCACCAACGCAGCGCGTTGGCCGCTTCCTTCATGTCGGTAACCACCGGTGCCAGCAGGTGCGGGATGCCCTCGTAGACCGAAAGCTCCAGCATCTTCGGGTCGATCATGATCATCCGCACGTCTTTCGGACTGGCCTTGTACAGCAGGCTGAGCACCATCGCGTTGACGGCGACCGACTTGCCCGAACCGGTGGTGCCGGCGACCAGCAGATGCGGCATCTTGCCCAGATCCACCACGATCGGCTTGCCGCCAATGTCCTTGCCCAGCGCCAGTGCCAGCGGCGACTTCATCTGGTCGTACTTGTCCGAACGCAGGATCTCGGACAGGTAGACGATCTGCTTGTGCGTGTTGGGAATTTCCAGCCCGATCACGTTCTTGCCGGGGATCACGTCGACCACGCGCACGCTGACCACCGACAGACCGCGGGCGATGTCCTTGTCCAGACTCGAAACCTGCGAACCGCGGATACCCGGCGCCGGCTCCATTTCGAAGCGGGTGATCACCGGGCCCGGATAGGCACCCACCACCTTCACGTCGATCTTGAAATCCTTGAGTTTGAACTCGACCTGGCGCGAGAGCACCTCGAGTGTTTCCTCGGAATAACCCGGGCCCTGCGGCGGCGCCTCGTCGAGTAGTGACAAGGGCGGCAATTCACCCGGCGTGGCAGCGCCAACGAACAACGGAATCTGCGTTTCCAGCTTGGCGCGTTCGCTGCGGGTGACCGGCGCCGGCGGTGACTCGATGCGCAACGGCTCGCGCTTTGCCTGCTTGACCGCCTCGGCTTTCTTGACCACCTCACGTTCGGTGCGCGCCTGCCGTGCGGCCATCGCCTGCGGTGCATCGCGCAGTTTGGTCTTGAGCCAGGCAATCAGCTTCAGCGCGCCCTGCCCGGTCCAGTCCATCACCCGAAACCACGACAGCCCGGTGGCCAGGGTCACAGCCACCAGAAAAACCGCCAGCAGCAGCAACGGCGCGCCAGTCGGGCCAAGTGCGTTGAGCAACGAGTGGCCCAACCATTGCCCGGCAATGCCACCGGCACCCTGCGGCTGCACCAGATCGGGCCGGCTGGCGTTGAGCCAGAACAATGCCGGCAAGGTGATGAAGAAGAATACGAAGCCGATCAGGCGCAGTGCCGATTCCCACGGATGCACCACACGTGCCTCGCTGCGCTGGCGTAGCACCTGCACGCCCAGCAACAGCAGCAACAGCGGAAAACCGTAGGCCACCAGACCGAAGATCCAGCGCAGCAGGTCGGCGATGTATGCGCCCACCGTGCCGCCGAAATTGTGCGCATGTTCCAGCTGGCCAGCGTTGGTCCAGCTGGGATCATGCGGGTTGTAGCTGAACAGGCACACCAGCAGGTACAGCGCCAGTGGCAGCAACAGCAAAGCGCCGGCTTCACGCAGCCGGCGCTTCAGCTCATCGCTGAGGGCGACCCTTGGTTGTTGTTTTACATTCGCGCTGCGCGCCACCTTGGGTGCCCCCTTCCTGCCTGCCAAGGCTTAGAGCATACCTTGCAGCGCCGGATGCACCAGCTTGCCGCCGTCGACGTTGATGCCGACCTTCAGCGGCTCGAACTCGCGCCATTCGTTGCCCGCCGCCAGACGCTGCACGTACGGCAGGATCGCGGCGGAAATCGCCAGCGACGAGGTCTGCGGCACCGCACCCGGCATGTTCGTCACGCAGAAGTGCGTCACGCCGTGCACGTCGTAGGTCGGCTCCTTCCAGGTGGTGGGACGGGAGGTCTCGAAGCAACCGCCCTGGTCGATCGCGATGTCCACCAGCACGCTACCGGGTTCCATCGACTTGACCATCGCTTCAGTCACCACGCGCGGCGCCTTGGCACTGGGCACCAGCACGGCACCGACCACGATGTCGGCATCACGCACTTCTTCGGCCACCGAAGACTCATAGGCGTACAGCGCCGTCACGTTGGGACCCATCGCCATCATCTCGGCCAGACGATCCTGACGCTTGTCGAATACCACCACGTTGGCACCGGCAGCCGCAGCCAGTGCCGCGGCGTTGCCACCCGCCGCACCAGCGCCCAGCACCACCACCTTGCCGCGTGGCGTCGACGCCATGCCGCCGAGCAACTTGCCCTTGCCACCCTGCGGACGATGCAGCAGCGTAGTACCGATCTGGGTGGCGATGCGACCGGCGATTACCGACATCGGGTGCAGCAGCGGCAAGCCGCCCGCTTCCTCGACCGATTCGAACGCCACGCCGGTCAGACCGATGTCGAGCAAGCTCCTGGTCAGCGCCGGTTCGGCGGCCAGGTGCAGGTAGCAGAACAGCAGGTGATGCTTCTTCAGCAGGGCCAGATCGCCGGCGATCGGCTCCTTCACCTTGACGATCAGCTCACCCACTTCGTAGAGCGCGGCGGCATCGGGAACAATCTTGATGCCTTCCTTCACGTAGGCCTCGTCGGCAAAGCCGCTCTTCAGGCCGGCGCCGGACTGGATGAACACTTCGTGGCCGCGGCGCACGAGGTCGGCGGCGGCAGCGGGAACGAGGGCAACACGACCTTCAAGGGTCTTGGTTTCGGAGGGGATACCGATACGCATGGCGAGGAGAATCCTGTGGAAGAACGTAGTAAATCCATCGCGCTGTTGGCGCGGTGGTGTCGTTGATCTGCCGGCACCTTGAATCGGTGCTTCGAATTCCCCATTCTTCGGGGGGTTCGTGCGCTTTGTCGCCATCAACCCGCGTCAGGCTGTGAAACTGCCGCGAGGGCTGGAGCGAATAGCCACTCAAGTCACCAGCAAACCCAAGGATTATACCCACCATGTCCACCCCCAAGCACAGTCGCCTGCTGATCCTCGGCTCCGGTCCTGCCGGCTACACCGCCGCGGTCTACGCGGCGCGCGCCAACCTGAAGCCGACCATGATCACCGGCCTGCAGCAGGGCGGCCAGTTGATGACCACCACCGACGTGGACAACTGGCCGGGCGACGTGGAAGGCCTGCAAGGGCCGGCGCTGATGCAGCGCATGGCCGAGCACGCCGAGCGCTTCCACACCGAAATGATCTTCGACCACATCCACACGGCCGACCTGAAACAGCGTCCGTTCCGACTCAAGGGCGATTCGGGCGAATACACCGCCGACGCGCTGATCATCACCACCGGCGCCACCGCCAAGTATCTGGGCATCGCCAGCGAGGAAAAATTCAAGGGCAAGGGTGTCTCCGCCTGCGCCACCTGTGACGGCTTCTTCTTCCGCGACCAGGACGTGGTCGTCATCGGCGGCGGCAATACCGCGGTCGAGGAAGCACTGTATCTGGCCAATATCTGTCGCAAGGTTTATCTGGTGCACCGCCGCGACAAGCTGCGTGCGGAGAAGATCATGCAGGACAAGCTGTTCGAGAAGGCTGCCGCCGGCAAGATCGAACTGGTCTGGAACCACAGCATTGATGAAGTGCTTGGCGACGACAGCGGCGTGACGGGCGTGCGCGTGAAGGATGTCAACTCCGGTGTCACCCGCGACATCGACGCCACCGGCTTCTTCGTGGCGATCGGCCACACGCCGAACACCGGCATCTTCGAAGGCCAGCTGGAGATGCAAGACGGCTACATCAAGATCCACAGCGGTCAGGCCGGCATGGCCACGATGACCTCGGTACACGGCGTGTTCGCTGCGGGTGACGTGGCCGATCATGTCTACCGTCAGGCGATCACCTCCGCCGGATTCGGCTGCATGGCGGCACTGGATGCCGAGCGCTGGCTGGACCAGCAGACGCCAGCGAAGGCGTGACGGCGCAAACGCGGCGCGGCAAACAGCCTCGCCGCGATATCCGCGTCGCAGAGCGTCGGGCCAGCAGGCACAATGAACCGATGATTGCCGGATTCCCACGATGAATGCCAAGTGGCGCCTGCTGCTCGTTCGGATCGGACGGCGTTTGTGGTTCCGTTCGGCGCTTTACGGTGCGTTTGGCATCGCCAGCGCACTGATCGGCGCGTTCGCGAAATCGCTGATTCCGTCCAGCGTGGCCGCACAGATTGGCGTGTCGGCGGTCGGCAACATCCTCGGCATCCTTGCTTCCAGCATGCTGGCCGTGACCACTTTCTCACTGTCCACGATGGTCGCCGCCTATGCTGCAGCCAGCAGCAACGCGACGCCGCGGGCATCCACCCTGTTGATCGAGGATTCCGGCTCGCAGAGCGCGCTGGCCAGCTTTATCGGCGCATTCCTGTTCAGCATTGTCGGACTGATTGCACTGAGCACCGGCATCTATGGCGACAGTGGCCGTCTGATCCTGTTCGCCGCCACGATCGTGATGATCATCATGATCGTGGTCACCTTGTTGCGCTGGATCGATCAGATTTCGCGACTGGGCCGCGTCAGCGAAACCATCGATCGGGCTGAGCGCGCTACCCGCGAGGCGATGAAAAACCTGGTCAAGGCTCGCCACCTGCATGCCGCGCCATGGTCTGAACCACCAGCGAATGCGGTCGGGATCGCCGGCCCGCGCATCGGCTATATCACCTACATCGACGTGGGTCGGTTGCATCGACTGGCCGAAGAGGCCGACGTGGAGGTATGGGCGGAGGTGGCTGCAGGTCGCTTCGTCACGCCTGACCAGCAGCTGGCGCGCCTGTCGCGCGCCGTCGACCAGGAACTGGCCGAACGATTCGCCGAGGCGTTCGTGGTCGAGGATTTGCGAAATTTTGACCAGGACCCGCGCTTTGGCTTGGTCGTGCTGACCGAAATCGCGCAGCGCGCGCTGTCTCCGGCCATCAACGATCCCGGCACCGCCATCGACATCATCGGCACCGTCACCCGGCTGCTTTGTGGCTGGGCCGAGGGAGTCCGCGCGGCGCCCGAGGAAGCGCTGCGATATGCCCGCGTGCATGTGCGTGCACTCGACGAAAAGGACTGCTTCGAAGACGTTTATGCTCCGCTGGCGCGCGACGCGGCGGGTATGCTCGAAGTAGCCATCCGGCTGCAGAAATCGCTGGAAGCGCTTGGTCGGCTGGACTACCCGCCCTACCGCGAGCCGGCGGCTGCGCACGCGGAACGCGCACTGCGTTTCAGCGCTCACGCACTGCTGCTGGAATGCGATCAGCAGCGGCTGATCGAAATTGCCGCGTGGCGCAACGACAACTCATGAACCCGTTCAATCCGCCGTTGCATACACTCTTTCACCAGCGCATCAGCGATATCGACCCGATGGCGTGGGACGCGCTGCGCGCGAACGCCAATCCGTTCGTGTCGCACGCATTCCTGTCTGCGCTGGAAGATACCGGCTGTATCCGGCCCGACCAGGGCTGGCAGGCGCATCACCTGGGCCTGTACGACGGCGACCGACTGGTCGCCGCCGCACCGCTGTACCTGAAAGGCAACTCGCATGGCGAGTTTGTATTCGACTGGGGCTGGGCGCGTGCGTGGGAGCGCGCCGGCGGGCAGTACTATCCCAAGCTGCTCACCGGCGTGCCCTACTCCCCGGTGCCGGGTCCTCGACTGCTCGCTGGTGATGGTGAACACACGCTGCGGCTGCAGCACGAACTGGTCACTGCGATGCAGCGTGAGGCCAGCCGGTTGGGGCTGTCTTCGATCCATGCCAATTTCCTGCAGTCAGACGAACTGGCCGCTTTTGATGCGAACTGGCTGGCGCGCTCGGACGTGCAGTTCCATTGGCACAATCGTGGCTATCGGCATTTCCCGGACTTCCTGGCGGCGCTGAATCACAAGAAGCGCAAGAACATTCTGCGCGAACGCAGCCAGGTCGAAGCCAGCGGTCTGATGATCGAATGGAAAGCCGGCAACAGTTTGAGCAACGACGAATGGGACAGCGTGCACGCGCTGTATCAGGCCACCTTCGATGCCAAGGGCAATCAGGCCGTACTGACCACCGCATTCTTCCGCCGACTGGGTGAACTCGGTACGCTGGCGCAGGTTGCGCTGGCGCGTCGGGACGGAATCGTGGTGGCGATGGCCTTGTTTCTGCATGGCGACGGCGTGCTCTATGGACGCTATTGGGGCGCCTCGGTCGAGGTGCCAGGCTTGCATTTCGAGCTGTGCTACTACCAGGGCATCGAGTATGCGATCGCTCAAAAACTCAGCCACTTCGAGCCGGGTGCGCAGGGGGAGCACAAGCTGGCCCGTGGCTTCCTGCCAACGCGCACACATTCACGGCACTGGCTGGCGCACAAGGATTTTCGTGCGGCGGTGGCGGAGTCGCTCGCGCACGAAGGTCCGGCGGTCGATACCTATGCAGCTGAGCTGTTGCAGCACAGTCCTTACGCGAACCACGGCGACAGCACGCCATGATCCGCCTGCCACTGCTTGATCCGGATGCACCGGAACACTTCCCGAACCCGGCGCGCGCCCGCGCCGAGCCGAACGGTCTGCTCGCCTTCGGCGGCGACTTGTCGCCCGCGCGTCTGCTGGCCGCTTATAGCAGCGGTATCTTTCCGTGGTTCGGCGAAGGCGAGCCGATTCTGTGGTGGTCACCCGATCCGCGTTGCGTGTTCCATACCCAATCCCTGCACCCGAACCGCAGCCTGCGGCGCCAGCTCGCGGGCAAGCACTGGCGTGTCACGATGGACCAGGCGTTCGAGCCCGTCGTGCGCGGTTGCGCCGCACCCCGTGACGACCACGGCTCCACCTGGATCGTGCCCGACATGATCGACGCATGCGTGCGCCTGCACCAGTTGGGCCATGCGCATAGCGTGGAAGTCTGGGAAAGCGAGCGCCTGGTCGGTGGCATTTACGGCGTGGCGGTAGGCAAACTTTTTTGTGGCGAGTCGATGTTCAGTATCGAAAGTGGCGGCTCAAAAGCGGCACTGATGGCCTTGGGCCACCTGTTGCGCGAGCTTGATTGCCCGCTACTCGATACCCAGGTTGCCAATCCGCACACCTTGCAACTGGGTGCCGTGGAAATTCCGCGCGCCGAGTATCTGCAAAAAATCGCCGGCCTGATCGCCGTGCCCGGACGTATCGGCAGCTGGAGCGACCTTGCGGCTCCGTCACTGACTCAACTTTGCGCAGGAAGCTGAGCTTCCACCACGGCGAAGCCTGATCCCTTGCCTAGCGACTTCAGCTCCTCGTAGTGCCGCAGGAACAGCTCCACCAGACGGGGATCGAACTGGCTGCCAGCAGCTTCGCGCAGATAGCCCAGCACCTCCGGCTCCGGCCAGGCCGGTTTGTAGACGCGAGCCGTGATCAGCGCGTCCCATACATCCACGACGCTGAAAATGCGCGCGGCCAGCGGGATGTTTTCGCCAGACAATCCGCGCGGATAACCATTGCCATCCCAGCGTTCGTGGTGGCTGTACGGAATGTCGCCGGCGTCACGCAGGAAATCGACCTGCTGCAACAGGTTGTTGCCCACTTCCGTGTGCAGCCGCATCATCGCCATCTCTTCATCGTCCAGCTTGCCGGGTTTGATCAGCACGGTATCGGGGATGGCCAGCTTGCCAATGTCATGCAGCAGGGCGCCGAAGCCGAGATTGCGCAATTCCCTGCCGCTCACGCCGGCGTGCCTGGCCAGGCCCACCGACATGCGCATTACGCGATCAGAGTGATCCTTGGTTTCCTTGTGCCGGATATCCATGGCCGACACCAGCACCCGCAGCGTCTGCGAATGTCCACGCCAGAGTGAGCGGTTCACCGCCTTGAGCCGCCGCATATTGCGGCCAATCAACCAGTACAGCATGGCACCGGTGGCCAGCACGAACAGCCCGCCCTTGATGCTCTGCAAAAAGGTAAGTTCGACCGGGTTTTTAGTTACCAGATCCAGCGCGCGATCAGAGAACCAGATCCACAGCAAGGACACGACGACATAGAGGGACACGATTCGAAACTGGGCAGTTGTGCGCAAGACGCGGCTCCGTTGCTGTCGCCAGGTGACAGCATTCATGGCATGTTTTCAGTGCCGTGTCGACACGAAAAATGGAGAGCCGCCGCCTAGTGCGAAGCCGCGATCAACCGGCCCGGACGGCGTATTTCCGTGCCACGTAGTCGTCCAGGATTCCAACGAATTCCCTGGCGATATTGTCGCCGCGCAGGGTCATCGCCTTCTCGCCATCGATGAATACCGGGGCGGCCGGCGCTTCACCGTTGCCAGGCAGCGAGATGCCGATGTTGGCGTGCTTGGATTCACCCGGACCGTTGACGATGCAGCCCATCACGGCGAGGGTGAGATTCTCCACGCCGTCGTACTGCACACGCCACAACGGCATCTGTTCACGCACGTGCTCCTGCACCGTCTTGGCCAGTTCCTGGAAGAACTCGCTGGTGGTGCGGCCACAACCCGGACAGGCGGTGACCAGTGGCGTGAACGCACGCAGGCCCATGGTCTGCAGCAGTTCCTGCGCCACAATCACCTCGCCGGTGCGCGAGGCGCCCGGCTCCGGAGTGAGCGAAATGCGGATGGTGTCGCCGATGCCTTCCTGGAGCAGTACTGCCAGCGCCGCCGCCGAGGCGGTGATGCCCTTCGAACCCATGCCGGCTTCGGTCAGGCCAAGGTGCAAGGCATAGTCACAGCGGATGGCCAGGTCGCGATAGACGGCAATCAATTCCTGCACACCGGATACCTTGCACGACAGGATGATGCGGTCACGCGACAAGCCTAGCTTTTCGGCCAGCGCAGCAGAATCGAGCGCCGAGCGAATCAATGCTTCCCGCGCCACGTGCGACGCTTCCCATGGATCGGCACGCAGGGCGTTCTCGTCCATCAACGCGGCGACCATGCCCTGGTCCAGCGAACCCCAGTTGGCGCCGATGCGTACCGGCTTGTCGTAGCGCAGTGCCTTCTCGATGATCGAGGCGAACTGGCTTTCGTGCTTCTTGCCGAAGCCGACGTTGCCGGGGTTGATGCGGTATTTCGCCAGCACCTCGGCGCAGGCCGGTTCGCGCTCCAGCAATTGATGGCCGTTGTAATGAAAGTCGCCAACGATCGGTACGTCCACGCCCATCATCTGCAAGCGCTCGGCGATCCGCGGAACCGCGGCGGCGGCAGCAGGCGTGTTGACGGTGATGCGCACCATCTCGGAGCCGGCGCGGGCCAGTTCGGCGATCTGCCTGGCGGTACTGGTCGGGTCTTCGGTATCGGTATTGGTCATCGACTGCACCACGATCGGCGCGCCACCACCCACCTTGACCTTGCCCACCTGCACGGCCACGCTGGAACGACGATGCGCCGGCTCGGCCGGACGCGGTTTCTGTGCAGCAAGATCACTCATGGAATCAACCGGAATAACAGGTCGCGAAAGGTCGCGGCGATGGAGACAAGAATACCCGATCAGGCTTGCCCTCCCGCGACAAATCAGCGCAGGCTATGCAACGAAGGAGCTTACGCAAGCCATTGCCGGTATTTCATGACGGACGAATTGCCGCAGTGACTTGATCACGGTCAAGGCGAGGTCGCATCCTTCCTCTAGAATTATCGAGTTATCCAGCCGGGAAACCCCATGCCGAACACCGAGTATTACAACGACAGGGTTGTGCGCCAGTTTCTGTTGGCCGCCGCCGTATGGGGCATCATCGGGATGTCGGTCGGCGTTTACGCCGCCGCCGAACTGATGTGGCCCGCGCTCAATTTCGAGATCCCGTGGCTGACCTTCAGCCGGATTCGACCTGACCACACCTTCGGCGTGATCTTCGCTTTCGGCGGCTCGGCCCTGATGGGCACCTGCTATTACGTGGTCCAGCGCACCGGACATGCCCGACTGGCCTTCACCAAACTGGCCGGGTTCACGTTTTGGGGCTGGCAGCTGATTTGCGTGCTGGCGATGGTTTCGATGCCGCTGGGCATGACCCAGAGCAAGGAATACGCCGAGCCGGAATGGATCATCGACATTCTGATCGCGGTGGTCTGGGTCAGTTTCGGCGTGGTGTTCTTCGGCAGCCTGGCCCGTCGCCGGATCAAGCACATCTACGTGGCGAACTGGTACTACGGCGCCTTCATCATCGCCGTCGGCTTGTTGCACATCGTCAACAACCTGGTCATTCCGGTTTCGCTGTTCAAGTCGTATTCGATCTATTCCGGCGTGGTCGATGCGATGGTGCAGTGGTGGTACGGCCACAACGCGGTGGCGTTCTTCCTGACCGCCGGCTTCCTCGGCATGATGTACTACTTCGTGCCGCGTCAGGCCCAGCAGCCGCTGTGGAGCTACCGTTTCTCGATCGTCAATTTCTGGGCGCTGATCTCGGTCTACATGTGGGCTGGCGCGCATCACCTGATGTATACCGCCCTGCCCGACTGGGTGCAGTCGGTCGGCATGGCGTTCTCGCTGGTGCTGCTGATGCCGAGCCTGGGCTCGGCGGCGAACGGCCTGCTGACCTTCAACGGTTCGTGGCACAAGCTGAAGACCGATCCAGCGGCCAAGTTCATGGTGATGTCGCTGGTGTTCTACGGTGCCGCCACGTTCGAAGGCTCGATGATGGCGATCAAGACAGTGAACTCGCTGTCGCATTACACCGACTGGACGATTGCCCATGTGCATTCGGGTTCGCTCGGCTGGGTTGCGATGATCACTATCGGATCGCTCTATGCGATGGCACCACGCGCGCTGGGTCGACCGGAGATGCATTCGCGCAAAAGCATGGAGCTGCACTTCTGGCTGCACATGATTGGCACCTTGCTGTACATCGGTTCGATGTGGACGGCTGGCGTGACCGAGGGCCTGATGTGGCGCGCCACCAATGCAGACGGCGCGCTGACCTACGGCTTCCTGGACAGCCTGATCGCGATCAAGCCGATGTACGTCATCCGCTGGTTGGGTGGCGTATGCATCCTGTCCGGCATGTGGGTAATGGCCTGGAATCTCTGGTACACCGCGGCCGACGCCCGTGCGCGCCTGATCAAGCCGATCCCGGTGCCGATTCCCGAGCCGGTGCCCCATCAGGTGCCCGCGCCACTTCCGGCCGCTGGCTGAGGAACACGTCATCATGGCTTACAAGCATTTCGAAGCAATTGAAAAACACGTCGGCCTGCTCGGCGTGCTGATCGCGATCATGGTCTCGCTGGGTGGCCTGGCCGAGATCACGCCGCTGTTCATGGAGGCACATTCGGTGAAGGCGCCACCCGGCGTGCAGCCTTACGATCCGCTGCGACTGATCGGCAAGGACGTCTACGTGCAGAATGGTTGCTACCTGTGCCATTCACAGATGATCCGCGCGCTGCGGTTCGAAACCGAGCGCTACGGCCACTACTCCACGGCAGCGGAATCAGTGTATGACCGTCCGTTCCAGTGGGGCTCCAAGCGCACCGGCCCGGATCTGGCCCGTGTGGGCGGCAAGTACTCCGACGACTGGCAACGCATGCACTTGATGGACCCGCGCAAGGTCGTGCCGGAATCCAACATGCCGGGCTATCCGTGGCTGGCGCACAACAAGATAGATGCCAAGGATGTGCAGGCGCGCATGCGCGTGCTGCGCACGCTGGGCGACCCGTACACCGACGCCGACATTGCCGGTGCGCCCGCAGCCGTGGAAGGCAAGACCGAAATGGACGCCTTGATTGCCTACCTGCAAGGGCTGGGCATCAAAAACGAACCCTCGTCGACGGCGGGCGCCAATGCCGCAGCGAGTGATGGAGGTACGCCATGACGCCGATCAACCCGATTTGGGGCCAGATTACCGGCGGCTTCATCCTGCTGATGATGATTACCTTCATTGGCATCTGGATCTGGGCCTGGCGCAAATATCACAAGCCAACCTTCAACCGGATGGCGCACTTGCCGCTGGAAGATGAGCCGGAAACTGAAGTCAGCACCAAGGAGAAGCGCCCATGAGCAGCGGCTGGTCGTTATGGGTGATGTTTCTGGTGACGCTTAATATGGGCGTCACCCTGTTCCTGTTCCTGTGGGGCCCGCGCGCGAAGATCCCCACCCTGCCCGACGGTACCAGTGGCCATGTCTGGGCACATGGTGTGCTGCGCGAAGGCGTGCGCAAGCTGCCGATGTGGTGGATCGTGTTTTCCGCCAGCATGTTCGTGGCCGGTTTCTCCTACCTTTACCTCTACCCGGGTTTCGGCAACCACAAGGGCGCGTTGAACTGGACTTCGCACAACCAGCTGCAACGTGACCAGGCTGCCAACAACGCCAAACTCGAGCCGCTGCTGGAGCGGTTTCGCCTGTATCCGGTGGAAAAGCTGGCGGGTGATCCGGACGCGCTGGCGATGGGCAAAGTGTGGTTCGAGGACAATTGCGCCGCCTGCCACGAGCGCAGCGGCAAGGGCAATGTCCTGCTCGGTGCTCCCAATCTCACCGACGGCGACTGGCTCTATGGCGGCAAGGGCAGCGATATCACCACTTCCATCCATGACGGTCGCAGCGGTGTGATGCCGCCGTGGGCCAGTCTGGGTGCGGACAACGTGAAAAATCTCGCGCAATACGTGCTGAGCCTGTCCGGCGCACCGCACGACGCAGCGAAGGCGGCGGCTGGTCAACCACTGTTCGCCACCTGCGCGGCTTGCCACGGTGCCGAAGGCAAGGGCAACCCGGCACTCGGTGCACCCAACCTCACCGACAAGATCTGGCTGCATGGCGGCAGCGTGGCCGATATCGAGAAGACCATCGGCGAGGGACGTCAGGGCCACATGCCCGCATGGAGCCCGCGCCTTACCGACGACCAGATCCACGTGATCGCCGCCTACGTCTACCAACTGTCGCATCCGGTCGATGAAAGCAAGCAATGAAACCCCAGCCCAACCTGGATCGGCGTGGTATCAACAGCCGATCCTGTGGTTGGGTGCATTCGTTTTCGTGGCATCGATGGCAGGTTGCATCTGGCTGATCGTGGTGGGTGCGCGCTATGCCGACACGCCGCTGGATACTTCGCATACCGTATTCGGGGTACCGGTCAGTGCTCACAGCCGTGCCAGTCCACCGCCCAGCGTGCCGGCGCGTGCGCCGACTGACCCGCCGCAATGAACCGCTACGCGGCGTGGGCTCATCCGCAACTCGCCGCGCAGGTACTGCGCCGCCGCCGTGACGGTTGCAGCGAGATAGCTCTCTCGGTTGAATCCCTCAGCGATGCCCGCCAGGTGTTGCAACTGGAGCAGTTGATTCGTTCGCTGCCCGGGGTAAAGCGTGTCGCCATTGATCGACCCGCGCGGCGGGTCCGCGTGGTGCTGGATATCAGCTGCACACCGTTACCCACCCTGCTGGCAAATTTCGCTGCCGCAGGGTGCCCGGCGCAGCCGCTGCAGCACGACAGCATCGATGATGCACGCTCCGAGGAGCAGCGCGACGCCCTGAAGCGCCTGCTGGTAGCGGGAATGTGCGCGATGCAGGTGATGACGTACGCCTTTGTCATCTACATCGGCGTAGTCGATTTTGTCGACTTCAGCACCCGCAACCTGTTTCGCTGGCTCGGTCTGCTGACCAGCATTCCGGTAGTGTTCTACTCGGCCCTGCCGTTCTTTCGCGGCGCCATACGCGAGCTTGGCGAACGGCGACTTGGCATCAATCTGCCAGTCGCACTGGCGGTGGCCCTGGTGTTCCTGGCCAGCATGTTCAACACCTTGCGCGGCCACGGTGAAATCTATTTCGACTCGGTGACCATGTTCGTCACCCTGCTGCTGGGCGGGCGTTATCTGGAATTGCGCTCACGCCATCGCAGCGGCGCGCTGGGCGATGCGGTGATCGATGCGGCGCCCTTGCTGGCGCAGCGCCGCCGTGCCGACGGCGAACTGGAGACCGTGCCCGCGATGACGCTGTTGCCTGGCGACCGCGTACATATTGCCGAAGGCACGCGCGTGCCTGCCGACGGTGTTTTGCAAACCGCGGATGTGCAGGTGGACGAAGCATTGCTGTCCGGCGAGTCGCGTCCGGTACGTCGTCAGCGTGGCGAACCGTTGATCGCCGGCAGCGTACTGATCTCCGGCCCGGCCGAGCTGATCGTCGAACACAGCGGCAACACCACTGCGGTGGCGCGACTGGGCGAGCTGGCAACACGCGCACGCCAGACACGCACGCAGATCGCTGCCAGCGACCGCGAGGTCGGCCGCTTCGTCGCGCGCGTGCTCGGCCTGACCGTACTTACCGCGCTCGGCTGGCTGCTGGTCAACCCGGAGCGTGCTTTTGAGTCCGCGGTGGCGGTGTTGGTCGTCGCCTGCCCCTGCGCGTTTGCACTCACCCGCCCCGCCACCTTGACTCGTGCGCTGGGCGTGCTGGCCACTCGCGGTGTATTGGTGACCAGCGGCGAGGCGCTTGCTCGATTGGCCACGGTCGATTACGCCATGTTCGACAAGACCGGCACGTTGACGGTGCCACAGCTCGACCGTCGCGCGGTCGAGCCGTTGCGCGGCGACAGCATCGCGCAGGTATTGCAGCTGGCTGCCGCGCTGGCGCACGAAAGCTCCCATCCGCTGGCCCGCGCACTGGCCGACACGGCACGCCAGCAGGCGCTGCCGCTGCAGGCGTCGTCAGTACACGTTGATGCCGGTGCCGGCATCAGTGGTGAAGTGGACGGCCAGATGTTGTGGCTGGGACGCGCGGACTTTGCCCTGCGTGCGAGTGGTCAGGCAATGCCTTCGCATGCCAGCGATGCCCTGCTGCTGGCCGACACCAACGGCGCCATCGCCGCGTTCCATCTGGACGAACAGCCGCGTGCCGAGGCGCGCCGGCTGTTGCACAGCCTGCGTGCTGATGGCATTGCCATCAGCATGGCCAGCGGTGATGCCGAAACCCGCGTGGCATCGATGGCCGAGCACCTCGGCATCACCGACTGGCAGGCGCGGCAATCTCCGATCGACAAACTTGAACGCCTGCAGGCCGCACATGCCGCGGGTCACACCACGCTGGCGGTGGGCGACGGCAGCAATGACGCACCATTGCTGGCTGGCGCCGATGTCTCTGCGGCACTGTCTTCCGGCACCGAACTGGCGCAGGCGCATGCCGACTTGCTGCTGATGGATGGACGGCTGGGCGGCTTGATCGACGCGCGATCCATCGCCTGCCAGCTGCACTACGTCACCGCGCAGAGTCGTCGCTGGGCGCTGGCCTACAATCTTTGCGCCGTGCCGTTCGCCGCGTTCGGCCTGGTGCCGCCGTGGCTGGCCGGGATCGGCATGTCGCTCAGCTCGCTGGTGGTGGTTTTGAATGCACTGCGCGTGGGCAAACAGGACTTGGCTGCCGACCAGCGCACCGGGCCGACATCGGGCGCACGCGAGGTGGCGGCATGAATATCCTGCTGGTGCTGATTCCGGTGACCCTGGTCATTGTGGTCATCGCGGTCGGGTTGTTTTTCTGGGCCGTCAATCACCAGCAGTTCGATGACCTCGACAGCCCCGAAGTATTGCCCCTGCTGGATGACCCGACTACGGATTCGGCACCTGTCGCCGCAACGCCACCTGCAGCAACCGGCGCTGCCAGCGATCCGCAAGACTGATCGGAGCAGACAGACCCATGCGTGCCAGCGCCGCGGACTCGCCCGGTGCCAGCTCACCCCGGCGACAGGCCGCAACCAGCAGGCCCAGCTTGCCGCGCCAGTTGGCGCTGACGTATTTCAGCCACTCCAGTGCCGGCAGCAGGCGCTGCTCGATCTCGTTGAAGTCACTGCCAAACGGAAATTTCGGTAACAAGCCATGCTGCCGGAACGGTGCCAGCGCCTTGTGCAAATGACGCGGACGATGCAGCCGCCAGCTTTCGGGTATCACGAAATTGGCGGCCAGCTTGCCATGTGCCTTGGCCTCCGCGCACAACGCATCGAGGAAACGCGCGTCGGTGATTCCCAGCATCGCTTCGATGCACTCGCTGTCACTTTTCCCACGCAGGTCGGCAATGCCGTACTCGGTGATGATGATGTCGCGCAGGTGCCGCGGGATCGTGGTTTCGCCATAGTTCCAGCGAATATTGCTCTCGATCCCGCCACCGCTGCTGCGGGTGGAACGCAACAACAATACCGAACGCGCATCGGGCAGCTCGTGTGCCATCGCCACGAAGTTGTACTGGCCACCGACACCGCTGACGACGCTGCCGTCTTCAAGCGTATCGGAGACTGCCGCGCCGAGTGCGGTGGCCATCATGCAGGTGTTGAAGAAGCGCGCGCCGCGCCGCTGCAACATCGACAGTGATTGGTGCATGCCGTACAGCTGGTTGACGTGGGACACCGCACACATATCAATCGCATCCGGATCAGCCGCCTCGGTGTCGGCCAGCCATTGATACAGTTCACGCGAACCGAGAAAGAACGCGCCGCGCAGATAATGCCCACCTGATGTGCGGTGATCGATCCGGCCGGCCACTGCAGCACGTTCCAGCGCCAGGCTGTCCCAGCTGCGCCGCTTGAGAATGCCGCCGCGCTGCAGGTGCATGAAACCGTCCATCACCATTTCGCTGGCGCCGTACAGACCCTTCTCGAACGCCGCCAGCCCGCCCAGCCAGCCGGCCAGCGCATGGGTCTTGCCGAGCGGGTCCAGCGCCACCAGCGCACGACGCCATTGAATATTGTTCTGATGCCGCAGCAGCAAGGCCTTTACCAGTGCGTCTGACAACGCGCCAATGCCGATCTGCAGGCACCCATCATCCTGGACCAGCGCGCTGGCATGCAGACCCAACGCGTACTCGACCAGATCGACCGGTGCGCGCGGCAGCGCAAACAACGGCGGTGAATGTTCCGGCTGCAGCTCCACGTCGAAAAAGGCTTCCGCCACTTCGGCATCGCCGCCCATGTAAGGCAGGTCCGGATGTACCACGGCCACGCACAGAGGTCGCGGCTTGTCCGCCAACTGGGTCAGACGCAGCAAATCCAGGGTGAGATCAGGGTTGCAGGAAAGGCTGTAATGCACGCCGTCCGGTCCTTCGCGACGGGCAACCAATTGCACCAACAAGTTGATGTCCTGCACCACCAGGTCGCGGGCGACATGTGTGTAGTTCTGGCTGATGTAACTGCGTTGCGCGCTGGCCGAATTCAGCATCGCACCGGACTGCAAATAGAACTCGTGCACTTCGACATTGGCCGGCAACGCGTCGCGAGCCTGATCCAGTGCGTATTGCGGGTCCACCGCGTCACTGCCGAAATGACGTTCGAGAAACGGCTGCAGAAAGCGCTGCTCCAGCCCGGCTGCCGGTTGTGGCCGGGTCAACGACAGCGCGGTGTACAGGCGCATCGAGCGTGTCTTGTCCTTGCCGACCATGCGATACAAGGCATTCAGCAGGCCGTGCGGCTTGCCCAGACCCAGCGGCGCGGCAATACGCAGGTCGGAACCCAACACATCGGCGAGGTGACGGACGCAGGCGGTAGTGTCGGTGTAACGGTGCTCAATCGGCATGCACGCGATGATGCCAGAAGCGTGACGCCGTCGGCGCGTTGACAGGTCATCGCCTACACTCAGCCCATGCCGATACCTTTGATCCCGCCAACCCCGAGTCGCCTGCTGGCCGAACAGGCCTTGAGCCGCGCCGCCGGCGCGCCGCTGCTTAGCGGCAACGCCGTGCAATTGCTGATTGACGCCGCCGCCCACTACGACGCCTGGCTTACGGCCATCCGTGGCGCCCGGCATCGTGTGTTACTGGAAAACTACATCGTGCGCGACGACGAAGTCGGTCGTGCGTTTCGCGATGCGCTGGTCGAGCGAGCCCAGTCTGGCGTTTTCGTCGCGGTGGTCACCGACTGGATCGGCTGCCTGGGCCAGTCGCGTCGTTCGTTCTGGGCGCCTTTGCGTGCTGCCGGTGGTGAGGTGCGCGTGTTCAATCCGCCAGCACTGGGTCAACCACTGGGCTGGATCAGTCGCGATCACCGCAAGCTGCTGGTGGTCGACGGCGTGCTCGGTTTCCTGTCCGGCGTATGCATCAGCGCAAAATGGCTGGGCGACGCGCAGCGCAACGTGCCGCCGTGGCGGGATACCGGCGTGGCGTTGCAGGGGCCGGCGGTGGCGGAACTGGAAGCGGCGTTCGCGCAAAGCTGGGGCGAAACCGGTGCGCCGTTGCGCGTGCTGCCCGCAGCGCCGGATGCGGAAAGCCCGGTCGGCGAGGTTTCGCTGCGGGTGATTGCCACCCAGCCCGCCACCGCCGGCATGTATCGACTGGACCAGTTGATCGCCTCGATGGCACGCAAGACGCTGTGGCTGACCGACGCGTATTTCGTAGGCGTGGCACCTTACGTGCAGTCCTTGATCGCCGCCGCCCGCGATGGTGTGGACGTGCGCCTGCTGGTGCCCGGTAGCAGCGATATTCCGGTGGTGGCCAGCATGTCGCGCTCGGGATATCGGCCGCTGTTGAAGGCTGGCATCCGCGTGTTCGAGTGGAATGGCTCGATGCTGCACGCCAAGACCGCGGTTGCCGATGGACAATGGGCGCGCGTGGGCTCGTCCAATCTCAATATTGCCAGTTGGCTCAACAACCAGGAAATCGACGTCGCGGTGGAGGACGACGGTTTCGCCGGCCAGCTTGCCGTGCAGTACGACAAGGACCTGGGCCATGCCACCGAGATCGTGCTGGCCTCACGCCGCAGCCGCCACGGCAGCAGCGAAAAGGTGTGCAGCAGCGAGGCCCGGCCGGCGCGGCCGCGGCATGCTGGCGGCAGTTCCGGCCGTGCCGCCGCCGGTGCCTTGCGGATTGCCAACAGCGTCAGTGCCGCGCTGATCCATCGTCGCGTGCTGGCTGATACCAGCAGCGGCCCACTGCTGCTCAGTGCCGCGATCCTGCTGGCGCTGGCCGTCGTGGCGGTCCTGTGGCCGGCATGGATCGGCTGGCCGTTCGGCATCCTCGCCGGTTGGTTCGCGCTGAATCTGGGTATCCGTGGCTGGCGCGCCCGCAAGCGCCGCTGGCGCGAATTGCGCGATGGCAGCGACGACGAATGAGCCGGCACGGTGCCCAGCACTTGTCTTGATGCTGTACCTGCGCTTTGAACTTCAAGCAGATGTTTTCTCACAATTTGATACGACGCCCATGTTAGGCTCGCGCCCTTATGCCAGCGTCGTACGACAACCCCGAGACACGTCATGTGCTCACCCCCAGTTCGCTCAACCGGTTGGTGCGCGACCTGCTGGGCGATGCCTTGCCGCAGGTCTGGATTGAAGGTGAATTGTCCAACGTGGCGAAGCCGGCCTCCGGGCATCTGTACTTCACCCTGAAGGACAGTGGCGCCCAGGTGCGCTGCGCGATGTTCAAGATGAAAGCCTCCGCGCTGCGCTTCCGTCCGGTCGACGGCATGCAGGTGCTGTTGCGCGCCAAGGTCGGCTTGTACGAACCGCGCGGCGAGTTCCAGCTAGTCGCCGAATACATGGAGCCGGCCGGCGAAGGCGCGCTGCAGCGCGAGTTCGAGCAACTCAAGGCGCGGCTCGATGCCGAAGGCCTGTTCGACCCCGCCCGCAAGCGTACCCTGCCTGTTTACGCCCGCCGCATCGGCGTGATCACCTCGGCGACCGGCGCAGCGGTGCGCGATGTGCTCAGCGTGCTGGCGCGACGCTGGCCGCTGGCCGATGTCGACGTGTTGCCGGTGCCGGTGCAAGGGCGCGAAGCGCCGCCGGCGATCGTGGCGATGTTGCGCAAGGCTTCCGCCAGCGCACGTTACGACGTGCTGCTGTTGACCCGAGGCGGCGGTTCACTGGAAGACCTGTGGGCTTTCAACGATGAAGCGGTTGCACGCGCGATCCATGCCAGTGCGGTGCCGGTGGTTTCTGCGGTTGGTCACGAAATCGACTTCAGCATCGCCGACTTTGTCGCCGACCTGCGCGCGCCCACACCGTCAGCTGCCGCCGAATTGCTGGTGCCGGACGCGCTGGCCATCGGTCGCCATCTGCGGCAACTGCAACAGCGT
Source organism: Rhodanobacter sp. AS-Z3 (assembly GCF_029224025.1). Lineage (NCBI taxonomy): Bacteria > Pseudomonadati > Pseudomonadota > Gammaproteobacteria > Lysobacterales > Rhodanobacteraceae > Rhodanobacter > Rhodanobacter sp. AS-Z3. The sequence continues at coordinate 2,673,450 of NZ_CP119392.1, forward strand.
CTGCTGACCTTCCAGCACCGCCGGCTGCAAGCGCACGCACAACGCGTTGACCACTTGTTCGCGCGCCTGCAGGCACAACGGCCACAGGCGCGATTGGCACGCGACGGCGAACGACTGCAACACCTTCGTCATCGACTGATGGTGGTGCAGCGCGAACAGGTCCAGCAACGCCGAACCCGGCTGGAGCGACTGCACGCACGTCTGCTGAGGCAACATCCCGGTGCACGATTGCCGTTGCTGGCACGTCGGCTCGCCGAGCAGGATCAGCGCCTGCGCCGCGCCATTACCCAGATTCTGGAACGGCGGCAGACAGCCTTGCGCCATGCCAGGCATGAGCTACATGCGATCAGCCCGCTGGCTACGCTGGAGCGTGGCTACGCCATCGTGTTCGACGCTCAGGGCAACGTGCTGCGCTCTGCCAAGAACCTCGCACCGGGCACACCGCTGCGTGCCCGTCTGGCCGATGGCGAGTTGCCATTGCGGGTCAGCGAAGACTGAGCGTTCCACGTTTGCGACAGCCGCTTGTCGTCGTCATCATCACATGACAACGCAACAACTATGCTGGAGCATTACTGCGCCGAAGGCGCGCTGAAACACCTCATAGAGGACGACGCCGTGCTCAGGAAAACCTACCCGTACTACCTTGCGAACCGTCCGCAGACCTCAAAGCAGATGCTGGAGGTGCACGACAAGTACACCGGCAAAGTCGCCACGCGTGTTGCCGTGCCCGACGCCCGCGCCACCGAGAAAGCGATCGTCGCGGCGGTAGCGGCAACCAAGCCGATGCGCGAGTTCAAGCCGTGGGCGCGCCAGGCCGTGCTGCAGCACTGTGCGCAGCGCTTCACCGAGCGTCGTGATGAACTGGCCGAAGCCTTGTGTATCGAGGCCGGCAAACCGATCAAGGACGCCGCCGGCGAAGTGACCCGGTTGATCGAGACGTTCCGGATTGCCGCCGAGGAAGCGGTGCGCATCAACGGCGAGACCTTGAACCTGGAACTGGCTGCGCGGCTGGACGGCTATCACGGCTACACCAAACGCGTGCCGCTGGGGCCAGTCTCCTTCATCACGCCGTTCAATTTCCCGCTGAATCTGGTGGCGCACAAGGTGGCGCCGGCGATCGCCGCAGGCTGTCCGTTCGTGCTCAAGCCGGCAGAAAAAACTCCGATCGGCGCATTGATCATCGGCGAGGTGCTGGCCGAAACCGATCTGCCCAAAGGTGCATTCTCGATCCTCACTCTGAACGGTGAGCATGCCGCGCCGCTGGTCGAGGACGAGCGCTTCCACCTGCTCTCCTTCACCGGCGGCCAGATTGGCTGGGACCTGAAAGCGCGTGCCGGGCGCAAGAAAGTGGTGCTGGAACTGGGCGGCAATGCCGCCTGCATCATCGACGCGGATCAGGGTGCGAAGCTGGACAAGGTAGTCGATCGACTGGTGTTCGGCGCGTTCTACCAATCCGGCCAGAGCTGCATCGGCGTGCAGCGCATTTATGCCCACGCGGATATCTACGAGGCGCTGAAGCGCAAGCTGGTAGCCGCAACGAAGAAACTCAAGGCCGGTGACCCGAAGAAGAAGGATGTGTTCCTCGGCCCGATGATCGACGAAGCCGCTGCCACCCGCCTGCACGACTGGATCATTAAGGCAAAACAGGCCGGAGGAAAAATCCTCTGTGGCGGCAAGCGCAACGGCAACATGCTGGAAGCGACGCTGATGGAGCACGTACCGACCGACGCGAAAGCGAACCGCATGGAAGCCTTCGGCCCGTTCGCCCTGCTCGCCCCATTCAACACCTTCGACGATGCCATCGCGATGGTCAACGACTCGGATTTCGGCCTGCAGGCCGGTATCTTCACCGACAGCCTCGATCACGCCATGCGCGCCTGGAATGAACTGGAGCAAGGCGGCGTGGTGGTCAACGACATCCCCAGTTTCCGCGTGGACAACATGCCTTACGGCGGCATCAAGCTGTCCGGCCTCGGCCGCGAAGGATTACGCTACGCGATTGAGGACATGACCGAAATACGTTTGATGGTCATGCGCGAATCCTGAATCGCTGTTGCGTCCCCGTCCCTGTTCAATATCATTCAAAGGAACTCCCATGACGATCGATATCCGCGGATACGCCGCACATTCAGCCACCACGCCACTGACGCCTTACCGCTTCGAACGACGCGACCCACGCGCCGACGATGTGGTCATCGACATCCTGTACTGCGGCGTGTGCCACTCCGACCTGCACACCGCGCGCAACGAATGGCATGGCACCAAGTATCCCGTCGTACCCGGCCACGAAATGATCGGCAAGGTCAGCGCGGTGGGTTCGAAGGTCAGCAAGTTCAAGGTCGGCGACATGGTCGGCGTCGGCTGCATGGTGGACTCCTGCCAGCACTGCACCGCCTGCGACCGTGGGCTGGAACAGTATTGCGTCGAAGGTGCCACCTTCAGCTACGGCAGCAAGGACCGGCAGGACGGCCGGATGACCTACGGCGGTTATTCCGAGCGCATTGTCGTGTCGGACAAGTTCGTGCTGAGCATCTCCGACAAGCTTGACCCGAAATCTGCCGCGCCCTTGCTGTGTGCCGGCATCACCACCTGGTCGCCACTGCGCCACTGGAATATCGGCAAGAACAGCAAGGTCGCCGTGGTTGGGCTGGGCGGGCTGGGTCACATGGGCCTGAAGTTCGCCAAGGCGCTGGGCGCCGAAGTCACCCTGTTCACCCGCTCGCCATCGAAGGAAGACGAAGCGCGCCGGCTTGGCGCCGATCACGTGGTGCTGTCCACGGACCCCGAGCAGATGAAGGCGGCAGCAGGCCGGTTCGATTTCATCCTCGATACCGTTCCGCACCAGCATGACCTGAACCCGTATCTGGCCACCTTGAAGATCGATGGCGTACACGTGCTGGTGGGTCTGGTCGAGCCGATCGAACCTACGGTCCACGCAGCCAGCATCATCTTTGGTCGCCGCTCGATCGCCGGCTCGTTGATCGGTGGTATCGCCGAGACTCAGGAAATGCTGGACTTCTGCGCCGAGCACGGCATCACCTGTGATGTCGAGATGATTGACATGCAGTACATCAACGAAGCCTACGAACGCATGCTGAAAAGTGACGTGCGCTATCGCTTCGTGATCGATCTGGCCTCGCTCGACAAGAACCCAGCCTGAGTTGCAACCGGTGCGCGATGCCTACGGCCCGTTAAAAGCGGAAGCCTGGGCATCGCGCTTGTGCGCCGATAGCTGCGCTACAACGCGCCCGCGCGGGTGGCCTGCACGTTCCAGCCCATCGCGTTGTACCAGTGATAACGGGCAATGCCGGCGTATTCATGCAAGGCCATGTCGGCCATGGTGAAGTTGTACGACAGCGGCAACCATGACGCGATGCCGCTGACGTAATCCGCGCGTACTGGCGGGGCGTGGATGCCAAAGTGGCTGAAATACAGTTCGCCACGCCGCAAATGGAAGCCAGAGGAAACCAGCAACACGCGGTCAGCACCGTAGGCCTTCAGCAAGGGGCCACTGAACTGTGCGTTCTGCCAGGTATTCAAGCTGCGTGGCTCCAGCAGCAAATCGGCGGGATCGACGCCAAGCCGCTGCAGATCGCCCGCGTAGATGGCCGCTTCGGACTGTCCCAGCCCACGTGCGTCGCCGCCACTCACCTCGACCTTGCAGTCGCGCTCGGCCTGCCGGCAGGCGTGATAAAGCATCGCGGTCTTGCTGATCCGACCATAGGCAAAAAAGCTCGCCTCGACCGCACCAGTACCAATCACGCGCACGGTGCCGGCGCCCAGCAAGACGATCACATTGTGCTGACCCCAGACTACCGGCGCCGGCACCGCAACCTCCGATTGCAGGTGCGAAAGCAGCCAGATCGGCAGCGGACCGCAACCGGTGGCCAGGCCAATCAGCAGCGCCAGGCCGAACAGCACGCGGCTGCAACGCCGCCAGTGCAGCCAGCCCAGCACGCTCGCCAGCAGGAGCAGGATCAGCAACGTGTTGAAGGTCATCGATTGAAGGCCCGGGTGGGTAAGTGGATGATGGCGCACGCTACTACCATTATGCCGCTGCCCCACGCCGACCTGACCACCACCTCGATGGATTCATGGCTGCGCGGATCTTGCATGGAATGGATCAACGCATCGGAGTTTGCGCATGGCCACCCTCGTCTTCGTGCACGGCTGGAGCGTCACCAACACTTCCGCCTATGGTCAGTTGCCGCAGCAAGTGCAGCAGCAGGCGGCGAGTGCGGGCCTGTCGCTGACCCTCGCCGACGTATGGCTGTCCGAATACGTGAGCTTCGACGATGCGGTGACCATGGCCGACTTGGTGCGCGCCTTCGATCATGCCTTGCGCGACCTGCACCTGCTGGACGCCAGTTTTGATTGCATCACCCACTCCACCGGCGGCCCGGTGATCCGCGAGTGGCTGCGCGCACAACGTGATCGTCCGGCTACACACAGCACCATTCGTCTCAGCCACCTGATCATGCTCGCGCCGGCAAACTTCGGCTCGGCATTGGCACAACTCGGCAAGGGTCTGCTGGGCCGGCTCAAGTCCTGGTTCGGTGGCGTGGAACCCGGCCAGCGCATTCTTGACTGGCTGGAACTGGGTAGTGCGGCATCGCTGTCACTCAACCTCGATTACATCCACAGCGACGACCCGCTCAATCGCGGCCAGTTCCAATTCGTGCTTATCGGCGATCGCCCTGATCGCAGCTTGTACGACCACCTCAACAGCTACACCGGCGAAGACGGTTCCGACGGTGTGGTGCGCATCGCCGCAGCCAATCTCAATGCCCACCACGCGGTGCTGTCGCCACGCACCAACAGTACCGGCGGTATCGATAGGCTGGCACTCAATCTCACCGCCGGCCCGCGTTGCGCGTTCAAGATGATTGCCGGCGCCGCGCACTCCGGCGATCTGGTCGGCATCATGGCGGCCGCCGCGCCTGCCACAGTGGCTGCCATCCTGCGTTGTCTGCAGGTACGCAGCGCCAGCGATTATTCCGCGCTATGCGACGCCTTCGACCATGAGAACGCTTCACGCGACGCGGACAAGGTCGAACTGGAACCGGCCGGCCCCTTCGCGCCGCGCGTGCATATCCACGATCCACGCAGCCTGTTGATCGTGCGACTCACCGACGAGGCCGGCGAGCCGCTGACCGGCGCCGGCTTCCTGCTGACCGCCGGCAAGCCCGCCAGTGCCGACTTGTTGCCCGAAGGCTTTCTGCTTGATCGCCAGGCCAATTCGAAACAGCACACCACCATCTCGCTGTTTCTCGATTACAGCCTGCTCGCCGGCGATGATCGGGTGGCCGATCCGCGCAACAGCCGCAAGACATTGCGCCCCGCCGTGATCAGCCATCGACCCTACGGTGCCAGCGTGCAGCCGATCGATCTGCTCGGGCTGGTTCATCACGCACTGGCCGAAAGCTCCCCGGACGACGATCTGTTCGGCATGCTGGCGCCACACCAGACCACCGTGCTCGACGTGGTACTGCCGCGCAAGCTCTGCGAAGGCGTGTTCCGGTTGACCCGGAACCTGACCCCCGAAGATTTCAGCAAGCCCGTGCCGGGTCCGCTGATCGACTGAGCCAGATCGTCTCGGTGTCAGCCGATGGCAACCCAGGCTGACTGAATACCGCGAGCCTGCCATTCAAGCGCGGCCAGATCAGCGATACTGCCTGCTCGCAAGATCCGTGTGTTCGGCCTGTGGCAGAGCTCGACCGGACTGGCACCACGCAAACTCGGTCGATTCGGCACTGGCATGCAAAAGAAACCCATCTTCTTCGACCCTACCGGCCGTCGCGCCAGCCATGTATCGCGGCTGGCCCTGCTCGCTGGCGTGGTCAGCACGCTGTTCGTGGTGGCTTGTGCCATCAGCCTGTTTGTAAGCCCGACCATGAGTAGCCTGCACATTGGCGAACACGCAAGGACGCGACACGCCCTGACCAATGTGAAAGCGGCGGCGCCGGAATTGCTCAAATCGGCAGCGAAACTGGCGGCGGAAGTTCGGGCGCGACAAAAGCTGCTGCACGCACCACGCACGCACGCCAGCAAAGCCGCAGCAACCCATGTGCCGCCACCCTCGCTGGACAAACCTGCAGACCGGCCGCTGGCGATCGGTTTCTACGTCAACTGGGATGACAGCAGTTACGCCTCGTTGAAACGCAGCCTGCCCCAACTTGATTGGGTGATCCCGTCGTGGATGAGCCTCAGCGGCAAGGACATGGCGCTGCACACCAGCGCCGATGCCAAGGCGCTGAATCTTATTCGCAAGCAAAAACCGTCGACGCCGATCCTGCCGTTGCTGCAGAACGCGGTGGACGCCAAGTGGGACGGTGCAGGGCTGGCTCGCATGCTGGCCAATCCAGCGCTGCGCAAGGAGCGCATTGCGCAGATCGTGGGGTTTCTCGCCAGCAACCATCTTCAGGGCGTCACCGTCGACTTTGAAGAAGTACCCGATGCCGCGCAGCCAAATCTGAAACTCTTCCTCAGCGAGCTCAACGACGCTTTCGATCCGCATGGCTGGGGCATCGTACTGTCGGTGCCTTTCGATGACGCCAACTGGGATTACGCCGGTTACGCCGACATCGTCGACTTCGTGCTGCTGATGGCCTACGACGAACACTGGGCTGGCAAGATACCGGGCAGCATTGCCGGTCAGGCGTGGTTCGAGAAAAATCTCGAACAGCGCATGAAACAGCTCGATCCTGACCAGACCATCGTCGCCATCGGCAGCTACGGTTACGACTGGTCACATGGCAACAATGCCGAGGCGCTGACCTTCCAGGATGCGATGGACCGCGCGTCGGACGCGCAATCGGACATCAGCTTCGACTCGGCTTCGCAGAATCCGCACTTTTCCTACGATGACGACGACGGCCACACGCATCAGGCGTGGTTCCTCGACGGTGTCACCGCGTACAACCAGATCCATGTCGCCGACGAATATAAACCGTATGGCTATGCCTTGTGGCGACTCGGCTCGGAAGACCCGTCGGTGTGGTCGGTGCTCGGCCGCCCTTACGCCGCGCCCGCGCCCGATCAGTTGCGCACGATAGGTGCGGGCGAAGACATCGACATCGAAGGTCAGGGCGAGGTGCTGGAAGTGGCCTCCAAGCCGTCACCCGGCGCGCGCACCATCGAGGTGGACAAGGACGATGGCAGCATCGCCGACGAAAGCTATACGAGCCTGCCCAGCTCCTATGTGATCCAGCGTGCCGGCACGCTGCCGCACAAGATCGCGCTGACCTTCGACGACGGCCCCGACCCGGAGTGGACACCGCAGATCCTGGACATCCTCCAGGAAAAACATGTACCCGGCACGTTCTTCATCATCGGCGAAAACGCCGAGATGGCGCCGAAACTGGTGCAGCGCGAAGTGTCCGAGGGTCACGACGTCGGCAACCATACCTTCACCCATCCCAATCTCGGCGACAGTCCGCCGGGCATGGTGACGCTGGAACTCAACGCCACCCAGCGCTTGTTCGAAGCGCTGACCGGCCATTCCATGCGGTTGTTCCGCGCACCCTATTTCGGTGACGCCGAACCGACCACGGCCGACGAACTGGTACCGATCGAACTGGCGCAGAAGATGGGCTACATCTCGGTGGGTCTGCACGTGGACGCCGAGGACTGGCAGCGCCCCGGCGTCGATGCCATCGTCAACAACGTGTTGAACGCGATCACCACCACCAACGTCGAACGCAAGGGTCAGGTGGTATTGCTGCACGATGGCGGCGGTGAACGTTCGCAGACGGTGGCCGCGTTGCCGCGGATCATCGATGGTCTGCGCGCGCAGGGTTATCAGTTCGTCACGGTTTCGGAACTGGCGGGCCTGACCCAGGCGCAAACCATGCCGGCGATCGAACCCGGCTCGCTATCGCAATGGACCGACCGCATCGTGTTTCTGGCGCTCGGTTTTTTTGGTCATTTCATCCGCTGGTTGCTGACCGTGGCCATCGCACTCGGCGTGGCGCGACTGATCCTGCTGGGTGGACTGGCGCTGATCAATCAGGCCCGCGAACGCCGACGCGTCGTCCCCGTGCTTGGCGAGCAGCCACCCCTGGTTTCCGTGCTGATCCCTGCCTACAACGAAGAAAAAGTCATCGCCAGCTCGATCCGGCAGATCCTCAAGAGTCGTTACGCGAATCTCGAGGTCATCGTGGTCGACGACGGTTCCGTTGATGCCACCTCGGCGGTGGTGCGTGAACACTATGCCGATGAACCGCGGGTGTGCCTGCTCACCATTCCCAACGGCGGCAAGGCGCATGCGGTGAACACTGCATTGCGCGAATCCCACGGCGCGGTGGTGGTGGCTCTGGATGCCGACACCCAATTTGAGCCGGACACCATTCCCCGACTGGTGCGCTGGTTTGCCGACCCGCAAGTCGGTGCCGTCGCCGGCAACGCCAAGGTCGGTAACCGGGTCAATCTGATCACGCTGTGGCAGGCACTGGAATACATTACCGCGCAGAACCTCGAACGGCGTGCGCTGGCCGCACTCGGCGCAATCACCGTGGTGCCGGGCGCCGTCGGCGCATGGCGTCGCGAAGCACTGGAACAGTTGGGCGGCTTTCCCGCCGATACCCTGGCTGAAGATCAGGACCTGACCATCGCCGTGCAGAAGGCCGGCTTCAAGACCTTGTTCGACGCCGAGGCCATCGCGTGGACCGAAGCACCCGATACCGCGCGCGGCCTCGCCCGTCAGCGTTTTCGCTGGGCCTACGGCACCTTGCAATGCCTGTGGAAACATCGGGGCGCCACGTTCAATCCGCGCTACGGATCACTGGGCACCATCGCGTTGCCGCAGGTATGGCTGTTCCAGATCCTGTTCTCGGTGGTCTCGCCACTGGTCGACCTGGTGCTGGTCTGGCAGATCGTCTCCACCACGCTGGACTACATCCAGCATCGCGGTCAGTTCGATGACACCAACCTGATCCGCATGCTGGTGTTCTATGCCGCCTTCATGACCGTCGACCTCGCCGCCTCTGCACTGGCCTTCGCGATGGAGAAGAAGGAAAAGTGGAGCCTGCTGTGGTGGCTGGTGCTGCAACGCTTCGGCTACCGCCAGCTGATGTATTACGTGGTGGTGCGCTCGGTTTGGACGGCCATCAAGGGACCGTCGGTCGGCTGGGGCAAGCAGGAGCGCAAGGCCACGGTGACGGCGGGCGAAAGTTTATCGACTTAATCAGCCGCCACCGGCATCGCTGGCCGGGTGCGTTGCCTAATCGCGCACCCGCATCGTCAAACCCTTCAGAAAATTCCGCAGCAACTGGTCGCCGCACAGCTTGAAGTTCTTGTGGCCCGGTTGGCGGAACAACGCGCTGAGCTCGGGCTTGGAAATCGGCAGGCCGGCGGCTTCGAGGATCTCGTGCATGTCGACGTCCTTAAGCTCGAACGCCACACGCAGCTTCTTCAGCACCACGTTGTTGGTGACGCGCTTCTCCGGCGGTCGCGCCGGACGGCTTTCATCCTTGCCACGACGGTGGAACACCAGCCCGTCCAGAAACAAGGCCAGCGTCTGGTTGCTGCATTCCGCGTAACCCGGCTCGCCGTCTTTTTTCAGCATCGCCAGCACATCTTCCTTGCTGATCGGCTCATTGGCATCCGCCAGGTGGATCAGTTCAACCACCTTGCCGTCGCTCAGGTCGAGCATGTAGCGGATGGAGCGCAGTACGTCGTTGTTGATCATGTCAGTCCGGTGGATGTCGCACAGGGGTGCCATGCTACCGCGCCACGTCGAGTTTGACCCCGTTTCCGTGTTCGGTGCGTTTCATCTTGCACCACAGGAGAGGAGCACCGCCCCATGAAACTGAAAGCCCTGCTGCGCAGCTTGCTGCTGGCCTTGCTGGTGATCATCACCGGCTGCAGCGTGTCCAAACCAGCAAACAACATCCCCGTACCCAAGGACAACAGCGTACCGATGCCGCCACCCAAGACCGAAACGCCGACGAGCGATCCCGCTCCGGTGCCGAGTCTCCCGGCCAACGTCGCGCAAGACAAACAGCAGAACAAGACGGACAACCGGGTCGATGCCTCATCACCGCCGGCTTCGGGTCAGGCCGTACTCATGTCGGTTGCGCCGCCGGCACCCTCTGCGCCGCCAGCCATGGCTGAGGCCATCAGAACCACCTACAGCGCGCAAAGCCAGAAAAGCATGGGCTATATGCGAGCGCCGCCGCTGATCCAGCCGATGCCCGGCGACATCAACCGGGAGAACTACACCCATCGCGATACCAACCCGCTGCAGCTGGTCAGCGAGCAGCCGGTGTCTACCTTCAGCATCGACGTCGACACCGGCTCGTATACCAACGTACGGCGCATGTTGAATCAGGGACAACTGCCGCCAGCCGACGCCGTGCGTGCCGAAGAATTCATCAACTACTTCGATTACGGCTACACCCCGCCAGCTGCGCGTGAGCAGCCGTTCAGCGTGACCACGGAGTTGGCGCCCTCACCGTGGAACGCCAAGCGTCAGCTGCTGCTGGTCGGTATCCAGGGCTACCGCGTGCCGAAGGCGCAGATTCCAGCCTCGAACCTGGTGTTTCTGATCGACACGTCAGGCTCGATGAACGAACCCGACAAACTGCCCTTGCTGCAGGCTTCGCTGAAGCAACTGGTCAATCAACTGCGCGAGCAGGATCGGGTGGCCATCGTGACTTATGCCGGCTACGCCGGTGTCGTCCTGCCCTCCACCGCAGGTGACCAGCACGCCACCATCAACGCAGCGATCGATCACCTCGGCGCCGGTGGCTCTACCAACGGCGGCGCCGGCATCGAACTGGCTTATGCACAGGCCGAGCAAGGCTTCATCAAAGGTGGCGTGAACCGGGTGATCCTGGCCACGGATGGCGACTTCAACGTCGGCACGGTGAGTGAGGAAGCATTGAAGACCACCATCGAGGATCACCGCAAGAGTGGCGTGGCGCTGACCACGCTGGGCTTCGGTGAGGGCAACTACAACGATGCCATGGCGGTGATGCTGGCCGACGTGGGCAACGGCAGCCACCACTACATCGACAGCCTGCAGGAAGGCCGCCGGGTGCTGGTCGACGAAATGTCCGCGACCCTGCTGACCATCGCCAAAGACGTGAAGATCCAGGTCGAGTTCAACCCGCAACAAGTACAGGAATACCGCCTGATCGGCTACGAGAAGCGCATGCTGAAGCGCGAGGATTTCAACAACGACAAGGTCGATGCCGGCGACATCGGTGCCGGTGCCAACGTCACCGCGATCTACGAGATCACCCCGACCGGTTCGGCCGGTGCCCGCATCGACCCACTGCGCTATGGCCACCAGGCTGAGCCCGCCAAACGCGGCAGCGAACTGGCCTTTCTGCGCCTGCGCTACAAGCTGCCGGGTCAGTCGGACAGCCAACTGATCGAACAGCCGATCGCGGCACGGCCTGCCGCCGAGGCCAGCGAACGCCTGCGCTTTGCCGCTGCCGTATCCGCTTTCGCTGACGCGCTGCGCGGCGGCAAGTATCTGGATGGCTACGGCTACACGCAGATTGCCGCACTGGCCAACGGCGCGCGTGGCGATGATGCCGACGGCTATCGTGCCGGCTTTGTGCAACTGGTGAAACTGGCTGACGGTCTGGCCACGCATGGTCATGACAACGACCGCACCGCGGCGCGCTGAAGTTCCCGGCCCCGCCGCCGCGGCTCTGGTTATGGGTAGCACCTCCTCGCTGCCCTTCCCCAACCAGCACCGCGCGACGGGGCCGGACCCTGGCCTGACCCGCTGGAGCGCGTCATCCAGGGCAGTCCGAACCGGCAACAGCCAACGCCGCCTACCCGCTGCAGGGCGATTTGTCTTACCCTCAGCTCCCATGGATGCTGCGGTTGATCCCGATGCCTTGCTGATGCTTGCCTACGCGCGGGGCGACCTTGCTGCGTTCGAAGCACTCTACGCGCGTCATCGCGGCATGCTTTATCGGTTTCTGTTGCGCAGTGTGCGCGACCCGCATCGCACCGACGAGCTGTTTCAGGAAACCTGGAGCCGCGTCATCAGTGCTCGCGAACGTTACCAGCCGCAGGCGAAATTCAGCACCTGGCTGCTGCAGATCGCCAACAACCTGATGATCGACGGCAGCCGCCGCCAGCGCCCCGTGGCCAGTGGCGAGGAAGCGGAAGTCGTGCTGGGCAACCTTGCCACGCCCGAGCGCGAGCAACCCGATCACGCACTGTCCGCATTCGAGCGCCGCCGCAACCTGCAGCTGGCGATCGAGCAATTGCCGGAAGAACAACGCACCGCCGTGTTGCTGCGACTGGAGCAGGAACTGAGCCTGGAGGAGATTGCCGAGGTTACCGGTGCCGGTCGCGAGACAGTAAAGTCACGCCTGCGCTATGCCATGAACCGCCTGCGCGAAGTGCTCTCCGAATGACCACGCCCCTGCCCCCTACCGATCCGTCAACTGCAGACGAGCAACTGCCCGGCGAAGCCGAGCTGTCCGCTTTGTATCGGCAGTTGCCACAGAACGAGCCCTCCGCTGCGCTCGACGCTGCCGTGCTTCGTGCTGCCGCCGCGGCCTTGACCGGAGCCGTGGACCCGACCGTTACCGACCGCCGCCGCGGGCCGCGCGAGCCTGGCGACTGGGTCCATCCCAAGCCGGAGACGCTGGCCATTTCCTCGATCGGTGGCGCCAAGCGTCGTGAGCGCACGCCACGCTGGCTGATTTCGCTTGGCAGCGCCGCCAGCCTGGTGCTGGTTGCCGGAATGGCATGGCAATTGCGCGAATCCAGCCCGCCGCCGCCCGCACAGATCGCACAGCAACATGCCGTGGCTGCAGCAGCTGCCGACATGCCGATGCCTGAAGCCAACGCCCCGATGGCTGCCGCAGCACCGGCCGTCGCTCCGCTAGCGAACCACATGGCCGAAAAGCAGGCGACGGCGCAAGCTGATGCCGTTGCCGACACCGCGAAGAAGCTGCAGCAGGACGACAAGGCTCGCTCCGCAGCACGCATGATCGCTGCCAAGCCGATGGCCACACCGCCGCCGGCCGCTGAAGTTGCCAGCGTGCCGCCTGCACCGCCAGCGCCACCCGCAGCGCCTGCGCCCCCGGCACCACCAGCGATGCTGCAGGAAACTTCGACAAACGCCAGCGCCGGCACATTCGATGCCAGCGCACCGGTTGCCGCCGCACCGGTGGCAACCGGCAAGGTCGACAGCAACCAAGAAACCACGCTGCAGCCCGGCGACACCCCAACGCAGGAACTGGACAAGATCCAGCAACTGTTTGCGCAGGGCCATCACGATCAGGCCATGCAGCGGCTGCGGTCGTTCCACAAGGCGCATCCGCAGTGGCCATTGTTGCCGGCACTGCAGGCACATTTGCAGGAACCATGAGCGAAACGCTGTCCACCCTGGTCCAGCGTTGCGTCCATCAGGAAGAAATAAAAAAGAGCCGCTTTCTCGCCCACGCCGCGCCGGTGGACTCCGCCGAGCAGGCGCTGGCCTTTCTGCGCGAAGTGGCCGACCCTGCCGCCACCCACAATTGCTGGGCTTACCGCATCGGCCAGGACTACCGCTTCAACGACGACGGCGAACCCGGCGGCACCGCCGGCCGACCGATCCTGCAGGCGATCGAAGGCCAGGGCATGGATCGCGTGATGGCGGTGGTGACGCGCTGGTATGGCGGGATCAAGCTCGGCGCCGGCGGCTTGGTCCGTGCCTATGGCGGGACCGCCGCCGAGTGCCTGCGCCGGGCCGAACACCGCGCCATCATCCCGATGGCCACGCTGACCCTGTCATGCCCGTTTGCCGATCTGGCCCTGTTCAAGGCGCGCTTGCAGGAGTTTGATGGGATCATTACGCAAGAAGATTTCACCGCCGATGGGGCGGATCTGCAGCTGACGCTGCCGGTGACGCGCGTGCAGGAAGCGATCGCGCGCATCACTGATCTCACCCGTGGCCATGGTCTGCCCGTACGCATCGACTGACGCAGTGGGCTGCCGTTACTTCCATTCCAGCAAGGAATACTGATGAATCGCGATCCCCAACGTTTCCCCGACGACGAAAACGGCAACGCGCTGTGGCAGATGGCTGAAGCCGGCGACGACTTGTCGATCCCTCGCGAAGTCGATTTCGCCGTGCTGTTTCCCACGGAAGACGACGCCCTGCAATTTGCCGTGCATCTGTTGCGCAGCGATCAGAAGGTGTCGTTGTCGTCCTACGAGGAAAACCACGAATTGCCGTGGCAGGTGCTGGCTCACCCATTCATGGAGCCCAGCCACAGCAACATCTGCGGCTTCGAGCGACTGCTGGGCGAGTCCGCTGAGGACTTCAGCGGCCGCAATGACGGTTGGGGTTGCGAGGCACAGGCGGAGCACTGAAGCGAGGCGCGAGTCGCTCGCTGCCGTCGAGGCTGCAAGCTGCGGTGGGCCGGCGCATTGAATCCACCCGGGACCCGCCCCACGTCATGAAGTCGACGTCGCCTTTCGCGAGACTCCATGATTGCCACCGAAACACCCCAACCCTCCCGTCGCATCGGCGCCCTGCGCGGCTTGTGGCCGTTTGTGAAACCCCATCGCACGCTGGCCATCGGCTGGCTCGTCTTCCTCGGCCTGTCTTCCGGCGCGTCGCTGACCCTGCCGATGGCGTTTCGCTACATCATCGACAAGGGTTTCGGTCATTCCAGCTACGCGGTGATCAACCAGACCTTCATCGCCTTGTTCGGCGTGGCGCTGGTGTTGGCGGTGGCCACCGCAGGGCGCTATTTCTGTATCACCCTGCTGGGTGAACGCGCGCTCGCCTCGCTGCGACAGACTTTGTACGCGCAGGTGATCCGCCTCGATGTCAGCTTCTTCGAGCGCAGTCGCGTGGGTGAATTACTCTCACGCCTCAGCGCCGACACCGAAGTGGTGCAGGCGTTGATCGGCTCCGGCGTGTCGGTGGCGTTGCGCAGCGCGGTGATGCTGGTCGGTGCCAGCGCCATGATGGTGTGGACGGCGCCCTCACTGGCCGGCCTCACCGCGCTGATCATTCCGGCGGTGATGTTGCCGATCCTGGTGTTCGGCCGGCGTGTGCAGAAGCTGTCGCGGTCCAGCCAGGATCGTCTGGCCGACGCCGCCGCGATTGCCAACGAAACGCTCAACGCCTCCACCGCGGTCAAGGCCTACGCACGCGAGAAGATCGAGAGCACGCGTTACAGCAATGCCATCCTGCGCGCGCTGGCCACTGCGCGCCGCCGCATCGGCATGCGCTCTCTGCTGACCATGGCGGTGATCGTGCTGGTGTTCGGCGCGATCACCCTGGTGCTGTGGGCCGGCGCACGCCACGTCGTCACCGGCACGCTGGATGCGGGCGTGCTCGGTCAGTTCGTGTTGTACGCCGTGTTCGCCGCCGGCTCGGTCGCTGGCCTGTCGGAAGTATGGGGCGATGTACTGCGTGCAGCCGGTGCGATGGAACGCCTTGGTGAGCTGCTCAACGAGCGCCCGGAGATCATCGAGCCGGCGCAACCGGTGGCCCTGCCCCGACCGCTACGCGGCGCGCTGCGTTTTGATGGCGTCAGCTTCCATTATCCGACGCGACCCGATACCGCCGCACTGCACGATTTCACGCTGGACGTGCGTCCCGGCGAAACCGTCGCCCTGGTCGGCCCGTCCGGGGCCGGCAAGAGCACGGTGTTCTCGTTGTTGCTGCGCTTCTACGATCCGCAGAGCGGCGCCATCAGCATCGACAACACCGATCTGCGCGCGGTCACGCTGGACGACTTGCGCAGTGCCATCGCGCTGGTACCGCAGGAAACCGTGATTTTCAGCGGCAGCGCCGCCGACAACATCCGCTTTGGCCGCGAAGGCGCCAGTGACGAGGAAGTACGCGAAGCGGCGAGCGCCGCCGAAGCGAATGAATTCATCAGCGCGCTCAACGACGGCTATCAGTCTGAAATGGGCGAGCGAGGTGTGCGCCTTTCCGGTGGTCAACGACAACGCATTGCGATCGCCCGCGCGATCCTGCGTGATGCGCCCTTGCTGTTGCTCGACGAAGCCACCTCGGCACTCGACGCGCAGTCCGAAGCGGCGATCCAGCAGGCACTCGAACGTCTGGAGAAAGGCCGCACCACCCTGGTGATCGCCCATCGTCTGGCTACCGTGCAACGCGCTAATCGCATCGTGGTACTGGACGGTGGCCGCATCGTGGCGCAAGGCACCCATGAAAGCCTGCTCGCCGAAGGCGGCTTATACGCCGAACTGGCGCGCCTGCAGTTCGTGGCGTGACCCGGCTCGCTGGCCCCAGCCGCAGCACAACATTCGCCAGGGTCGTGCGGCTTTCGGACACCCTGTTCGCCCGCTATTCTGTTGGATGAATATTTCTGGAGGCCACCATGCAACTCGATAAACGACGCATCGCGATAACCGGCGGTTTCGGCACACTCGGCCTGGCGGCCGTTCAAGCAGCGCTCGGCGCAGGCGCGCAGGTCGTGGCCATCGACCGTGCTGACGCACCCGCCGAAGGCATCGGTCAGGCGACCTGCATCGGTGGGGTCGATCTGGCCGATCCAAAGGCTGCGAAGCAGGCACTGGCCGCCGCTGCCAAGGCGCTTGGTGGTCTCGATGCGCTGGTCAATATTGCCGGCACCTTCCGCTACGAAACCGTGGCCGATGGCAGCGTGGATACCTGGGATCTGCTGTACCGCGTGAACCTGCGCACCGCCGTGGCCGCCAGCCAGGCCGCGTTGGAACATCTGCATGCCGGTGGTCGCATCATCAATATTGGCGCCGCTTCCGCGCTTAAAGCGGGCGCAGGCGTAGGTGCGTACACCGCATCCAAGTCCGGCGTGATGCGCTTCACCGAAGCACTGGCCGAGGAACTCAAGTCGCGCGACATCACCGTCAATGCGTTGCTGCCCAGCATTCTCGACACGCCGCCCAATCGCGCCGACATGCCCGACGCCGACTTCGCCCGCTGGGTAAAGCCGGAGCAACTCGCCGACGTGATCGTGTTCTTGTTGTCGAAGCAGTCCTCTGCCATCACCGGCGCGCTGATACCGGTGACCGGTCGGGTCTGAACGGGGTCGAATCGAAGGCGCCAGCCTGCAACAGGCTGGCGCCTTCGCCGTTTTTGACCCAGGGCAAGCAACGTCACGACGGGTTACTCTCGTCAGCTGATTCCCACCTGTCAAACCCCATGTCCATCGTACTGACCCCGTTCGCCCACACCCGACTGTTCCCGCGCGACAAAAGGCCGAGCGCCATCCAGGATTGCAGCGCCGCGGAGTTCGAGCAGCGTCTCAACAGTGAAGCACCGCTGCAGGTATTGCCCGGCTACGCACCGTTCTGCCAGCTGCACGTTCATCGCAATTGGACGTCCACCCGTTGCACCGCCACACCCATCACCGACGGCAATAGTCATCTGCTGCGCTCTGCCTACGAGGCGCGCAGCCGCGATGAACTGCCGGTGCTGGTGCGTTGGTTCGAAGGCATCGATCCGCCGGTAGCGAACTACCTGCTGCCGATCCTCTACAGCCGCGACCAGCTCGCCAAGGAAGGCGCGCCGATTGACGCGGACTGGGGTGTGGTCGGCTGTCTCTATACCAGCGAACCGCAAGAGATTCCGATGGTACCCATCACCATGCTGCGCAATGCGCTCGGCGTGAAGGAAGGCGGTTCGGGCGTGCCGCTGGATCATGTAGCGTATCGACGCAGCGTGGCGTTCTGGGAAAGTCACGCCAACTGGCGCGGCTGACTTGGGTACGCCTGTCGTGAGCCTTGCGCCGAAGCCTGTGGCACGCACTGCACATCCCGCCACGCACTGACGGAAAATGCACCGTACCGCTCGCATCATCGCCCCATCATCACAAACACAGGCATACGATTTCGGGCTGAAGCTTGGGAGCCACAGTTGCTCCAACCCTGGCCATACGCGGCGTCGAGTGTTCTTCCGCTGCCGGTCGTTAGCTGAGTGCCTGTCCGTCGCATCGCAGCGCAGCGCTCATCGATGAGAGGAGGCAGCGTTCACCGTGATCAGCGGAAACTCGCACGAAACTCTGATCCGATCCGTCACACCCAAGACCGGTCATAGCGCAACGAAGCCTGGTCGATGCGGCCGCTGCGATCGTTCAACAGGCAGTCGCATACACACCCAGCGCGTGCTATGGCGGGCCCTGGTCTGCGCCGCGACGCTCAGCCTGGCCGCCTGCGCAGGCGGTCCTCATCTTTCGTTCCTGAATCCTCAAGGCCCGATAGCCGATGCGCAACGCTGGCATTTTTACGAAGTGCTCGGGGTCATGGTGGTGCTGGTGGCCGGACCGATCTTCCTGCTACTGCCGTTCTTTGCCTGGCGTTATCGCCTTGGCAACAACAAAGCCAGGTACACGCCACAGTGGAAATATTCGCGCCTGCTCGAAATTTTGTCGTGGGGTGGACCGGTCGTCATCGTCGCGATACTCGCCTTTTTCGTTTGGCGTGACACGCACCGACTGGATCCCTACCGTCCGCTGTCGTCGACGAAAGCTCCGTTGCGGATACAGGTAATCGGCTACGACTGGAAGTGGCTGTTTATCTATCCGGACCAGAACATTGCCACCATCGGAACGCTGGCGCTGCCGGTCGATCGCCCGGTGAGTTTTCGCATCACCTCGGCAACCGTCATGCAGTCGTTTTTCATTCCGGCGCTGGGCAGCCAGATCTACGCGATGGGCGGCATGGTCTCTCAATTGAATCTGGAAGCTCACAAACCTGGAGCATCACTGGGCGAAAACACCATGTACAACGGCGATGGCTTTCATCAGCAGAAGTTCACCGTGCAGGCGATGGATGCGAACCACTTCAGTGCATGGACCAAACAGGTGCGCGCGAGCGGCATGCCGTTGGACGCAAAGACTCTGCAACTCATTGCGAAGCGCTCAACGCGCGCTGAGTTGATCGCCGCCATGCCACGGGTAAATACCATCGAGGGAACCGCCTTTTTCACCGGGGCAAGCCCGACAATTTTTCCGGCCGTGGTCAAAGCGACCATGCAAGGCGACAGCTCGATCCCGGCAAGCGCCTTCACCCCATCGGGTAAACCTGCCGCCGGCAAGGACGATCAGCCATGACCATGCTGCAGCACTGCGCAGGCCCGTTTGGACGGCTGAGCCCGGATGCGCTGCCGTTCTGGCAGATGTTGCAGGCACCTAGCCGCGACAACGTCATCAACGGAATCATCGCCACCGGCGCGGCTTCGCTGGTGGTCTTGGGCGGTATCGCCTTGATCGTGCTGCTGGTCCGCTACAAGTTGTGGCGACCGCTGTGGTCGCATTGGTTGACCAGTCCTGACCACAAGAAAATCGGCATCATGTACGTGGTGATCGCGCTCGTCATGCTGGCACGCGCCTTGATCGAGGCGGTATTGATGCGGGCACAGCAGGCATTCGGCCTTGGCGGCGGTTTTCTCTCGCCTGATCACTTCGCCCAGCTGTTCAGTACCCACGGCACGATCATGATTTTCTTCATGGCAATGCCGTTTCTCACCGGCATCATCAACTACGTCATGCCGCTGCAGATCGGAGCGCGTGATGTTTCCTTCCCCGTGCTCAACTCGATCAGCCTGGGACTGACTGCGGCCGGCGCCGCACTGGTGATGGTCTCACTGGTGATCGGCAAGTTCTCCACCGGCGGCTGGTTCGGCTACCCACCGTTCACCGAAGCCACCTTCAGCCCCGGGGTCGGACCGGATTACTGGATCTGGTCGCTGAGCCTGGCGTCATTGGGCTCCACGTTTACCGGCATCAATTTTGCCGTGACCATCTACAAGGAGCGTGCCCCCGGCATGACTTTGATGCGCATGCCGCTGTTCACCTGGACAGCGCTGTGCACCAGCATCCTGATGATTTTCGCGATGCCGCCGTTGACCGTCGCCACCGCTCAACTGGCACTGGATCGATATCTGGGGTTTCACTACTTCACCAATGCCCTTGGCGGCAACATGATGAACTTCGCCAACCTGTTCTGGCTGTTTGGCCACCCGGAGGTCTACATCCTGATCCTGCCAGCGTTCGGCGTGTATTCGGAGGTGGTCTCCACGTTTTCCGGCAAGGCGTTGTTCGGCTACCGCTCACTGGTCATGGCCACCATGACGATCGCCATTCTGTCGTTTACGGTGTGGTTGCATCACTACTTCACGATGGGCCAGAACGCCAACATCAACGCGGTTTTCGGCATTGCTTCCATGCTGATCGGCATTCCCACCGGGGTGAAAATCTATGACTGGATGTGGACGATGTTTCGCGGGCGCATACGCTTCACCGTGCCGATGATCTATTCAATCGGCTTCATCCTGCTGTTCGTGCTGGGTGGCATGAGCGGCATCCTGCTGGCCAACCCCACGATCGACTATCAGGTACACAACACCGTGTTCCTGGTCGCGCACTTCCACAACGTGGCGGTGCCCGGCGTGCTGTTCGGCATGCTGACCGCTTATCACTTCTGGTTTCCCAAGGCATTCGGCTTCCGACTCAATGAACGCTGGGGCGTTGTCTCCGCGCTGTGCTGGATCGTGGGCTTCATGCTGGCGTTCTTCCCGCTGTATGCGCTGGGCATCATGGGTCTGCCACGCCGCTCGGTGGCTTATGCCGAAGCGCGCTATGTACCGCTGGAATGGGTCGCCTTTGCAGGGGCGTTGGTATTGCTGGCCGCCTTGCTTTCGCTCCTGTGGCAGCTATGGATTTCCATTCGGCAGCGCGAGAGCCTGGGGGTTCCCATCGGCGATCCGTGGGATGGACGAAGTCTGGAATGGGCGGTTCCCGCCCCGCCACCGGCGTACAACTTTGCCGTGCTGCCTACGGTAGAGGCGCGCGATGCGTTCACGCTGGCCAAGCAAGACGATCGCGCCTATCGGCAGGCTGATGACTATCGCGATATTGCGTTGCCACGGAACAGCGCGATGGGACCGGCGGTGGCACTGATCGGTTTTCTACTCGCGTTTGGCCTGGTCTGGCACATCGGCTGGATGATCATCTTGTCGTTTCTCGCTGCCGTTGGCAGCATGATCATTCACGGCTTTGCACGACACACTGATCGAATCGTTACTGCCAACGAGGTACGTACCGAGCATCGTGCCTGGCTGGATGCGGTAGCGCAGACCCGCGCCGTAACCCGTGAGCGCGAGTGCAGCGTTGCCAACCGTGGTCTGGCCACGCAAGACCACGCTGGGGTGAGTCGATGAACCTGCAGGTCACGCAGCCGCCGGAATTCAATCTCGGATCGGAATTCGCAAAAGCAGATCCGATCGCCGAAAAAGTCATGTTCGGCTTCTGGGCGTTCTTGATGAGCGACGCCATTCTGTTCGGGATGGTGTTTGCCACCTACGTGACATCGCTCCACGGCATGGCAGGTGGACCCGGACCACGGCAGCTGTATGACCTCAACAGCATCTTCATTGAAACCTTGCTGCTGTTGATCAGCAGCTTCACCTTCGGCATGGCGTCGCTGGCGCTCAAGTACCAGCACCGCCGCACCAGACTGGTCGGCTGGCTGCTGCTCACGTTGTTGCTCGGGGTGGCATTTCTGTGCCTGGAACTGCACGACTTCGCCAGCATGTTTGCCAAGGGCGGCGTACCCACGCGCAGCGGTTTCCTGTCGGCATTCTTCGGCCTGGTCCCGCTGCACGGACTGCACGTCGCCGCTGGTTGTATCTGGTTGATCGCCCTGCTCGGCCAGCTCGCCCGCTACGGGCTGGATACCGCGACCCAACTCGGCATCAAGCGGCTGGCACTGTTCTGGCACTTCCTCGACATTATCTGGATTGCCATTTTTTCCGTGGTTTATCTGGCGGGGCTGGCATGACTGAGACGGTGAAATCCGCTTCGCACGAAGCCCCTGTGGCAGACCAGGAACGCCGTGAGTTCCACGCCTACGTGTGGGGTTTGGGCTTGGCATTGCTGCTCACCGTGGCGGCGTTTGCGCTGGTATCAAAAACCCTGCCGCTCTCACACGTTCTCTTGCTGGGAATTATCGGCGCACTGGGTCTGCTGCAAATGGCCGTCCACTTCCGCTGCTTCCTGCATATCGGCTTCAGGCGGCAGCGGGAGGATCTTCTGCTGATCCTGTTTTCCACTCTGCTGTTGATCATCATGGTGGGCGGAACGATCTGGATCATGGCCAGTCTGGCAGTTCGCATGGCTCCTTGATGGAAACGTCCGGATTAGGCATGCCGTGCTCCCTGCGCATCCGAACGACGGCTGGTGCTGGAGTCCAGCGAGGTTCCGGCCATCGCAAGAGACTGCCTATCAGCATCATTGGAAGAATCGAATGGCTTGCCCGCCACCTTGCGGGCAGACTGCAAGAACGTACTCCCGCCAGCTTCTGACCAAAGGACGCACGCCATGTCAAAGTCCGACAACGCCGCCAACGGCGGCTCGACCACCGGCTCCGGTGCCCCCGCCATCAGCGATCGCAACTCGCTGACCGTCGGTCCGAACGGCCCGATCCTGCTGCACGACGTGCATTTCCTCGAACAGATGGCGCACTTCAACCGCGAGAAAGTGCCCGAGCGGCAGCCGCACGCCAAGGGCGCTGGCGCGTTCGGCGTGCTGGAAGTCACCGAAGACGTATCGCGTTACACCAAGGCTGCGCTGTTCCAGAAAGGTGCGAGTACCGACATGCTGGCGCGCTTCTCCACGGTCGCCGGCGAGTCCGGCAGCCCCGATACCTGGCGCGACGTGCGCGGCTTCTCGCTGAAGTTCTACACCGACGAAGGCAACTACGACCTGGTCGGCAATAACACGCCGGTGTTCTTCATCCGTGATCCGATCAAGTTTCCGCACTTCATCCGCAGCCAGAAACGGCTGCCGGATTCGGGGCTGCGCGACAACCACATGCAATGGGATTTCTGGACCAGCAACCCGGAAACCGCGCACCAGGTCACCTACGTGATGGGCGAGCGCGGCCTGCCGCGCACCTGGCGGCACATGAACGGCTACGGTTCGCACACCTATATGTGGATCAATGCCGCCGGCGAAAAGTTCTGGGTGAAGTACCACTTCCACACCCGCCAGGGCATGGCGTTCTTCAATAACGCCGAAGCCGCCGCGATGGCTGGCGAGAACGCCGACTTCCACCGCGCCGACCTGTTCAACGCGATCAAGCGCGGCGAGCATCCGGTGTGGGATCTGTCCGTACAGGTCATGCCTTACGCCGAAGCGAAGGGTTACCATTTCAATCCGTTCGACCTCACCAAGACCTGGGCGCACAAGGATTACCCGCTGATCAAGGTCGGTACGATGACCTTGAACCGCAACCCGGAAAACTTCTTCGCGCAGATCGAGCAAGCCGCGTTCTCACCGGGCAACACCGTACCCGGCATCGGCCTGTCGCCCGACAAGATGCTGCTCGGCCGCGCGTTCGCCTATGCCGACGCGCAGCGCAATCGCATCGGCACCAACTTCCATCAGTTGCCGGTCAACCAGCCGAAGGTGCCGATGAACACCTACATGTTCGACGGTCAGATGGCCTACCACCACAGCGGCAACGCACCGGTGCACGCGCCGAACAGTGGCGGCCGCCCGTGGTCCGATGAAACCGGTCCGGTGGCCGACGGCTGGGAGACCGATGGCGAGATGGTGCGCAGCGCCTACACCCTGCATGCGGAAGACGACGACTTCGGCCAGGCCGGCACCTTGGTGCGCACCATCTGGAACGATGCCCAACGCACCCAGTTCGTCGACCAGGTCGCCGGCAGCCTGCTTGGCGGCGTACGCAGTCCGGTGCTGGAGCGTGCGTTCGAGTACTGGAATAACGTGGACGCCAGTATCGGCCAGCGAATCGAAGACAAGGTGCGTGCCGGCAAGGCTGCGGACCCGGCCGAGGGTATGGGCGAGGGCTGAGTGGAACGAAAAATAGGGCCGGTTCGTCCACTTGGCGAACCGACGCTACTTGCCCCGCGGGACTTCCAGCAACGGTCCGTGTCGGCATCGAAGAAGACGAACGTCGCGG
This sequence comes from Rhodanobacter sp. AS-Z3, assembly GCF_029224025.1. Lineage (NCBI taxonomy): Bacteria > Pseudomonadati > Pseudomonadota > Gammaproteobacteria > Lysobacterales > Rhodanobacteraceae > Rhodanobacter > Rhodanobacter sp. AS-Z3. The sequence goes on from NZ_CP119392.1 coordinate 2,697,360, forward strand.
CACGAGCGGTGGCCTGCGCGGCACAGTCGTTGTGGGACGCCCGATGCGCTGAATGGGGACTGCCGAAAATTCAGTGCTCCAAACGGTCACCATGCGCTCGTGCCTGCGAGGTACCGAACAGCGCGCTCGCCGCGTAATCGAGATAGGCAATACTGGCGCTATCGAAACGCATGCATTTGCTGGCGCGAAGAGTGGCGAAGTCGAATGCATCGGTCGCATCGGAGGGCTCCATCGCACGCGCTAGCATCCGCGCCTCCGCAAGCTGCCCCCGGTCTGCGTTACGCCCGTAACCCCTCCTTCCTGCTCTGCCTCGATGTGGGGAGACCCTCCGAAGTAGTGACTCAATGCCGCGATTCGTGCACGTTCCGTGGGCGAGCCATTCACCGGCAGCAGCGGACTCAAGACCTCTTCGCGCCAGTCGGCAAGGCCGCCCGGCACGAACACTGCGTGGATGACGCCGAGCGAGCGCAACATGACCCAGGCTTGGGCGGCGTGCGCCCCCTCCTGCGAGTAAAGGACGATGGTCTGGTCGGGCGCAAAGTGTGACCTCGCCAACTGGTCGATCGGCACGTTCTCGGCGCTCGGAATGGCATAGTCGCGAAACTCGGCCGGCGAGCGCACGTCGATGACGCGTAGACCCGGTCGGCGATCGCGTATCCATTCGGCAAGCTGGCGTGCACTGACATGGTCGGAGCCTTCGTCGATCGCCCGGGCGATGGAATCCAGATCAAGCCCTCGCTGCGTCGTGCGAGAGGGGCTGCCTGCAAAAGGCGCCACCAGCCCCAAGGCAAGCGCGCCGATTCCCAACCCTCGCACAAGTTTCATCGTGCTGCCTCCCGCTTCGCGATCCACGCCAACATCGAGATGGCGATTACCGTGACCAGCGCGACCACGACTCCGTAAGGCAGGCCCGTGAGGCGCTGAAGCGTCAGCGGACCGTGTGGCGTCGAGCGGTAGAAAGGTTCGATCGCAGGGAAGGCCAAGCCGACAAGCAAGACGCCAGCGAACAGCCCGAGCATCGTCGCAGCACCTTCGATGCGGCCGCTGGCCAATGCCACGCAGGACGTGCCCGGGCACAGGCCACTCAGCACGAAGCCGAGTCCGAAGACCAGACCGCCGACCAGTTGCGGCAGCAGATAAGTTTCGGGCACATAGAACGTACCAGGATCGAACATGCCCAGCCGGCCGCCCCAAAAAACACCGAGCATCGCGGTCAGCATGGCGCTCAGCATCACCTTGAGGACGGTGAAATCCCGCAGGTAAAACTGGCCGGCGAGCTTCGGTGGATCGCCCAGGCCGGCGCGTTCGAGTGCCCAGCCAAACGCCATGCCGATGCCTCCCGCGATCAGCAAGTCGTTCATGACCAGAGCCTGCGAAACATCGGCGCCACGAGGAATCCGGCGAGGAACAACGCCACCATGAAGATCCAGGCACCGACACTGAGCATCGTGCCGCCACTCAATGCGAGGCCACTGGTGCAGCCTCGCGCCAACGCCGCACCAACACCCATCAACATGCCGCCTCCGATGCCAGCAGAAAGCAGGGCGCCGGACGGACGCACGGCGCGGACGAAGGTCAGGCGGATTCGCCCTGCCAGAGCAGCCGATACGGCTGCACCGACCATCACACCGAGAATTTCGACGACAAGCCAGGCCGTCCATGGCGAACCGTGCTGGAGATAGCTATGAAAGTAAGCACTGTGCACAGCAGTTTCCGGCGAGACTGCGACAACGACACCGCTTGCCACGCTTGCGAAAGCGCCAGATGCACCCAGCCCCTGCCCGGTCAGCGCGAAGCAGGCGAGCAGCACCAGGCCCAAGCACACGCCGGTCGCATGGGGGTCGGCATAAGGACGGAGCGCGGGCATCCTCAGAGCTCAACCGGCAAATCGCGCATCGTCCAATCTTCGAACGAGCCGTCGTAAAGCACAGCATCAATCCCCACGGCACGCGCTGCGAAGAGCACCGCGGTTGCCTGCTGGCCAATGTGGCAATAGGCGATCACCCGATCGCCCGGTTCGACGCCGGCCTTGCGAAACAAGCCAAGCAGTTCGGCGGGTGTCTTGAGGGTCAGATCATCGTTGGTGATGCCGGTGAAGGGCACGTTGTGCGCGCCGGGAATGTGACCGCGATGGTGGTGGCCATCCGCACCGCTCTCTTCGAGGCCGTCGTAGTACATCGCGGCACGCGCATCGATGAGAACGTAGCCCGGCTGCCGGGCGTGCGCACGCACGAACGCGGCGTCGACGATGGTCGGCTGAAGGTTGAAGGGCGTCAGCGTTCCCGGCTGCGTGACTGCAGTGACCAGGTCGGTCAGCGTCCGGCCCTCGCGGCGCCACTTCGGCATGCCGCCGTCAAGCAGGTCGGCATGCGCTGCCAGTCCGGCCGATTGCAGCGTGAACACTATCCGCGTCGCCACGGAAACCTGATTGTTTCCAAAGTACACCACGACGCGGGAGCCGTCGGAGATACCGAGGCCCTGCAGTCGCTGGCGCAATTCCGGCGCCGTCGGCATTTCCAGCGAAAGTTCGCCCGAGGTAGCGGCGACGTCGGCAAGCCTGACCAAGTGCGCCCCCGGAATGTGCGCGGACTTGTACTGCGACTCTTCGCCGACCTGCAGCAGCACAAGGTTCGAGTCGTGCAAGTGACTTTCCAGCCACGCTGTAGATACCCATGGCGCGGATTGCGCGGTGGCCTGCGGGGCTGCTTCTGCGTGCGTACGGTGCGGCAAGGTCGTGGCACCGAAGAGGATCGCAAACGCAACGGCGGCCTTGCCCGGAATCTTGATCTGCATGGTCTCTCCCAATTTCGTGTGTGCGACAGATATAGGGCACGCAGGAGTGCAGCGGGGTGGGCATGCGATGAAACCGGTCGACGATGCGATGAACCGGTCAATGCGCGGATGGTTCGCGGGCGCGATCGCGCTTGCTTTGCTAACGTGTTGCCTATGGATTTACCCAATGACGACTTGCATTCCCGACTGCCGCGAAGCGTGCTGTCGGACCTCGGCAGCTGGACGCTCTACCAGAACTTCCGCACCTTCACCTGGCCCTGGTTGCTCCGCCGGGGCATCGTGTTGTGGCCTTTGGCAGCTCTCGCCGGTTGCACCTATGCCACCTGGCATGCGTCGGCCATGGGTGGGTGGGCAGACTGGCCTGGACTGGCACTCCGGACATGCATTGCATCGTTGATCGCCGTGTCGGCCGGTCCCTTGCTTGCCACGCTGATCAGGCATTGGCGTCTGCCGCTGGCCGTGGAGCGCTTGCTGGTGCTGTTGGCGATCATGCTCGGACTATGGATAGGAACCATTGCACTGGACTGGGTGGGTGCTTATCACGCCCATCTCATGCAGGCCTATTCCGGACGCCCCACGGGACCCAACCTGATCGGTCAGACCGTTTCAAACTTTCTCGCTGCCACCATCAACGCGTCCGTCCTTGTGCTGATCGTGGCGGGCGGAGGTCTCGCCGCCATCTACTATCTCGGCGAACAGCGACGTATCGCCCAATACGCAGCCGGTCGCCAGATCGAAGGCCTGCGCGCGGAACGCAACGCAGCCGACATGCGCCTGGCTGTCCTGCAGGCGCAGATTGAACCGCACTTCCTCTTCAACACACTGGCTTCCGTGAGATCGCTGATCGCCAATGAACCCGAACGTGCGGCAAAAACCATCGACGCGCTTGCGGCGTATTTACGCGTCGCGCTGCCGCGCATCCGCACAACAGGCATCGAGGAAGCCACGCTCGGTCGCCAGATCGATTTGTGCCTGGGCTATCTAGAGATCATGAATGTCCGTACGGCCGGCCGTATCAAGGTTCATCTCGATGCGAGCGACGATGTCCGCGCGCTGCCGTTCCCTCCATTGATCCTGCTGACGCTGGTGGAGAACGCGATGACCCACGGCATCGAGCCGAAACCCGGACCCGGCATGATCGCGATCATCGCCGGCACCGTGGATGGATTCCTGAGCGTGAGCGTCGAAGACAACGGCATGGGATTGCAGCCTGGCACCACGCCCGGCCTGGGCCTCGCGAATGTTCGCGCCCAGCTCCGCGATCGTTTCGGAACACGTGCGAGTTTCGACATCGCATCACGTGCCGGAGGCGGGGTGAGCGCACGCATCCAAGTTCCGCTCACGTTCCCATGACCGCACCCATCACCGCCCTCATCGCCGGAGACGAGAAACCGCAGCGCACGGAGCTGCGCGGCATGCTGGCAGCCCTGTGGCCGGAACTGACGATCGTCGCGGAATGCGAGGATGGCATCAGCGCGCTCGATGCGTGGACATCGAAGAAACCGGACGTTGCCTTCCTCGACATCCGCATGCCGGGACTGGGTGGCATCGAGGTTGCGCGGCAGGCTGAAAGTCCAGCCCAGGTCGTCTTCATCACCGCTCATGACGAATTCGCGGTGAAGGCCTTCGACGCTGGCGCCATCGACTACCTGCTGAAACCGATCCGCACCGATCGCCTTACCGAAACGGTGAAACGTTTGCGTAGCCGTCAGTCCGCAACGCAAGTCGATCTGCCGGCATTGATCGACAGCCTTGCAGGCCGGTTGACGCGAGCGGACACGATCACTTGGATTACCGCAAGCATTGGCGATACCGTCCGGATGATCTCCGTCGAAGACGTCGTTCTTTTCCAGTCCGAGGAAAAGTACACCCGCGTAGCCACGGCCAAAGATTCTGCATTCATCCGGACGCCACTGAAGGATCTGATGCTCAAGCTCGACCCGGAAGTCTTCTGGAGAATTCACCGCAATGCCATCGTTCGCGTGTCGGCGATCCGGCAGGTCAAGCCGGACGGGGATGGTCGCTTCCTGGTCTGGCTCCATGGCATGGCAGAGCCGCTCCGCGTGAGCGACGCTTACCGCCATCTTTTTCGCGCCATGTGATGTGGCATGCAGGACTGATGGCAGGCCAAAGCTGCTGCTCGTGACGAGCCCAACATCGCCTGGTTCAGCAACTGCTGATGTGATTCAGGGGACCCTCGCGCTTCTACGATCTCAAGCAGGTGCGAGGCAAGGACGATCGTGTCGCGTGCATCGTCTGCCGTGATCTCCACTGGGCGATGTTCGGGCGGCCGAGCACTCCATTCCGACAGCCAGTCTTGGCTGCGATCGACAACCGCGAAGTATCGGGATGCCGCGATGCAGAAACTGCGGTGGTTCCAAGCGCCACTTTCACTAGGGCTTGCTGACATGAATACCAAGATGGGCGATCTCTGCCTGCAGCAGCTTGCCCGGCCGTCGTCGGTCCCACAGGGGCAGGTTTCGCCAAATTCGACCATTTGGCACGGTGCGCTGCCCTCTTGAATAGCTGTCGAACCCGGCAACAAAAGGCAATCATCAACTACCAGAGCTGGCGACAACAAGACTGGAATTTTCCATCAGGTGAACCAGTCTGTGCGGCAATCGGCTGTTAGTCCTCCAGCATGCTGACATCACGCACCGCACCCTTGTCCGCACTGGTCACCAACTTGGCGTAGGCCTTGAGCGCGGAACTGACCTTGCGCTTGCGTGGTGACTTCGGCTTCCAGCCGGCGGCAGCCTGGGCGGCGCGTCGACTGGCGAGCTCTTCGTCGCTGACTTCAAAGCGCACGATGCGATTGGGAATATCGATGACGATGGTGTCGCCGGTCTGTACCAGGGCGATGTTGCCGCCTTCGGCGGCCTCGGGGGAAACGTGGCCGATCGACAGCCCGGCGGTGCCGCCGGAAAAGCGACCGTCGGTAATCAGCGCGCAGACTTTGCCCAGCCCCTTGGATTTCAGATAGCTGGTGGGATACAGCATTTCCTGCATGCCCGGGCCACCGCGCGGACCTTCGTAGCGAATGATCACGACATCGCCCGGCTTCACCATGCCGCTCAGGATGGCGGCGACTGCAGCGTCCTGGCTTTCCAGTACCACGGCCGGGCCGCTGAATTGCAGGATGCTGTTGTCGACGCCGGCGGTTTTCACGATGCAGCCGCGCTCGGCGAGGTTGCCGTACAGCACGGCCAGCCCACCATCCTGACTGTAGGCAAATTCGCGCGAACGGATGCAACCGGCTTCGCGATCGGTATCCAGCGTGTCATAGCGGCAGCTCTGCGAAAACGCGGTCTGCGTGCGGATGCCGGCCGGTCCGGCACGATAGAACTCGTGCACTACGGGATCGCTGGTGCGCTTCACGTCCCATGCTTCCAGCGCTTCGGCCAGCGACGGGCTATGAACTACCGGCACCGAGGTATCGAGCAGACCGGCGCGATCCATCTCGCCCAGTATTGCCATCACGCCGCCAGCGCGATGCACGTCTTCAAGGTGGTAGCTGCTGGATGGCGCGACCTTGCACAGGTTCGGCACTTTGCGCGAGAGCCGGTCGATGTCGCTCATGGTGAAATCGATCTCTCCTTCCTGCGCGGCGGCCAGCAAGTGCAGCACGGTATTGGTCGAGCCGCCCATGGCGATGTCCAGCGAAATTGCGTTCGCGAACGCGGCCTTGCTGGCGATGTTGCGCGGCAACGCGCGTACATCGTCTTCTTCGTAATAGCGTCGGGCCAGTTCGACGATGGTTCGACCGGCCTTGCGGAACAACTGCTCGCGGGCGGCATGCGTGGCCACCAGTGAACCGTTGCCCGGCAGTGACAAACCCAACGCCTCGGTCAGGCAGTTCATCGAGTTGGCGGTGAACATGCCCGAACACGAGCCGCAGGTGGGACAGGCGGAACTCTCGATCTGCAGCACCTCCGCATCGGATATCGTGTCGTCCGCCGCCGCCACCATCGCATCGATCAGGTCCAGTGCGACCTCCTTGCCCGCCAGCTTGGTCTTGCCCGCTTCCATCGGGCCACCGGAAACAAACACCACCGGAATATTCAGACGCAACGCCGCCATCAACATGCCGGGAGTGATCTTGTCGCAATTGGAAATGCACACCAGCGCGTCGGCGGTATGTGCGTTGCACATGTACTCCACGCTGTCGGCAATGATGTCGCGCGACGGCAGGCTGTAGAGCATGCCGTCATGGCCCATCGCGATACCGTCATCCACCGCGATGGTGTTGAACTCCTTGCCGACGCCACCGGCGCGCACGATCTCCTCGATCACCAACTGCCCCATATCCTTCAGATGCACATGGCCGGGCACGAACTGGGTAAACGAGTTGGCCACCGCGATGATCGGCTTCTGGAAGTCGCCGTCCTTCATGCCGGTGGCTCGCCACAGCGCGCGGGCGCCGGCCATGTTGCGGCCGGCGGTGCTGGTACGGGAGCGATAGACAGGCATGTGATTTCCCCGGCGATTCTGGCTAGTGGCTGGAACCATTCTGGTTGGCGCTCACCATATCGTCCAATACAATAACCTTGGTCTGGCCATATGTGGAACGAATAGTGGAAATCAGGCAACTGAGATACTTCGTGGCCATCGTCGAGGAAGGCGGTTTCTCGCGTGCGGCCGAGCGCCTGCACGTGTCGCAGCCGCCGTTGTCGACCCAGATCAAGAGTCTCGAAAGCGAACTGGGCGTGCAGTTGCTCGAACGCAGCAACCGCGGTGTCTCGTTGACCGCTGCCGGCTCGGTGTTCTACGAGGAAGCACAAGCGGTGCTGGCTCGCCTGGAGCATGCGCGGGTCAAGACGCAGCAGACTGACCGCGGCGACATCGGCATGCTTGCCGTCGGCTTCGTCTCGATCGCCGACTACAGCATCCTGCCGCCAGCACTGAAAAGCTTTCGCGCCGACTTTCCGCGGGTCGAAGTCCAGTTGCACGAGCTGACCACCGATGCGCAGATTCGCGAACTGCGCGCCGGCCGGCTGGATCTGGGCATCGGCCTGGCGCCGGTGGACGAGCCAGACCTGGCGTTCAAAGGCATCATGCGCGAAGCGCTGGTGCTGGCCGCGCCGTCGGGTCACCCGGCCGCCAAAGGCGATGGTCCAATCGACCTGCGTACGCTGTCGAAGGCCCAGTTCATCGTGCCACCACGCGAAATCGCCTCCGGCCTGTACGACCTCACCATCAGCCACTGCCACGCCGCCGGGTTCGCGCCGCAGATCACCCAGCACGCAAGGCAGATGCAGACAGTGATAGGACTGGTCTCCAGCGGCATGGGTTTGGCGCTGGTGCCCTCTTCCGTGCGCAACCTGCAACGCCGCGGTGTTCACTATCGGCCGCTGCGCGGCAAGCCGGCGCTGATTGAACTGGGCATCGTACGCGCTCGAAATGTCACCAGCCCGCAAGCGGAAAACTTCATCAAGGCACTGATGAGCGCCAAACCCGCAGTATCCGTCGCGAACGCCTGAGTTCTCGATAGTCGACGGCGGCGGCGCTCCGTCGAGTCAGCTTTCGATGGTGGCCCGGTGATCGACCTCTTCCCACGCACCCGGCCAGCGCGTTGCGATGACGCTGCGTGCGAACAAATCACTGGCGTTGAGCAAACGCGACGGGCAAACACACGCCCGATGCGCCGCCGTGCCCGCAAGTTGCCTCATCTGATCCGCAATCCGCCGCATCTTCGGCCCGGCCGCCGCTCCCGTTGCTGTCCCAATAGCCACGAGCGACCTTCCCGCGCGCGTGCAACATGCGCCCGGGTCGGAAACGGTGCGGATTCAATCAGCCACAACAACACAGGGGAGCGCGACATCATGATGGAAAATTCGAGCAGGTTCAGGAAGGCAAGCACGCGCGTGCTCAATCGCAAAGTGCTGGTGCTGGCCTTGCTCGCCCTGGTTGGCTACGAGCTCTACCAACATCCGCCCATCGAAACCATCGGCAGGCAACAAATCGGTATCCGCGTGAACGGGTTGACCGGCTCGGTCAGCGAGCTGGGCGAAGGCATCTGCCTGATGATTCCCGGCATCCACAGCTTGCGCACGTTTCCCCTGCAGGATCAGATCTACCGCCCTGAAGGCAGCGCCAAGGCTAACGGCGCTGCGCCCTTCCAGTCATCGGAGGGCTTGTCGATCGGCGTCGAGCTGGCGATCCGCTACGCGGTGGATTCAACCAGTTTGCCCAAGGTCGCCAGGAAGTTGCCCGATGACATCGGTCGTGACCTGGTCGAGCCGTTGGTTCAGGGCGTCATCTACAAGGTGTTTACGCGCTACACCGTGCGCGAAATTTTCTCGACCAAGCGGCAGGAAATCCAGACGGTGATCGAAGCCGAGCTGAAGCCGATGCTGGCAGCGGACGGCATCGTTCTGCGCAACGTGATGATGGGCAACGTCGACCTGCCGCCGGATTACCGCGACGGCATGAACAAGGTGCTGGCCACCGAACTGCAGACCGAGCAGATGCAGTACACCTTGCAGCTGAAGACCAAGCAGGTGGAGGAATCAAAGCTTCAGGCCGAAGCCGACAAGGCTCGCAGCGACACCGCGGCCGAGGCGGCAGCCAACGAGCAGGTGATTGCCGCCAAGGGCCAGGAGGAAGCGATGAAACATGTGCTTCCATTCAAGCGCAAGCAGATCGAGCAGCGTGAGCTTGAGGCCGAAGCCGACAGTGCTGCCCGCATCCGTACCGCCAAAGGCGCAGCCGAAGCACGCCGCATCGAAGCCTCTGGCGAAGCGGACTCACGCCGCAAACTTGCGGACGCCGAAGCCTATCGACTGGAGCAGATCGGCAAGGTCAACAGCGAACAACTCGAACGCGATGGCGTGCTGATCGACAAGCACCCGCTGCTGATCCAGAAGACCCTGGCCGACAAACTGTCCGACAAGATTTCGGTGATCATCGCACCGCCGCCTGCTGCCGGTGGCTTCATCGGCCAGGCACTGATCGATAGCAAGCAGCAAGCAGCGGGCAACAACGCCGGGGCGGCGCAATGAAGGCCCTTGCATGCATTCCCTTGCTGTTGGGCATCGGCCTCGTGCACGCCGAGTCCGCTCCAGCACCGTTGACGCAGCTGGCGATCGTCACCGAGGACGGCGTCGCCTTGCGTGCCGAGGCGCGCCATTCTGCGGCCCCGCATGCGGTGCTATGGCAGGGCGAGAATCTGGAAGTCCGCGGGCGCTCACTCGACTATTTGCAGGTCTACGACCACCGCATCGAGCGTGCCGGCTTCGTTCGCGCCAGCGCGGTGCACATCATCTCCACCCAACCTGACGACGCTGCCGAGTTGTTGGCCGTCGCGCGGTTTCTGCGCGACATTCCGGGCAACGAGTCACTGGGCATTGCCTACACCGCGGCCTATCTGAAAGCCGCGCCGGCGAAGGAAATAACCGCCGAACCGTTCGACGCTCTGGGCGTGATGGCAAGCCATCTGGCCGAACGCGTTTCGACAAACCGCAGCAAAGCGCAGGAACCGGTTTTGTCGGGGCAACTGGAGGTTGCCGCCGGTTACGGCGTCGCCATCAACAGCATCAATCGCAACGGCCGCATGCGGCTGTGCTACGACGGTGATGCGTTCCGACGCGTCATGGCGCTGGACGCCACCGCAATGCAAAAAGCGACCGCCGCGTTGGCCTTGACCACGTCGGAATGCATGGCCCCGGACCAACCGCCGGTTCAACGCGACGCCTTCGATAGCTGGCGCGCCGAACTGCTGGATCGCGTGCCACGAACAGATCTCCCCCGCTACGTGCAAAATCGCCTGCACATGCGTGCTGCATCGATCTGGTCGGCAATCGCGTACGAACGCACCCGGCGCAATGAATCCGCACAGCAAGCCGCGTCCCGCGCCCTCGATGAATTGGCCGCTGTCGATACCCACGCGCTCATCGAAAGCGACCGCGCCGAGTACAACGATGCAGCAACCCGGGTCGGTGCATCACGCTGGGCGGCAGCGCCGCTGGTCAAGCCGAATACCGGCCTGCATATCGTCACCGCCGTGGGTCAGCCCGGTGAAACGTGCATCAAGCTGCTGGATGGCCAACACGACGAAAGCAAACCACTGGCGCAACGTTGCACCTACGGCACCGTCTGGGCCAGTTCGGCGCGCGCCAACGCCAACGGCACGGCTCTGGCTTTGGCCGTGCAACCGATGACCAGTTGGCGCGAATTGTGGCTATTCCATCGGGTCAACAAGCAGTGGACGATCGATGTGTTGCCGCCGGCAAATGACGATCCCGGACTGGGCTATATCGAATTTGCCGGCTGGGTGCCTGGCGACCACGTGCTGCTTGCGGCCCGCGAAGCCCGCGTCAACGGGCGGTTCGTGCACCGCTTCGAGATCATCGACATGGCCACCCTGGCAACCACCCACTACGCCGACAAGCCGTCATCACTGAGCCTGTTTTATCGGCATCAAGATGCCCTTTGGAAAGGTGGCACGGTCAGCCTGCGGAATTGACGCCCGGTCGTGACCGGCAAGCAAGATCGAAGCTCGGATGGCGCTGTCATGAACAAGACCCTTTCCGTTGGGGTGCATCACGCTCGAGCGGCTTCGCACCAGACCGGCCAGACGATTTGGGGCCACGCATGCAGCTGCCTCCGATTCGCCTGATTCACAACACCGACACCAGCTTGTCCGCCAGCCAAAGCCAAGCCGCAGACCTTTCGCCGACCACTTCGATCACGTGGGCGATGAAGAACACGACAAGGATCAGCAGGAACGGGCTGCGCAACACTGGCTGGTGCAGCCGAAATTTCGCGTAAAGCAGGAATGCCACCAGCGAGGCGTACATCAGCAACAACATCAGTAGGATACCCGGCAGCCCGCCCACGACATGCAGCCCCAGCCGCACCAGCCCCGGCGTGGCGGAAGCCAAGGCGGCCGCGATCATGAAAGCCACATGCTGATGAAAATGCCGTCGCCTGAACAAGGCGATCGTGTAGAACGACAGGAACAGGGTCAGATCGATAAACGGTTGCTCAAGCCCCGCCAGCACCGCATTTCTGGGCGTATGGGCAATATCGTTGAGGTAGGTGTGCTTGATCACCTGCAATGCCGTGAAAAAGAACAGCGCCACTACCACGAGCGACGCCCGGCCCAGCCACCGGTGCAGATCGAGCCGGTTGGCACGGATCAGGAACGGCTGGATCGATAGCAGCGCGAACCAGATCACTGCCACGGCAGCATGCAGATGGAAAATCCAGGGAACTTGTCCGTGATGCGCCAGCGTGCTGAAGTAGCCGAAAAACGGCGTGCCCGCGATATGTGGCGTGAAGCCGGCAACAACCAGCACCAGCAGCAGCAGGAAGAAGAATCCGAGATTGCGGTAGGGGCGCTTCATCGTCTGACCTTGGTGGCAGGGCAACGGGAAATGGAGCGGGACAGAAACACCTGCAGACGAGCTCACGCTGGAAGGAAAGCAGTCGACGCAGCTTAGTGGAAAATCTACCGTCTCCGTCGATATGACGAAGGCCCCGCACTTTGTCGGCGAGTCCGGTCATAGCGCGGCATAGTCGGGGGAACCTACCTCTGATTCCACGCCAGCCATCGAAAGCCGCAGCCGACGATACGACACCAGAAAAAGCCGATTGGCGTCGTCTCACCTCCGCAGGGATGTTGCCGCCATCGACGCCATCAAGACACGATGGGAGCTATCGTGACGGTCATACTGCTTGCCAGCTCTCACTGCCTTCCAGGACTCCGCGCCCATGTGGATCGTGATACTTGTCACCGTCGTGATCACCACGCTCATCGTGATGATCTCGATGAACTTCCATCGTCCGGAAAAGTCCGTGCGGCATCACGTCAAGCACTGCCATCCGATTGACGATCCGCAATTCAAGCTGGAAATGGACGCCATGCTCGGGCCGGCCGTGCTCGATGGCAACGCCATCACTGCGCTGCAAAATGGCGACGAAATCTTCCCGGCCATGCTGCAAGCCATTCGTGGCGCAAAATGCAGCATCACCTTCGAAACCTACATCTACTGGTCCGGCGATATCGGCAAGTTATTCGCCGATGCACTGAAAGAGCGTTGCCAGGCCGGTGTCGCCGTCCATGTCATGCTCGACTGGGCGGGCAGCGCGAAAATGGACGGGCGCTTGCTGGACGAACTTACTGACGCCGGCGTCGAGGTGGAGCGTTACCACCCGCTGCGCTGGTACAGCATTGCGCGGCTAAACAATCGCACCCATCGCAAACTGCTGGTGGTCGACGGACGCATCGGTTTCACCGGCGGCGTGGGCATTGCCGACCAGTGGCAAGGCCACGCGCAGGACCCCGAACATTGGCGCGACATCCACTTTCGCGTGGAAGGCCGGGTGGTGGCGCAGTTGCAGGCCGGCTTCATGGACAACTGGATCAAGACCACCGGCCGGGTTCTGCACAGCGACCTGTACTACCCGCGACTACAGCCTGCGGGCAATAACGGCATGCACTTGTTCGTCAGCTCACCGGCCGGCGGCAACGCCAGCATGCGCCTGATGTACCTGCTTGCGCTGGCCGCTGCCAGCCGATCGATCGACCTGCAGGCCGCGTATTTCATTCCGGACCGCCTGGTCGTCGACGCCCTGCTCGACGCGCGCAAGCGCGGCGTCGCCATCCGCCTGCTGGTGCCCGGTCACTACATCGACTCGAGCCTGGTGCGCATGGCGTCCAAACGCCGCTGGGGCCGATTGCTGACTGCTGGTGTGGAGATTTTCGAATACACGCCGACGATGATGCACAACAAGATGCTCATCCTCGACGCAGAACTGACTTCGGTAGGCTCGACCAACTTCGATATGCGCTCGTTCGACCTCAACGACGAGGCAAGCCTGAACGTCTACTCTCGCGAATTCGGGCAGCAAATGACCGCCGTGATGGATGCCGACTTGCAGCATGCCAAGCCATACACGCTGGCAAAGTGGAAGCAGCGTTCATGGAAGCAGAAGCTGGGCGAGTTGTTGGTGCGGCCGGTGGAGTCGCAACTGTAGGGCTAAACGAAGCATCCTGATCCTGCCGGTCAACAGTAAGAAGTCACCGTTGTCCATGGGCGAAACATGACAAAGTGACCTGACCGTTCCGCACCTTTCATGCTCAAAGCCAGCGGCTGACCGACCGTGTGTATTGCTGGTACGGCTCGCCAAACGTCGCCAGAAGAACACGCTCTTCGGGCATGACCTGGAAGCGCGTGAGGTACGCGATGAAGACGACAACAGTGACGAGCGTCAAAGGATTTGCAAGGTAGGCACAAACCCCCAGGAGCACCAGGGCGAGCCCTAAATACATGGGGTTTCGAGTGAATCGGTACGGCCCGCTCTGCACAATCGTGGTCGCTTTTTCCGGGGTGTGCGGGTTGGGCGTCGTTCGGGCTCGGCGAAACGCAAAAAAGCCAGCCAGCGCCAGTGCCATACCCGCAAGCGCCAGGATCACCGCAATCACGATTCGGGCTGGCATAACGAAAGTCCAGCCAGGCGTGAGCTGAGCCAACAACCACGCCAGTGCCATGCAGGAAAGCGCGATAACCGGGGGCGGAATCTTCAGCTCCAGTGTCGACATTTTGCCTGGTCTCCATGGTTGACTTGAGTCGCGGAACACCTTGTCGCTGCGGACGCGATGCGAGATTCCACCAGCCTTTCTACGCGCTTTTCGTCACGAAATGGACGTGCCGTCGGCGCTGTTGAACGCGTGCAGTATTTCGACGTTGCAATCGTCTGCCTTCATGCATTTATGCGAAATCGCATCCGCAAACTATGCAGCTCCTGTGCGATCAAGCAACGCCACAATGCAGTTGCGTTCCGGCGGCATGCCGAAAGTGAACAAGCCAGAGTGCTTGTGACCGAAACCTTCGGCGTTCTGGCTGGCTTGGCAGCGCGTACAACAAGTGCGCTCGCCATCAAACTGATGGAACAAAGCCTAGCTGCTGCAGAAAGTTCAATCCTCATGATTTGCCCCTGCCGCAGGAGACAGCAGGCACATCATGCAGTGCGCATAGCGACCGCGACAGTGTCTTGGTCTGATCCAGTGCATGAGCCCCAAAGCTCAAACGCTCACATCGCAAAGAGCGTACGGCTCCAGCCTTCTTTCATCGTCACGAAAGCCGTTCCCGGGCCAAGCCGCGACGGGTCAAGCAGAAGTTCATCCCGCAGGTTCTGACTCAACCCACGCTCCTGACACCCGGTGCGTCTTGTGCCGATAGGTCCGGTCGAACTGGCAACGAGGGCTGGCATGGCGCATTCGGGTTCACGCGACCCAGGGTAATATTCTTCGATGCGCGCACATACTTGTTTGCGTACGTCCAGATTTCGCCTGTCTCGGTGATCAGCACGGTCCAGTAAAGATCCGACTCGGGGCCGTAGTCCAGCAGAATGTGGGCAAACCCTTCGCCCTTCGGCGTGTTCATGGGAATCGGCGGGTTGAGCTGAAGCATGGCGTTCTCCATATGGCTAACGGCCTATGTGCCAGCGCACCCGTCAGAAAACGGTGAAGAAAGTTGCCAAGCTTGGCTGAGTCGCGATTTTGCAGTGGGGAGCATCAACCAAGTAAGCGCGCCTCCGGTACGGCCGTCTCCTGGAACGCCTTCGAGCTGCTTCTCCACGTTCGATCTCGTGCCACTGGGTGAGTGAACTCCCAACCACTGCACCGGTAGAACCTTCTGCGCTTGTATCTCCGTCAGCTACTCCTGTTCAACCGGGTGCAAGTGAACCTGACCCCGTTTTCGCCGTTTTCGTAAGTGAACCTGACCCCGTTTTGCATTTACGATGAAGCAACGACAGCTACCTGATGCTTCGCGGGCATACTTGGCCGACGCCTTGCCCCACACTTGGTCAGCTTGTTGACGGGACAGGCCCGAGGCGGGGGTGTAGAGGTTCTGGTTTTCAAGCCACTTCCCGCAAGGCGTCGCTTCCAAGGTCGTGGTTTTCTTTCCCGCTCGACTGCAGAGTTCTGCATAAGCTTCCGCCGCACCACGGTTTTTCCCCGCATCGTCGGAATAGAAAACCGCTCCATCGTGCGAGGATGCAACCGGGAAAGTTCCGGATGCTATGACGCCTTCCAGTCGCACCACTTCCATGTGGGATGTCATGAGATCAGCTCTCGATGGTCACCCAGTAGTCGACTGCGCCCCAGGCATCCAGCAGATTCTTTTCAATCCTCGCCCGAACAAAGCTGTCAATCCGCTCCTGTTCGAACGGCGGCTGCCAATAGGCATCGTGCGGCAGAAGAATGGCGGCCCCGAAACGTCCATCGTCATCCACGATGGTGTCGCAATACAGCAGCAGCACGTGGTCACCATCCTTGTACTGCATGGTGTTGCGATCCCTGCTCGATACCTCGACTCCAAGATCGTTGGTCAACCATTGCGGTGCGATCGCCCTGAACATGTGAACCTTCCTTGATTGTGTGAGCGTGACGGGCACCCATCATTGGTGTCGGCACCATGATGATTCGAAAACAGGGTCAGGTTCACTTACGAAAACGGTACGAAAACGGGGTCAACTTCACTTAAACAAAACTGATGGAATTTCCCGCATGAAATGGATCGTTCAAAAGCGATCTAGCCAAGTCTTCGACACACCCCGCCGCATCACCCAGCCAACGCCTGCAAAACGTTCTTCGGATCCCTGCTGATAGCGCGCAGCAGTGCCTTGGCCGGACCGGTAGGCTCGCGCCGCCCTTGCTCCCAGTTCCGCAGCGTCCCAACTTGCACGTCAATCAGCGTGGCGAACCTGGCCTGAGACAAGCCCGTAGCCTTGCGGATATCGGTGACGCCGATGGCATCGATATGGAATTCACGTGATGGCTCACGCACGCCGTGAACGATCTCGTCCATCTGCGTCACGCTTTCGAAGAAGCTGGCAAATTGTTTGGCGTCCACGACTATCTCCACTGCTCGACGACTTTTCGGAGTACCACTTTCTGTGCTGGCGTCAGGTTGACCTGTTCATTCTTGGGATAGACGAACAACAGGCCGATGCGTGAGGCGGAAATTAAAGTGGTAGTAGATCACCCGTGCACCACCGCTCTTGCCGTGGCCTTTCGCGGCGACCCTCACTTTGCGCAGACCACCTGTACCTGGAATGACATCACCTGCCTGGGGATTGTCGGCCAGCGTTCGTTGAAACGTTCCATAGTCATCGTCGCTTAGCAGCAACTTGATCTGACGGGTGAATAGTGGTGTTTCAACAAAGATCATGAGCGCACATTACGCCAATGACGTATATGCGTCAATGGCGTATATGTCGCGACTTGCACGAAGCGGGTGCGGGTGGCTTTTTATGTACTACTACAGCCGCAGTTCACCCCTCCAAACAATCAAACCGCCGATCCGCCTCAACATCCGCCTCGTAATCCACGTCCTCCCGGTCAAACCCGAACAGCTTCAAAAACTCGTGCTTGTACCCGGCGTAGTCAGTGACCTCGCGCAGGTTTTCGGTAGTAACCGTCGGCCACAGCGTCTGACACGGCTCC
Source organism: Rhodanobacter sp. AS-Z3 (assembly GCF_029224025.1). Classification (NCBI taxonomy): domain Bacteria; kingdom Pseudomonadati; phylum Pseudomonadota; class Gammaproteobacteria; order Lysobacterales; family Rhodanobacteraceae; genus Rhodanobacter; species Rhodanobacter sp. AS-Z3. Next base: position 2,714,608 of record NZ_CP119392.1, read on the forward strand.
TGCACGTCCTCGCGCAACTCCCAATCGTCCAGGCGCAAGCGCCCTTCGTCATCGGTCGCCGGCACCGCGCCATCAGCCCGATACAGCCGATCGTGGAACAACCGATTCGCCTGCTCGATCGGATTCTCGTGGATGCCCTTCTCCTTCATGACCTTGAAGGCGATCGACACGTACAGCGGGATCACCGGAATCGCGGCGCTGGCCTGGGTGACGACGGATTTCATCACGCCGACGTAGGCTTGCAGTCCCGGGTGACGGCTGCGCAATTGTGCAGCAGTGTTGTCCAGATGCTGCTTGGCCTGGCCCAGCGTGCCGTGCCAGTACATCGGCCAGGTGATTTCGGTGCCGATGTAGCTGTAGGCAATGGTCTTGGCGTGGTCAGCCAGTACGCCAGCGGCGCTCAGCGCGTCGATCCACAGCGCCCAGTCTTCGCCGCCCATCACGGTGACGGTGTCCTTGATTTCCTGCTCGGTGGCCGGCTCGACGGTAGCGTCGATGACGGTGTCCTTGTTGGTGTCGACCGAGGTGTTGTGGAACGGTTCGCCGATGGTCTTCAGCGCCGAACGCACCACTTCGCCGGTGTCCGGCAGCTTGCGCACGGGTGAGGCCAGCGAATAGACGACCAGATCGATCGGGCCGCCCATTTCGTTCTTGATGATCTCGATCGCCTTGGCGCGGGTCTCGTGCGAGAACGCGTCGGCGTTGATCGACTTGCTGTACAGGCCGGCCTGCTTGGCCGCCTTGTCGAATGCGGCGGAGTTGTACCAGCCGGCGGTGCCGGTCTTCTCGTGGGTGCTCGGCTTTTCGAAGAACACGCCCAGCGTGGCCGCGCCGTAGCCGAACGCCGCAGTGATGCGCGAGGCCAGGCCGTAGCCGGTGGAGGCGCCAATCACCAGCACGCGCTTCGGACCCTTCGACGGGTCGTGCCCGGCAGCCTTGGTGATGGCGATCTGGTCGAGCACGTTGCGCTCGCAGCCGACCGGGTGGGCGGTAATGCAGATGAATCCGCGGACTTTGGGCTTGATGATCACTCGGTAACTCCTGCGAAGGTTCGGCAATCCGTCATTTTAGCCATGCCGGACGGCCATGCGCTGCCGTAGGGTCAGGTCGGTCGCCGGCTGCGCGCCTTATCGTGGCTTTGACGTTTGCACCCGTAGCATTCGCGGATGTCCGACCCCTTGCTCCAGCCACGACCTGAGGGACTGTATTGTCCCGTCGGCGACTTCTTCATCGACCCCTTGCTGCCGGTGGCGCAGGCGGTGGTGACGCATGCGCATGGCGACCACGCGCGCTCAGGCAGTAGCCGCTATCAGGTGGCGGCGGCTGGCCTGGGGCTGATGCGCGAGCGGTTGGGGGCGGCAGCAGCCATTGACGCCCATGCCTACGGCGAGCCATTTGCGATGGGCGCGGTGACGGTGTCGCTGCATCCCGCCGGCCATGTGCTCGGCTCGGCTCAGGTGCGCATGGAGTACGCCGGTCGGGTGGTGGTGGTTTCCGGTGACTACAAGCGTGAGCCCGACCCCACCTGTACTCCATTCGAGGCAGTGCCATGCGATGTGTTCGTCACCGAATCCACGTTCGGCCTGCCGGTGTATCGCTGGCCACCGATGGATCAGGTGATCGACGAGCTGCTGGCATGGTGTGACGACTGCGCACGAAGGAAGATACCCGCGGTGCTGTTCTGCTACGCACTGGGCAAGGCGCAGCGGATTCTGGCCGAGCTGGCCCGGCGCACCGGTCGCACGGTGCATCTGCACGGCGCGATGCTGCGCCTGGTCGAAAGCTACCGCGAGGCGGGCGTGGTGATGGTGCCGACCGAACCGGTGAGCGAGTCCGCGCACGGCCGTGACTTTGCCGGCGAACTGATCATGGCGCCGCCCTCGGCCGCGGGCTCGCCGTGGATGAAGCGCTTCGCCAAAGCCTCGACCGGATTCGCCTCGGGCTGGATGCAGATACGCGGCAACCGCCGCCGTCGCGGCTATGACCGCGGTTTCGTGGTGTCCGACCACGCCGACTGGCCGGGACTGCTGCGCAGCATCGAGGAAAGCCAGGCCAGCCGTATCTATGTCACCCACGGCGACGGCGAGACCTTGATCCGGCATCTGCGCGACCAGGGCCACGACGCAGTGGCACTGCGCGTGCTGCGCGGGACCGACGCCGAGAGCGGCGGCTGATGCGTCGCTTCGCGGCCCTCTATGCCGAGCTGGATCGAACCAGCTCCACGCTGGCCAAACGCGAGGCGATCGTGACGTATCTGCGCCACGCACCGCCAGCGGATGCGGCGTGGGCGGCCTACGTGTTGGGCGGCGGCAAGCTGCGCCGGTTGGCGAAATCCGGCGAGCTACGCCAGGCGCTGGCCGAGGCAACCGGCTACGCGGACTGGCTGATCGACGAAAGCTACGAACAGGTGGGCGACTTGGCCGAGACGATCGCGCTGATGCTGCCGGCCGGCGACGGCAAACTGTCCGCGGTGCCGCTGCAAAACTGGATGGAGGAACGCCTGCCCGAACTGGGGCGGCTGGCGAGTGACGCGCGCATCAAGCGGCTACAGGCGTGGTGGGCAGCGCTGCTGCCGGCGCAGGTGTTTCTGCTCAACAAACTGATCACCGGTTCGCTACGCGTGGGCGTGTCGCACAAGCTGGTGGTGCAGGCAATCGCCCATTGGTCCGGCCAACCTACCGACCTGATCGCCCATCGCATGAGCGGGGACTGGCGCCCTTCCGCCGATGCGTTGAACGCGCTGGCCCAGCCACCCGGCGAAGACGAGCATCTGGCCGACCGGCCCTACCCGTTCTTCCTCGCCTCACCCCTGGAGCACGAAGTGCACACGCTGGGCGAGCGCGACGAGTGGCTGGCGGAATGGAAATGGGATGGCATTCGCGCGCAACTGATGCGCCGCGGCGACAGTGTGGATTTGTGGTCGCGTGGCGAAGAACGTCTGGACGGCCGTTTCCCCGAGATCGAACGCGCGGCATTTTCGCTGCCGGCGCAAGCGGTGCTGGATGGCGAAGTGCTGGCGTGGGATGCAGTGGCCCAGATCCCGCTGGTGTTCACTGCGCTGCAAAGGCGCATCGGCAAGCTGAAGCCCGGCCCCAAGCTACTGGCCGATGCGCCGGTACGTTTCATGGCCTACGACGTGCTGGAGCACGAAGGCATTGATTTGCGCGAGCAACCGTTGCACGCGCGCCGCGCCCTGCTCGCCCGTCTGCTGACGTCTACTGATCCGAGCCTGATCCTGTCGCCGGCGATCACCAGCGACTCGTGGTCCGCGCTGACCAGCGAGCGTGAGCAGTCGCGCGTGCGGCAAACCGAGGGCTTGATGCTGAAACGGCTGGACTCTCCGTATCGTGTGGGTCGCAAGCGCGGCGACTGGTGGAAGTGGAAGGTCGATCCGCACACGCTGGATGCGGTGCTGCTGTATGCACAGCCGGGGCATGGTCGGCGCAGCGGGCTGTTCACCGATTACAGTTTCGGCGTGTGGGACGGCGAAGCACTGGTGACGGTGGCCAAGGCGTATTCCGGACTGGACGACGAGGAGATCGGCAAGCTCGACCGCTGGATCCGCGCGCACACCACCGAGCGCTTCGGCCCGGTGCGCGCGGTGGAACCGGTGCACGTATTTGAACTGGCGTTCGAGGCGGTGCAGCTGTCCGGCCGCCACAAGTCTGGCGTGGCGGTGCGCTTTCCGCGCATCGTGCGCTGGCGTACCGACAAGGGAATCGGCGATGCCGACAAGCTCGACGACCTCCGCCGCCTGGCATCGGGCTGAGGCCCGCCTGCGCGCGTGGTTCGCCACGCTCGAGCGCAAGCCGGCGGCTTTCCAGCGTGCGGCATGGCGGGCGTGGGCGGACGGCCAGAACGGCTTGATCCACGCACCCACCGGCACCGGCAAGACGTTGGCTGCCGTTGGTGGTCCGCTGATTGATGCCGTGCTGCGGCCGCAACGCGGGCTGCAGTTGCTGTGGATCACCCCGCTGCGCTCGCTGGCCACGGATACCGCACAGCACCTCGCCACCGCGGTGGAAGCGATGGAACTGCCGTGGCGGGTGCTGCGCCGCACCGGCGACAGCAGCAGCAGCGAGCGCGCGAAGCTGCGTCGCGGTGACTGCGAGTTGCTGGTGACCACGCCGGAAAGCCTGGCCCTGCTGCTCAGCTACCCCGACGCAGCCGAACGCTTCCGGCACCTGCGTGGCGTGGTGGTGGATGAATGGCACGAATTGATCGGCAACAAGCGTGGCACCTTGCTGCAGCTCGGTCTGTCTCGCTTGCGTGCGCTGCAGCCCGAGGTACGTATTTGGGGCCTGTCGGCCACGCTGGGCAATCTCGATGAGGCGCTGGCTACGCTGGCTGGTGAAGGCGTACTGATTGGTGGCGGCGCCAACAAGCGCGTGCAGATCGAAACCGCCCTGCCCGATGAAGGCGAACGCTTTCCGTGGGCGGGTCATCTCGGTCTGAAGCAACTGGCGCGCGTCTTGAAAGCGGTGCTGAAAGTACGCTCGGCGCTGGTGTTCGCCAACACCCGTTCGCAGGCCGAGCTGTGGCACGAAGCGCTGGCCTCGGTGTGGCCCGAAGCACCGGAAACATTGGCGATCCACCACGGCTCGATCGATCCCAAGCTGCGCTTCGCCACCGAAGAAGGTTTGCGCCAGGGCACGCTGCGCTGCGTGGTGGCCACCTCCAGCCTTGATCTGGGCGTGGACTTTTCGAGTGTGGATCGGGTGATCCAGATCGGCAGTCCCAAGGGCGTGGCGCGACTGCTGCAGCGTGCCGGTCGCAGCGGTCATGCGCCCGGTCTGCCGTCGAAAATCCTGTGCGTACCAACCCATCTGCTGGAACTGGCCGAAATTGCCGCCGCGCGGCGTGCGCTGGCAAAACATCATCTGGAACCGCGCCGGCCGCTGCGTGGCTGCCTGGACGTGCTTGCGCAGCACCTGCTGACGCGTGCGCTCGGTGGCGGTTTCGAGGCTGACCAGGCCTATGCGGAAATCGCCAACACGCGTGCCTACGCGCAACTGCCGCGAGCGCAGTTCGATGCGGTACTGGCGTATCTGCAACACGGCGGCACGGCCCTGGCCGGCTACCCGGAATATCAAAAACTGCAACGCGACGCGGGCGGCCGCTACGTCGTCGAAAGCAGTCGAGTGGCGCGACTGCACCGCTTGTCCATCGGCACCATCACCGCCGACGGCAGCCTGCAGGTGCGCTACCTGAAAGGCGCCCGACTGGGCGCGGTGGAAGAGAGCTTCGTATCACGGCTGCGCCCGGGCGATCGCTTCCTGTTCGCCGGTCGCAACCTGGAACTGGTGCGCGTGAAGGACATGACTGCCTACGTACGCAAGGCATCCAACCGTCAAGGCGGCGTGCCGCGCTGGATGGGCGGGCGGCTGCCGCTGTCCGGCGAACTCTCTGCCGAACTGCGGCGCACCCTTGCCGATGTCGATGCACCGGAGGCGGAGATGCGCGCACTGCAGCCGTTGCTGGCGATCCAGCGACAACAATCGCGGGTACCGGCCGAAGACGAGCTGCTGATCGAACGCTGCCACACGCGCGAGGGCGAGTATCTGTTCGTCTATCCGTTCGCCGGGCGGCTGGCACATGAAGGCCTGGCCGCCGTACTCGGCTATCGGCTTTCGCAGCTGGCCAAAGCCGATTACGGCTACGCCATCAACGATTACGGTCTGGCGATCACCGCCCGCAAGTTGCCACCGCTCGATGCCGCTGCGATGCGCCAGCTGCTGCATCCGTGGCAGCTGCGGCGTGACATTCGCGCCAGCATCAACCTCACCGAACTGGCACGGCGGCAGTTTCGCGAGGTGGCGCGCGTGGCCGGGCTGGTCTTCAACGGCTACCCCGGCAGCGGCAAGACGCTGCGCCAGCTGCAGGTATCCAGCGGCCTGCTGTTCGACGTGCTGCGCCGGCATGATCCCGATCATCCGCTGCTGTGGCAGGCGGAACGCGAGGTGCTGGACCAGCAGCTGGACTACGCCCGCCTGCGCGACTGCCTGATTCGCTGCGCGCGCCATCGGCTGTTGTGGGTGGAAACACCCCGACTGAGCCCGCTCGCGTTTCCCCTGTGGGTGGAACGCTTGCGCGGCGGGGTGCATGCGGATGACTGGAAGAGTCGCGTCGAGCGGATGTTAGCCAGTCTGGAAAAGGCAACCAACCGATGAATGAGATGCGCCTGGAGATCGCTGGGGAATCGCTGGAATTGCACGCAGAGCGCGCAGCATATTGGCGCCACGCGAAATGCCTGCTGGTAGCCGACGTGCATTTCGGCAAGGGCGCGGTTCTTCGCCGTGCCGGGATCACCGTGCCTACCGGACAAACCTTGGCTGACCTTGGTCGTCTCGATGACCTGATCGCTCACTACCAGCCTGCCCAACTGATCGTGTTGGGCGATCTGGTGCACGGAACAGCGCCGCGGGATGCACCGTGGATCGGTCAGGTCAGCGCGTGGCGACAGCGTCATGCCGACGTCGACATGCGCTTGATTGCCGGCAATCACGACCGCCATTTCGACACTCGACGGCTGGGTTTCGAAATGGTCGGCGACGCACTGGCCATGCCACCGTTCCTGCTGCGCCACGAGCCGGGTGCCGTCGCTGGAAGCTATGTGTTGGCCGGCCACGTGCACCCTGGCACGACCTTGCGCGACGGCTGGCGACGCCATCGCGTGCCCGCCTTCCGGTTTGCAGACGATGCTGGGTTGCTGCCCTCGTTCGGAACGCTGACCGGTCTGCACGAGACGCCAGTGCAGCCAGGCGAACGAATCGTGGCGGTCACGCCCGGCGGGTTGCTGCCGTTGGGCGCCGCCAGCCGGCGTGAATGAATTGCAGCGACCGCATAAAAAAAACCCCGCACAGGATGCGGGGTTTTCAATCGTGCTTGGCAAGGCTTAATCAGACAGATCAGGCAGCTTCAACCGCCGACGCCTGGGCACCCTTGGGCCCCTGGGTGACTTCGAACTGCACGCGCTGACCTTCCTGCAGGCTGCGGAAGCCCTTGGTATTGATCGCCGAAAAATGGACGAACACGTCCGCACTGCCATCCTCGGGTGCGATGAACCCGAACCCCTTGGCATCGTTGAACCACTTGACCGTACCAAAACTCATTGCGAGAACCTCTGGATACATGGAGTGAGTACGCCAGGTTTTTACGCGGTTCATCCCCCGGTTGGCCGCCCTGACCGCGGGGAAAATAGCAAGATGTGAAGACCAATTGCAATACGAATATGTCGTGTGAGTGCAACAACTCCGCCGATGGTTCTCAGAGCTGCAGCAACTTGCCCAGAATGCGCGGCACTTCAGCGGTGGCGGCAGCGAGATGGGCGAAGATTTCCTCGATGCTGATTTCCGCCTCGTCACCGCAGCCGGCGGCGAAGTTTGCCACCAGTGCCAGGCAGGCATAATCCAACCCCAGCTCCCGTGCCAGCACAGCCTCGGGCATGCCGGTCATGCCGACCAGGTCGCAGCCGTCGCGCTTCATGCGGGCGATCTCGGCGCGTGTTTCCAGTCGCGGCCCCTGAGTGGCACCGTAGCAGCCGCTACCGATGACCCCAACGTTGGCTGCGTGCGCCGCTTCCAGCAACTGCTGACGCAACGACTCGGTATACGGCTCGCTGAAGTCGATGTGCTTCACCTCGGCGCCGTCGACATCGCAGAAGCTGGTGAAGCGTCCGTGGGTGTAGTCGACCAATTGATCGGGCACCACAATCACCTGCGGACCCATGTCGCCGCGAATACCACCGACGGCATTGACGCCGATCACCCGGCGCGCGCCCAGGCTGTGCAGCGCCCACACGTTGGCTCGGTAGTTGACCCGATGCGGCGGCAGCGTGTGGCTTTCGCCATGGCGGGCGAGGAAGGCGATGCGCTTGCCGACGAAGTCACCAATCACGATGTCGCCGGAGGCCGGGCCGTATGGTGTGTCTACCGTGTACCGCTCGGCGTTCTCCAGCCCCGGAAAGTTGTACAGGCCGCTGCCGCCGATGACGGCCAGGTCGATGGAAGTTGGCTCAAGATGGGACATCAGAGTGATCCGTCTTCGGGTGGTGGACTAAAACGGTGTTCGCGAGGCTCTGCATTCGTAGGGCGGGCACGGCCCGCCGCACTTTCAATGGTGCTTGCGCTCAACAGCGGCGGGCCCACGCCCGCCCTACAAAACGCATCGCGTACGGGGCGTTTCTACAAGGTGTTGGCTTCTTTCAACGCGTAGATGCCCGGCAAGTTGCGGCCTTGCTCGTAGTAGTCCATGCCGTAGCCGAACACGAAGCGGTCCGGCAGCTCGACGCCGTTGAAGTCCGAGGCGATGCCTTCCACCAGCCGGTCGTGCTGCTTGGTGCACAGGCTGGCGATCAATACTTTCTTCGCGCCGCGTTTGTAGCAGTCCTCGCGAACTTCCTTCAGCGTGTGGCCTTCGTCGAGGATGTCATCAACCAAGAGCACCACGCGATCGGTCAATGACACGATCGGCTCGCGCAACCAGTGCAGTTCGCTGCCGGTGGTTTCCCCGCGGTAGCGGGTGGCATGCACGTAGTCGAATTCCAGATCGGTGCGGATCGCCAGCGCGAGCTGGCCGGCGAAGATCAGCGCGCCGTTCATCACGGTGAGGAACACCGCGCGCTCGCCGTTCAGTGCGGCATCGATGCGTTTGCCCATGTCGGCAATCACCGGCGCCAGCGTCTTGCTATCGAACAACAGGTCGGACTGAGCCAGTGCATCGCTCAAAGCGGGAGTGGAAGTGTTCATGCGTTTCCTTGGTCGGCGTGCAAGGCCGTGATGCGCGCCACGAAGCGATCGCGCTGCGGGTTGTCGGTAAGGCCGGCCCAGCTCGGGCCGAGGGTGCCGCGCAGAGCGGCGAGTGAAAGAGGCATCGTGCCAGCGTCGGCAGGCATCGCGGCAATCGCTGCCTCGACCACGTCGGGGAAGCAGGCCAGCACCAGATCACAACCGGCATCCAGGTGCGCCCTCACCCGCTCACCCACGCTGCCGGCGGCACCGGCGGCCGCCATGCTGATGTCGTCGCTGATCACCGCGCCGGTGAAGCCCAGCTCGCCGCGCAGGATCTGTTCGATCCAGATGTTCGAATAGCCGGCTGGCTGGCTGTCCACCGCGGGATAGGTAACGTGCGCCATCATCACCGCCTCGACGCGTGCCTCGATGCACTCGGCAAACGGGCGCAGGTCGTCGTGGCGAATCTGTTCCAGGCTGCGTGGGTCGATCGCCGCCACCTTGTGTGTATCGCCAACCACCGAGCCGTGTCCCGGAAAATGTTTGAGCACCGCAGCCATGCCGCCCAGGTGCATGCCGCGCACATAGGCCTGGCCCAGCTCGGCGGCGATCGCCGGATCGGCGTGGAACGCGCGCAAGCCGATCGCCGCATTGCCGCGCGCAAGATCAACCACCGGTGCAAAACTGAAATCCACACCGCTGGCGCGCAGCTCGCTGGCCATCACCCAGGCGTGTTCCTCGGCGAGGCGGATCGCTTCGTTGGCATCGCGCTGGTACACGGCACCGATGGCCGCCAGCGGCGGCAGGCGCGTGAAGCCGTCACGGAAGCGCTGCACCGGACCGCCTTCCTGATCGACCGCAATCAGCAGATGATCGCCACCGACTTCACGGATCGAATCGCACAAGGCGATCAGTTGTTCACGCGACTGGTAGTTTCGCGCGAACAGCAACACGCCAGCGACACATGAAGCGCGCAGCCAGGGTTTCTCGTGTTCGGCCAGTGCCAGCCCAGCCACGCCGATCATCAACATGCGGCATCCTCGGCAGCGCGCTCAGCCGGCGACCATTGCCGGTACGGGTGCGTGATCAGGTTGACGTTGTAGTAGCGCGTCAGCGCGCTTACTTCGCGGCCCAGCCACGGCGGACGAGGGAATGGCGCGTCAACCGCCGGCAACTCGACCTCGGCCACGATCAGGCCGCCGTTGTCGCCGTTGAACTCATCAATCTCGAACAGCACGCCGTCGACGCGGACATGGTGACGGACTTTCTCCAGCACACCGTCACACAGGCTCGCCAACATGACCCGCACATCGGCCACCGGCACGGGATAGTCAAACTCGGTGCGCGCGATGCCCGGCGTGGCAGCCTTGATGTTCAACCAGGCCTTGTCACCGGCCAGACGGGCCCGCACCGAAGCGCGCGCCTGGCCCTCGCGCAGCGCCTGTGCGCCGACCAGATAACCTTGTGCCATCGCCTCGCTGTGTTCGACGTTTGCGCGCCAACTGTCATCGGCCAACAGAAATTTCCGTTCGATTTCGATACCCATACTGACTTACCCGCGTTCGAACAAGGCAATCGACTCGACGTGCGCGGTGTGCGGAAACATGTCCATCACACCGGCCGAGACGAGTTTGAAGCCGTGCTGGTTGACCAGGATGCCGGCGTCGCGCGCCAGCGAGGCGGGATGGCAGGAAACGTACACGATGCGTTTGGTCTGCTTGTGCGGCAGGTAGTCCAGCACCTTGTCGGCGCCCGCGCGCGGAGGATCGAGCAACAGCTTGTCCCACGGCTGCCGCGCCCAGTCGGTGTGGCGCTGGTCTTCGAACAGGTTGGCAACATGGAACTTCGCGTTGTCGATACCGTTGCGCGCGGCGTTTTCGGCAGCGCGTTCGACCAAGCCATGCTCACCTTCCACGCCAACCACTTCGGCGACACGGCGGGCGATCGGCAGGGTGAAGTTGCCGAGGCCACAGAACAAGTCGAGCACACGATCGGTGGGCTGCGGATCAAGCAGTTCCATCGCCCGCGCCATCATCAACTGGTTCATGCCGGCGTTGACCTGCACAAAATCCAGTGGCTGGAATTCCAGTTCCACATCGGCAAAACGGGCGTCGTCGCTGGCAATGCGGAACGCCAGCCGCGGGCTCTCCGGCCATAGCGGATGCACGCTGCTGACGCTGCCAGGTTGCAGGTAGATCGCGAAACCGTGCTGCTGGCCGAAGGCAAGCAGTTCCGCCTGATCACGCTCGCTCAGCGGCTGCATGTGACGAAACACCAGCGCCATCAGGTCGTCGCCGGCAGCGAACTCGATCTGCGGAATCGTGTCGGCCGCATCCATCGTGGCGATCAACTCGGCCAGCAGGCCGACCTTGGGGCCGAGTGACGGATGCATGACTTCACAGCGCTGGATCGGCGTGACGAAGCGCGGGTTCTGCTCTTCGCGAAAGCCGACCAGCACGCTGCCTTTCTTCGCCACATTGCGAACGGACAGCCGGCCCTTGCGACGATAACCCCACGGCTCGGCGGTGAGCGGCGGTAGCCACGAGCCTGACGTGACCTTGCCGATGCGCTCGAAATTTTCGGCCAGCACGCGTTGCTTGGCGGCGATCTGCGAGGGCGCATCCAGATGCTGCAATGAGCAGCCGCTGCACAGCGCGAAGTGCTGGCACAGCGGCTCGACCCGGTGCGGCGAGGCGGTGATCACCTCGACCACTTCGGCCTCGTCGAAATGGCGATGACGCTTGCGCAGTTTCGCCATCACCGTCTCGCCGAGCAGGCCGCCGCTGACAAAAACCGTCTTGCCGTCGATCCGCGCCACGCCGCGGCCATCATGGCCGAGGTCGGTGATGTGAGCCTCGAACGGCTTGGGCGACACGGAGTTGGATCGGGACATGGGTTCGCGTTGGCTGATGGCTGGCAGACGATTATCCCAGATCAGCCCGCATCACGCCCCGTGACGCCCTGCCCGGCTCATTTTTTCTGCCACGCACCGCCGGCATTCTGGTAGTACCAGCCCGCACGCGCCTTCTCGATCCACGTTTTGGCGAAGGTGCCACGGATCTGCGATTCCCACTCGGGGTGGTTGTTGGCGTTGGCGATTTCGCGGTACAGCGCGTTGCGATCGCGATTTTCGTCGGCAATCGTGGCATTGGCCTGCGCGCGGGCGCTCAGCGGCACCTTGGCCGCATCACGCATGGCGACCATGCCGTCGTGGGTGAAGCCGGCCGCGCCACTGTCCAGCAGATCGCCCAGCGCACCCTGGAAACGGCCATGCATGCGCGCACGAATCGCTTCGGCAGCTGCGGTCTGGATCTGGATATTCGGCACGTCACCGGCGTGTGCTGCCGGTATCAGCAGGTCCAGCAGCATCGCCGACGGCTGCGTGACAGCGGCTTCCGGCTTCGGGTTCTTCGGCGCTGGAGTCGCAGGAGTCGCCTGATCCAGCACATTGCCGATGAACTTGTCGGCCGCCTTCTGCGCTGCCGCTTCGGGGAAGTAGACGTTGATCGTGACGCAACCGACCAACGCCATGGCCAGGGCGGTCAGAATGACGTAGAGGAGTTTGCGCATGATGAGCTCCAGTAGTTGATGAGGGTTGTTGCCAATCCGCCGTTCGCTCAACGAACTTGCGGAGTCTCTCCGTGAATGGCGTCCTGCAAGCGCTTGACCAGAGTTGGCCAATCGACCTGGGTCAGGTGGCCAATCACTTGCAGTCGCGGCAAACCACTGCCTTCGACGATAGTGTAGCCATCGTCGCTGCTATCCAGCCCGCCCATCTGGCAAACCGTACCGTGCAGCCGGCAGTTCAGGCCGATCCGTTTGTAACCAAACGTCTTGAACAATTTCAGTACGGCGCCCTGCAGGCCGGCGGCAATTCCGCCGCCGCCCACCGAGGTGAGGTTGTTCACCGCGCGTTGGCTGATCCGGCCGCCGCCGTCGGCCAGCAGGCTGGCGTTGAAGGCCACCGGATTCCAGTTGACCAGGCGCAAGTCGTTGATGAAGCCGTCCAGCGGCCCACTGATGCTGCCGAAGTCGAACACGCTGGTGATCGCGCCAAGGTCCAACTGCTTCAACGCGATGTCCCCGGTCAGCACCGGCGTCGGGCCGAACGGTTGCTGCAACGAAAGACGGGTGATGTCGACGAAGCCGCCAAACAGGTTGGCGGACAGACCACCGGCCAGTTCGAAGCGATCATCGACCCAGCGCAGCGAAGGGATAGCTCCGCCCAGAGTGCCCGGAAATGCCGGCCACCCCATCGCCTTGCTGAAGCTGGCCATATCGATGCCGGTCAGCACCATCGAGGCCGCCAGCCGCTGGCCTTGGGCGGCCGCCGGGCGCCAGTCGAGTTGACCCACTTGCAATTGCCCCTGCAACACCGGCACTCGCAACGTTTGCTGGAGACTCAAGGTGCCGGCGCGACTCTGCCAGTGTGAAGTGGCTGCCCCATTTGATATCCGGTAGAACTGCAGGGTATGCCAACCCAGCGTGGTGGCGGGTTGATCGCCTTCCAACGTCCAGTCCAGGCCGCCTTGCAGATCGTCAATGGCTACTCGCCCGTCCGCATCAGCCAGGCTCAAGCCGGCCGCGTCGAAACTGAAACTGCGCGGACCGTCCGCTCGCAAATCGAGGCTCGCATTCAGACGCCCCGCGATGTGCATGTCACGCAACCCCAGCGTTGCCAACCAGGCCTGGCCGTAGCGCTGATAGGCTGCCGGGAAATCCGCGCGCAGATGATCCAGCCGCAGGGTTTTCAACTCACCCTTCGCATCGAACGCCATCGCACCGTAGAGTTGCAAGGCGTCGGCATCATTGATGCGCAGGCGACTGAGTTCGATGGCGCCGTTTTGCGCATCGGCGTGCAAGCCCAGTTGCACCGGATGATCGGGCAGCTTGGCGTAGAGCGGCCCCAGCAACAGTTCGCCCCCACGCAGGCTGGCGTCCAGGTCGATGCTGGCGACGCGGCCGGTGGTGTCGAGACTGAAACGTCCGTTGCCGGCCAGTCCCTGAGCCGCCAGCGTGCCGGACGGGGTGTCGAAGCCGGTGTCAGCCAGGGTGAACTGCCCCGACGATTGCACGCCCCGATCACGCAAATCCAGCGCCAACTCGGCTTTCAGTCGCCCGGCTGTCGGTCGCCCCGACCACACGGTGCCCAGCAGCCCCCGCAACCAGCCCGCCGGAAGGTTCTCCACGCTGATCTGCGCATGGGTGGGCTGGTCCAGCGGCAACCAGGCATTCGCATTTGCCTTGCCCTGCTGGATATCGATCAGCAAGGTGTTTGCCTCACTACTGATCTGCACATTCACCTGCGCGTCGCTGAGTGCTCCGCCGGGCGCGCCTGCGAGGCGCAACTTGCCGTCCAGGGTCCAGCGAAGTCGTTCATCACGCTGCACGCGGCCATCCAGAGTCAGCCCAAGGTGCTGCCAGCCCATCGCCGGGATGTCCGCCTGCGCGGCGCGCAATTGCACGCTGATTCCACCTGCCGCGTCGCTGCCGATACGCAGGCTTGCCGCCTGCAGCCGAACACCCGGAACCGAGATCGACTTGGCGGTCAGCAGCACATCCGCGCGCGCGGGTGCTGCCCGACCGATGCCGAACAGCAGGCAACAACAGATCAACAGATGGCTTGAAGTCGGACGCATGTAGGGCCATTCTGCCAAATCAAGCTGAACGAAAAGGAATTCGTCATGAGCAGCCGTCTTGCCAACACCGCTTTCGAGCCCGTCTCCATGCCTCGCCCACGCGTACTCGTTGCCGATGACGACCCTGGCAGTTGCCGCTTTCTCCGCGATGGCCTGAGTTCGATGGGAGCCGAGGTGGAGGCCTGCTTGGACGGCAGCGCGGCGCTGCAACGCGCGACCAGCGAGTCTTTCGATCTGTTGCTGCTGGACTGCCGCATGCCCGGCGCCGGTGCCCTGCAAATCTTGCAAACCTTGCGCGCCGACGTGCAGGCGTGCTCCGCCGACAGCATGGCCGTGGCCACCAGCGCGGAGCTGGCGGCAGGGATGCGCCAGTCGCTGCTGGACGCCGGCTTCAGCGAAGTACTGCTCAAACCCTGTGGACTGACCGAATTGCGCACAGTGCTGGCGCTGGTGCCGACGGAACACCGCAATGCCAGCGTGCTGGATGACCAGGCCGCTTTGAATACCACCGGTGACGTTGGCACCATGCGCGCCTTGCGACTGCTGCTGCGCGAAGAACTGGCCTTGTTGCAGCGAGAGCTGGATACGTTGAGCCGGGACCCCCATGCCCTCAGCGAGCGCCTGCACCGTTTGCGTTCGTCCTGCGGGTTCTGCGGTGCCCGCGCGCTGTCACGGCAGACTGTGTTGTTGCAGCAACAACTGCAGCAAGCCGTCGGCGGCAGCGCCGCTCTCACCCGGTTTCGGCGCGCCCTGCTGGCTACCTTGCAGGCATTGGACGCTTAGCTTTTCGGCGGATCGACGCCGCGGCCGGCCGCTGATTGGGTACCTTCTGCCAACTACACGGCCTTGCGCCATGCCGCCATCCGCCGTGTACGCCTGCGATCAGTCAGACTGGTTCGGTGACGGATTGCGCGAAGGCTGGCTGCGCGACACCGCCATGGCCAACACCCGCCAGGCCCGCAATTCTCCGCCGCCCAGGTGAAAACGGATCACCCCGCGAATCATGTCACGCAGGGCTTTCAATCCGTAGGCGTCGGGCAGGACATCGGCCTCCAGTGCCAGCAGATCGCTGCCGCGAATTGCATGCGGACTGCTCGCGGGGCAGCGCGTGGCACCCTGCTCGACCTCGTATCGATAGCTTGATTCGGGGTCCAGCAGCTCGCCGGATGCGGCGTCGAACTGCAGCTGCAGACCGTAACCGGTGGTCTCCAGCAGATCGCGCTCGAAACGCCGCAGGGTCCAGCCCAGCGACTCGCCCAGGGCCAGCCGTTGCACGGTCAGCGCATACGCATCGAATAGTGGTGGAGAGCCATCCTGACGCGCAGTCAGGCGCACCACCAGTTCGTTGAGATAGAGCCCGGCCAGACCGGCGTCACCGGTCAGCCGCGCCGGCGTGCCCACCGACTCGACTGCGGTCAGCGTGGCCATCTCGCCACGTAGCAGCAAGTCCACGCTCAGCGCCTGGAACGGCTCCAGTTGGGCCCGACGCAGCCGAGAACGTTCACCGCGCACCCCACGCGCCACCACGCCAAGCCGGCCATGTTCGCGGCTCAGGCATTCCAGCAGCAGCGACGTCTCGCGGTAGGGACGCGCATGCAGCACATAAGCAGGTTGCTGTTCGATGCGCATGAGTCAGGGGAACGGGGAACCGGGAACGGGGAACGGGGAACGGGGAACGGGGAACGGGGAACGGGGAACGGGGAACGGGGAACGGGGAACGGGGAACGGGGAACGGGGAACGGGGAACGGGGAACGGGGAACGGGGAAGAGCATAGAGGGCTGGGGTCATCACGCAAGCAAAAATGCGTGATCTCACCTTGATTAATTCCACTGAGCCAGCAAGCTCAGCACAACCCGGACTATACGTTACCCGTTCCCTGTTCCCTGTCCCCTGTTGGCTGCCCTCAATCCGTATATCCGAATTTCTTGAGCATATTCTCGTCATCGACCCAGCCTTCGCGCACCTTCACCCACAACTTCAGGAACACCTTGCGCTCGAACATGCGCTCCATGTGGCGGCGGGCGTTGCTGCCGATGGCCTTGAGCTGGACGCCACCGTTGCCGATCACGATGGCTTTCTGGCCATCCCGTTCGACCCAGATGATGGCGTGGATTTCGGCAATGCCGTCGGGACGATCGGTGAACTGCTCGATCTCCACCGTGGTGGCATAGGGCAGCTCCTGGTCCAGCCGCAGCATCAGCTGCTCGCGGACCATTTCGGCGGCCAGGAAGCGCTCGCTGCGATCGGTGACCTCATCTTGGCCGAACACCGGCGGACCCACCGGCAGGCGCTTCAGAATCGCCTGTTCCAGTTCTTTCAGACCCTGCTTTTTCAGCGCACTGATGTAATGGATTTCGTCATAGCTGTGCTTGGCCACCAGCTCGGTGACGAACGGCAGCATCACCGTCTTGTCCTTGTTGAGGTCGACCTTGTTGATCACCAGCAGGCGCGGCGAGGACTGCTCGACCAGCGCGGCGTAAAGTGCCTCGTCTTCATCGGTGAAGCGCCCGGCTTCGATCACCTGCACCACCAAGTCCACGTCGCTGATCGCTGAACGCGCCGCACGGTTCAGGCTGCGATTCATCGCACGCTTGGCGCCGCGATGCAGTCCGGGCGTGTCGACGTACATGATCTGCCCCGCATCATTGGTATTGATACCCAGGATGCGATGGCGGGTGGTCTGCGGCCGCGGGCTGATGATCGACAGGCGAAAACCGATCAGCGCGTTGAGCAGGGTCGACTTGCCGACGTTGGGGCGTCCGGCGAGCGCGACGGTGCCACAGCGAAAATCGTCGTGCGGCAGGCTGCCATCGGCAGAATCCAGTGGGTGCTTCATGACTGAGGTACTCGGCAAGTCGAATGGCAAATCAGGTGGCAAGTGTAGTGCTTTGCCGCAAGTGGCACGTTGCAGACGGCGCGGGTGTCCCGGCACCAGGCCAGGCCAGGTCGGGTCAGCGTCCCGTGCACAACGGAACCACGAATTCAGGCGGGGCGCTGTTGTTCCAGTAACTGGTTCAGCACGATCTCGGCGGCGTCCTGTTCGGCTGCTCGCCGGCTGCCGCCATGCGCCTCGGCGACGAACGCCACCGGCTCAACTATGGTGCAGGTGACATCGAACGTCTTGGCGTGGTCCTCGCCGCGGCTGGCCACCAGTTCGTACTGCGGCAACGGCAGCCCCTTGGCCTGCAGCCATTCCTGCAGCCGCGTCTTGGCGTCCTTGGACGAACGATGCAAGGCGGCAATACGCTCGGCGAACAATCCGCGCACGGTGGCGCGACACGCATCGAAGCCACCGTCCAGAAAAACTGCCGCGAGGGTCGCCTCGAAGGCGTCGGCAAGGATCGATTCGCGCCGGAACCCGCCGCTTTTCAATTCACCCGTGCCCAGTTTGAGGCCATCACCCAGCTCCAGCTCTCGCGCCACCACCGCCAGCGCCTGGCCGTTGACCAATTGTGCACGCAAGCGTGACAGCTCGCCTTCGCTGGCCTTGGGATGCACCTCATACAACATCTCGGCGATGATCGCGCCCAACAGCGCGTCACCGAGGAATTCCAGTCGCTCGTTATTGGGCTTGCCCATGCTGCGATGGGTCAGCGCCAGCTCGGCCAGCGCAGGGTCCCGGAAACGGTAATTCAGATCCAAAAGTCACTCACCCACATTGCCCTTGAGTGGAATGCTTTTCTCGAAATGCAGCAGGAAGTCGATGTTGTACATGAACGGAATATCCTTGTCGTAAGCCACCTGCAGATCGCTGGCGCCCCCGGCATTCTTCTTGATCGTGATGTCCTCGGGACGAACCACGGCATCGTCCACGTACTGGAAGTCCATCTTGCGCAACAAGTCGCGACGTACCTCGTCCAGCGACTTGCCCGTTGTGCCTTCGCTGGCCAGTTGATCCATCGCCTTGACCACACCCATGTATTCGGAATACGAAGGGACCAGTTTCATCGCCATGTAGGCAAAGAAAGCGACTATTCCCAGAATGAACAGGAACCCGATCAGGGTTACACCCGACTGCTTCGATTTCATAGTCCCCTCGCTATGCCGACTTTGCGGCTGGTTTTGCTGGTGAATGATGCGACTGCGCAACGGGCAGCTGAGCCGCCGTGCCGATTATGCCTGTGGATTCTCGCACTGTTGGCGATTATCTGTGCGACCCGTGGATCCGAACATGCCCCGACCTGCCAGCCTGCCCAGGCAAGCCCGCTCAATGGATGACCGTACCGATTCGGGAGAAGTCCACGCCACCGGTGCCCCAACCTTTCCAGCTCATCCAGATCAGGAAAGCCTTCCCGGCCAGGTTCTGTTCCGGCATGCAACCCCACCAGCGGCCGTCC
The DNA here is from genome assembly GCF_029224025.1 of Rhodanobacter sp. AS-Z3. Taxonomy (NCBI): domain Bacteria; kingdom Pseudomonadati; phylum Pseudomonadota; class Gammaproteobacteria; order Lysobacterales; family Rhodanobacteraceae; genus Rhodanobacter; species Rhodanobacter sp. AS-Z3. The sequence continues at coordinate 2,733,314 of NZ_CP119392.1, forward strand.
AGACTGTCGTTGCGATTGTCACCCATGACCAGATAACACCCTGCAGGAACCTTGGACGGGACCCGGTCGTTCGGGATGGAGTTCGGCGTGTTGTACGCCGGCATGCGCGCGATCATGTGGTTCACCGAGCCCAGATGTTCGGTCCACACCGTAGCGCCCATGTTCAACATGATCTGGTCGACCGTGCGCTGCGGATTACCCACATAAGGACCGATGCGGTCCGCGGTGACGCGTTCGCCATTGACCAGCAGTTCGTCGCCATGCACATCAATGGTGTCGCCCGGCAGGCCGATCACGCGCTTGATCCAGTTCTGCGACGGCACCGGAGCATTTGGGTCGTTGCAGCTCATGTCGCCGCTGCGCACCAGCTTGCCGTCAACCGGGCACAGATAACCGGGGAAGCGGAACACCACCACGTCGCCGCGCTTCGGTTCACCCAGGCTGATCACTTTGTTGTTGAAGGCCGGCAGGCGCAGGCCATAGGCAAACTTGTTGACCAGGATGAAGTCACCCACATCCAGCGTCGGCATCATCGAACCAGACGGAATGCGAAACGGTTCGGCCACGAACGAGCGCAGCAGCAACACCACCAGCACTACCGGGAACAGCGAACGCGACCAGTCCACCACCACCGGGTCGTGATATTCGCTGCCCGCCGCGTCCAGTCGCGCCTTGCGCTGCTTGTACAGGAACAGGCGGTCCAGCCCCCAGATCACACCGAACACCACGGTGAGACCAAGCAGAATCGCCGAGAAATCAAAATCCATGTGCGGCTCCATTGAGAGCCGGGCTTCGGGATTCGGGGTTCAGGGCACGCGAAAGCCAGAGGCTGCGCGTCCCGAACCACGATCCAGCGGACCCGGCCAAAACTATTTGTCCACCCTGAGAACGGCAAGAAAGGCTTCCTGCGGGATTTCCACCCGACCCACCTGCTTCATGCGTTTCTTGCCTTCCTTCTGCTTTTCCAGCAACTTCTTCTTGCGGCTGACGTCGCCACCGTAGCACTTGGCGAGCACATTTTTGCGCAACGCCTTCACAGTTGAACGCGCGATGATCTGCGCGCCGATCGCAGCCTGGATGGCCACATCAAACTGCTGCCGCGGAATCAGATCCTTCATCCGCTCGACCAGATCGCGGCCGCGACGGTCGGCATGGCTGCGGTGCACGATCAGGCTGAGCGCATCGACCCGATCGCCGTTGATCAGAACGTCGGTACGCACGAACGGGCCGGCCTCGAAACGGTCGAAGTGATAGTCCATCGAGGCATAGCCACGCGACACCGACTTCAATCGGTCGAAGAAATCCATCACCACTTCAGCCAGCGGCATTTCGTAGCTGATCTGCACCTGGCTGGCCAGATACTGGATCGAGCGCTGTACGCCGCGCTTTTCCTCGCACAAGGTGATCACGTTGCCGATGTAGTCCGGTGGCGTGAGGATGTTGGCAATGATGATGGGCTCGCGGATTTCCTGCACCAGGCTGGTATTGGTCGGCAACTTGGCCGGGTTGTCCAGCAGCATGGTGGTTCCATCGCTTTTCAGGATCTCGTACACCACGGTCGGTGCAGTGGTGATCAGATCCAGGTCGTATTCGCGTTCCAGTCGCTCCTGCACGATTTCCATGTGCAGCATGCCGAGGAAGCCGCAACGAAAGCCAAAGCCCATCGCCTCGGATGATTCCGGCTCGAAGAACAGCGCCGCGTCGTTCAGGCGCAGCTTGTCCAGTGCCTCGCGCATCGCCGGATAATCATCCGACGAGATCGGAAACAAACCGGCGAACACCCGCGGCTGCATGTGTTGAAAACCCGGCAACGCCTTGTCGGCCGGTTTGCCGGCGTGGGTCAGCGTATCGCCGACCGGTGCACCATGGACGTCCTTGATCGACGCATTGATCCAGCCCACTTCACCCGCACCCAGCTTGTCCAGCTTCTTGCGCTTGGGTGTGAATACGCCAACGTCGCCGACTTCATGCGTGCGGCCGGTGGACATCACCAGCAGCTTGTCGCCAGGTTTGATTTCACCCTGCATCACGCGCACCAGCGACACCACGCCCAGGTAGTTGTCGAACCAGGAGTCGATGATCAGCGCCTGCAGCTTGTCGGTGTCGCGCGGTTTCGGCGGCGGAATGCGGGCGACGATCGCTTCCAGCACTTCGATCACGTTCAGCCCGGTCTTCGCGCTGATTGCCACCGCATCCGTCGCATCGACGCCAATCACCGCCTCGATCTCGAGCTTCACTTTCTCGACGTCGGCCGTAGGCAGGTCAATCTTGTTGAGCACGGGCACCACTTCCAGGCCCATCTCCACGGCGGTGTAGCAGTTCGCCACGGACTGTGCTTCGACGCCTTGCGCCGCGTCAACCACCAACAACGCGCCCTCGCAGGCCGCCAGCGAGCGGCTGACCTCGTAGGAAAAGTCAACGTGGCCAGGCGTGTCGATGAAGTTCAACTGATAGGTCTTGCCGTCGCGCGCGGTGTACGGCAGGGATACCGACTGTGCCTTGATGGTGATGCCACGCTCTCGCTCGATCGGGTTGGTGTCCAGTACCTGCGCTTCCATCTCGCGGTCGGCCAAGCCACCACAGATCTGGATGATGCGATCAGCGAGAGTCGACTTGCCGTGATCGATATGGGCAATGATGGAGAAGTTGCGGATCAATTCCATGGAACGCTGACGGCCTGTGTTCGGGCTGGGGCTGGCGCCGTGCGATGGCACGGCGACGCCGCCAAGAGGCGACGCTAACCCGGCATTATCGCATGGGATTGTGCTGATCAGGCGATCCGGGCTGGCGCCGTCGCTACCGGGCAGGAGCGACGGCGCCAGCTCAATGCCTGAGCTAGCTCAACGACCCGCCGGTACCGTCAGTCCGACAAAGTTGCTCTGCTCACCACGACGCACCAGCAACAACACCGTACTGCCCGCCTTGACGCCCTTCGTGGCCGCCTCGAACTCAGCCACGCTGCCCACTTTCTGCTGATTCACCATGGTGATCACGTCACCCGCCTGCAGACCGGCCTGCGCCGCCACCGGGCCAGTGATGTCAGCAATAACCACGCCCTGCCCCGATTTCAGCCCCAGTTGGCTGCGCGTGTCGCTGTCGATCGACTGCACCGACAAGCCCAGTGCTGCCGAACCAGCCTTGCTGGCCGACGAGCCCGCCGCAACGTTGTTGACCGCATTGCGATCGCGCGTGGCTTCGCTGATGGCGACCTGAAGCGTCTGCTTCTTGCCGTTGCGCAGGATTTCCACCGGCACCGTGCTGCCCGGCTTGGTCATGCCGACCAGCGGCGGCAGGTCCGACGCCTGCAGCAACGGCTGGTTGTTGTAGCTGAGAATGATGTCACCAGGCTGGATGCCGGCCTTGGCCGCACCGCTGTCCGGCGTTACATCGACCACTGCAGCACCGGTGCCATTGTCAAGCTTGAACGCCTTGATGATGTCGTCATCGACCGGCTGCATGGTCACACCCAACATGCCGCGCGAGACATAGCCCTTGGTTTTGAGCTGCTGCACGGCACTCATCGCCACATCGATCGGGATCGAGAACGACACACCGAGATAGTCGCCGGTGTTGGAGTAGATCTGCGAATTGACGCCGACCACGCGGCCTTGCAGGTCGAACAGCGGGCCACCGGAATTGCCGCGATTGATCGGCACGTCGGTCTGAATGAACGAGGTATACGGCTGGTCACGCTGGCCCAGGTTGCGCCCAACCGCACTGACGATGCCCTGGGTCACGGTGTAATCGAAGCCGAACGGCGAACCAATCGCCAGCACCCACTGACCCGGTTTCAGGTTGCGCGAGTCACCCAGATCTACCGCCGGAAGATCGCTGCCGGCATCGACCTTGAGCAGGGCAATGTCATAGGTCGGGTCGGTACCGACGACCTTCGCGGTCAGGGTACGCCGGTCCTGCAGGCGCACGGTCACCTGGTCGGCATGGTCGACCACGTGGTTGTTGGTGAGAATGTAGCCATCATGGGAGATGATGAAACCCGAACCCAGCGAGGTGTGCTTCTGCTGCTGCGGCGACGGCATCATCGGCATGCCGAAGAAGCGACGAAATATTTCCGCCTGCGGGTCGTTTGATGGCGGCTGACCCGGCATCATCCGGCGGCTGCCGGGGGATGACTCGCCCGTGTACTTCGCCTCCACGTGGACCACAGCCGGCGCGTTCTTCTGCACGATGCCGGTGAAATCCGGTAGCGTCGCGCTGGTCGGGGTCTGCGCCTGCACACCGCCAGTACTGGCGACGACCAACAGGGCACAACACGCCACACGGCGCAGAATGGAATGATTCATGGCTCCTCCTCGGATTGACTGCGGCCTTGCAGGCCGCCAAAAAATGGTCCTGGAATGGCTTGGGTGACAGGCAGACGGTAAACCGAGCGATCGCAGAGGGATCAGCTCACACCGATACTGCGGCTCGCGGAGGAGCCGGTCATGCTGCAAGCCAAGACCCGTCTGCGGAAACTACCCGCCGACCCGCAACTATTGCGCGACGGCAGAAGTTCCCGGCAACCGCGCGGGCACGCGCTGTTGCGGATCGAGCAGCAACAGGTAGCTTCCGTCGTTGTTTTCCAACGTACGATAACGCGGCATCGACGGGTAACCCGACAATCGTCGCGCATAGACGGGCTGACTCTGATCGAACGGCGAGCCCAGAGTGGCGGAGGCTTGCTGACTGAGCAGCCCAGCGGAATTTCCGCTGAGCCACGGCGGTACGGCGGCCGGCGCGACGGGCTGACTCGCAGGCGCAACGCCGGCAACCGCCTGAGTCTGCTGCACGCTGGTAGAAGCAGCCACCTGATCAAGACTGCTGGTGTCTGCACGGGGTTGCGCCACCATCAACGCTGCTGCAGCAACGCTGGCAGCGATAGCGCCACCGGCAGACCAGCGCAACCAGTGACGGTGTCGGGCTGGCGCCATGCCGGTAACTACCGGCTCCTGTTCAATGGCAAGCATCACCCGCGCAGCAAAACCGCTACTGGCCAGCGCCGGCAACTCATGACGCAAGCTGTCGCGGGCGGTGTGGTAACGAGCCCAGTCCTGCTGCAAGGAGGCATCGTGATCGAGGCTGCGCAGCAGGAATCGCAGCTGCTCCTTCGACAACTCGCCATCGATGCCTGCAGAGAGATTCTCTCGTGTGTTCTGATTCATGCCTGCCTGTTTCATGTCTGATCCTCAGCGGTCCGACAAAAGTGGCCGCAGCTTCTCGTCAATTGCCTCGCGCGCCCGGAAGATGCGCGAACGCACCGTACCGATCGGGCAGCCCATCGCTTCGGCAATTTCATCGTAGCTGAGGCCATCCACTTCACGCAGCGTAATGGCGGTCCGCAGCTCTTCGGGCAGTGCTTGGACAGTGGAATACACGGATTGTTCAATTTCCTGACGCATCAACTCGCGCTCCGGCGTGGCACTGTCGTGCATGCGTTCGGCGCCTGCCATGAATTCGGCGTCGTCGGCGTCAATATCGCCCGAAGGGGGCCGCCGCCCCAGCGCCACCAGATGATTCTTCGCCGTGTTCACCGCAATTTTGTATAGCCACGTATAAAACGCGCTGTCGCCACGGAACGAGCCGATCGCACGCCATGCACGAATGAAAGATTCCTGTGCGATGTCCTCGCACTCGGCATGGGTACGCACATAACGAGAAACCAACCCGATCAGCTTGTGCTGGTATTTGCGCACCAACAGATCGAAGGCGCGCTTGTCTCCCTGCTGCACACGCTCGACCAGCGCGCGATCCAGTTCATTTTCGCCCAACCGGGCCGTATCCGTCGTCAATGCCGTCATCCGCTGCGGGAGCTTGTTGTGAACTGAACGCGGCGATCAGACCATTGTCTGGCGCCGTAGTTCAACGTGAACAGGGTATTGCCCCAGCTTAATGCACCGCCTGTTGGCGGGTTGTTGTCAGGCAGGGGAGCCACCCGGCCCCATCACGAGCCATGCTCAGTTATGGGGGCGGCTGCAACGTGCTCAAGCCAGCTCGGCCGCGCGGCCCTCACGCAGACGTTGCCGCTCGGCCAGCAGATTGTCAAAGCTGACCGGCTGCAACGGGCGGCAGAACAGATAGCCCTGCAACTCATCGCAGTCATGGTCGCGCAAGAACTGCAGGTGCTGTTCAATCTCGACACCTTCGGCAATCACCGACCGTTTCAAGCGGTGCGCCATGTCGATGGTGGCGCGCACGATCGCCTCGTCATCGGGGTCCACACCAATATTGCGCACGAAACTCTGGTCGATCTTGATTCGGTCGGCGGGAAGCCGGCGCAGGTAATCCAGCGACGCCGCACCGGTACCGAAATCGTCGATGGCGATATGACAGCCCAGCCGATGCAGGGCATTCAGGTTTTCGATCAGATAGGGCGCAGCCTTGATGCTGATGCTTTCGGTTACCTCCAGCTCCAGCAAGGTCGGGTCCAGCCCGGTATCACGCAATGCCGCAGCCACCGTATCGAGCAGCAGCGGCTCCATCAACTGCACGGCGGACAGGTTCACACCCAGCCGCAACCGCAACCCGTAGCGCTGATCCCATTCTTTTGCCTGGCGACAGGCGGTTCGCAAAACCCATTCACCGATCGACACGATCAGGCCGCTTTCCTCGGCCAGCGGGATGAATACCGCCGGACTGATCATGCCCAGCTCGGGATGTTCCCAGCGCACCAGCGCTTCCATGCCGACGATGTCCTCGGTTTCAGTGTTGACCTGCGGCTGGTAGACCACCCGCAACTCTCCATTGCTTTCGGCATGGCGCAAGCGCGTCTTCAACGCCATGCCATGCTGTTGCGCGTACTCCGGGCTCACCTCGTAAATCTTGAACGTATTGCGCCCCTGATGCTTGGCCGCATACATCGCTTCGTCCGCATGCTTGAGCAAGGTTGCGGCATCGTTGGCGTCATCCGGAAAGAAACTCAGCCCCATCGAAGCGGTGACCTGCAACTCAACGTCGTCATCCAGATACAACGGTGATTCCATGACTTGCATGATTTTTTCGGCCACACGCGTCACGTCATCATTCTTGACGATGTGACGAAGCACGACGATGAATTCATCACCGGCGTAACGCGCCACCGTATCGGACGCACGGATACTTCCGCATAGTCGCTGGGTCACCATCCGCAGCACCTGATCACCCGCCGCATGTCCGTAGGTGTCGTTGATCGCCTTGAAACAGTCCAGATCGACAAACAGCACGGCAAAGCACTCGCTGTTCCGGGAGGCTTCGCGGATGATCGTTTCCAGCCGGTCGTTGAACAGCAGCCGGTTTGGCAAGCCGGTCAACGCATCCACTAAACCTTCGGCACGACCCTGTTCCCGTGTGCGCCCCAGTTCCAGCAGCTGCGCAAAGCGCGCCGCGGCGCAACGCAATACCGGTTCGATAATGCTCATCTCGCCGAAACCACTGCGGCTGCCCGCAAGCATCGCACCCAGCACGCCGTGACGTTCGTCGTACAACGGCAGGCCGGCAAAGCCAGCCAGTTCAAGCTGCTGCAGCAAGGGATCGGCTGGCGCCAGGCGCTTCGCATCGGCGCGAAGCAGAATCGGCTTGCCGGCAAGCACGTGTTGCAGCGACGTCTGCAATTGCGCCGTTGGCCAGGCCACTTCTTCACCGCTCCACAACTGCAATATTCGGCTAGGCGCATCTGCGCCCTCGCGACGTGCCGACCAGACGGCCAGATAGTCCAGCCCGAGTTCGTCGAGCAGCAGGCGACCTGCCGCTATCTGCGCATCCACCCCGCTGGTCGAAGCAAAGATGCGCGACAGCAGCGACAGTGCCGCCTCGGCGCGCAGGTCAGCGCGATCCGTGCGAAAAAGCAGCGCCAGCGCGTCAGCGCCGGCATGCCGAATGCGTCGGGCACTGGCCTGGCCGATATCCGCCCCCTGCGCTGACTTGCGCTGACACGGATACCAGTGGCGACTGGCCTCGGCCAACACTTCGCTGATCGCAATGCCCTCGAAGTGCAGTACCTCGCCCAACGGCAGGCCCTCCCATTGCTCGACGGGCACGCGCGCATGCCGAGCCACGGCAGGGCTGACCTCGAGCAGACGATGGCTCTGCAGATCAGCAATCAGCCACTCGGCCTCACCTTCCTCGAAAATGAAGCGGTAATCATCTGACGGGCTTGCAGCTACCACTGCCCTGGCTGGCGCCGGAAGCCCCAACCCCATCTTGGTCAACGACCGCTGCCAACGGGGAATCAGCTCCTCGGAAACATTCCATGCAGACAGCCAATCGGTAACCCCGTGCGGAAGATCGGCAGGGCTGACACTGGCCTCGTCGGCCAGCACAACGATCAACGGCGCGTCGTCAGCCCCTGGAAAATCACGCATTTGCTCACACGCATGGCGTGCCTGTTTCGCATCGCCGGCCACCACCAGCACCATCAATTGCAGGGGCGACGATAACGGACGTCCCTCCAGCAAGATCGCTGCGTGTGGCACATCACGGGCGCTGTATATCTGCGGATAACCTGCCTGGTCGAGTGCATCGAACAGGCTGCGGCGCAATTCACGCTCGGCAGCGACAACCAGAATGCCTGAATTCATTTCGGACTCGTTCTCAAACCAGCCAGCGACCGTCGCGCAGACGCAGGCGTCGCGGCTGACTGTCCTCGCTATCCACCCGCATGGCCAACTCGCCCAGATGCTCGATCAGGGTGCTTGGAACATCAATCAACACCACCCGACGCAAATGCCCCTTGGGCGCACGGGCCAACTGGCGCAACAAGGTGGCATCCATCGCAGACAGCGGCAATTCCAGCCCGAGCAGAAAATACACGCCGAAATGCATGCTTTGCTTCATGTAGCGCAGCGCATTGCCCAAACGCTGACAGTCGGGAACGCGCACATGCGCATCACGCAGACTGATCAAGCCGGTATCAGGCTGCCACAGATAAACCGCCTGACCGCTATGCCGGGCAACCGCCCGAATCTGTTCGACCAGCGCGGGAACGTCCTTGCTGTCCAGCACCACCAAGCCACTTGAAGCAGCAATGATGCGCTCAAGAATCTGGTTACCGGCTTGCACAGGTTCGGAAGTCATCGTTGCATTCATTGGATTCCCGTGCGGCGGTGAAAACGAAAGAACAGCCCGCGCAGGACTGCCGGGACCACGAACATGCACCAGTTCATCAACTGCTGCACCTGATTGAAGTGCCATGGGTACACGGCGAGTATCGGGTCAGCCGCGCCCTCCACCTGCGCACCGCAGCCACTGGTCCGGCACGGCAGCACAATCGGATTGGCCGACTTTCACCCGATTTCACACCGCTGGCAACGCGCGGTCAAGCAGATGCGTCACATCTCGCAATCATCGCCTCAGGACGGTATGGTTCAGGCCTCCTCCATCACCCGTGTCTCCTCTATGTTCGAAGGATTGCGCTTCAACCACTGGAAAACCAGCGAAGGTGACGATGGTGTTGTCACGCTGACCCTGGATCGCGCCAACAGCAGCGTCAACGCGATCTCCCGTGCCGTGCTGGACGAACTGGAACAGATCATCGAGCGCTTGTCCATCAACAAGCCTGCGGGCGTGATCATCACTTCGGCCAAGCCGTCAGGGTTTGCGGTGGGCGCCGACATCAAGGAATTCGTCGAGTACGCCAAACACGATGCTGTGTTGGAGAACATCGAGCATGGCCAGCGCGTCTATGAGGCACTGGCGCGCCTGCCCTGTCCGACGGTGGCTGCCGTGCACGGTGCCTGCATGGGCGGCGGCGCCGAGTTGATCCTCGCCTGCCGCCAGCGCATCGCGGCGGACGACGAAAAGACCCGCATCGCGCTGCCTGAAGTCATGCTCGGCATTCACCCCGGCTGGGGCGGCACCGCACGCCTGCCGCGTCTGATCGGCGCCACCGAGGCGCTGCCGCTGATGCTGACCGGAAAGTCCCTGTCAGCCAAACGCGCGCTGAGCCTGGGCGTGGTCGACCGACTGGCCCGCCCGGAAGACCTGCTGACAGAGGCGCGTGTGTTGCTGCGCCACGCCCCTGCCCGTCCGTTTGCCCGCCGTGCCAAGGCCTGGGCCAGCAATACCTGGCTGGCGCGGCAAGTACTTGCACCGATGGTGCTGAAGCAGACCGCCGCCAAGGTTCGCAAGGCTCATTACCCGGCGCCGTTCGCAATGATCGATGTGTGGAAGTGTGGTGGCTCCAGCATCAACCAGCGTTTGAAGATCGAAGCGCGCTCGGTAGCCAAGCTGGCGCAGACGCCCACCGCGCAAAACCTGATCCGGATCTTCTTTCTGCAGGAACGCCTCAAGAGCCAGGGCGCAGGCGTCGACCCGCAGATCAAGCACGTGCACGTGGTTGGCGCTGGCGTGATGGGTGGCGATATTGCCGCCTGGGCCGCGCTCAAGGGGTTCGATGTGACCCTGCAGGATCGCGAGATGAAATACATCCAGCCCGCGCTGGACCGCGCTCGCGCACTCTACGAAAAGAAGTTGAAAGCGCCGGACAAGATCGAGGCCGCCATGCTGCGGTTACGCGCCGACGTCAGCGGCAGCGGCGTGGCAAAAGCCGATCTTGCTATCGAGGCGATTTACGAGAACGCCGAGGCGAAAGAGGCGCTTTACGCGACCATTGAGCCACAGTTCCAGAACAACCAGATTCTCGCCAGCAACACCTCCAGCATTCCGCTGGATGAACTGCGCAAGAACCTCGCGGCACCCCAGCGCTTCCTTGGCTTGCACTTCTTCAATCCGGTGGCGCAGATGCCCTTGGTGGAGGTGGTACGGCACGACCAACTCGATCCACTGATCGAGAAACGCGCGCTGGCGTTCTGCAAGGCGATCGGCAAGTTGCCGGTGGCGGTCAAGGGCACGCCGGGCTTTCTGGTCAATCGCATCCTGATGCCTTATTTGCTGGAAGCGTTGCGCATGTACAGCGAAGGTGTGCCGGGACCGGTACTGGATCGCGAGGCAAAGAAATTCGGCATGCCGATGGGTCCGATCGAGCTGGCCGACACCGTCGGACTTGACGTATGCGCGTCCGTGGGTCGTGAACTGGCACCGTTCCTGGGTCTGGAGCTTCCGCCGGGACTCGACGACAAGCTGGCGGCCGGCAAGCGCGGCAAAAAAGATGGCCAGGGCTTGTATGTCTGGCAGGACGGCAAACCGCAAAAGCCGACCGTCCCCGAGGATTATGTGACCCCGCCTGACATTGCTGACCGGATGATCCTGCCGATGGTCAACGAGGCGATCGCCTGTCTGGCTGATGGTGTGGTCGATGACGCCGACCTGCTCGATGCCGGCGTGATCTTCGGCACCGGCTTCGCGCCATTCCGCGGCGGCCCGATTCAGTACGCACGCAGCGAAGGTATCGACAAGCTGAGGGCAAAACTCGACGAACTGGCGCAGCGCCACGGCGAGCGCTTCAAGCCGAAGAACGGTTGGGATAATCCGGTGCTGGCTGCAAGTGGCCTCGAACTGCCGGCCGCTTCGGACGACTGACCCTGCGCGAACGGTGGAAATGAAGAGGCCCGGCATGCCGGGCCTCTTCATTTATTCATTCCGCCATCACCACATAAGATCGTCCGGCACGCCATCGTCGCCTACGGCGACAGCATTCGGATCAACCAGCAAGGCCACCTGCTGCGCATCAATGGCGCGAACCTGCTCGGCAATTTCTCGCGTCACCAGCAGGTAGCGACCCGCTTGCTGGACCACTCCCAGTTCGCCGGCATTGAGCGCGGCTAGCTGCGCGGCATCCACGTGAATCCGCCTGATCTTGCCGCCGAATTCGAAATTGCGTGGCTGGTCGGCATCGGCCTTGTTCAGCGCCTTGCCGTCGAGCAGCTTCTGGATGTTCTGCTTGCGCTCACGGCGCAGCCGGGCCTGCTCTGCCGCTTCCTGTTCGACCTGCTTGCGTTCGCGTGCCTCGGTTTGTGCGCGCAAAGCATAGGCCTTGGCCAGATCAATTTCCTCCTGGCTGCGACCCGCCGCTGACGGCGGCTGTGGTTTTCCACCATGCCGAGCGGGTTTGCCCAACTTCGGCGCAGGTGCACGCTTCGGCTCGCGCGAGCGCTCGGGTTGAACCTGTTTGACGATGCCGCTCTTGAGCAGCTGATCGCGCAGGGAATCGGCCATGCGGGTGTTCCATTTTCGGTGGACGGGAAAGCTTCGAATCAATAATGCGGCGGCGGCGGTTCGTCGTGAGCATCGCTGCCCTGTGCGACACGCATCGAGGCCATTTCGCCGCGCAGGTCACGCAAGGCGCGCTCCAGCGCAGCGATGCGCTGCGACTGGTCGGCATCCGCCGTAGTCAATGCCTGCACCGCCTCATCAATGAAGGTCAGCTTGACCTCCATCTCGTCGAGACGGTGCTCGACGGTGTCACTGGGACGGCTCATAGCGGCACCTGCAGGCTGCGCCCGCGTCCAATGCCGTAATAGGCCAAGCCCGCCTCTTCCACCACGGTCGGATCGTACAGATTGCGACCATCGAAAAGGGCCGGCTCGTTCAACGCCGCACGAATGGCAGCGAAGTCCGGGCTGCGAAAGGCCTTCCACTCTGTCACCACAACCAGCACGTCGGCACCCTGCAGTGCACTCATCGCGTCATCACACAACAACAGGTCGCTGCGATCACCGTACAGTCGCTGTGTCTCGTGCTGCGCTTCGGGATCAAACGCGCGCACCTTGGCGCCCGCATCCCACAGCAGTTCCATCAGACGTCGACTGGAGGCTTCACGCATGTCGTCGGTGTTCGGCTTGAACGCCAAGCCCCACAAAGCAATCGTGCGGCCGGCCAGCTGACCGTGGAAATGGCGCGAAACAAGCTCGAACAATTTGCCCTTCTGCTGCCGATTGACCGCCTCAACCGCACCGAGCAGGTGCGCTTCGTAACCATGTGCGTGCGCGGTATGTTCCAGCGCCTGCACGTCTTTGGGAAAACAGGAGCCGCCGTAGCCCGCACCCGGGTAGATGAAGTGATAGCCAATTCGCGGGTCCGAACCGATACCCTGACGCACCAGTTCCACGTCGGCACCGACCCGCTCGGCAATATTCGCGATCTCGTTCATGAAGCTGATCTTGGTCGCCAGCATCGCGTTCGCCGCGTACTTGGTCAGCTCGGCCGAACGCTCATCCATCACCACCATGCGATCGTGGTTGCGATTGAATGGCGCGTACAACTTGCGCAGAACCGCCACCGCGCGTGCGCTGGACGTACCCACCACGATCCGGTCCGGTCGCATGCAGTCATCCACCGCAGCGCCTTCCTTCAGAAATTCGGGATTGGATACCACGTCGAATTCCAGGGCCACTTTGCGGATAACCAATTCGTCCGACACCACCTTGCGAACGCGGTCAGCGGTACCTACCGGCACGGTCGATTTGTTCACCACCACGGTGTAGCGCTCAAGGTGTTGCCCGATGGTTCGCGCTACCGCTTCCACGTACTGCAGATCGGCGCTGCCATCCTCATCCGGCGGCGTACCCACGGCAATGAAGATCAGCTCCCCGTGCGCGATGGCCGGTGCCGCCTCGGTGGTGAAATTCAGCCGTCCAGCGGCATGGTTGCGCTGCACGATGGCCTGTAGCCCCGGCTCGAAGATAGGGATTTCACCGTGCTCAAGGCGCTCCACCTTGCTCGCGTCGATATCGACACACACAACCTTGTTGCCCATTTCCGCCAGGCAGGCACCGGTAACCAGCCCGACATAGCCGGTGCCGAAAATAGTGACATTCATCATCGTCGTGACGATTTCCGCAAACGTTGGACGCCCATTCTAACCGCCCGCCGGATTGGTTCGGCCCTGTGGTCGCAGGCGATGGAGACGCGAAAGGGCGCGAATCGCTTCGCGCCCTTTCGAGACACACTTGCCAGGTTTCTACCCTGGCAATGACTCTGAAACGATCAGTGACCGCCCGGAGCGGCGCCTGCCGGCGTCGGGCCGGTCGAAACCAGGGTCACGTCAAAGATCAACGTGGCATTCGGCGGCATCGGCGGCTGCGGCTCGGCACCGTAGGCCAGCGTTGACGGAATGAAGAACTTGTAATGACCACCCACCTGCATCAACTGCAGACCTTCGCGAAAGCCCGGAATCACGCCAGCCAGCGGAATCTTGGCTGCGCCCGGCGGGTTGTGCTTGGCCGATGCGTCGAACACCTGACCATTGATGAAGGTGCCGGTGTAGTTGATCTCGACGGTATCGTTCGGACCCGGGCGAGCACCGCTGCCCTGGCTGATCACCTGGTACTGCAGGCCCGATGCCGTGGTCTTCACGCCCGGCGCCGTCTTGTTCTTGGCCAGGAAGGCATCGCCTTCAGCCTTGTTCTTGGCCGCCAGCTTGGTCATCTCGGCCTGATACTTGGCCTGGATCTTGGCCATGAACGCGTCATGCACCTGTTTGGCTTCAGCGTCGCTCATGGTCGGCTTCTGACCGGACAGGGCTGCCTTCACCGCATTGGCGACCGCGTTCGGGTCCAGCTCGTCACGCATGATCGGCGGAACCTGGGAAGCAATCTCCCAACCCACCACGTAGCTGGCCTTGGCCTTGTCGACAGGTGCAGCCGCGCCAGCGGTCTGGGCGGCAACGCTGGCCGTCATGCCCAACGCAACGGCCATCGCAACCGCCGTCAGCGTGGGACGCAGAAAGTGCTTCATTCGTAACTCCCTCAAGTATGGATATGCCGGTTTTGCCGGCCGCGCCTCCCGGTGGAGGCAGGCCACGCATTGTGCGGTGCTTGTCGGATCTTGGCAACGATCTGGCGATGAGACCGTCATTTGCGGAAAAGGTTCAGCCCGCCGCACCCTCCGGCGAGCGCACAAGTCTGCCAGTCAAGCGCCTGCGCGAACTCAGGGGGCCGGCTTTTCGAGAGTCTCCTTCAAGGCCGCCTGCAAGCGCGCATGCATTCTTACGAAGCCGCGCCACAGCACCACCGCAACCAGCACCACCACGACCACCAGCGCCAAGGCGACCCCTCGCGGCGGCAGAATGGCCGAACTGAGCGCGCTGACCAGCAGGGCCAGCGCCAGCAACGTGACCAGCGGAATGACCCGCGCCAGCACATTGCGGATCGCCTGCGTATACGCGCCGGCAAACCGTTCGCGAATGCCCAACTCGGCCAGCACCATGCCAAGTGCTTCGGCCTTGCGGTACACCGCGACCAGCATGGGCAACGACAGGAACAGCGCACAGGCCCAGATAAGCGTGTGCCGCAGTTCCCGGTCGATGCCCAACATCGAGAACCAGCTCCAGTTGTTCGCATTGATGTAGGCGCCAATGATGAACAAGGCCACCACCAACAACACATTGATGCCGATATGCCAAAGCAGTCGCCGAAAGATCGCCGCAATGGCAGCGTTTTCGTTGACCGGCTTGAGGTTTTCCAGCCAGCCGCTGTAGCTGCTCGCCAACAGGCGCAGCGACTGCGGGGTCACTCGTCTCACCGCGTTCCCCACGCCGTCGGCGGAGCGATTCAGATACGGCGTTGCCGCCATGCACAGCACCGACACCGCCACGGCAATCGGGTAGATGAAGTCACTGATCACCCCCAATGACAGACCCAGCGTGGCAATGACGAACGAGAACTCGCCGATCTGCGCCATGCCCAGACCCGAACGCAATGCCGTGCGGCTGTCGTGACCCACCACGAAGATGCCCAGGCTGCAGGCCAACGTCTTGCCGGCGATGACCACCATGGCAATGACCAATGCAGGCAGCGCGTACTGGAGCAACATGGCCGGATCAATCTTCAAGCCGATCGCCACGAAGAACAACGCGGCAAACATGTCGCGCAACGGCTCCACCAGACGCAGTACACGCCCGACGCTACGTGACTCGGCCACCACGGCGCCGGCCAGGAACGCACCCAGCGCCACGCTGAAACCCATCCACGCGGCGAACAGGCTGGCGCCGAAGCAGATGCCGAGCACACTGACCAGCAAGGTCTCGTCGCGCCCGAAGCCCGCCACATAATCAACCAATCGCGGCAACAGCAGCAGCCCCAGGATCATCCCGACAATCACGAACAAACCCAGATGACCGATCAGCGCGAACGCCGTCTCAGCCTGCACGGAGCCGCCCATCGACACCGCCGCGAGCAGGGTCAGCATCACGATGGCCAACAGGTCCTCGGCCACCAGCAGGCCAACGACCAGTTGTGCAAACTTCTGCTCGCGCTGACCGGACTCGGCGAGGGTTCGAGTCGCCACCATCGTCGAGGACAACGAAATGATCGCGCCGAGGAACAGCGCGTCCTTGCCGGACCAGCCGAACATGCCGCCAATGCCATAACCAATCCACAACATGAATCCGACTTCGGCCACCGCCACCACAAGTACGCCGATACCCACCTCGCGCAACTTGCGCACGCTGAATTCCAGGCCCAGCGTGAACATCAACAGCACCACGCCAAGATTGGAAATGTCGTCGATGGCACGCGGGTCGCCCACCAACTCGCCAGGCGTATGCGGACCAATCAGCACGCCAGCCAGGATGTATCCCAGCAGCACCGGCTGGCGCAGCCGCTGGAACACGATCGTGGTGGCGCCCGCCACGATCATGACGACAGCAAGATCACGAATGAAGCCAATTTCGTGCATTCACCAACTCTGCTTGAAACCCTGTGGATCGTTCCAGCTTAAACGAAGGACACTGCTCACTCGCCTGTTGGCTGAACGAGTGGTTGGAGATCAAACCCACGCTGATCGAAAGTGTGAAAAAAAGCTTGACGGATATACGGCTCGCACCTATTCTTTGCGGCTTCCAGCGGCGGGGCCATAGCTCAGCTGGGAGAGCGCCTGCATGGCATGCAGGAGGTCGGCGGTTCGATCCCGCCTGGCTCCACCAATTTGAATTGTCCCCATCGTCTAGAGGCCTAGGACACCACCCTTTCACGGTGGACACCGGGGTTCGAATCCCCGTGGGGACGCCAAGTTGGCTCGCAAAGCTGGAAGATGCAACAAAATGCGGAGTGGTAGTTCAGTTGGTTAGAATGCTGGCCTGTCACGCCGGAGGTCGCGGGTTCGAGTCCCGTCCACTCCGCCACTATTCAAGCAAGAAGCCCGCCTAGCGCGGGCTTTTTGTTGTGCGGCAAGAAAACCCCGTACGGCTCAATCCTCGCGCTGCAAAGTCCCTGCGGAATGCCCCTGCTCGGCAAGGTATTCCAGCCATCGCGAGAGGAAGCGGTTCATGCGCAGACGATGCTGGAACACCGTATGCGCGGGTGAGAACGGACCCAGCACCTGCCAAAGATGCCGACCGGGATGGCAATGCAGGGCCTCGGCCACATGGGCGTCGGTATACATGCGCAACTGCGCCGACGGCGCGCGCTGGCCGGTGTCGACATCGACAAAATCGTAGGTGAGCTCCAGCTCCAGCGTGTACGGATGACATTCCTGCACATGCAGGTGCACGTTGAGACCATCGTCGACATTGGAAACATAGCGGCCCGGTGCCAATTGCTGCGGCTGGAACAGCCGGGACAGGCGATGGTAATTCTCCGCATACAGGCCCATCAGGAACTCGAAGCGTCCCGGCAACAGGCTGTGGCGATTGTCCAGTACCGCACTCATGGCTGGCGTGCAAACTCCGGTTGGTGGTCTAGAACATGGTGCGTTCAATGCCAAAGCGATCGAAAATCTTGCTGGCAATTTCCTCGATCGACACATGGGTGGTGTTGAGACTGGGGATGTTCGATTGCCGCATCAGGCGATCTGCCTGCTCCAGCTCCCAGCGGCACTGCTTGAGCGTGGCATAGCGACTGCCGGCGCGACGCTGTTCCCGGATCTGTGCCAAACGGACTGGATCGATGGTCAGTCCGTAGAGTCGATCCTTGTAGGGCCGCAGGCGTGCCGGCAACTCCAGCTTCTCCAGGTCTTCGTCGGTCAGCGGATAGTTGGCGGCACTGACGCCGTAATGCAAGGCCATGTACAGGCAGGTCGGTGTCTTGCCCGAGCGCGATACGCCCACCAGGATCAGATCGGCCTCGGCATAATCCACGTCGATCCCATCATCATGCGACAGCGCGTAATTGGTCGCGTTGATGCGCGCCTCGTATTTGTCGAAATCAACCATGCCGTGCGAACGATTGACCGCACCCGAACGCTTGGTGGCCAATTCGTCTTCCAACGGGCCAATGAATGGCGCGAACACGTCCATCATCAAGGCGCCGCTGGTGGCGACAATCTCGCAAAGCGCGCGTTCGGCCATGGTGTTGACCACAATCGGTCGCTGGCCCGTCTGCGCGTAATTCGTCTTGATGCGCAAGGCAGCCACTTCCGCCTTGTGCGCATTGTCGGTGAACGGCAACCGGTGCTTGTCGAACTTCACACCCTCGAATTGCGCCAAGATGCTGTTGCCGATGGTCTCTGCCGTAATGCCGGTGGAGTCGGAGATGAAGAATACCGTTCGCTGCATACCTTGACCTTGATGGCGGTTCGTACTTGGCCGCACCATAGCAGGTTGCTGCGGCCAGCCTGCCGTCCCGGTGTGCATGACACCCCAGTGCCAAATCCACCAACGGCGGCGTGCGACCTGACGCTGAAAATCGACTGCCAGCTGACTGGTATCGGGTTGGAATGGCATCGGCGTGCAATGGTCTTCTTGTGCTCCGCACCATTCGCAGCGGACAATACCAGTTCCTTGCAAGCCGCTTCACGCCTGCATGTCGCGTACATTCCACTATTCGCAACGATTCCCCAAAAGGAGACACCCTTGAACGATCTGGTGCTGTGGCTCGACCAACTGCGCATGACTGACCTGGGCAAAGTGGGCGGCAAGAATGCCTCGCTCGGCGAGATGATCGGCAACCTGGCGAAATTGGGCGTCTCCGTGCCCGGCGGTTTTGCGACCACCGCCGGCGCTTTCCAGCAGTATCTGGAAAAAAGCGGCCTGGCCAAGCGCATCCAGGATCGGCTGGAGCACCTCGATGTCGACGACGTCGATACGCTGGTGGCTGCCGGCAAGGAAATTCGCGGCTGGATCGTCGATACCGCCCTGCCCGCCGAGCTGGAACAGGCGATCCGCGACGCCTACATCAAGCTGTGCAAGGACGCGGGTTCGGACGACATCGCGGTCGCCGTGCGTTCTTCGGCCACTGCTGAAGATCTGCCCGACGCCTCGTTCGCCGGTCAGCAGGAAACCTTCCTCAACGTGGTCGGCATCGACGACGTGCTGCACAAAGTGAAGGAAGTGTTCGCCTCGCTGTACAACGACCGCGCCATTTCCTACCGCGTGCACCAGGGCTTCAAGCACGACGATGTGTTCCTCTCCGCTGGCGTGCAGTTGATGGTGCGCTCGGACGTGGGCGCCTCCGGCGTGCTGTTCACGCTGGACACCGAATCGGGCTTCCGCGATGTGGTGTTCGTCACCGGCTCGTATGGTCTGGGCGAAATGGTCGTGCAGGGCGCGGTGAATCCGGACGAGTTCTACGTGTTCAAGCCCACGCTGCGCGAAGGCAAGCCGGCGGTGCTGCGGCGCAATCTCGGCGCCAAGCAGTTGCGCATGGTCTATTCCAGCGCACCGGGCGAGCGGGTCAGGACCGAAGACACCCCGGCTGAACTGCGCCACAAGTTCTGCATCAACGACGAGGACGTGCAGGAACTCGCTCGTCAGTCGCTGATCATCGAAAAGCATTACGACCGCCCGATGGATATCGAGTGGGCGAAAGACGGCAACACCGGCAAGATCTATATCGTGCAGGCGCGCCCGGAAACCGTGAAGTCGCGCTCGCACGCCACCCAGCTCGAGCGCTTCCACCTCAGCGAAAAAGGCAAGGTGCTGGCCGAAGGACGCTCGATCGGTCAGAAGATCGGCGCCGGCAAGGCGCGCGTGATCCGTTCGCTGTCGGACATGAACAAGGTGCAGGCCGGTGACGTGCTGATTGCCGACATGACCGATCCCGACTGGGAGCCCGTGATGAAGCGCGCCTCGGCAATCGTCACCAACCGTGGCGGTCGTACTTGCCATGCGGCGATCATTGCGCGTGAGCTGGGCGTACCGGCGGTAGTCGGCACCGGCAACGCACTGGAATTGATCCCCGATGGTGCCGACGTCACCGTGTCCTGCGCCGAAGGCGATACCGGCACGATCTACGAAGGCATCCTGAAATTCGAGCGGATCACCGCCGATCTGGGCGACATGCCCGAAGCACCGCTGAAAATCATGATGAACGTGGCCAACCCCGAGCGCGCGTTCGACTTCGGCATGCTGCCGAACGCCGGCATCGGCCTGGCGCGTCTGGAAATGATCATCGCCAGCCACATCGGCGTGCATCCCAAGGCACTGCTGGAATACAACAAGCAGGATGCCGAGACCAAGGCAAAGATCGACGAGCGTATCGCCGGTTACCCAGGCCCGGTCGAGTTCTATGTCGACCGTCTGGTCGAAGGCATTTCCACGATTGCCGCCTCGGTCTACCCGAAGCCGGTGATCGTGCGTCTGTCCGATTTCAAGTCGAACGAATACGCCGGTCTGCTTGGCGGCTCGCGTTACGAGCCGCACGAAGAAAACCCGATGATCGGTTTCCGTGGCGCCAGCCGCTATGTCGACCCAAGTTTCGCCGAAGCCTTCGGGCTGGAGTGCAAGGCGGTCAAGCGCGTGCGCGAAGTGATGGGCCTCAGCAATGTCTGGGTGATGATCCCGTTCGTGCGCACGCTGGAAGAAGGCCACAAGGTGATCGACGTGCTGGCCAAGAATGGCCTCAAGCAAGGCGAGCACGAGCTCAAGGTCATCATGATGTGCGAAGTGCCGTCGAATGCCCTGCTCGCCGACGAGTTCCTCGACATCTTCGACGGCTTCTCGATCGGCTCCAACGACCTGACCCAGCTCACCCTGGGCCTGGACCGCGACTCCAGCATCGTTGCCAACCTGTTCGATGAGCGCAACCCGGCGGTGAAGAAGCTGCTGTCGATGGCAATTCAGACCGCACGCGCCAAGGGCAAGTACATCGGCATCTGCGGCCAGGGCCCGAGTGACCATCCGGACCTGGCGGAATGGCTGATGGAACAGGGCATCGAGTCGCTGTCGTTGAACCCCGATACCGTGGTCGACACCTGGCTGAAGCTAGCCAAGAAAAAGGCAAGCTGATCGAGTTGCAAGTGATCCGTTGACGGCTACCGTCACGCGTACCACACAAGGGCCGGATCAATCCGGCCCTTGTGTTTTCTGACACCTGCGGTCAGGCGCGCGCAAGCCACAGAACAATCAGCGCGCGCGCACAATCAACACGGTGACATTGTCATCACCGCCGCTGTCCAGTGCGGCCAGCAGCATCTGGTCCACGCACTCCTGCACCGCCAGATCGGTGCGAGCCATGGTGCGGGCGATGGCTGCATCGTCGACACCTTCGGTCAGACCGTCACTGCACAACAGAAAACCGGTACCTGCTTCCAGTCGCCCCCGCGCCATGCCGATGTGCAGATGTTCGGTCGCCGTGACGCCCAACGCCTGAGTCAGCACATTACGTTGCGGATGCTGAGAGGCCAGCGCGGGGTCGAGCTGTCCAGCCTCGACCAGCGCCTGCACCAAGGAATGGTCATGACTGACCTGCCGCAAATCCTGCTTCCATTGGTATACCCGGCTGTCGCCCACCCAAGCCACTTCGTGGCTGTCGCCCACCACGCGCAGTGCCGCAATGGTGGTACCCATGGGCAGGATGTCGCGGCTGTCGCGGGCATGCACCAGAAGGCCTTCAGCTGCACCGCGAACGGCCTCGACCAGGCTGTGGCCTGCCTTGACCAAACGCACGACCTCATCACGCACGAACGCCGAGGCGACTTCACCGTGCTGGTGGCCACCCATGCCGTCGGCCACCAGGAACAGACCCAGCGAAGCATCGGCGTAATAGGTGTCCTCGTTGCGCGTGCGGCGCAGGCCGACGTGCGTTCCGTGTCCGAATTCGATCATGGGGATTCAATGAGAGCTAGCGCTGGAAGCATGCCGCAAGACACGGTTGTTGTCACGGCAAGTTCGCTCGCGTATGATTCCCGGCTCGCATGAGCCACCATGCAAATGCACCGGAGAGGTGGCAGAGTGGTCGAATGTACCTGACTCGAAATCAGGCGTTGGTGAAAGCCAACCGTGGGTTCGAATCCCACCCTCTCCGCCAAAAAGCAAAACGCCCCCACGTGGGGCGTTTTGCTTTTTTGGCGGTGATAGCTGGGTGAGAACCCACCCGGGTTCGACAAATTTGTCAGGAACAAATTTGGACAGCCGAATGGCTGGCCCCGCAGCGCAGCGAAGGGGTTCGGCCCAAGGAAGGGCCGAACAATCCCACCAGCGCCTTACCACACTCCATCCGTCGCTCGCGTTTTGCTTTTCTGGCGGTGACGACTGGGTGAGAACCCCTTGGGTTACTCGGCACATCCTGTGCCTCGCCCTTCGGGCCATCGGCTGCGCCGAAGTGCGACTACGGCATCCCGCCTACGTCGTCGAAAAATTCATCGGGAGCGTGCTGGACAGCCGGAACTTAGCTCCGCAGCGGAACGAGAGGGCTCGACCCTGGGTCGAACAATCACGCCCCCCGCCAAACACTAACCCCACCCGCCGCCTTGTCCAGCACATCCAACCGTTGCTCATGCAAAGCCAGCTCTTCCGGCGAAGCAGCCAGCACGCGCGGTCGTACCCGTAGCTCAAGCGGAGCCGCCACCACCACATCGCCTTGTTCCCCAACGGCATCGAAACCCAGATCAAACGCCACCTGGCCCGAGGTCATCGCCAGATAGACGTCTGCCAGCAACTGGGCGTCGATCAAGCCACCGTGCAGGTCGCGACGGGAGTTATCCACGCCGAGCCTTTTGCACAAAGCGTCCAGACTGTTGCGCTGGCCGGGGTAGCGCTCGCGCGCCATGGCCAGCGTATCCAGCACGGTGCAGCGGTCGCTGATCCGGCCAACGCCACGATCCAGTCTCGCCAATTCGGCATCCAGAAAGCCGATGTCGAAACTGGCGTTGTGGATGACCAGTTCCGCGCCGTCGATGAAGGCAAGAAATTCTTCCACCACTTCGGGAAAGCGTGGCTTGTCGAGCAGGAACTCATCTTCGATACCGGTAACCAGCCGCGCACCTTCGTCGATTGCGCGATCCGGATTGAGGTAGGTCTGGTAGTGCCGTCCGGTGAGCCGGCGCTCGACCATTTCAACACAGGCAATTTCCACCAGACGATGTCCCTGGCGAACCTCAAGACCGGTGGTCTCGGTGTCGAGAATGATCTGCCTCATGCCACGCCCCTCAAGGCTTCAGCCTGCTCGCGCGCCGCCTGATCGACCCGCTCGTTCTCGGCGTGACCGCTGTGCCCTTTCACCCACTTCCAGCGCACCTGATGCGTACCGACGGCGTCGGACAAACGCTGCCACAGGTCCTGGTTCTTCACCGGCTTCTTGTCCGCGGTACGCCAGCCGTTGGCGCGCCATTTGGGCATCCACTGCTCGATGCCCTGCATTACGTAACGCGAGTCGGTGGTCAGTAGGACCTGACAAGGGCGCGTCAGGGCTTCCAGCGCGCCGATCGCCGCCATCAACTCCATCCGGTTGTTGGTCGTGGCGGGATCGCCACCGGCGACCATGCGTTCACTACCCTTCGCACGCAGCAGTGCGGCCCAACCGCCTGGCCCGGGATTGCCGAGACAGGCACCATCGGTAAATGCTTCCACGTCACTCATTGTCTGTCGTCTTTTCCATAGAAGAAATCAGGAGATTGAATTGCGGCGCACGCTGGGCGACAACTGGCCATTGGCAGGCACCCGCCCCGGCAGTGGTCGCAAGCGCACCAAGGGCAGTGACTGCCTGCGTTTGCGCGCCACCAGCACATAGCCACCACCCAGCGGGCTGGCAGGGTTGCTTCTGGTGTCGGCAGCGTGCGGCCAAATGCTGCCTATCCGCTGAATTTGTTCGATCAGCATGCCGTTGCGCTCAAGCTGAAGCCGTAGCCGCCACGGCAACTGCAACGACGGCGACTTGCCCTGTGTCCGCAAGTGGACCCATGCCGACCAGCCACCCAGCGGATGCACCCCGGTCACCACCAAGGTACCGCCAGGCGCAAGCACGCGAACAAGCTCACCCAACAAGTCTGCAGCATGCGGCGCTACTTCAAGTGCATGTCGCACCAGCACCAACTCAAACGCATCGTCCACGAACGGCAACGGCTCGCTTGCCGATGCCTGCACGTCACCTTCGTAATGGGGGTTTCGCAAGGCCAGCGAGGTCCAGCAACCCAACAGCGGCAGCGCCGGCGGCACTCGACAGCAAGAGGCGTCCAGTACCAGACCATGCGTACCGGCACAGCGCTGCAGTCCGGGCGTCAATACCCGGAGTTGCTCGTCCAGCAAGCGGAGCATGGGCGCACTGGAATAGACCTCGTCACCGCGTTGTTGCATGAAAACCGGTCCGGTCTCGATCGCTGGGCAGATTGTAACGGCTGCGGCTCGGGCTCCACAGATCACCGCGCAAATGGAACGGTCACACGCAACTGAACGCCCGGAACGCGAGTTAACGTTCTGCTAACGAGCCAACCGCCTCACCCCTTTATAGTCGACCGCCCATGCGCGCCGGGATGGCAGCGTCTGTCGTTCCACCGAAGGCGCTCCACCAAAGGTGGAGACCTCCCAAACGCAGCGAACCCGACGTGCATCTACTTCCGTTACCGGCCCTGGCCGACAACTACATCTGGCTGCTGCATGATGGCGCCGGCAATGCCATCGTCGTTGACCCGGGCGACGCGCATGTCGTGGAGCAGGCGCTGGCCGCCCATCGCTTGCGACTGCGGGCGATCCTGCTGACCCACCATCATCCCGATCACGCCGGTGGCATGCCTGCCCTGCGCGAACGTCACGCTGTGCCGGTCTATGCACCCGTAGACGAGCGGATCGAGCAACCAGTCATCACAGTGAGCGATGGCGAACACATCGCGCTGGATGAACTCGATCTCCAGTTCGAGGTGCTGGCACTTCCAGGCCATACCCTCAGTCACATCGCCTTCGTCGGCGCCGGCCTGCTGTTCTGCGGCGACACTTTGTTCAGTCTGGGCTGTGGCCGTCTGTTTGAGGGCACGCCGGCGCAGATGCTGGCCTCGCTGGACCGACTGGCACAACTGCCCGCCGACACCCTGGTGTGCGCGGGTCACGAATACACCCAAGCGAACGCCCGCTTCGCGCAGACCATCGAACCGGACAACGCCAACCTGTCGAAACGCGCGGCAGAAGTCGGCATTTTGCGCGAATTGCGACAGCCCACCTTGCCGGTGAAGATGGCCAGCGAACGGGCGAGCAACCCCTTTCTGCGCATCGACACCGAGGCCCTCATGGCATGGGCCCGCCAGCATGGATGCAGCGGAGATCGTGTCGCCCGCTTCGCCGCGCTGCGGCTGGCCAAGGACAACTTTCGCGAATGAAACACGCCACGCGACTTGCGCCCCTGTTACTGACTGTCCTGCTGGCGGCGTGCGCCAGCGTACCGTCACAACGGCAAACACCTGTCCGCCAGCCACGCTTGCTTCCGGCAGCCACGCCACCACCGATGGAAGCGACGCCACCGGCTCCGGCAGCAGACCCTTGGGATTCGCTGCGCGCAAGCTTCGCCATGCCCGGTTGCGATGCCGACCCGGCGGTACTGGATTGGGCCAGAACCTTCACACGCCACCCTAAACAATTCGAAAGCCAGCTGCAGGAAGTCCTGCCGCGCCTGATGTACGTGCAGAAAGTGGCCGAACGATACGACGTCGCCGGTGAGTTCGTACTGTTGCCGTGGGTCGAAAGCCACTTTCAGCCGATTGCTGCGCGCAACCATCGGCCGGCCGGCATGTGGCAGCTGATGCCGAAGACAGCCGTAGCGATGGGGCTACGTGTAGACCGTCACTTTGACGGTCGGCTGGATGTACCGGCTTCGGCCAATGCCGTCATGCGCCTGCTTGAGCAGTACCACCAGCAATTCGGCGACTGGCGGGTTGCTGACTACGCCTACAACGCGGGCGAGTTCAGCATTCGCAAGATGATCAAGACGCATGGCCAGCCAGCTGCGCTGCCCGCCATGCCTCACTTGCCTGTGCGCCGGGTGACTCGCGAACACCTGGAAAAATTGCTGGGCATCGCCTGCGTTGTGCGGGAGCCTGCGCGCTTCCATATCAGCCTTCCCAGCCTGCCTGGCGAGCAGCACCTGGTGCAGGCTACGGTTCCGCACACCATGTCGATGGCCAACGCCGCCGACCATGCCGGCATGAAGCTCGACGCGTTGAAACGGTTGAATGGAGCATTTGGCAGCAACATGATCGATACCGATGCCGCTTCCTACCTGATGATGCCTGCCGCCCATGCTCGCCGGTTCAAGGACACGCTGCTGCAACTGGCCAGCGATGCCGGCCATGTCGATGCGCTGCCGACGACCGCGCCAGACACTTCAATCGGCCTCTTGCCTGCGCCCAGTCCGCCGCAGATCCATACCGTCAAAGCCGGCGACAGCCTTTGGCAGATCGCCCGCCAGCACTCGGTCAAAGTGGAGCAACTGAAGCGATGGAACCATCTGGGGAACCATGCGCTGAAGCCTGGCCAGACGCTGCTGATCCGTGCACCTCATTGATTGAATCGCATCAGCTGAGGCCAGGCCATGGCCGTACATGGCGGACAGAACAACGGCACCGATCCTCGTGACGGCATCGCCCTGTCCGCGCTGACCGTACTCCGTGATCGACGAACAGCAGAACTACGACCGCATGCCGTCAGAACCGGATACCGGCACACTCCAACGCACGGCACAAGTTTCCGCTACCGCCACCGACAAGCCTCGGCGGCAACCCCGGCGAGCTGATACGCGCCGGCGAAGACCACTCCGCCATTAACCAGCGAGCCTTGGGCAAGTTCAAGCAGCGAGAGTCCATCGCGCTGCCTTGCGTGCGTGGCTCCGCCGAGCCACTTCGTGACAGCCCCGCGGCATTAGCCTGGCCAATTTGTTGGCGTCAGTCGAAATTCCGGCATTCCCAACCGGCCGTGGTTGCGTCAGCGCAAACACGCCCCTGCCATTCGAACAAATATTTACCATCTAGTACAACGTGTTATGCGACAGCCCCAGGAAGTTGGCAACTTGGCACGCTGTTTGCTCAATTCCATCCAAGAGATGGACGTTCGCAACCGTGGCCATGCGCGACGCAAGCAACAACCCCATCGACCAACCGAGCAAACAAGGTCAAGCCGATGCCGACAACCCGACCGCTATGCCGAAGCACCGATCTGGCCATGGAGAACGAACGTCTCCGCGCCGAGCTGGAACGTGCCCAGACGGAAGTTCGCACACTCCTGGAACAGGCCACCACCGACGAGCTCACTGGCCTGCTCAACCGGCGCGGATTCCTGCGCCTGGCCGAGTTGGAACTGCGCCGGGCGCGCGACGAACAGCAGTCCCTTACGCTCGTCTACATCGACGTGGACGGGTTGAAGACGCTCAACGATGAGGCTGGCCATGAAGCGGGAGATGCCTTGCTGGTTGAGACGGCAGCCCTGTTGCGCACAGCCTTTCGCTCCACGGATGTGGTGGCCCGACTGGGTGGTGACGAGTTCGTGGTGCTGACACGAGGTTTCCATGGGGATGGTGCGGTCATGCGCCACCGGATCAAGCGGATGAGCCAGGAGTTACACCGCTCCGGCGCGCAAACCCGCGAAATATCGCTAAGTACGGGCGTCATTCTGGCCACTCCCTCGGTGGCGCCAGACCTCGAAGATTTGCTCAATCGTGCGGACAAAGCCATGTACGAAATCAAGCAGGCCAAATCGGGGCCCTATCGCGGGCGTCAGCATCTACCTGCGCCGGCGTTGTTGATGGCGATGTGAGTCACGCAAAAAGAGCGATGCAAGAAGCCGGCAGAAACATCCTTCACCTGCAACAAACGCGATTCTGATAACTTTTCATGGCATGCATGAAAGCCATCACCACATCAATACCAAATGACGACCCACACACGCCCATGACCGCGACGCTACCTCCCCTCGTCGACGTGCTGGATCTGATGCCCGACGCCGTATGCGTCGTCGACGCTGACGGTCGCTTCCTGTTCGTAAACGCGAGTTTTCAGAGGATCTTCGGCTATGCCCCCGATGAAGTGTTGGGACAGCCGATCTTCGACCTGGTTCACCCGGACGATCGCGCCGCCACCACTGAGCAGGCCGAGACCGTGATGGCCGGCAAACTGCAGCGTCATTTTCGCAATCGTTATGTCCACAAGGACGGTCACAACGTGGATGTCCAGTGGTCCGCGCGCTGGCTTCCCGATCATGGCGTACGCATCGGGGTGGGCCGCGAAGTCACCGAGCTGCGGCGACTGGAGCGTGAACTGGAGCGACGCGCCAACCACGACTCGCTGACCGGCCTAGTCAATCGCGATCGCCTTCGCATCGACCTGCAAAGTGCGATTGACCATGCCATTGAAACCGACCACGGCGTGGCGCTGCTCTATCTGGACCTTGACGGTTTCAAGTCGGTCAACGACTGCTGCGGCCACGACACCGGTGACCAGGTGCTGCGTGAAGTGGCTAATCGCCTGCAGCGAAGTGTCCGACTCGGTGACTTGTTGGCCCGCGTTGGTGGCGACGAATTCGTTGTGATGTTGCCCGGCTGCCGCGATGCCGCAGCGGCCCAGAACGTAGCCGACGCTTTGCGCGCCAGTATCACGCCACCCTTCAGTTTGCCGCATGGCCTGTTCACGCTGGACGTGAGTATTGGTGTGGCCTGTTTTCCCGACGATGGCCACAGCGCAAGCGCCCTGCTGACCCATGCTGATCGCGCCATGTACACCATCAAACATCGGCAATCGTTGCGGACAGAAGCTGCGCATGGTTGCGCTGGCGCCAAAAAAGGCTGAGGCAGAAATAGCTCCGGGAAGACGATTCGCCCACCTTCGCGCCACCTGCCCACACCAAGACAAGTCAACGTCGCGGCGTCCACCGACGCGGCCATGAACTCCCGCGTAAAGCTACGTGCGCAGACAGGCGCTCATGCCCAGAGCGCCGGCTTGGCGACCATCAGCCAGAAGACCAGCACCACCGCGATAAAGGCTGGCCAGCCCAGCACAAACCAGGTGCGCATATAGCGATGACAAAGCGGTGGAAGACTCGTACCGTCGCGCAACGCTACGGCGGCCATATCGCGCACGCGCCATTGCAGCCAGACCACCGGCAACCAACAGGCGCCGGTGAACAGGTACAGCAGCCCGGCTGCCTGCAACCACGGTGTATGCAAGTCGAAATGCATCAGGCGCATGAGCAGATAGCCCGATAGCGGCTGCACGATCACCGCCGGCGTGGTGAACAGCAGGTCCGCACGCACGGCAAGCCGGGTTGCCACCGCGATCGCCTCGACCCGACCGCTGCGATAGGTGAACCACATGAAGAACGCGGTACCCAGGCCCGTGCCGAACAGCAAGGTGGACGACAGAATGTGTACGGTTTTCAACAACACGTAGTCGTTCATCGACGCTCTTCCGTGGCCAGCAACACCGCCAATACCCCAAACAGGGGCAGGTTTTTCAGCAACCCGCCAAGCGGGTCTAACCAGTGGCTGGGCCAACCGATGCCGATGCCCAGGGTGTAACCCAGCAGCATCAGCAACATCAGTGTCAGCACCCAACGTGGTCGCCAGCGCAAAAGACACAATGCGCCGAGCACAAGGTCGGCGCTGGCAGTAAGCCGCGCCAGCATCAGCAAACTTCCTGCAGACAACGAACTGCCCGGCACCACCGTGATGACCTCGGCTTCCGTCGCCAACCAGCCCGCCACGCCGGAGCCGAGCCATAGCAATGCGATCAGCACCCGCAGCACCGGCAATCCGAAATACAGGCGGGCATGCCAGCGGTCCTGCACGGCGCTGGGCGTCTCGGCCAGCGCGCGCTGCAGCGGGCGTGGCTGCAGCCCCAGCGTTTGTTGCAGCCGCGTAACCGCATGTGCCTCACCGACGTTGCCGCGCTCAAGCATGCGCGCCATGGTTTGCCCCAGCGGACCGTCTCCCAGCCGCTCGCCCATCGCGGCGCCGACTCGCACCATCCATGCGGGCACCGGCAACACCACTGGACGGCCAAAACCAAGCCAGTGCCGCCACGCGAGCAGATAGTCGCGCAAGGCCAACACCTCCGGCCCGACCAGCTCGATCACTTCGCATACCAGGGCAGGCCGAGCCAGCGCGGCAACAACGGCCAAGCCGACGTCTTCCGCAGCAATCGGCTGCACCAGCTGGTCACCCTGGCCCGGCAGCAACAAGAAGCGCGGCAACGCGGCCAGCGCACGCAGCAGCGAGCTGCCACCGTAAGAACCGCGTGCGCTGTAGACCAGCGACGGCCGCAACACCAGCCAGTCCAGATCCAGCGTTTTCAACGCCGCGTCACCGCGGTGCTTGGAGGCGATGAACTCGCCGTCGGCGATTTCACCCAGCGCGGAAATCTGGATTACCCGCCGTATACCCAGCTGACTACAAGCACGAAACAAGGCCAACGGAGTCCGCTCATGCACCGTCTTGAAGCTATCTCGCCCGCGTTCACGCAAGATGCCGGCGCAGTTGACCACCGCGTCGACCCCATCCAGACGTGGCAGCCAATCCGCTTCGTGCACGTCGCTCGCCATGTCGCAAGCGATCGCACGAACGCCTGGAAACCGGGCGTCAATACGCCCACTGCGCACTGCGCCAATAACCTCATGACCAGCGGCCGTCAACGCCGCCACGATATGTGCACCAATGAATCCAAACGCGCCCGTCACCAAGACTCGCATCGCAATCCCCGACATCGAAGGCGGCATTGTAAGGGGCATGAAGATGCAAGTAGACCTGCGCGCGAAGCGCGCACGGCACGAACGTGTCAAACCGCACAACACAGCTGCCGGTGCTACCGACAGGCAACCACCGTTCGGCAACTTCACGGCATCCATTGACTGAACACCAGCGCGCACGGAATCACCGCCAGCGCATAGATCAGGTAGCTGGCCACGACGTAGAGAATCGCAACTGACGCCTGCATCGACACAGCCACAACCTCGCCGGATGGATCGGTGCCACGACGAACGACTACACTGCTCCCCAGCCGGTCATGCAAAGCGCGGCCACGATCGCACAGCATCCACAGGTAGCCCAGACCGCAGGATAGCAACGTCAGCAGTGCGTACAACGAACGCAAGCCCATCAAACCGAGGCTGGCCGAGCGCGCACCTGCTGCACGTACCTCAATGCCCAACAGCAACTTGCCTGGCGTCGCATGCCAATCACTGGCATGCAGCAACCAGAAATACACCATGACAGGCACGAGCTGGCCGACCAGCAACAGCGAAACCACCGCTCCGTTGTGCAGGCCACTATCCGGGCCAGATGACGCCGCGATGAGATAACTGATCAGCAAGAGCGGCTGCAACAAGAGGTTCACGCTGGACAGAATCAGATAGTCCACGAACAGCGCCAGCAGACGACGAAAGAACCACGCAAATGGCGACATGCTTGCCTCAACACGGGAGGGATATGCCATGTAACGCAGCAGACTTCGCGGCGGGGTCAATCAGAGCCGGAATTCCGCGGCCCGGTCGATCGTCGTTCTCCGATCATGACTTCAGCTGCGGCGCACTCACGGTTTGAGCCGATGCCGTGAACCATTTATCCAGGCGCACGCGTGAACGCGAGTGGCTCACGTCAGCGCGGCTACGACCACGGCACGGACTCCGCCAACAATGTACGCAACTGTGACGTATCCATGTCGGTGAGTTGCTGCTCGGCAAGCCGCAGGTTTTCCTCGCTCATGGCAATCTGTCGAACCACACCCTCGCCAGAGGGCGAGAACACCAGCAACATATTGCCGTAGGAAGCATCGAGCACCGCAGCCTGCCAGGAAACGCCCTGTGTATCGTCGAAACTGCGCACAGCCTGCTCCAACCGAAAATCGTCAGGTCATTATATCGACGTACCCGAACCAGGTATTCAGTACGCATGGTGCTGGCCACCCCACGCAAGCAAGGCATCTTCGAAATCTGCCTGGAATGAAGTCGCGTTCGATAACGGGACAACATATCGCGCCTGCCGCTTTGACCTGCAGCATCAAACCGGATCAGACCAGGGGAACTCGCTTCGAGGAGCGGCGGCCTTCCAGCCAGCGATGCAGCTCGGCCGCCGGCAATGGCCTGGCTATCAGGAAACCCTGCAGCACATCGCAATCCAGTTCAATCAGTGCATCGCGCTGCAGGTCTGTTTCCACGCCTTCCGCAACCACGTGCAAATGCTGGTCATGCGCGATGGCGATGATGGCATTGATGAAAAGGTCGCGTGCGTCGGGTCGCAGACCCTCGACAAAGATCCGGTCGATCTTGAGCTCATGCAACGGAAGCTTTTTCATGTTGCCGAGTGAGGCATAGCCAGAACCGAAATCATCGAGCGAAAATTCGAAACCGAGTTCGCCCAGTTCGTGCATCTTGCTGACCACATCGTCCAGGTCATGCATGAAGGCACTTTCCGTGATCTCGATGGTCAGCCGTTGCGGGTTTGCCTGGGTGGCACGAACCACTTCACGCACCATCGCCACGAAGTCATGCCTGAAGAGTTGCCAGGGACTGACATTGATCGACATCCGCGCATGCCCATATTCACCCGGCCAGGTTTCGCGTTCCAGACAGGCCTGACGCAGTACTTCCATGCCAATGACGTGGATCAGGCCCGCTTCTTCGGCAATCGGAATGAACTCTGCCGGTGATATGAGACCATGTTCGGGATGTCGCCAGCGCAACAGCGCCTCTGCACCCACGAAGCGACCCAGCCGGTCGACTTGCGGCTGGTAATGCAGTTCGAATTCCTTGCGCTCCAGCGCAACCCGCAAGCCTTTTTCAAGCAGCAAGCGCCGATCCGATTCAGCCTGCATGACGCGCTCGAATACGACAACATGATCATCGCCACCTGCCTTCGCGCGATGCAAGGCCACCGCCGCCTGACGCAATGCGCTATCGGCATCCCTGGCCATCTGCGGGATCAGCGCGATACCCGCGCTGACGGCGATCACCAGGTCGTTGTCACCAATGCAAAAAGGTTTGACCAAGGTGGCGGTGATGGATTGAACGATCGCCCTGGCGGCATCAGCCGGGTCCGTGTCGGCGGGCAAATCTACATGCACGGCAAAATCATCGCTGCCCTGTCGACTGACCAGCCCACCGGCCGACATCACGCCTCTCATGCGCTCGGCGAAGGCACCCAGCAAAAGGTCGCCGGCATCATGCCCCAACGCCTCGTTGATGATACGGAAGTGCTTGATATCGAACATGATCAGCGCGCTGGGCGGCAGATCGGCATCGGCCATCACGGTGTGCAGGTGCTTGTGCAGATACAGCCGATTCGGCAAGCCCGTCAGACGGTCATGATAGGCAAGATGGCGCAGCTCAGCCTCGCTATGCTCGCGCCGCGTAGTCTCTATGCGCAGGTCGGCCACCTTGCCTGCAAGCTCGCGCGTCTGCTGCTGCACATCTCGCCGCAAACGATCGCCCATCAACAACAGCAGCGGCAGGAAGGCGAGCGACTCATAAGTCACCCCAGCCTCACCTGCGAAATGGAGCATTTGGGCATGCACCGCCGCCAGCGTCTGGATCACGATATAGACCGTCAGCGGCCACGCCCGATCATGGATTTGCCTCCGCCAAAGTGCGGCACAGCAAACGGCTGCCCATAAATAGGTCGCCCCCTTGGCCAGAAGGAATACCGTCAACAGGCTGGACGAGTGACCAAGATAGGCATGAACACGCTCTCCCCACGGCGTGATGATGTCGGGCAGTTTGACGACCTGGTCGTGCAACACATCGGTCGAACCGAACTGGTTGGCGATCAGCAGTCCGCCCAACAGCACGGCCAATATCATCAAGCCTCGACGCCAATACGGCATGTCCGCGTACAAACTCAGAAACCAAAATGCCGCCGGATAGGTCAGGCAACTGACCGTGATTTGTATGCGCATCAGCATCTGTGCGCGGGTCAGCGAATCCGTCCCGCTGATCGCGGCGTCCAGCAACAGCAGCACGGAAAGCAGCAGGCTGAGATAGCCGAAGGCTGTGTTGGCGTGGCGGCGAAATCCGGACGAACCGGTGAGCAACGCATGAACCCCAGCGAAGAAGGCAACACCGCATGCAATCAGCAAGCTGGGAACGTAGATGTCCATTCGTTCGCGAGGCTTGCCCCTCCCCTGAGGGGCCTTGGGGCACGATAGTGCAGAAGCAGACAGCTGTCACCCCGGCATCGGCCAAAACTTTGCTGGCACTCGCGATTGTCTTGGCCCACCCAACAAATGAGCGCACATCGACCTGAGCTGAAGACTGTGCCGGGAACCGATGGACAATCGCGCAGCGATCAATAGATCGTCGCCGATCCCATCCCGATCAGTCTGCTACAGGGACAACGGTTGCGCCGGCCGGTACAACGCCAGGCAAAGCAGAACCATGCCAATCAAGACCACAAGCAGGCTGCGCTTTGCCACCGACCAATGCCTTGCCACGAACACCGGATACGCGACGACCCATAACACCAGCATGCACCAGAGCCAGAGCGTCGACGTTCTCTTGGCCAGAATGACCGACCATCCGTAACCTATCAGCCAGACCAGACTGCCGAGGAGGCCGGCCAGCCCACTGCCGAAAGCCGCCCACGTCTCGGGCGCAACCTCGACCTTGGCAACCTTCTGTTCCAGCTCAAAACGGACCGGCACGATAATCCGTTGTGCCACAGGTGTATCACCGTTCGTCCCGGGCAGGAACGACCATTCCGAAACACTGCGCAAAGCAGCCGCGTCAAGATCCGGATATCCACTGGATTGGTCGAGACTGGCATTTACCGCCCGCCCATTGACGTCGACCTCGGCCGCGACCATGACCGTACCCTGCTCTGCCGCAGACACCGCCGACGCCGGATACTGCACAGGTGCATAGATAACCGTGGGCGCTGTCGTGTCATCGGTTGCACAGACAGTGGCACAGAAAAATACCGCAACCAGCCACGCAGCCCAGGACTTGCGAAAAGCCATCTCTTGCCCCTGGTTGCCCGCACGCCACGAATCGGCACCGCAACCCTGACAGGGTAACCGAATGCAGCGCAACCACGCAGCAGCACATAACCATTTGCGGCGCGGATCGAGAACCTCGACCGACTCGGCAACTGACACACGCAAACTCGCACCACTGTGCGCTCCAAACGTCTTATCGCAGCGTAGCGGTCACGTCGTTGACCAGATGCACCAGCCCGCGCATGTCGAAGTTCGGCGGATCGATCGTCGAGCCAAGACGCACAATCACCAGCCGTTGCGACGGCACGATCAGAATACGCTGGCCATTCATGCCCGAAGCAAAGTACGCATCGCCGGGCATGCCGGCGATGATATGGCCACCATCCGTTGAA
Organism: Rhodanobacter sp. AS-Z3; assembly: GCF_029224025.1. Taxonomy (NCBI): domain Bacteria; kingdom Pseudomonadati; phylum Pseudomonadota; class Gammaproteobacteria; order Lysobacterales; family Rhodanobacteraceae; genus Rhodanobacter; species Rhodanobacter sp. AS-Z3. Next base: position 2,768,623 of record NZ_CP119392.1, read on the forward strand.
ACACCGGTGTTGGTCCAGAAGCCGAAGCCATACAGTGAGTCGAGAGTCTGCCTGCTCGCCGCAGCACTCCAGCCAGCCGGAAGAATGCGCTGACCGGCAACTACGCCATCGTCCAGATACAGCTGACCGAGGCGCGCCCAGTCGCGTGCCGATGCATAAATACGCGTCGAACCCACCAAGGTCTGCGCGCCATCGAACTCCATCCGCACGTGATGCATGCCAAGCGGACCGAACAATTCGCGATGGGCGAAGCGAATCATCCCCGCCGCCCCGCCAGCCACGTGATCGCGCAGCACGCCGGCAAGTATCAGCGTATTGCCACTGGTGTACGCCCACTGGCTGCCGGGTGCAGTACGTAGACCGGCGCTGGCGGCGAACGCTGCCATATCGCGGCGCTGGAACAACATCTCCGATACCGGATCGAAGCCGCTATCGTCCTCGGTGAGGTCAAGGCCCGAGGTCATGCGCGACAGTTGCTCCAGCGTGATCGGGTGGCGCGGGTCATCCCGGCGCTGCCACGCTGCCACCGGCGCAGGCATCGCCATATCCAGCCGACCCTGTCGCACCAGAATGCCCAGCAGCGCATTGATCACCGACTTGCTCATCGAATAACCGAGCTGCGGCGTCTGCGCTGTGAAACCTGCGGCGTAGAGTTCAGCGATGATCTTCCCGTCATGCACCACCACAATCGCATGCACGTGGCGACGGGGCCCACTGGCCGGTTCGGCGAACGCGCGACTGAGTGCAGCCTCCAGCGCGGGATCGGTGTTGGCAGCCACTGGCGGTTCCGCGATTGATGTCTCCGACATCACTTCGTCAGCGGCTTGCAGCGCAGCTGCATCTGGCCTCGTGGTTGGCAAGCCACAGCCATACGCCGGGTACCACGTTGCTTCGCCGGAAAAGTGCCCGTGCCAGTTGACCGTGACCTCACGACGTTCCGCGTCAACGCGGTAGTGCAGACCACGCAACAGGATATGCATGCCCCGCTGCGGCAGGATGTTCTCGGCAAACGCGCGCTCCGGCGTCTGACCGGAGACGAAGACGTAGGCGCAAAGCGTTTGCGCGACACTGGCCGTGGCCACCCGCAAGGCGCGATCCGGACGTTTCCAGACAACCAGCGCCGCCAGCAAGACCACCAGCAGCAACGTCGCTCCAAATCCAACGCGCAGGCTCTTCTTGAATCGTATCGACACGGAATTCCCTTTAGTCTGGATACTGCGGCGTCGAACCACTCACTCTCGATCACGGCGGTTCGCGCGATGTGGATTCTGGCACCTGCTCATCCATTCTGCTCGTAGCTGCGTACGCATAGGGCTAGCATCTTCAATGCCTCGGCATTGTGGACACCCCCTCGCCTTTGCTCGCCACCCAGGAACACATACGCCATGCCTGCCTCTTGCCGAATCCTCGTTCCGATGCTGCTGACGTGCCTGTTGCTGCTATCGGGTTGTGTGGCCGGCGGTGACGTCACCAAACCGGTACCGACCACGTTCATTGCCGCCCCACAACCTGCGCATCGACTGGTCGTAATCCTGCCTGGACGGGGCGATAGCCTGCAGGGACTGACCGACACCGGCATTGCAGAGATCATCCAGCAAAGCTGGCCCGATGCCGACGTGCTGCTCACCGGGCTGACCATGCCGTTCTACCGACAGGGCCGCGCGGCCCAGCGCCTGCACGATGAAGTGATCGAACCGGCGCAACGACCGGCCTATCGTCAGATCTGGCTGGCCGGCATTTCGTTGGGTGGTCTGGGTGCGCTGCTCTACGACATCGCCTACCCCGACCAGATCGATGGCCTGATGCTGCTCTCGCCTTATCTTGGCGACGACGCCATTCACCAGCAGATCCGTCAGGCCGGCGGACTCGCTGCATGGCAAGCCGGACCGGCACAGCCGATCGGGCCGGATACCTTTCAGCACGAGTTGTGGCGCTCCCTGCAGCACTGGTCGCAGCGTCCGCAACGCGCGCGCTCAACCTGGCTGGCTTACGGCGCCGACGAGCCGTTCCGTCAACCGATCGAACTGATGAGCCCGCTGCTGCCAGCCGACCACGTCCTCATGCTGCCGGGCAAGCACAACTGGAAACTGTGGAAACCGGCCATGCGCGAGCTCCTGCAACGAGCCGGCGCCGAGGACCCCCGCTCCACCTTCCAGCGCGGTGCAGGCGAGTAAGCTCCCGAAGCAGGCGGACCTTGACCACGCAACGAGGGCCCGGATAGACCTGACCTCCGTGTTTCCGGCGGGATCAGTCCGGTGCGAACACAATCGTGGTGTCGATTTTCACACCGGCCATTCGTCGCAAGAGGAGGAAGTCCCCAGCCCCTTCAGCCAGGAGAAACCGCATGGTCAGCAAGAACACGATTTGCCTTTGGTATGACGGCACCGCCCTGGACGCCGCGACGTTTTACGCCAAGACGTTCCCGGACAGCGCCGTGGGGGCCGTCCATCGTGCGCCGGGGGACTATCCGGCGGGCAAGCAGGGCGATGTTCTGACCGTCGAGTTCACCGTGATGGGCATCCCGTGCCTGGGCTTGAACGGCGGCCCCCAGTTCAAGCACGACGAGGCGTTCTCGTTTCAGGTAGCCACCGACGACCAGGCCGAAACCGACCGACTGTGGAACGCCATCATCGGCAATGGCGGTCAGGCCAGCGAATGCGGCTGGTGCAAGGATCGATGGGGATTGTCGTGGCAGATCACTCCGCGCGCGCTGATGGATGCGATCACCGATCCCGACCCGGCTGTCGCCAAGCGCGCGTTCAACGCCATGATGGAAATGACGAAGATCGACATCGCTGCGATCGAAGCCGCCCGTCGCGGCTGACGCCGAGGCTGGGCGATTCGTCACCGCCGCCCTGCCCTTCCTTCCCACACATTTCCCAGAGGTTGATCTGGCATGACCACAGCGAGTGCCACGACGCCGATCCCGGAATCAAACGCTTCGTTGGGCCCCGATGCACCCAGCCGACGGCGCATCGAGTCGGTCGACCTGTTGCGCGGGATCATCATCGTCATCATGGCGCTGGACCATGTCCACGATTTCTTCGGTGCGCTCGATGTCAGTCCAACCAACCTGGACACCACCACGGTGCCCTTGTTTTTTACTCGCTGGATCACTCATTTCTGCGCCCCGGTGTTCTTCCTGCTCACCGGTACCGGTGCTCGGCTGGCGCTTCAGCGCCTGACGAAAAGCGAGCTGTCGCGCTTCCTGTTCACACGTGGCGTGTGGCTGCTGTTCCTGGAAGTGGTGGTGATGCGCTTCGCCCTGCAATTCAATTTCGATTACCACGTAACCATCATCACGGTGCTGTGGGCGCTGGGCTGGTCGATGATCGTACTGGCCGCCGTGCTTCACCTGCCGGACTGGGCGATCGCGGCGTTCGGCGTCGTTCTGGTGGCAGGTCACAACCTGCTGGACGGCATTCCAGGCAGTGCGTTGGGCAGCCTCGCACCGCTCTGGTCCGTGCTGCACGCGCCGGGCTTTCTGTTCAACGCCCCGCCGCATGCCGTGTTCATTGCCTATCCACTGATCCCGTGGCTTGGTGTGACGGCGCTGGGCTACACGCTGGGGCAAACCTATCGCTGGAGTAATGAACGCCGTCGCGCCCTGCTGCTACGACTCGGCATCGGGCTCAGCCTGGGCTTCGTGTTGTTGCGGTTGTTGAACGTGTATGGCGATCCTGTCGCGTGGTCAGTGCAGCGGTCGCCGCTGTGGACGCTGTTGTCGTTTCTGAACACCAACAAGTACCCACCTTCGCTGCTGTTCCTGCTGATGACGCTGGGGCCTGCGCTGCTGCTGCTGCGTATTTTCGACCGTGGCATTCCACGCTGGCTGCGCCCGGCACTGATCATCGGCAACGTGCCGCTGTTCTTCTACGTGCTGCACTTTTACCTGATCCACGGGCTGGCGGTAGTGACCTGCTACCTGCGCTTTGGCAGCGTGAGCGGCATGTTTCAATCGCCCGATCTCAACCACTTCCCGTTCACGGCGCCGCCGGGTTGGGCGCTGAGTCTGCCGGTCATCTACCTGCTGTGGGCGGGCGTGGTGCTTGCCCTCTATCCGCTGTGCCAGTGGTATGCCGGCGTGAAGCGGCGGCGCAAGGACTGGTGGCTCAGCTATCTCTGATGTTCACGACAATCGCTCAGGCTTGCGCCTCTTGAATCATCTTCCCGCTACGTTTTCCCCAGGCACTTCACGCACCCACCGGGAGCCTTGCCATGACGCCGACCATCACCGCCTTCGAAAGCTCGCCCGATCGAGGTCGGGGACTCGCCCGCGACCTGCGCGTGCGCTGGGCGCTTGAAGAAGTGGGCCTCGCTTACCAGGTGCGCCTGATTTCCTTCAGCGCGATGAAGGAACCGGCGCATCGCGCGCAGCATCCCTTCGGGCAGATTCCCACCTACGAGGAAGGCGGGCTTGTCCTGTTCGAGTCGGGGGCGATCGTGCTGCACATCGCGGAGCACCATGCGGGCTTGCTGCCAGACGAGCCGCTCGCCCGGGCGCGCGCCATCACCTGGATGTTTGCGGCGCTCAACACGGTGGAACCACCGCTGGTGGAACGCGGCATGGCCATGTTGTTGGAGCGCGACCAGCCGTGGTACGCGCAGCGCCAGCCGCTGCTGGACGAGCGCGCCCACAAAATGCTCGGCCAACTCTCCACACGCCTTGGTACTGCCGAATGGCTCGACGGCCAGTTCAGCGCCGGTGACCTCATGATGATCGGTGTGCTGTTCCGCTCGAAACCTTCGGGAATACTGGACGAATACCCGAACCTCGCCGCCTACGTCGCTCGCGGCGAAGCACGGCCCGCGTTCAAGCGCGCTTTTGATGCGCAGCTGGCGGTATTCACCGGCAGCGGCGCAAACGCGTGGTGAAAGTTCGCCCGCGTCATCAAGCCGAAAATCCAGGGGCTCGCCCCAAGGTGCTGCCGCGCGGAGAGCGCACGCTGACTTTTGCTTTCACCTCTACACAATCGCCGCCGTGATCGCCGCGAAGGTGTCGAAGATCGCGGCAGCGGGGTGATTCGCCGGCGCAGCCGGCTCCAGCGCAGACACCATCGCACCATCCTGACCAAAGATCGCGAAGATCAGTCCGCCGGTGGGATCGCCGTGGAATTCGACGACCATGCCACTGTCCGTGTCGGCGCGGGACGACGCGGCGCAGACACCTGCATGGCCCGTACGGCCAGCTTGATCAAACACCGCATCAGCCAGGCCTCGCGCTGCGCTGTAGTCCTGCGATTCACTCGCCGCAGAGATAAGCATATCGATCGGGGCCCAGTCGACGATGCCGTAGCGACTCTTCGCCTCGCCGCTGGAGCGAAGGCGCTGGAGCAAGGGCGCCAGCGCGGACAGTCGCAGATCAGCAAACAACAACGGCTGCTTCAGCCGAAACAGATGAAAGCGCTGTCCCCCGGGCGCCAGTGCGCCGGTCTTCTGCTGCTGCATGAATTCGCGTGTCTTGTCGGGCGCGCCCGGCTTCCACAACGGCGGCGCGGGTGCGCCAGTGATCTTCGAAGCGGCAGGCGTCTGCAATGCGTAGTGCGCAGCCTCGCGCAGCACGCCAGCCACCGTGCCGACGTAGAGTGCGCCTTGCCCATGGCGCCCATCGAGTCGCGGGCCGCTGAAGCGATTATTGCCATTCATCGAACTGCCCGGCGCGATGCTGCCAGCCTGGGCAATCGTCAGCGCGCCATTGACCACCCGCAACACCAGCTGGCCAGCAGCCAGCTTCATCGACGGCAACTGGCCACGCAGCAGCGCGTCCGTGGCAATGTCGTAAAAACGATCGTAGGTTTCCGGGTTCTGAATCTTGCCGCTGACAATCATCTGGCGGCGCGGCTGGTATCGGCTCTGGTAGGTCGGCACGGCTTGCTCCAACGATGAGGTGGCGAACAGCGACGATGTGCGTGATTCAAGCGTGGTCAGGCACGGCGCGCAATCATGGATTGAAAAGGTTTCGTCCCCCTGGCGCTACTTTCAGCGCCGGCCTGATAGTAAGCGTCAAACGGGATCAAGAGTCCAATACTCACAAACAGTGTGGGCTTTCCATACCCACCATCACCAAAAAGCGCACTCTGTCACCGGTGCCCGCGATACACCCTTCCATCCATCAATGAGGATACGAGCCATGAAGAAGGCGATGTCTTGCGGCTTGCTGCTTCTGGCTCTTGGTTTTCCGCTGCTCGCACAAGCGACCAAGGCATCCAGCGACTATCTGTTCGTATGGGCGATGGAAGCGCAGCATCCCGATGCGTCCACCATGGCGCTGAAGCCCACCGACCTCGCCGGGCAGCGCAAGGCCCTGGGCCTGGGCAGGGATTTCCTCGCGGTGTTCGATGCCCGCCCCGGCCCGTCGTTCGGCAAACTGATCACGATGCTGCCCACCGGCGCGGCGGTGATGGCCCACCACACCAGTTATGCCGAGCCGCCCGATCATCTGCTGTATGCCAACGATTGGCTGGCGAACCGCACCTACGTCTTCGACCTTCACGATGCAATGCATCCGAAGCTCTTGCGGCAATTTGGCAGCATCGGCGCTCTCGGCTATCCGCACTCGTTTGCGTATCTTCCCAACGGCGACACGCTGGCCACGTTCCAGTACTCCGGCAAGTTCAACCAGGCGGCGGGTGGACTGGTGGAGTTCGACCCACAGGGTAAGGTCGTGCGAACCGTCTCGGCAGCCGTGGCGGGACATCCGAACATCCGCCCGTACAGCATGACGGTGATTCCGCAACTCGATCGCATCGTCACCAGCAGCGCCGACATGATGGCCGCGCAGGTCAGCCATGTGGTACAGGTCTGGCGGCTGTCCGATCTGAAGCTGATCAAGACCCTGCAACTGCCGCCGGCCATGGACTGGATTTACGACACCGCTGCGGATTCATCGGAGCCACGCGTACTGGCGGACGGCAAGACGGTGGTGGTTCCCACGTTCAACTGTGGCCTGTTCCTGCTGAAAAATCTGGCGAGCAACGAACCGACACTGCAACATGTCTACGACTTCGGCTACCGCACCTGCGAGGTGCCGGTGGTCGCCGGTGACTACCTGGTCGAAACCATGCAAAGCGGACACGCCATCGCAAGCCTGGACATGCACGATTCGCAACACCCGCGCGAAGTCAGCCGCATCCTTCTGCCAGCGAATGAATATCCGCATTGGCTGGCACTCGAACCGGGCGGGAATCGGCTGGTCATCACCGGCTACGGCGCACTCGCCACCAAGGTCCGCTTCGCCACGATTGATCGCAGCACCGGCCAACTGACCCTCGATCCGCAGACCCTCGACTTCACTCGCACGTGGCCCGACGGCTGGAAAGGAAGCGCGATGCCACACGGTGCTGTTTTCAGCAATCCTTGAGCCAGGACAGAACGCAGTCAGGTTGAGATGACCGCCATGCAGACAAGCGGACGGATGCCTGGAACACCGCGAAGAGCCGAAAGAACGGGTACGCTGGCCGCAGTCCCGGCAGGAAGGCAGCGATGAGCAAAGGTACCCACGACTACGCCAGCGATCCGCGCAACGAAGCGATCCGGATCAGCGTCAACGGCGAATTGTTTCCACGCAACGAAGCGCGCGTGTCGGTGTTCGACAGCGGCTTCGTGCTCGGCGATGGCGTATGGGAAGGCCTGCGCCTGCACGACGGTGGCCTGCCCTTCCTCGACCAGCATCTGGATCGTCTGTATGAAGGCGCGCGGGCGATCGACATGGAGATCGGCCTGACCCGCGAGCAGTTGACCCGGCGCATCGTCGACACCCTGCGCAGCAACGGCATGCGTTCTGACGTGCACATCCGCCTGATGGTCACCCGCGGCATCAAGGCCACGCCGCATCAGGACCCGCGCTTTGTAATCGGCGATGCCACCATCGTGATCATCCCCGAATACAAGCAGCCGCTACCGGCCACGGTCGAGCAAGGCATCCGCCTGTTCACCGTGCACGTGCGTCGCGGTGCACCCGATGTGCAGGACCCGAAACTCAACAGCCACTCCAAGCTCAACTGCATTCTCGCCTGCGTGCAGGCGCAGAAAGCCGGCTACGACGAAGCGCTGATGCTCGATCCGCACGGCTTCGTGGCCACTTGCAACTCCACCCACTTCTTTATCGTGCGGCGCGGCGAGGTTTGGACGTCCAGCGGTGACTACTGTCTGCGCGGCATCACCCGCGCCAACGTGATCCGGCTGTGTCGCGAGCACGACATTCCGGTGTTCGAGAAAAACTTCAGCCTTACCGACGTCTATGGCGCCGAAGAGGCGTTTGTCACCGGCACCTTCGCCGGGCTGGTGCCGGCCCGCGAAATCGATGGTCGCATCATGGGCGATGGCAAACGCGGTCCGATGGTCGCACGCCTGCAACAGCTCTACATGGCGCTGGTGGAAAAGGAGAGCCGCGCGGAACCACGCGTATGAACGCAGCGCGCGACGGCCTGCGCATCGCCATGTGGTCAGGGCCGCGCAACATCTCCACCGCGATGATGCGTGCGTGGGAAAATCGCGAGGACACCGTCGTCATCGACGAGCCGTTCTACGCGCACTACCTGATTTCCACTGGCGTGGCACATCCCGGTCGTGACCAGGTGATCGCAGCGCAGAACAACAACGCCAGCGAAGTCGCGGCAATGTTGACCGGCCCGATCCCGCAAGGCCGCGCGGTCTGGTATCAGAAGCACATGACCCAGCACATGCTCAGCCACATGCCGCTGGACTGGCTCGACCACGTCACCCACTGTTTCCTGATCCGCGAGCCGGCCGCAGTGGTCGCCTCGTTCACCATCCAGCGCCCCGAGGCGGCAGCGTGGGAACTCGGCTTCGAGCAGCAAGCACGGTTGTTCGATCACGTCTGCGATCGACTGGGCAGCACACCACCGGTGATCGACGCCAGCGACGTGCTGGAAAACCCCGCCGGCACGTTGCGTGCGTTGTGCGCGAGTCTGGGCGTTCCCTTCAGCCCGCGCATGCTGCAGTGGCCGCGCGGCCCGCGCGCCAGTGACGGCGTGTGGGCACCGCACTGGTACGCCGCGGTGGAAAATTCCACCGGTTTCGCCTCGCATCAGGCACGCCAGCCCAGATTGAGTGCGTTCCAGCGCGGGCTGGTGGAACAGTGCCAGGCGTATTACGACAGGCTTTCACCGCACCGTCTGGTCCCCGACTGATCTTTCCACGCACAGGTGCCGGGCTGGCTGCAAGCCGACGCGACGGCGCAAGAAATCGCGGTGCCGCGTACTCCTCTGCCTCGGGTGTTGACCGGAGGTCGATCTCGGGCCCGGTCCGTAGTAAAAGAACCTGAGCTCAAACCAACCCTGTTCCCGTCACCCAACTGCTTCACCACCCTTGAGACGAGCGCGTTGCCAGCATCACCGCTCGTGTCTGGTCCACAGTCTGCTGACACCCCGAGCGCGGGGCATTTGTCCCGATCCAGTGTCTTCGGCAACGGGCGTACACCCGCAGGTGCCACTGCCTGCACTCACCCTTCAAGCGAACTGCACGATGAATATCCATAGCCTGTCGAGCGGCGTCCATCCTCGTTCGCCTGCAGCGGCCACGTATGGCGAGCCCGTCATCCGTACCGGTGGCGGCAGCGCTCAAGCCGTCGACGGCAGCAGCTCCGGCCAGGTAGGCACCTTTGTATCGGCCATCCTCCAGGCACTGTCGCAGTCTGGCACCGCGCCCAACTCGGCTGGAATATCCGCCAGCACATCCGTTGGTGGCGCGTCGACAAGCACAGGCCCGCTGCAGGCACTGGACAGCTTTCTACAAACACTGATCCCGGCCCTGCAGACCCAACCTAGTCAGGCTCCGGCGCCGCCGGCGACCGCTGACGCGCCCACAAGCAGCTCCGGCAGTATCCCCGCCGTTGCGACAACAGCCACGGCAGCCACGTCAACCAGTGGCAGTGGCACGGCAGCAACAATCTCCGCACACCCTCATCATGGTCGACACGGCGGACGTGGCGGGCGTGGCCATGACGTTTCGCAGGTTGAATCGAACCTGCAAAGCCTGATCCAGCAGTTGTCATCCAGTTCGAACACCCCAGCGTTGACATCGGCATCGGGCACAACCGCAGGCAGCACCACGCTGGATTCGCTAGAGCAAAGTTTCCAGGCGCTGACCCGTTCAATGGGCAATGCGTCGGGCTCTGCATCCACCAGTCTGGGCAGCTTTTTGCAGGCGTTCTCGCAAAACCTCGAGCACATGGGCAGGACCGGCACCATCGTCAACACCCAAGCCTGACCAGCTGTAGCGAAGCAACAGGCTGTCCGTGTGTGCAGGGCCGCCTTGAGAAGCGGGCGGGGAGACCGAGATAGTCAGGCGGATTGAGGTACTGGTGGCGCTACCGGAAATAGTGCGGCACCCGTTGCTGACCCGGCCTGCAGGATCGTTCACGGAATTCAATGGCAGCTTGACTCGTTGGGGATGCGCCCGGCCGGCGCTTTCTTCGCCGCAATCACCCCAGAATCTTGCCAGTCCCACTTAGTACGGTATATTGACTATCAATATTACAAACTAATCATGCAACCATGCCGCCCGAACCCACTTGGTACGAAAACGTTGTCATGCCCGCATTGCTCCGCCACGCACGCACGACCTACGGTGTCGCGATGCGCCGCGCGCTGGAGTCTGCCGGTTTCAGCGACATACCGGCCAACGGCTTGTACGTGATCGGAGGACTGGCACTCGGCGCAAGCGACGTGCCGCTGAGCAAGCTGATTACGGATCTGCGCGTGTCAAAGCAGGCTGCCGGCCAGCTCGTCGACGCCTTGGTCACCGGCGGTTACCTGCAACGCAGCGTCGATCCATTGGACCGGCGTCGCTTGAATATCACGCTTACCAAGCGCGGTCGCGCCGCCGCTGTAACCCAGACCGCTGCGCGCAAACGCATCGACGCGGCACTCACGCGACGCGTCGGCAAAGAAGCCATGGAAATCACCCGAAGCACCCTCGCCGCACTGATCGAAATCGGACGCCCGGATAGTGCCGGCGCCTGAAGCAGGTCACGCGAGACAACCCACCAGCCAGGACACTCCTCGGGAGAGCAGCATGCTCAACAATCTGATACCCAAGATCTTCTACGAGCAGTTGCAGGACGGCCTGGATTTCTTCGTGGACAGCCTCGGCTTCCAACTGCTGCATCGGGACGAAACCCTCGCGGTGGTCGCTCGCGATGGCGCCAAGGCCTATGTTGTGCAGAGCCCGGAATACGCCGCGAAGGATCGGCCGGAGCTGGCCATCGAAACAGATGACATCCAGATGATCTACGCCGAAATGGCAGCGCGTGCACCGCACCTGCTGCATCCCAACGCAAAGAGCCTGGCGCTGAAGCCATGGGGTGCGTGGGAGTTCGCGATGCGTGACCGCACCTCGGTATGCGTCATCTTCCGCGAATGGCCGAGCCACGACCGAGCAACCAACGCGTGAACACCAGACCGAAACCCAGCGCCGTTGTATTTGCTAAACACGTTGCCAAACTGGCGCGCTTCTACCGCGACGTTGCCGGCATGGAAGAAATTCACGCCGACACCAGCCACGTCGTGCTGGACGGCGGCCACTTCCAACTCGTCGTTCACAACATCCCGCCGAAGATCGCGGCCTCCATCGAGATCACCGGACCACCACGTATTCGCGACTCCATACCCATCAAGATCTGCCTGCCGGTGCTCAACATCCACGACGCACGAATACTGGCGGCAACCTTGGGCGGCAAGGTCGGCGCAAAGAAGGATGAATGGCAGGCACGCGGCTTTACCGCGTGCGATGGATACGACCCCGAAGGCAACGTGTTTCAGGTACGCGAGAGTGCGCCGTAACGGGGTATGTCACGTCAACTTTCACGACTCAGCCAGGTGAACCTGATCCGTTTTGCGTTTGGACTGCGCTCCCTGGCACGACTCAGCGTCCTCCGCGCCGGTTCCGCAGACTTCCTGCCAAGATCTCGTCGTTGGCGTGCTGCGCCAGCGGCGCCATGATGGCGTAGCCGGCCTGCGTCGGATGCACGCCATCACGGGCGAACGGCTTGTCCATGCCACCTTGCGTGTTGACCCGTTGAAAGACGGGCCGCCAATGTTGCGCGACTTTCCGGTCAAACCGGGCGGCTCAGGCCAGGCCATGGCCGAGTAGCGCGCTGGTTTGAGCGGCTACTGCAAAGTGTCAGGGTCCGGTTGCCAGCCGGATTGGCCCCTTCCACCTTGTTTTCTCTATTGGCCGGCGAGCGGTCGCACCAGCCGGCACCAGCTCAGATGAAATCGGGTTTGGCACAAGAAGAAGACGAAGGTGGTCACCGCCGTCCCCCTTTTGCTCACTCCGACCCGGTTACCTGGCGGGCGACTCGGCCGTGGCCGCGCTGGCAGCCGCCGCAGGTTGCGTAGCGCCGGAAGCGTACTGCCCCACCTGCAGGGCAAACTGCGCTTTCTGTCCCGACGGCAACGCCGCGGGATCGACATAGACCTGGATCAGGTAAGTCGTCGTATCCGCCACCGACTCGGACCAGGTCTTTGCCCCGGTCGTGGCCGTGTCGACCAACTTTTTGGCATGGGTCTGATCATCTACCTTGAACTGCACCTGCGGATTGCTGGAGACCAGGTTGACGGTAACCGCCATGCCGGCGGCGATGGCCACGCTGAAGTTGTGCGAGGCAGCGTTGGACGCCAGTGTCCAATTTTGAACCGCCCATGGCTGATTCGCTTCAAACGTCACGGCAGTCGTCGGCGCCTGCAAGTCGGCGGCGCCGTATTGCCCTACCTGCAACGCGTATTTCGCGGTTTCGCCAGAGGCTATCGCGGCAGGGTCGATGTAGACCTGGATCGCATAGGTGGTGTCCGCAACGTTGGTTGTTGACCACGTGGTTTCGCCGGTCTTGCGGCTATCCAGCATCACCTTGCCCTGACTCTGATCCGTCACCTTGAATTGCACGTTGGGGTTGCGGCTCAGAAGATTGAGCTGCAAGGTCTTGCCCGCCGCAATCGCTACCGTGTAATTGAGCGAGTCGCTGGAACGGTCAAGGTTGCCGACTTCCTGCGCCCACACACTGTTCGCCGCGAACGTCACATTGACCGGCGCATCGGCCAGAACGGGCAGTGAAACGCAGGCAGCAGCCAGACCGAGGCTTAGGCTCAGGGCGCTGCGTAGAAAGTCGAAACGTGACATGGGTGGAATCCTCGCATGGTTGGGAGTTCGCTGGTGAATGAGTCGATGCTGCCACGTCGGGCATCGTCGTCGCCTCGATGCCGGGCTCTTTATGGACAGTGACGCAGCGCCCGGAGTCAGTACCGTATGCAGACCATACGCCTGCATCGCGTCGCTCGCCATCTACCCAACAGAGCCAGATCGGCTCGACCTGCCAAGCCAAAGTAACCCGACCCCTTGCTCCTCCTGTTTGCACTCCGCCACGGGTTTCGGATGTAAACATCAACGGAACATGAGCCATGCAATCAGGCGATACTCCGCGCCAAGGCAGGCAAGCAATCCGAGCACTAAAAAGAGCAGCCTCAAAACGTCGTGGAAAGCGTCCGCCGCCCGATCCGTTGGCAGTAGACGCCCTGCCGTGTATTTGTTCAAGAATCGGTCTTGTTCAACGATGCCGATGCTTCGAACACAACTGAAAAAGGCCTGCGCGAAGCTAGACCCAACGACCGGCGAACACAATCGGCAACGTGAGCAACCCGGCGAGCCGTCGTTTTGGGCGGAAGAAACAAGCAGTGCGACGTGCACTCTGCGGCTTGCCTGCCCCATTGAATGAACCTGCCCGCGCCTCTCAACCGACCCAGTCAAAAGACTTCAAGCAAAGATTGGCCGGTCTGTGGCTACCCGCTGTCTCATCTCGGCCATCATTTGCGATTCGGCAAGGTCTACCGCCCACGACGGGCGAAGCTCAAAGTGCGGCTGGTCAACGATGGTCTTCCAGTTGCCACCCCACTCGAGGCCGATATTCTGCCCCAGCAGCCCAACGGCCTTGTACATGGGAGACTCGCCGAGATAGCTATTCCCCTCAAACAGGCCGACGTCGAAGGCGATGCCAAAGTTATGCGCGCTGTATCCGGCCCTCGCCTTGGTCACTACGTTACCGGGAGCAGTACGACCCTGAGCATAGAGTGCATCTTGTTCTGCATACGTGCGCAGGCCACTGATGATCCTGAGCTTGATGCCGCCAGCAAGCGCGTTCTGCACGAGCGCACGAGCATAGGGCCTCACCTCGGGCAACAGTGTGGCAATCACCTTTTCACTTCGCGCGTCCACCACATCGATGACGTTGGCGAGGTAAGCAGGTGACACCTTGGCATCAACAAGTTTCGAATAGATGGCTGACCATGTCTGCGGCCCCGCCTTGCCATCCACCGCAACCCCTACCTTCTTCTGCACCGCTGAAATCATGTCTTCCAGCTTCATGGGCAACGCCTCCGGTCAATGGAAAAGGGAACCAGATGGGGTGGCTGGATCAAGGTGAAGCGAAGCGGCGAAGCGGCGAAAGCCAGATCGCCGGGTTTGCGGATTCTTCGCGCTCCGACCGGCCACAGAATTCTGCAGATCCCAAGGTTTGCGCAAGTCGATTCGAGCTGGAAGTCTGCCAAGACACTAGGCATGGCATCCGGCCCCTCCCGCGAAGGGATCGGAATGGTCGGCAAACTACAACTGCATGTAGCTGTAACCAAGATGCCCGTAAACGACAAAGTCGCTCAGTGCCGAAAGCGAAACGGTGATATCCGGGCCCACATCGGTGTCGACCAGCCCGCCTTCCGCCAATGCCTGGCCGCAAACGAACAGCTCGACGCCAGCTTGTTTGAGTTCGTGCAGGATCTTCAAGTTCGGATTGTCGACCTTGAAAAATTTCCGGTAAGTGGCGTTGCTGGCCGTAGCAAACGTGGCCTGCCCTTCGATCACCGCCACGATGTGCACGTGGTTCGAAGGTACCTTCGCATACCCGAGCAGGTTGACGGTGCGCGCCAATCGCTGCAGCGAACCCAACACGGCAGTGTGGTCATCGCTGCCATGAACCACGTCGACAATGACCTTGTATTCGGCATTCGGATCGGGCTGTACGGCAGCGTCCGGCCGTGGATGCACCTCACCAAAATCCTTGATGACCGGATTGATCCAGACCGTTCCCGGCAGCGGCCGCATCTCCGCACGTGGTTCGGCCTTGGGCGTCGTCGCGCACGACGCCAGCGACATCGCGAGTATGGGCAATAGCGAGCAAGCGAGCACGCGAACGCGTGCATTCCACAGTGTCATGTCCGTCTCCCCTGGCAACCGCTGACTGCGGTGGCTATGAAAGATACTCGTTCAGGAGCACCGCGGTAGTGCCACCGTCACGCGCGCGACCGGGAGCGCCCTGATTAAGTATCCCTGCATGACGCAGAAAAAGTTGGCTCACACATCTTCCTGCGCTAGTAGTGTGTCCATCTGTGCTCGCGTTGGCACCCGATCCACTTCCATGACTCCGCTCGAATCGCCGTCAGCTACGCGAACTCGAACGGTCGCAGGTGTACCGGTCCACGCTTTGGCAGTCGGGGCTGGAACCGCCGCCGGCTTCGCGGTGTGACGTACCGCCGGTGAGCCTGCAACAGCAGCAAACCCACTGCTTCAACGGGCACTTGCGCACGGCCTCGCCTTGCGAAACACTGAACCACATGGTTCAGCATTATTCAAACACGTTCAATGCCACGTTTGCCGCGCTGTCGGACGTCACCCGGCGCGGCGTACTCGAGCAGCTCGCCCGCGCGGACGCCTCCATCACCGAGCTGGCCGGCACGTTCCGGATGTCGCTCACCGGCATGAAGAAGCATGTCGCGGTGCTGGAACAGGCGGGTCTGGTCACAAGCCAGAAGGTCGGTCGCGTGCGGACCTGCACGCTCGGTGCGCACCGTCTGGAGCAGGAAGCGGCGTGGATCGCGCGCCATCAACAGCTGTGGAACGGGCGCTTCGACGCGCTCGACGGTGTTTTGAATGAACTCAAACAACAGGAGAAGGCCGGTGGACGCAAGCAAAGAAAGTGATGGCAGCAACAACGTCACGGACGTGACGCGGGTCTCCGACCGCGAGCTGGTCGTGACGCGACGGTTCAACGCACCGGCGCGCCTGGTGTTCGAGGCGTGGACCAAACCGGAACTGTTCCGCAAGTGGTGGGCGCCGGCGTCGATCGGCATGACCTTTCTGGCCTGCGAGATGGATGCCCGCACCGGCGGCAAGTACCGCATGGAGTTCAGTCACCCCTGCTCGGAGCAGCCAGCCGTATTTTATGGCCGCTACCTGGAGGTGACGCCCTACTCCAAGGTGGTCTGGACCAACGAGGAAGGCGACGGCGAAGGTGCGGTCACCACCGTGACCTTCGAGGAACAGGACGGGCAAACCCGCGTCGTCATGCACGACCTGCATCCGTCCAAGGAAGCACTGGACGAGGCCATCGACTCCGGCAGCACCAGCGGCACCGAAGAGCAGTTCGCGCAATTGAACGATGTGCTCGCCTCGTCGGCCGTCGCGACACACTAGGGGAGCTTCGCTCGCGCCGATTACGGACCGCGTCGGGGGCAAAGGGAACGGAGGCAATGATGGCGAATTGTTTGCCTGCCTTCCCTTCATACGCGTGCAAGAGATCCTGACGCTGTGACCTTGCCGTCTTGCCCTAGCGATTCGCCCGCCATCGGCTTGTTTTTGACGACGTGGCATCGGGCGCTCTGGTCAGGCCAATCGAAGGTGCGAACGTGCCGCTCGGTGCTGCCTATTGGCTCGTGCTTCCTCTGCATTGGCGCGTACGTGCGCCAACCCAGACCCTGATTCGGTGGCTTAAAGAGCAGGCACAACGAGACGACGGCGCATTCTGAGTACCAGCGAAGCTAGTGGCAAAGGTGTCCGGCACACTTGCTGTCACCTTTGCCGTCCCCGACGCCTTCCATCGCATCGGCAGACAGGTGGCGTCACTTCTCCGATACACCGACCCACAGGTACACGGAAGTTGGCTTCCCCGCGAAGGTTGCGGGAGCAAACTTCCAGGCGCGGATGATCGGCAGGATGTAACGCTTCTGGCATCGATTGCCTGCAACCGGCGCGTGGTGCGACTGCACTTCCCGCACGACGCCTTTCGCGTCGATGAAAGCCTCGAATTCACCCATGGCCTCGCTGCCGTTGCAGGGAACATGGTCTGGCGTCGAAAGGCTGGCTGGCACCGGCGGCACGAAGGAGCGCAGGCCCGTCTTCGGTGGCCCCAGGAATTCCGGGGTCCCGACCACGTGATACTTCCATTCAAGCTGCCCCATGCGATGAGCGCCTGCAGCCATGGCTGGAGTCGCGATGGCGGTTGCAAGCAAGGCGAGCAAGCCGATGGCACGTCTGGATGGCATAGTCATGGAACCGCTGGATGATGGAGTGAAGGGCCGCCATGGCCGCCCGCCTGAAGGCTGTTTTTTGCGCAACGCCAACCACGCGAGCGCAGCACCTTCCGTGTTGCACGCAACGAACCACCTGCGCATGACGTTGACCTGCAGGGAGGACGGGAATGGGATCAGGTCAAGTTAGTGTGGCCTAGTCAAATGCACCAGCCCGCTTGGCCGGGTGCTGCGTTGCAGTTGCTGCCGAAGCCATCCTGACGAAACGTACTCCAGCTTGATGGACAATCCATCCCTGCCGTCATCCATGGATGGCACCGACTCCCCGCTTCAGGTAGTTTGCAGGTTCTCTCTGGGGGTGAGGATTTCCATGAAAAAGTTGACTGGCATGCTGTTGCTGGTGTTTCTCGCTGTGGGTGTGGTGTGGGCCCAGACCGTACCTGACCCGGCGGCGGCGCAGCATCAGGTCAGCACGGCGCCGGCTGCTCATTTCGACGTGAATGCCGCCACCGAGGCCTATATGGCTGAGTTGTCGCCGGCACAGCGGGCCAGTTCCGACGCTTATTTCGAGGGTGGCTACTGGCTGATTCTGTGGGATCTGCTGGTGGGGCTCGCTGTGGCCTGGTTGCTGCTGGGCACCCGACTCTCCGCTCGCATGCGCAACCTGGCCGAACGGATCACCCGCTTGCGCTGGTTGCAAACGGCGATCTATGCGCTGCAGTACATCGTGCTGACTTCGCTGCTGATGCTGCCGTGGAGCCTCTACGAAGGCTACTTCCGCGAACACCAGTACGGTTTGTCCAATCTGACCTTGGGCGGCTGGTTCGGCGAGCAGATCAAGGGGCTGATCGTCGGTCTGATCCTCGGCACTGTGGCGCTGGTGATCATCTATGCAGTGATCCGCCGCGCCACGCGAAGCTGGTGGCTGTGGGGCGCTGGTGTGGTGATCGTGTTCTCGATCTTCGTTTCGACCATCGCGCCGGTTTATTTGATGCCGGTGTTCAATACCTATAAATCGTTGCCGGACAGCCCGCTCAAGGTGCAGATCCTGTCGATGGCGCGAGCCAACGAGATTCCTGCCACCGATGTGTACTGGTTCGATGCGTCGCGCCAAAGCAAGCGCATCAGCGCCAATGTCAGTGGCCTGTTCGGCACCACCCGCATCAGTCTCAACGATAACCTGCTCAAGCGGAGCTCACCCGAAGAGATCAAGGCGGTGCTGGGTCACGAGATGGGCCATTACGTGCTCAACCATGGCTACAAGGACATTGCGTTCTCCGGCATCATCATCGTGTTCGGCTTCGCCTTTGTGCAGTGGGGGTTTGGCTGGGCCGAACGACGCTGGGGCGAACGCTGGGGGTTGCGCGGCGTCGGTGATGTCGCCGGGTTGCCACTGATCGCGCTGCTGTTCTCGATCTTCATGTTCTTCCTGACGCCGGTGAACAACACGATCACCCGCACCATGGAAGCCGAGGCTGATGCGTTCGGCCTGAACGCCGCGCGCCAGCCGGACGGTTTCGCCCAGGCTGCGGTGCAGCTATCCGAATATCGCAAGATGCATCCCGGCCCGGTCGAGGAATATCTGTTCTTTGACCATCCCAGCGGCTGGCAGCGCATTCATCGGGCGATGGTATGGAAGGGCGAAAACCTGAATGATCCAACCGTTCGAAGCGGTGATGCGATTGCACCACCCGGCGCGCGCTGAATCGGAAACGAAGGGGTCAGGTTCATTGATCAAGCCAGAGTAGATGAACCTGAGCCCCATTCCTTCCTTTTGCTTTCTGCCTCAACCCTGCACCTGCATGAAGCTCATTCCGGTAATGTTTGTCAGCTCGATCCGTCGTTCCAGCTCTTGTCGTGCAGCATCGTTGACGTAGATGTCACCGGGCATGGAAGGGGCGATGAATACCGCGGCCTCTGCCGGAATCGCCGAATCGATGAACGATGGTTTGTTGATCGCCGCTGAGTCGCGCCTTTCCGAACGCTCCGCGTCGACGCAATCGATTAGGTGGGTCGGGTTGAAGTAGTACTCGACATGGCCATCGACATCGACTTCGAGCAGTTGACCAAACTGCGACAGGAGATCACCGAGCGCATCACGCGCTTTGGAACTCATGATCAGGCCTTCGGCCGTGAACGGGCTGATGTCGGCCCGTGGCTTGTGGCTCTTTTGGTGACGCTCCTTGAAGACCTCAAGCTTCGGCGGCACAGTCCAGCGTAACGGCCGGCCGTGGCCTTCGAACTGTTCCCAGAAATCGTCGTCTGAATCATCGGCGACCACCAGCATGGCCACCTTATTGATCAGGTCATTCTTTATTTGCCAAACGTTCATGGGTTGAGCACCACTCGTCAATAGCAAACGAAGGCAAACAAAGGGGTCAAAACAAAGGGGTCAGGTTCATTTACCAAGCCAAATTAAATGAACCTGACCCCATTTCTCCCAGAACCTGACCCCGCTCTCTTTTCATTCTCGTCATTTCTCCACCTCCAGAGTAGCGTCAAACACACCTTGAAAATGGTTTCTGTCGAATACTTCCTTCGCTCTTAGTTCACATATCCCAATGTGAGGTGGAGGAATACACGTCAACTCTAGCTTCCCAGAAGCATCAAAATCAGCAGGGCCTGCGCCCGTTTGGATAAGCAATTGCTCATTATCCATAAACCTTACTTCATACGCTCTGCCGCGCCACTTGCATTTCCCCGGCAAAAAGCGATCATCAATGATAGTAGCAATATATTGAGATCCAAATTTATCCACTTTTTCATCTGTTACCACCTGCTTGACTATGGCAGCTCCTGATATCGGATGGGTAGGCGCACAGCCGATATCGCCTACTGTCCAGATCGACTCCACTTCAACGTTGTTAATGCCCGCCCCATCTTGCACTGATATTTTCAGCTGCGATGTCTTTCGCGGATGCGGGTTTGTTGTAGGACTGGGTGCGGCGGGCGCGGGAGGATTGGCGCAGCCATACAACACGACCAAAGCACAAGCCAGCAATAGCATGAACCAACGCGAACTAATCGCAGGCGCAGATCCAGTCTCGTGATCAGAACCAATTGTCTTTGTCAAAAATTGGGGCAGGTTCATTTATGCTTGCTCCATCAACATTTCCATGGTTCTTCACGCAGTTGTTATCCCCGGTAGCAGCGGCGCCCCTCTCCCAGTCAAAAGGACCCCTGCGTCGCTTTCTGGTGAGTTCTTCAACTTCGAGGGCAGGCACGCCAAAAGTCTAGTCCGAAAACAAAGGGGTCAGGTTCATTTACCAAGCCAAATTAACTGAACCTAGCCTCTTATTGCGACGGCTGAAGCCAGGACTTGACGCTTGGGCAGAATTAGCCCGCCGCATCAACCCACCAGAAACAATTCAAACGGGTGTAAGTGAACCTGACCCCGTTTTTGCTGTCTTCGCGAAATCAAGCGCGTGCAAGTGAAGCTGCTGCCTTTTTCCGCGCTACGTTGCAGCCATGCATCTCGCTCATCGACGACCACGGAACAATTCAAACGGTTGTAAGTGAACCTAACCCCGTTTTTCAACCTGACCCCGTTTTTGATCCTGAGTTAATTCTCGCCATCATCAAAATCCCTAAACAGCATCGTGGACGCAACCGATGGCTCGATTGGTCTGTCTTTGTCATAATGTTTGGCCATCTCATAACCCTCGCGCCGATATTGCGCCAGACTCAAGGACAAATCACCGAGCTTCTCGGTATTAATAACCATCCTCAAAGCAGTGCCAGCGAAGTTAGTATCAAGATCAAGCTTTTTACCGTCACCAAGTAGGAGTCCGCTTTTACCACTGCATATGAAGAAGCTGCCACCATTACGACATATTCGATTTGTCATATATAGGCCAAAACCAGAATTTTGCCAAACGTCGTTATTATTTCTTCTAACACCCTTGAACATTTTCCCGGAGACGGCCGGCATCAATGCCATATGAATTGCATCTCTGTCACTCGAAATGTTTAAGTATGGGTTCTTTGTCAACGACTCTCGAATGCCGATACCCGAATCCACTACAGCCATCTCAACCTTGTGTTTTGTGGGCCAATACTGGGCGCAAAATTCAAGGACAGAAGAATGCGAGTGTTCCACGACATTTCTCATAATTTCCCGCAATGAGAATGTAAGTGTGTCTACGAGTTCGCCGCTGTCTACTCTAGTGAGCATTTTTGCAAGCTTTGCGGACTCCTTCTCTATAACATTACCAATCGGCTCATAGCTATCCGCCGCCTCTCTTTCTATATCACTCACATTAAGGATTGTCAGGGGTATGTAATTAGTATTCCCCCTAGCTTCGCCGGGCTTGTATCCATAATCGGCTCCTGCGGCCTTAAAAAAACCCATCAATGCTGCATAAGTTGCACTATCGCAATTTTGGAACTCAAGACTAGTGCCCGATCTCGATTCGGCGAATCGGCGAAGTTCCGTAGACACGTAAGCAATCGAAAATGGCTCGACATGCTGCATTTTTGAACAATCAATCAGTGTCTTTTCGACAAAGGGAGAAGCCCAAAGCCGATTGCAAAAGTGAATTGCATTTCTCAATGACAGATTTTGAGGTATTTTATGTATTTGGAAAGGAACTTCCATACTCAGGTTCCAAAAAAAGGTTCAGAACAGAACGAAGGGGGCGAACAAGGATGTCAGGTTCACTTATCAAGCCGCCGCCAACGCCTTCCGAACCGTCTTCGGCGCCGCCACCGCAATCTTCAGCAACGCCTTCGCCGCCCCGCTCGGTTCGCGCCGTCCCTGCTCCCAATCCTGCAAGGTCCGCACGGACACCCCAAGCATCGCGGCGAAGTCGGCTTGAGACTGCCCCAGCTTGATTCGGGCTTCGGTGGCCTGGCTCACCTGCACGACGAACCGGCGTCCGCCACCGGCCTTGATTTCACGGATGGCTTCCAACACTTCTTCGCCGATGTTGCGCTTCGCATCGCGGGCGAGGATCTCTTTGCTCAGCTTTTTCATGACTTCACCATATGGTTTTTGATCAGCCGCATGACATTCGCCGGGAGATTTTCCTGTCGGGTCTTGGCGTATATCGCGAGCAGCCAGATCTGCCCTGCCTGAGTGACTTCGTAGTAGATCACGCGAACACCGCCACGCTTGCCTTTGTCCGTCACGCCCCAGCGCATCTTGCGACAACCACCAGAGCCGGGGACCAGATCACCCGCGTCGACATGCTCGGACAAGTACCACTGAAGAGCGGCGTACTCCTCGTCCGTGCGAAACTGGGGTCAGAGTCGAATGGCACTGACTTAAGCTCGTCATCCTCGCGAATGCGGGGATCCAGTGCCCTTGGCGCTCGGCAAAACCTGCAGCCACTGGATTCCTGCTTTCGCAGGAATGACGAAATGTGACATCCCATGCTTAAGTCAGTGCCATTCGGGTCAGGTCCATTTAATCAAGCCGCCGCCAATACCTTGCGCACCGTCTTCGGCGCCGCTACCGCAATCTTCAGCAACGCCTTCGCCGCCCCACTCGGCTCGCGCCGTCCCTGCTCCCAATCCTGCAACGTCCGCACCGAGACGCCAAGCATCGCGGCGAAATCGGCTTGTGACTGCCCCAGCTTGATCCGGGCTTCGGTGGCTTGGCTCACCTGCACGACGAACCGGCGTCCACCACCGGCCTTGATCTCGCGGATGGCTCCCAACACTTCTTCGCCGATATTGCGCTTGGCATCGCGGGCGAGGATCTCTTTGCTCAGCTTTTTCATGACTTCACCATATGGTCATTGATCAGCTGTATGACTAGCGCCGTCACACAGGGAAGACTCATCCCCTCTCAAGCTGCCTTGATCACAAACTCACTCGCCCTCACCACCGGCCTCACCGTCCGCAACTCCCGCTGCATCTCAACCAGACCATAGCGCTCCATCGTCTTGAGCGTACGCGACAGATTGCTGGGCGCGCGCCCAGTAACCTCAGCGAGCTGACTCAACGATTCGGGCTTCTGTTCCCGGATCACACGCAACAATGCGCGATTGTCGTCAGACAACACTTCAGCCAACGAACGCATGGAGGTAAACCAGATCTTCGGCTCATCGGGCCTTGGCTGATGATTGCCGCTGGCAATCGCCAGCGCGCGCGCTCGGATGGCTTCCTGGGTAGCAATGCCGATGATCATTTTCTTCATGACTTCAATTCCACTAGGGATGCTCTGATCAATTAAGTTCAAAATGGCCGTCCAGACGGCCGTGCTAAAAATATGGATTGACTACGACGAAAAGGCAGATTGTGAGGCATATCGCCGCCATCGCCGTGCTGGGTTACCCCCAATCGCCTCGATTTCCCGCCTCACAGGCGCACCTCCCCTGCGGACGCTAGCAACGTTCGTCGCACCATCCACAGATTCGATAGCGCGAACAGCGTGAGTATCTGAGCGGTGTTCTTGAGCAAGCCCTTGAAGCGCACCTTCTGATAGCCGAACTGCCGCTTCACCACCCGGAACGGATGCTCCACCTTGGCTCGAACCGCGGCCTTCATGTGCTCGGTGTGCTTGACCGCATCCTTCAACTCGCCCTCGGGCATCGCCTTCACGCTGCCGCGTTTGGCCGCGATATGCCACGTGCGGCCGCGCTTGGGTGCCCGTTTCTCGGCGCCTTGGTAGCCGGCATCGGCATGCACCGTCTTCTCTTGGCCGTGCAGCAACTTGTCCACTTCCGTCACGTCGCCCACGTTGGCAGGTGTCGTGGTTACCGTGTGCACCAGCCCCGATTCCACGTCCACCCCGATGTGCGCTTTCATGCCGAAGTACCACTGCTGGCCCTTCTTCGTCTGGCGCATGTCCGGGTCACGCTGTTTGTCCGCATTCTTGGTCGAGGACGGCGCCTGAATGATCGTGGCATCCACGATCGTGCCCTGGCGTAGCAACAGGCCCTGGCCGCTCAGGTGCGCATTGACCGCTTCGAAGATCTTCACCGCCAGGCCGTGCTGCTCCAGGAAGCGACGGAACTTCAGGATCGTCGACTCGTCCGGAATCGCGTCCTCGTTCAGCTCCAGCCCGGCAAACCGGCGCATGGACTCGATCTCGTACAACGCATCTTCCATCGCTGGATCGCTCAGTGCGTACCACTGCTGCATGAAGTGGATCCGCAGCATCGTCGATGCCGCCATCGGCGGGCGACCGCGACGACCGGAGGTCGGATAGCTCGGTTCGATCAGCGCCAGCAGGTCGGCCCACGGCACGACTTTGTCCATCTCACCCAGAAACCGCTCACGACGTGTCGGCTTCTTCTTGACTTCAAAACTCAACGAGGCGAACGAACGCTGCTTCATCGGCGATGGGCTTCCTGGGGACTGCTGGCTATGATGCCGCAGACGGGGAATAAATCAGAGCATCCCTAGTACGCGATCCACTTCGTTGAAGAAGTCTTCGAGCAACTGCTGCGGGCTGGTGAACTCGTACGCCACACCTTTATCGCGAGAGTGACGATGGCGATGGTCGTAGGCAAGGCGCCGCCCTGCATAGCGCTTGCGTTTCGGCGGTTTGACGGCGTGTGCATTGTCGAATCCCAGTAATCGGGTGCCATGTCGATCGTGCAAGGTCAGCGCATAGCGGATGCCATGCGGCACATGTTCAGTCGCCTCAACGCGCCATGCTTCGATCTTGATCCAGAAACCGTTGCCCTGGTCGTAGATCTCGTTGTGAAGCAAGAGGAGCGTTTCCAGTCCCGCATCTTCCTTGGACATGACTATATATCATCCGATGATAACTTCAAGTTGCCCCGCCAGACGTTGAAGGCGCTGGATCCCAGCGTTCGCTGGGATGACGGCCTTAGGCATCCAGTTCGTCGACCGATACGCCTACACCATCGGCAACTTCAACCCCTGCTCTTTCGCACAGTCGATAGCCACCTCATACCCCGCATCCGCATGCCGCATCACCCCAGTCGCCGGATCATTCCACAGCACCCGCGCAATCCGCTCATCCGCTTCCTTCGTGCCGTCGCAGACAATCACGATGCCGGAATGCTGCGAATAACCCATCCCCACCCCGCCGCCATGATGCAACGACACCCATGTCGCACCACCAGCGACATTCAACATCGCGTTGAGCAACGGCCAGTCAGATACCGCGTCCGAGCCATCTTTCATCGCCTCGGTCTCCCGGTTCGGTGACGCCACCGAGCCGGAATCCAGATGGTCGCGGCCGATCACCACCGGCGCTTTCAACTCCCCGTTGCGCACCATCTCGTTGAACGCGAGGCCGAGCCTGTCGCGCACGCCGAGGCCGACCCAGCAGATGCGCGCCGGCAGGCCCTGAAAGCTGATGCGCTCTTTTGCCATGTCGAGCCAGCGGTGCAGATGTTCGTCGTCGGGGATCAGTTCCTTGACCTTGGCGTCGGTCTTGTAGATGTCTTCCGGATCACCGGAGAGTGCCACCCAGCGGAACGGGCCGATGCCGCGGCAGAACAGCGGGCGCACGTAGGCCGGTACGAAACCGGGGAATACGAACGCGTTTTCGCAACCGACGTCTTTCGCCATCTGGCGGATGTTGTTGCCGTAGTCGAAGGTGGGAATGCCCTGGGCGTGGAACGCGAGCATCGCGTCGACATGGGTTTTCATCGACAGCTTGGCAGCGCGTGAGGTGCCGACCGGATCGCTCTGGCGGCGCTCGAACCACTGCTCCACGGTCCAGCCTTGCGGCAGGTAGCCGTTGACTGGATCGTGTGCGCTGGTCTGGTCGGTGACAGCGTCGGGCTTGACGCCGCGCCGGACCAGCTCGGGCAGGATGTCGGCGGCGTTGCCGAGCAGCGCGATGGATTTCGCTTCGCCCGCTTCGGTGTGCTTCGCGATGCGCGCGAGCGCGTCGTCGAGATCGCTGGCCTGCTCGTCGACGTAACGTGTGTTCAGGCGGAAGTCGATGCGGCTCTGCTGGCATTCGATGTTGAGGCTGCACGCGCCGGCGAGTGACGCGGCGAGCGGCTGTGCTGCACCCATGCCGCCGAGGCCGGCGGTAAGAATCCAGCGCCCCTTCAAATTCCCGCCGAAGTGCTGGCGACCCATCTCGACGAACGTTTCGTAGGTGCCCTGGATGATGCCTTGCGAGCCGATGTAGATCCACGAGCCAGCGGTCATCTGGCCGTACATCATCAGGCCTTTGCGATCGAGCTCGTTGAAGTGTTCCCACGTCGCCCAGTGCGGCACCAGGTTGGAGTTCGCGATCAGCACGCGCGGCGCGTCCTTGTGCGTGCGGAACACGCCGACCGGCTTGCCGGACTGAACCAGCAAGGTCTCGTCGTCGTTCAATTCGCGCAGCGATTTGAGGATTGCGTCGAAGCACTCCCAGTTGCGCGCGGCGCGACCGATGCCGCCGTACACCACCAGCTCCGCAGGGTTTTCCGCCACCTCGGGATCGAGGTTGTTCTGCAACATGCGGAACGGCGCTTCCGTAAGCCAGCTCTTGCAGGAAAGCTCGGTACCGCGCGGCGCGCGGATGGTGCGGGTGGTGTCGATACGCGTGGGTGCAGTCATCGCAAAACGCTCCGGTGGGTCAGACCGCCGAGTATAGACGCGCTGCTTCGACCCACCGTTGTGCAGGTGCGCAGTCAGTGCACGCAGGACGCCGCCAGCCATGCCAACGCAGCCGTCAGCGTCGGATCGCTGGCGGCGCTTGTCGTGGCGTCGATCGCCTGATCCGGCATCAG
This sequence comes from Rhodanobacter sp. AS-Z3, assembly GCF_029224025.1. Taxonomy (NCBI): domain Bacteria; kingdom Pseudomonadati; phylum Pseudomonadota; class Gammaproteobacteria; order Lysobacterales; family Rhodanobacteraceae; genus Rhodanobacter; species Rhodanobacter sp. AS-Z3. Next base: position 2,795,591 of record NZ_CP119392.1, read on the forward strand.
CTTGCCGCCGTACGCGTGACCGTTGCGGTCCACGTCAACGGTGGTGGTGATCACAAGCAAGCTGCCGTCAGGCAAGGGAAAGGCACTGTTGCCGGTGCTGCGGCCGTCGGTCGGCTGACCGAACGAGCGCGTGCCGGGTCGTCCCTGAAAGGCAATCGCCATCACCTCGCCGGAGCTGGACGTATGCGGCCCGAGCAGCACAGCCACGGCATCGTGTTCCAACTCGGGCCCGCGTGCTGGCGCCTGGTCGAGCGGGTTCGCCGCAGCGAACTTCGTCTCGTTTCCGTCGGCATAGCGGAAGCTGCCGAGTGGCTCATCGCCAAGCAGCGGACGCAGGCCAGCCAGCATCGGCAACATGCTGCCGCCGGTATCGTGGCGCAGGTCGACGACCCAGCCGCAGCGGACTTGCGGCGCGAGCGTGCCGATCGCACCCACCATGCTTGCCACGAACGCATGACGCGCCGGCGCATTCATGCCCTCATAGCCGGGCATCTCGATATAGCCGACGCTGCCCGGCTTCAGCTCGACCGAGCTCGGCGACGTGGCGCCGCCACTGGTTTGATGTTGATGGGCATCGGAAGGCGGCATCAGATAGCTGTGGTGATCGCCGAGCGCGTTCAGCATTTGCCGGATCGCCGGATAGACATCAATCGGCACGACGGCATCGCTTGCCATCGCGTGCAATTCGGGAACGAGCCGGACCCAGTCGACGTCGCGCGCATGCAACGCATGCGCCTGCACGATGCGAATCGCCGCATCCAGCACGCTCGCCGGCGCCACCCTGGCCGTTGTCGAGGTATCCAGCACGACAAGCCGCAACTGCCTCGCGGTGACTTCGCCATTGCCATTCAGCACGGTGCCGAGCAACAAACTGGTGGCGGCCGTGGGTACGTCGATCTGCACGGCGCGATGGGCGTCTGTCGTCGTGGCCACCACCGGCATGCGCTGCGAATTCGCGAACGAAATGATCTGGTGCGCGGCATTGTCCGCGCGCAGCCAGATCAGCGCGCCGTTCACGGCGTCGTGCGTATCCAGATCGGCAGACAGGCGGATCGTGCGGCCTCGATACCGCGTCGCATCGAGCACGCTCACGGAGCTGCCGAACTTCACGGGATCGGCGTGCTGAGCGCGCAAGCTGACCGTCGCGCCGTCCTCGCCGAGCAGGTCGCCGGAACCGTGCACGTCGTACCCGTGGCCGCTGCCGGTGATTCGCCATGAAGTATCGGTCGGCGCGGCGGCGCCTGACATCGGCGCGATGCCAACGCAGGCAAACAAGACGACGACCAGCAAACGGTGCATGGCGTTCCAGCGGATGCGATGAAGCACAGAAACTACATCGCCGACGCCGGCGCGTACAGCACGCGCGTACCTGTCGGCATCCATGTCCGAAAACGGCGAGTCTTGCGGTCACGGCGGTGCTAGCCTTCGGCCATGCCCGACACGCTTGCCCTTGCCCTGCCCGACCCGAGAACCTGCGAACAGGCCCGACTCAGCCGCGACGCGCGTTTCGACGGACTGTTTTTCACCGCCGTGAGCAGCACCGGCATCTATTGCCGACCGGTGTGTCCGGCGCCGACGGCAAAGCGCGCGAACGTACGCTATTACGCGAACGCGGCAGCGGCGGAAGCGGCGGGGTTCCGACCGTGCCTGCGCTGCCGGCCGGAGCTGGCGCCGGGCAACGAGCACTGGCAGCGCGGCGATCACGTGGTGGCGCGCGCGTTGAAGCTGATCGAGGCCGGCTTGTTGTCGGAGCAGTCGCTGGATGAACTGGCCGCGCGCGTCGGCGTCGGCGCACGGCAGTTGCGCCGGCTGTTTGTCGAACGCATCGGCGCGCCGCCGATCAGCGTGCACACGACGCGCCGCCTGTTGTTCGCGAAGCAGTTGCTGACGGAAACCGCGTTGCCGGTGACGGAAGTTGCACTGGCGTCCGGCTTTCGCAGCTTGCGCCGGTTCAATGCGGCGTTCGCGCAGGCGAACCGGATCGAACCGCGCGAACTGCGCCGGCACCCTCGTTCGGCAGCCGGTGCACCGTTGCTGTTGCGGCTGGGCTATCGACCGCCGTATGCATTTGATGCGTTGCTGGCGTTCCTGCGCACGCGCGCGCTGCCCGGTGTGGAACAGGTCGATGCGCTCAGCTATGCACGCGTGTTCGGTCCGCCGGATGCGCCGGGCTGGTTGCGGGTGAGCGCGTGGCCGGACGAAGCGCATGCGTTGCAGCTCGAACTGCATTGCCCGCAGCCGACGCAGATCCTCGGCGTGGTGACGACGCTGCGGCGGATGTTCGACCTGGACGCGAATCCGCAGATGATCAGCGACACGTTCGCCGGCGATCCCGTTCTCGGCCCGCTGCGCGAACGCGAGCCCGGCCTGCGCCTGCCCGGCGGCTGGGACGGCTTCGAGATTGCGGTACGCGCGGTGTTGGGCCAGCAGATCAGCGTGGCGGCCGCGCGCACGCTGGCGACGCGCATCGTGCAGCGCTGGGGTGAGCCGGTGGCAGGCATGCCCATCGCCGGGCTGGAACGCCTGTTCCCCACGCCGGCCGCACTCGCCGACGCCGACCTGCGCGCGATCGGCCTGACCACGACGCGTGCGGCGACCGTGCGCGGCATGGCCCAGGCGATGCTGGACGGTCGCGTGGATTTTCGCGCCGAGCAAACGCTGGAGGAGTTCGTCGCCCGCTGGGTTGCGCTGCCCGGCATCGGTGAATGGACAGCGCATTACATGGCGATGCGTGCACTGAGCCATCCCGATGCGTTCCCGGCGGCCGACCTGATCCTGCGCCGCGCCGCAAACCCCGGCGCGAAGGAACTGTCCACACGTGAGCTGACACGCGCCGCGGAAGCGTGGCGGCCGTGGCGAGCCTATGCGGTCATGCACCTGTGGCGCAGCAGCGCGAGCGCTGCACCAGCACCACGTACTCCACCAGTCACCCGGAAATCTCGCGCATGAATCATCCCGCCGGCACCATCCACTACTTCGACATGGCGAGTCCGGTCGGCCTGCTGCGTCTGATTGCCGATGACGAGGGCCTGCGCGAGATCTGGTTCGAACGCGAGGATCGGCCGGAAGCGGTGCAGCCGACATGGGTTCAAGCAAACGGCTCGCAACTGCCTGCACCGATCGCTGCCACGCGCAAACAATTGCAGGAATATTTCGCCGGCAAACGCCAGCACTTCGAACTGCCACTGCATCCCGTGGGCACGCCGTTTCAGTTGAGCGTGTGGCAACAACTGCGGCTGATTCCCTACGGCACCACGATCAGCTACGGCGAACTGGCCCGCCGCGTGGGCAACCCGAATGCATCAAGGGCGGTGGGCGCCGCGAACGGCCGCAACCCGTTGTCGATCGTGGTGCCGTGCCACCGGGTGATCGGCAGCAACGGCAGCCTCACCGGCTTCAGCGGCGGGCTGCCAATCAAGCAGAAGCTGCTGGCGCTGGAGCAGCGCACGACGGGTGGCGATCTTTTCGGCTGAAGAACGCCGATACCGGGCGCAGCAATGCCGCTGCGCGAAAACCTTCGCTCAGTGGCCGTGCTTTTTCACAACCGCTGGCGATGGCGCCGTCACGCTTGGCGACGCTGGCGTATCACGCTCGCGGTTCACCAAAGCCTGCATGGCGGCACGATCACGATCGTGTTGCGCCTGCTCAGCGCTGTCGAGTTGCGCGCGACTGCGCGGATCATTCGCCGACGGGCGCTTTGCGTTGTCGGAAACAGACTGGTGCAATTGCTGCTCCAGCTGGCTCTTGTGCAAATCGTCGCGCACTTTCTGCTGCTGGGTATCCTGCTGGAAACTCGCGCTGGACGCTGGTGGTCGAGTCGCCGACTGCATGGCGGCTTGCCACGCGGCGGCCGTACCCATCGGCGCGAACGCGATCACACCGGCCAGCAGGCCGCGTTGCAACGAAACGGATCGAACAAAACGTGCCTTGGTCATAAAGGTGCGCGATCATGTGGGGAGGATTTCAACGAATCGTAAGGCTGTGCTCATGAAAATAGTGTTTCGCCTGCTGTGGTGTGCTACGGCAGCATTCATCTGCGGTTGTGCCACCGAACAACCCCGCACCAGTACCACCGCAATCCACAAGCCCACGCCGCTGCTGCTGATCTCGATCGACGCGTACCGTCACGACTACCTGCAACGCGGCTTCAGCCCGACGCTGGCAGCGCTAGCCGAGGGCGGTGTGCGCGCCGCGTCGATGCAACCTTCGTTTCCGTCGCTGACGTTTCCGAACCACTACACGCTGGTCACCGGGCTCACCCCCGACCACCATGGCGTGGTCAACAACACCATGTTCGACCCGCAACTGGGCAAGTTTTCGCTGAGCAGCCGCAAGGCGGTCAGCGACGGTCGCTGGTGGGCGGAAGGCACGCCAATCTGGGAGACCGCCGATCAGCATGGCCTGCGTACGGCCACGATGTTCTGGCCTGGCTCCGAGGCGAATATCCACGGTCACCAGCCGGATTACTGGAAGCCGTTCGACGACAACGTCAGCTCGATCCAGCGTGTCGATCAGGTCTTGGCGTGGCTGGATCTACCTGCGGCGGAACGACCCAGCTTCCTCACCCTGTATTTCGACGCGGTCGACCACGCCGGCCATAAATTCGGGCCGGATACGCCGCAGGTGAACGATGCGCTGCGTGAAACGGATGCGGCGATGGCGCATCTGGTGCAGGGGCTGAAGCAGCGCAGTTTGTTCAACCGGATCAACCTGATCGTGGTTTCCGATCACGGCATGGCTTCCGTGCCTGAAGTAAACAGCGTGATGATGGATCAGCTGATTCCGCTGGATCAGGTGCAGACCGTGAGCATGGGCATCCTGGCTGGCTTCAACCCGAAATCCGACAGCAGCGAGGATCGCGCGAATTTCGACAAGATCGAGAACACCCTTGTACAACCGCAAGACCACATGCAGTGCTGGGACAAGACCCGCGTGCCGGCGCGACTGGCCTATGGACACAACGCACGCGTGCCGCAGTTGTTGTGTCTGGCGAATGTGCACTGGCGCATCACCACCAGCGACTACGCGGCCAAGCGCAAGGGCCGGGTCAGCATCGGCGAACACGGCTTCGACAATGTCGAGCCGACGATGCAGGCCATTTTCGTGGCGCACGGGCCAAGCTTCCGCACCGGCGTGCAGGTAGCGGCGTTCCCGAATGTGGACGTCTATCCGCTGATGACCCACCTGCTCGACCTGCCGCCCGCAGCGAATGACGGCAACTACGACGCGGTGAAGGACATGCTGAAACCTGACGCACGCTGAAGAATCATTTGCAGGGCGGGCGTGGCCCGCCGCTCCTCAGCTTGCGTGGCTGTTTCGAAAAGCCGGTGGGCGGTGCCCGCCTACGGCATCGCGCCCCGGCTCATCGGCGTGGGTAATGTCGCCACGTTGACCAGTGGCGGCAGGCGGAAAAGCCATAGCGAGATCAGCAGACCGGCAAGCACCAGCACGCCGACAAACAGCGCCACGCCGTTCCAGCCATGTGACGCATAGAACAAGCCACCACTGGCACCGGCGATGCTGGAGCCCATGTAGTAGCAGAACAGGTAGACCGACGCCGCCTGCGCCTTTGCCGCACCCGCGCGACGGCCGACCCAGCTACTGACAATGGAGTGGCCACCAAAAAAACCGAAGGTGATCGCCACGATGCCGAGCATCACCAGCAGCAGTGGCTCGGTCATGGTCAAGGCGGTGCCGCCGAGCATCAGCGCAAACGTGGTCCACAACACTTTGCGCCGGCCCAGCTTGCCGGCCAGGTGGCCCATCCATGCCGAACTGAAGGTACCGATCAGGTAGATGCCAAAGATCAACCCAACCACGGTTTGGCTGAGGTTGTACGGCGGCGCCAGCAGGCGATAACCGAGATAGTTGTAGACCGTGACAAACGCACCCAGCAGCAGGAAGCCCTCGGCGAACAGCCACGGCAATCCACGATCATGGAAGATACCGCTGAAGCGCCCCAGGAAGGTACGCCAGTGCAAGGGCTGCTGCACGAAATGCCGCGACGGCGGCAACGCACGCCAGAAGATCAACGCAGCCAGCACGCCGATCACGCCGACCGTCGCCACGCCCACGTGCCAGCCAAAGTAGTCGGCGATCACACCGGAAATCAGCCGCCCGCCCATGCCGCCCACCGCGCTGCCACTGATGTACAAACCCATGCCGAGGCCGACCGAATCGGGGTGCATCTCCTCGCTGACATACGTCATCGCCACCGCCGGCAGTCCGCTCAGGGTGAGGCCGAGCAGACTGCGCACGACCAGCAACGCGGTCCAATTCGGCATCACCGCCGTCACCAGCACCAGCAATGCGGAAGCCAGCAGCGAGGCGACCATGATCGACTTGCGCCCCCACGCATCGGACAGGCCGCCGGCAAACAACATAGCCACCGCCAGCACGCCGGTGGTCAGCGACAACGACATCGCCGCGCCCGCCTCACTGACCCCATAGTGCTGACTGAACTCGGGCATCAGCGGCTGCACGCAATACAGCAGGCCGAACGTGGCGAAGCCAGCCGCGAACAGCGCAAGATTGGTCTGCCGGAACGCAGGCGTGCCGTGGTGGATATACGGCACGGCGTCCATGTCAGTACTCGCCGGCACAACGGTTTGCCGCATGGTTTTCATCCTGTAGTCGCAACGTCGCAACGCGATGCTCGTCAAGCATAGGCCGATCGCCCGCAGCAGCGAATCAACGCCACCAAAACACGTACCGCCTCAGGCACTGCGATCGGTACGCAACGCCCGCACCGCCTCGTCATCACCCGCTGCACCGCGGCCACTGACCCAGCCGAACAGCGCGATGCCGACGATGATTGCCAGCGCGCCGAACGCAGCGTAACCACGCGGCCAAGATTCACCAAGGAACAACACGCCAAGCACGGTGGCGAACAACAATTCCGCCGCCTGCATGGCTTCCACCGCCGCCAACGCGGTGGGCTCGCTGCGCACCATGTCGGTGGCACGGAAGAACAGGATCGTGGCGATGGTGCCGGATGACAGCGCCACGCCACCGGCCAGCAAGCCTTCGCGCAGCGTCGGTGGTCCAATCGTCAACCAGGCAATCAGCGCGAACACCAGCCACAACGGCCAGCTGCACAGCGTCATGCCGAATACCCGTTGCACCGCATTGATACGCGTACTGCCCTGTTCCAGATGCAACAGCAACTTGCGGTTGCCCAACGGATAGGCGAACGCGGAAAGCACCACGGCGCCAATCGCCAACCAGTCGTTCGGACTCAAGTGGCCATGCGCGTGGCCCCATTGCAACGCAAACACACCGCCGACGATCAACGCGCCGATTGCCAAGGTGCGCCAGGCCAGCTGGCGGCGGTCGTCGCGATAAATCAACGGCGCCAGCAACGGCCCCGCCAGCACGGTGGTCTGGAAGCTGCCGGCAATCAACCACGACGGCCCGCTGTTTGCCGCCCAGGTAAGCGGAATGCCAAACAGTACAAAACCAACGCCGCTCCACAGCAACCACGGCCGCGCATGCCGGCGCAGCTCACCCGGCAACTCGCCCAGGCCGCCCTGAAACGGCAGCACCACCGCCAGCATTGGCAAGGTCAGCAGATAGCGCAGGATCACCGCCCACGCCCAGTGGCCACCACCAGCGACGAGACTGCGGTTGAGCACGTAGGTAAACGTGAAGAACAGCGCCGAGATCAGCGCCAATCCTACCGCGAACAGGGCATTCGAACGCATGCTGCGTGAGTCGGCGAAAGAATGGCAGTGTGGCAAATCAAAGCGCGCTTGCGTAGAGGCGTGCGCCGTCGTGTTCGAGCTTACCGATAGCGCCAGTAACCGCCGACCCAGATGCGGCTGGGGCCCCAATAACCCGGAACCCAGATCCGTGCATGGACAGGCTCCACCACGCTGACACGGGCGACGTGGCGCGGGGCGGCCACGATGCAACCGCTGAGCGAGGCGCCACCGGCGAGTAGCACGCCAAGGGCAAGACAAGCGGGAATTCGACGCATGGGACACTCCGTTCGTGGCAAGTGTCGAGAAAAACGTCGTTGCCACCCGCTGCGATGACAGCTACACCGCGCTCCGATGGCGAGCGTTCATGTTGCGCCTCAGTGCGTGCCGATCGTGTCCACGGCAGCGCGATAACGAGCCGCAATGCGTTCCTCATCACGATGCCTGAAATTGCGTACCTGCCAGCGGCCACCCACCATCACGTCGCGCACCAACGGGGTATTGCCCGCGAACAGGAAGCTGTCGATCAGCGAGCGTGCATCACGGGCGGCCAGCAAGGGCGAAGAGTCATCGAGCACGATCAGGTCGGCGCGCACGCCCGCACGCAGTGCGCCAATCGGCGCACCACTGGCTTGTGCGCCGCCGTTCAATGCCGCGCGCCACAGGGTTTCGCCGACGCTGTCACCCTGCCGCCGCGCCGCGATGTTGCGGTGGCGACTGAGCAGGCGCTGGCCGTATTCCAGCCAGCGCAGTTCCTCCACTGGCGAGATCGAGATGTGCGAATCCGAACCAATGCCCAGCTTGCCGCCGGCGTCAAGAAAGTCGGCGAGCGGAAACAGGCCATCACCAAGGTTTGCCTCGGTCGTGGGACACAGCCCGGCGACGGCGCCGCTGCGAGCCAGTTGCAAGGTCTCCGCTTCCGTCAGATGCGTTGCATGCACGAGACACCAGCGGGCATCGACCGCGGCATGATCGAACAGCCATTCGACCGGTCGTGCGCCACGCGTAGCCAGGCAGTCCTGTACTTCGCCGATCTGCTCCGCGATGTGAATGTGGATCGGGCCGGTCTGCGCCAGCTCGCTGGCCAGCACGTCGCGCAAGGCCAGCTCGGGTACCGCTCGCAGCGAATGCAGCGCGATACCCACGCGAACGTCGTCGCTTTCGTGCGCACGCAGCGTCTCCAGCAAACGCAAATAGCTGTCCACCGAATGACCAAAGCGACGCTGCCGCGCGCTGAGCGCACGCCCGTCGAAACCGCCGCTCATGTAAAGCACCGGCAGCAAGGTGAGACCGATGCCCGCTTCCCGTGCCGCCTCGATCAAGGCCAGCGACATCTCTTCCGGCTGCGCGTAAGCCGTGCCATCGGGCTGGTGGTGCAGGTAGTGGAATTCGCAGACGTGGGTATAGCCGGCCTTGAGCATCTCCACGTAGAGCTGGGCGGCAATCGCCTTGAGCTGGTCCGGATTGATCGCTGCCGCGAACGCATACATCGTCTCGCGCCAGCTCCAGAAACTGTCGTCGGCCTTGCTGCGGCGCTCGGCCAGACCGGCCATGGCGCGCTGGAACGCGTGCGAGTGCAGATTCGGCATGCCGGGCAATACCCAGCGGCCGATCTGTTCGGTCGGCCCGGTCGGGTTGTCGAACAGCACACCGGCTGGCGACAGCCCGAAACCGCCATCGATCTGCCAGCCATTGTCACGCCATAGTTGACTGGCCTTGAACCCGGATGGACTGGTCGACTCGCTCATAAAGCTTGCTCCGCTAACGAATGACGCAGTGTAACCGTCACCTGCATCGCTCTTCTTCACCTCGTCACAAAGTCGACTGTGCATAATATGGGGATGACCAAGAAAACCAGCGAAAACACCCCGAAGCTGCTGCTGCGCCAGGCGCAACTGAGCGACGTGCCGCAACTGGCAGAGCTGACTGCGCGCATCTACACGGCCGAATGGGGCCACTCACAGGAAATGCTGCGCTCCCAGCAGACGCACTTTCCCGAAGGCCAGTTCGTGGTCGAATACGAGGGCCGGATCGTTGGCTATTGCGCCACCTTCCGTATCGACGAGGAAACCGCGCTGGCGCCGCACACCTGGTCGCAGATCACCGGCGGCGGCATGGGTTCACGCCACAAGCCCGACGGCAACTGGCTTTACGGGATGGAAGTGGTGGTTCACCCGGACTACCGCGGCATGCGCATCGGACAGCGGCTGTACCACGCACGCAAGCGTCTGTGCACGGACCTGAAACTGCGCGGCATCGTGTTCGGCGGACGCATTCCCGGGCTGGCGAAAAACCTGCAGCGCTATGGCAGCGCCGAGAACTATGTGCAGGCGGTGGTGGACGGCAAGCGGCGCGACCTGACCTTGAGTTTTCAGCTGCACAATGATTTTGAAGTGCTCGGCCTGCTGCGAGCCTACGTACCCTCGGATCACGAATCGCTGGGGTACGCGGTGCACCTTGCGTGGCGTAATCCGCGCCTGCTCGACCAGCCGGACATGCCGCCCATTTCCTCGCAACGGAATCTGCCGGACTCGGTGCGCGTGGCCTCGGTGCAATACCAGCAGCGCAAGATCAAGTCGTTCGAGGAATTCGCCACGCAAGTGGAATACTTCACCGACATCGCCGCCGACTACAGCGCCGACTTCGTCACCTTCCCCGAGTTGATCACGCTGCAATTGCTGTCAATCGAGAACACCGAGCTGTCGCCGGTGGAATCGATCCGCAAGCTGAGTCAGTACACGCCACAGGTGAAAGAGCTGTTCAGCCGATTGGCCGTCCATTACAACATCAACATCATCGCCGGCACCCATCCGACCGAACAGGCCAATGGCGACATCCACAATGTCTGCTACGTCTGCCTGCGCGACGGCTCGCTGCACGAACGCGAGAAGCTGCATCCCACGCCGAGCGAACGCAATGTGTGGAACATCACCGGCGGCGACAGCGCGGCCACCATCCTGACTGACTGCGGCCCGATCGGCGTGATGATCTGCTACGACTCGGAGTTCCCCGAAGTGGCTCGCCATCTGACTGATCAAGGCGCGTTGATCCTGTTCGTACCGTTCTGCACCGACGTGCGCGAGGGCTATTTGCGCGTGCGCTATTGCTCGCAGGCGCGGGCGATCGAAAATCAGTGCTACGTGGTTTTGTCCGGCAATGTGGGCAATCTGCCGGGCGTAAATAATTTCGATATCCAGTACGGACAAAGCTGCATTCTCACGCCCAGTGATTTTCCGTTTGCCCGCGACGGCATTGCTGCCGACTCCACGCCGAACATCGAGACCGTGCTGTTTGCCGATCTGCGTCTGGAAAGCATCGCTCGTGCGCGCAACGCCGGCGCGGTAACCAACTTGAAGGATCGCCGCTTCGATCTCTACGAGACTCGCTGGCGGCCACGCTAAAAGCGTCGTCAGCCCGTGGGGTCTGCGATAATGGCCGACATGTCCGATTCGCCGAAGCCCTCGTCCAAGTCATCGAACCCGCGCCTGCAGGCGCTGCTCGGTCATGAGTTCTTCGCGCCACACCACTGGAAACGCCGACTGGTGTTGTGGTGCGGCGCGGTGCTGGTGGCGCTGGCGGCGATTCTGTTTGCCAAGGCCAGCGTGTGGTCTTACCAGCTGTTCCTGAAAATTCTCAGCCATGGTTTCTGGATACCGCTGATTCTTACCCCCATCGTCTTCGGCCTGCTCGCCTGGGCCACCGAGGGCAAGCTGCGCGCCACGCGTGGCAGCGGCATCCCGCAAGTCATCGGGACGCTGCATATCGAAGACGAGAGCTTCCGCGCACGCATGCTGTCGCTGCCGATCGCTGCCGGGAAGATGCTGCTGACCCTGATCGCGCTGGCCGTGGGTGCGTCCATCGGTCGTGAGGGACCAACCGTGCATGTCAGTGCCGGCCTGTTTCACTGGTTGGGTCGTCGCTTCGGATTCACCGATCCCAAGGCCGCATCGCGCTTCATCCTGGCCGGCGGTGCCGCCGGTATTGCAGCAGCGTTCAACACACCGCTGGCCGGTGTGGTGTTCGCGATCGAGGAACTTGCCGGCACCTTCGAGCATCGCTTCAGCGGCTTGCTGCTCACCGCCGTCATCATCGGCGGCGTGGTCTCGCTCGGCATCATGGGTAACTATTCGTATTTCGGCGAAGTCAACGCCAGCCTTCCGTTCGGCCGCGCGTGGCTGGCGGTGTTGCTGACAGGCGTGATCGGCGGGCTGCTCGGCGGACTGTTCGCACGACTGATCCTGCTGAGTCAGCATGGTGCGCTGGCCCAGATCGGACGCCTGCGCGCGCGCTGGCCGGTGTTCTTCGCCGTCGGTTGCGGCCTGGCGCTCGCGGTGATCGGCGTGTGCACACACAACAGCGTCTACGGCACCGGTTACGACCAGGCCAGGGCGATTGTGCAGGGCGCGGCAACCATGCCCGAGCAGAGCTTCGGCATCGCCAAGTTGCTGGCCAACGTGGTGTCCTACTGGGCCGGCATTCCCGGCGGCATCTTCTCACCGGCACTGGCAGTCGGCGCCGGTCTGGGTCAGAACATCGCCCACTTCCTGCCCGATACGCCGGCGGCTGCGGTGGTGCTGCTGGGCATGAGCGCCTACCTCGCGGGTGTCACCGGTGCGCCACTGACCTCGGCCGTGATCGCGATGGAGCTGAGCGACAACCAGGATATGGTGATTCCGATCATGGCCGCCTGCCTGCTCGCCCGCGCCGCCGCCTCGCTGTTCTGCCCGACGCCGGTGTATCGCGATTTTGCCGAACGCATGGTGCAGGACTTCGAACGGCAACAGGCCAGTCAGCGTCAAAGCCAGGATGTGGTCTACGAACTGACCGAAGATCCGTTCGACGAACAGATCGATACACCGCCGATAACCGGACGTACCACCGCCTTTACCGAGTCAGCGGCGGAAGCCGATCGGCCCACGACCCAGACGCCACCGGATTGATGACGCGATGAACAACGCTCGCTGGGACCGCCTGTTGCTGAATGCAACGCTCGCCACTTTCGTCGGCGACATGCCGTACGGACTGATCGAGCACGCGGCCATCGCGATGCATCACGGGCGGATCAGCTGGCTCGACCGCATGGTGGATCTGCCGGGCGACCCCGCAGTGCTGGCCGATACGGTGCAATCGCTTGATGGTGCACTGGTCACCCCCGGCCTGATCGACTGCCACACTCACCTGGTTTTCGGCGGCGATCGCGCCCACGAATTCGACCTGCGTCTGAATGGTGCCAGTTACGAGGAGATCGCCCGCGCCGGCGGCGGCATCGCGTCCAGCGTCATGGCGACCCGTGCTGCCAGTGAGGAACAGTTGTTTGCCCAATCACTGCCGCGGGCCAAGGCCTTGCTGGCCGACGGCGTGACCACGCTGGAGATCAAATCCGGCTACGGGCTTGAGCTCGACAGCGAACGCCGCATGCTGCGCGTGGCGCGCCGGCTTGGCCGCGAGCTGGGCATCACGGTGCGCACCAGCTTCCTGGGCTTGCACGCCGTGCCAGCGGAATACCGCGAGCGACGCAGCGAATACGTCGCGATGGTTGGCGACGAAATGCTGCCGGCACTGACTGCCGACGGGCTGGTCGATGCGGTGGATGCATTCTGCGAAGGCATCGGCTTCAGTCGTGAGGAAACCCGGCGGGTGTTTGAGCGGGCGAAGCAACTCGACCTGCCGGTGAAGTTGCACGCGGAACAATTGTCCGATCAGGATGGCGCGGCGCTGGTCGCCGAGTTTGGCGGACTGTCCGCCGATCACCTGGAACATCTCAGCGACAGTGGTATCCGCGCGATGGCCGCAGCGGGCACGGTGGCCGTGCTGTTACCCGGCGCATTTTACGCCTTGCGCGAAACGAAACTGCCACCGCTGGCCGCGCTGCGCGAGCAGCGTGTACCGATCGCGATTGCCACCGACTGCAACCCTGGCACGTCGCCCCTGCTGTCACTGCGGCTGGCCGCCAGCATGGCCTGCACGCTGTTCCGGTTGACGCCGGAAGAAGCCTTGCGCGGCATCACGGTGAACGCGGCGCGTGCGCTTGGACTTGAAGATCGAGGCACGCTGGCCGTCGGGCAACGTGCCGACCTGGTGGCGTGGCACGCGAAGCAGCCGGCAGAACTTTGCTACTGGATCGGCGGACAACTGCTGCGCGGCGTTTGGGTCGGCGGCGAATCAGTGACCGCGTAAGCACGCTTCAATGCGTGCGGTGAGCGTGTCGAAAAACGCGACCGGCAACTGTGCACGTACCGGTACGCGGAACCAGTCAGGCTGGGCGAAGCTGGTGCATTTCACGGCGTCTTTGTCGGTCATCAGCACGGGCAAGCCATCGGCAAAAGCCAGCTCGGCGGGCAGGAAGGCGTGGTGGTCGGTGAACGCGTGCGCCATTACGTCCAGGCCTGCCTCGCGCAAGCTGTCGAAGAAGCGCTGCGGGTTGCCGATGGCCGCCACGGCATGGACACGCTGACCGCGGAATGTCGCCAGCGATCGCCGCTGTCCGTCGGCCAGCGCAACCGCCTCGCCACCCTGCAACTGCATCGCATATTCACCGGGCTCGACAGCACCGCCATTGCAAACACGCAGATCAATGCGCTGCAGGCGAGCAAGCGGTTCACGCAGCGGACCGGCTGGCAACAAGCGACCATTGCCGAACCGACGCACGCCATCGATCACGCAGATTTCCACGTCGCGAGCCAGCCGATAGTGCTGCAAGCCATCGTCAGCAATCACCACATTGCAGCCGGCATCCAGCAGCAACCGGGCAGCCGCGGGACGATCCCGCCCCACCGCCACCGGCACGCCGCTGGCGTGGATGAGACACGGCTCGTCACCTACTTGCAACGGATCGGGCGTATCGTCCAGCAGCATCGGTTCGCGCTGTGAGCCACCATGACCACGACTGACCACGCCCGGGCGATGGCCACGTTCACGCAGCGCTTCGACCACGGCGATCGTCAACGGGGTCTTGCCGGTGCCGCCAACGCTGATATTGCCGATCACCACGACAGGTGCCGGCAGTCGCACGCTGCGCAACAGGCCACGACGAAACAGCCATCCACGCAAGCCGGTGACTGCGCCGTACAGAGCTGACACGGGGTGCACCCACCAGGGCGCACGACCGCGGCCGTACCAGGCTGATTCGAGCGTGTCGATCAGCGCCATCGTCGCCCCTTCAGTCGCTGCCCTGATCGGCCGCATGGTCGTGGAACTGCATGCGATGCAGCGCCGCGTACTGGCCGTTCAGCGCAATCAGTTCCGCGTGCGTGCCGCGTTCGATGATCCGGCCATGATCCATGACGGCGATCTGGTCGGCGCCTTCGATGGTCGACAGGCGATGCGCAATCACCAACGTTGTGCGATCACGCATAAGTCGTTGCAGCGCTTGCTGGATCAGTTGTTCGGATTCGGTATCGAGCGCACTGGTCGCTTCGTCCAGCACCAGGATCGGAGCGTTCTTCAGGATCGCGCGAGCGATTGCGATGCGCTGGCGCTGGCCACCCGACAGCGTATTGCCGCTCTGCCCTATCGGCGTGTGGATACCTTGCGGCAGGCGCGAAATGAACTCCATCGCATTCGCCGCTTCGGCAGCAGCAACAATGTCGGCTTCGCTGGCACCGGCCAGTTCGCCGTAAGCAATATTGTTGGCCACGGTGTCGTCGAACAACACCACGCTTTGCCCGACCCAGGCGATCTGCCGGCGCAGCGACGCCAGTGCATACGACCGGTAGTCCTCGCCATCCAGCACGATCTGCCCCGACTCCGGCTCATAGAAACGCGGCAGCAGGCCGACCAGACTGCTCTTGCCACTACCAGAGCGACCCACCAGCGCGGTCACCGAACCGGGTACGCAGATCAGGTCAATGCCGCGCAGGGCTGGCTGGTCACTACCCGGGTAGGCAAAACGTACCTGCTCGAAACGCAGGTCGCCGCGCGTGCGCGTCAGTTCACGCGTGCCCTGATCGCGTTCCGGCGGCAGGTCAATGACTTCGAACAGGTCTTCGGCTGCCGACAAGCCACGCTGGATGGTCGCCTGCACATTGGTCAGCCGCTTCAACGACGGCATCATCGCGCCCATCGCAGTGAGCACGGCGATGAAGACACCGGAAGTGATCTGGTCGATCACACCCGGCCGGGTGCCCAGGTAGACCAGTCCGGCCAATGCCACCGCGGCCACCGTCTGGATCGCCGTGCCCGAGGTAGCGGCGGTGGCGGCGATCTTCAGGTTGAGTCGGCGGGCACGATGGGTCACTTCGTCGAAGCGCCCAGCCTCGTAAGGCTGACCGCCATAGATGCGCACTTCACGATGCGCGTTGACTGATTCTTCCACCGTGCCGGTCACCGAACCCATCATGCCCTGGATACGCCGACTGATCTGCCGGTAACGCCGGCTGACCAGGGTGGCAATCACCACGATCGGTGGAATCATGACCAGCAGGACCAACGTGAGATAGGCGCTGTTGTGCAACATCACGTAGGTCATGCCGATGACGGTGACGCCTTCGGTCACGGCCGTTTTCAGCGCATCCGTCGACGCCGATGCCACTTGCTCGCTGGTGTAGGTGATGCGGGATATCTGCTGGCCTGAAGGCTCGGCGCCGAAAAACGCCGCAGGCAGCCGCAGATAGGAGGCAAACACATCGTGTTGAACGGACTGCACGATGTTGCGACCAATATAGGAAATGCCATAGGTGCTGACGAACGTGCCGATGCCGCGAATGCCGAAAATCAGGATGATCCAGATCGGCATCCAGAAAATCAGATAGGGGTCTTTCTTGAGGAACAGGTCATCGAACATCGGCCTGAGCAGGTTGGTGAACATCGCCAATCCGCCGCCATCGACAACCATGCCGACCATGGCCAGCAAACCAACCACCCAGTAGCGCCGGGTGTAACCAAGCAGACGCGAATAGACACGCCGACTCTCGGCATTCCATACGCCGCCCTTGCGCTCGCTCACCGCGCAGCACCGGGCTTGGTCGGCGTGGTGGCGATCGACAGCCGGCTGAAACCGAGCTGGCCAAGCGCATCCATCGCGGTCACCACGTTCTGATTCGGTGTCATCGCATCGGCACGGATGATCACCGGCTGATCACGATTGTCGCCAGCGTTGCGGGCAATGGTCTGCTTCAAGGCATTGATGCCCTCGCCCATCACCTCGTCGCTGCCTACGTAGAAGCGACCGTCACGGTCGATCATGATGGTCAGTGCCTGGGTGTTGAGGTCACGCTCCTGCGTACTGGCCTGCGGCAGCGTTACCTGCAGGCGCGAGTGCTGGATGAACGTGCTGGTCAGCACGAAGAACATCAGCAGGGTCAACAATACGTCGATCAACGGGATCACGTTGATTTCGAAGTCATCGCCACGGCGGTCGTTGCTGATACGCATGGCAGCTCGCTCAGCCCGCGTCCGGGGTGGCCGGACGACGCGGACGCGCCGCCGTGGTGGCCGCTACCGAGGTCAGGGTCAGGTCATCCAGCAGTGCGGTCGCCTGCTTCTCCATGTCCACGCAATAGCCGGCCACGCGCGAACGGAAATAACGATGCAGCACGTAGGCGGGAATTGCCACGGTCAGACCTGACGCGGTGCAGATCAGTGCCTCGCCGATGCCACCCGCCATCTTCGCCGGGTCGCCGATGCCGCCGGCCATGACTTCCATGAACATGCGGATCAGGCCGATCACCGTACCGAACAAGCCCAGCAACGGACCGATCAGGGCGATCGTGCCCAGCGTATTGAGAAAACGCTCCATCCGGTGGACCACGTGCCGGCCGGTGTCTTCAATACGCTCCTTGATGATCTCGCGCGGCTGCCGGCGAACCGCCAACGCAGCGGCCAGCAACTCGCCCAGCGGCGAACCGGCGGCGAGGGTTTCAAGGTGGCGCGGATCAAGTTGGCCGGTACGCGCCCACTCGCGTACCTCGTCACCCAAGCCAGGCGGCAGCACGGACTTCCGGCGCAGCGTCCAGCAACGTTCCAGCACAATCGCCAGGGCGACCGCCGAGCAGATCAGGATGGGCACCATCGCCCAACCACCAGCCATCAAAATTTCCAGCACTTTTCGACCCCAACATGCGACCTGACACGAAGCGCGCATGATAGCAGTCTGGCCGAACCATACTGCGGCAGGCGTGGCATTCCTCATTCGCGCCAATAGCGCGGCCGCTGCATTCGCCAGCCCTGAGCACGCCGTGGCGGGGCATCTGCCGGAAAATCCAGCTCGACGGCACCCTGCTCGGCGGTGTTGAAAACTGCCACGCCGGCAGCAGCATAACGTGCCAGCACGTCGGGTTTGGGATGACCAAAGCGATTGCGCCATCCCGCCGACACGATGGTCACCGAAGGATGCACGGCCGCGATGAATGCCGCACTGGACGAGGTCTTGCTGCCGTGATGCGGCACCAGCAACACGGTCGGCGGCCCCGCACCCAACGCTGCGGCTACCGACGGCTCCACCGCCGAGCTGATGTCACCGCTCAGCAGCATGCGACCGAAGCGACCTTCGACCAGCAACACGCAGGAGCTGTCGTTGTCCCGATCGGCCGAACCCGCCGCCGGGTTCAGCACGCGAAAGCGCACGTCATCCCAACGCCACGCTTGACCGGCAACGCATGGCTGCATCGGTATCCGCATCCGTGCCGGCTCGCCGGCATAGCGTGCGGCTTGCGGAAACGCCTCGGCGACAGCCTGCGCACCGCCGGCATGATCATTGTCGCCATGGCTGATCATCAGCATGTCCAGATGACTCACGCCCAGCGCATGCAGCGCCGGCAGCACCGCCGCCTCGCCCAGATCGAAGCCCGACGGATAACGCGCGCCGGCGTCATAAACCAGCACGTGATCCTGGGTACGCACTAGCACCGACAAGCCCTGCCCCACGTCGAGCACCCAGACCCTGAAGCCCCCTTCGAGCGGCGTGGGAAGCGGTGGCCGCAACATCGGCAGGAACAGCAGCAAACCCAGCCAGCGCAGCGGCACACCACGCGGCATGAACAGCCACAACGCGCCCAGCACGGCGAGCAGCAACGCCAGCGGATGCACGGTGGGCAAATACCAATGAGCGCCCGGCCAGGTGGCCATGTGTTCCAGCAACCACCATTGCGCGTGGGCAAACCGGGCCGCCAGCCAGAGCACCGGCGCGGCCAGTGGTGGACACAGGCCCAGCATCAGCATGCCGGACAACGCGCACGGCACGATCACGAAGCTGACCAGCGGCACCGCAATCAGGTTGGACAATGCACCTACCAGTGAAGCCTGCCCGAAGAACCACATCGTCAGCGGCAGCAGCGCCACCGTCATCACCAGCTGTCCCGCCGTCAGCTCATGCAGGAACGCACGCAAGCCGCGCCCGCGTGATTGCAGGCACAACATCAGGAAACCCACGCCAATGAACGACAGCCAGAAGCCGGCCGCCAGCACGGCGAGCGGGTCCACCAGCAGAATCGCGATCATCGCCAGCGACAACGACTGGGCACCGCTGCTGCCGCGTCGACTGCAACGCGCCAAGGTCACCACCGCGATCATCAGCAAGGTTCGCACGGTAGGCAGGCCGAAGCCGGCCAAGGCGCTGTAGACCGTGGCGACCAGCAAGGCAGCCGCTGCCTGCGACTGCGGCCGCGGCAGGCGCAAGCCCAGCGGGGGCCACAGCGCATGCAGCAGCCACGCCAGCCACACACCGAATACCGCCGCCACGCCCACATGAAAGCCGGATATCGCGATCAGATGTGACACGCCGTTTGCACGCGCCACCGCCCAGTCCGCTTGCTGCAAACCGCGGGTATCGCCTACGGTGAATGCCTGCAACAAGGTCGCATCGTGATGATCGCTCACCCGTGCGGCAATGCCGCGAGCCACCGCATCGCGGATCGCGTTGACGCACCAGCGCTTGCCGGAAAGCTCGGCGTTGTCCGGGTCATCGCGCACATAGCCGGCAGCGACGATGCCTCGCTCCAGCGCGGATCGTTCGCTATCCGCAGCGCCTGGGTCGATCAAGCCACGCGGCCGCTTCAGCCGCAGCAGCAACTGCCAGCGCGAACACGGTTTCAATGCTGGCGCATCGTCGTACCAGGACACCGTAAGCAGGCCATGCAACGCGACCGGCGTGCCATCAAGCGTGGCCTGCTCGACATGCAAGGTGAACCGGCTGGCATCGGTATTGGCCTGCGGCAGATCGGCGATGGTGCCCACCACGACCAGGTCCACGCCTTCGAGCGCACGCGGCAGCCGTGCCTCCATCGCCAAACCACCACGCCACGTTGCCCACGCCACGCCAAGCAGCAGGCAGGCCAACCAGCGCCAGCGTGGCCAACGCCACGCCAGCAAGGCAATCACGGGTAACAACAGCAGCAGCCACACCGGTGGCGGCAATCGTGGCAATCCCTGCACCAGCAGCACGCCGGTCAACAAGCTCAGCGCCGCGGTGATCGCTGTCAGTCGCCGCATGCCGCGCGCCCCGTTCCTCCCTGGAAGAACCCGAGCCTAGCGCGGTGGAGACAGCGATGAAGACGAAATGTGTGTAGGCGCGCGCCGGAGCTTGCGACCCATCGGCGTGCGACGAGTCAGCCGCGTGGTGCTTCCTGCAGCCTGCCGTTGTGCAACACCAGCGTTCGATCCATCTTCGCGGCCAGCTGTGTGTCATGGGTGACCAGCACAAAACTGGTGCCGATCTCGCGATTGAGTTCAAGCATCAGTGCGTAGACCTGCGCCGCGTTGCCCTCGTCAAGATTGCCGGTAGGCTCGTCACCGAGCACGCAGGCCGGCTTGGTCACCAGCGCACGCGCCACCGCGCACCGCTGACGTTCGCCACCAGAAAGCTCGGACGGCTTATGGTGCGTGCGACCACCCAGCCCCACTCGTTCCAACAGGGCAGTCGCCTCACGCTCCGCTTGCGCAATCGCGGTGCCGCGGATCAACAGCGGCATGCACACGTTTTCCAGCGCAGTGAATTCTGGCAGCAGGTGATGGAACTGATAGATGAAACCGAGCGAGCGATTGCGCACCCGACCGCGCTCGGCATCGGACAATTTCGACAGCACACGGCCGTCCACTTCCACCTCGCCGGCGGTGAGCGTATCGAGCCCACCGATGATATGCAGCAGCGTGCTTTTGCCGGAGCCGGAAGCGCCGACAATCGCCATGGTCTGGCCGCGCTTCAGGGTGAAGCTGACGTCGCTGAGCACGTCGGTGCGCAAGCCGCCTTCGGCGTAGGTCTTGGCCACGCCAGTGGCGCGCAATACATTTTCGGTCGGGTTGTTCATCACGTTCTTATTCATAGCGCAGCGCCTGCGCTGGCTGCGTGCGCGAGGCGCGCCACGCGGGATAAAGGGTGGCCAGCAGCGAGAACGCAAACGTCAGCAAGGCGGTCCAGCCGACGTCATGCCAGTCCAGCCGGCTGGGCACCTCGCTGATGTAATAGACGTCCGGCGACAAAAAGGTGACGTGGAAGGTGTGCTCGATCCACTTGATGATGCCGGGCAGCTTCCACGACAGCAGCGAACCGAAACCGACACCGAAACCGATACCGACGAAACCCACCAGCACGCCTTGCACCATGAACATGCCCATGATGCTGCGCGGAGTGGCGCCGAGCGTGCGCAGGATCGCAATGTCGGCCTGCTTGTCGGTGACCAGCATCATCAGCATCGAGATCAGGTTGATCACTGCCACCAGGATGATCAGCGAGAGGATGATGAACATCACCATCTTCTCCATCGACAGCGCGGCAAACAAATTCGCGTTGGTGTCCATCCAGGTCTGTACGCGATACACCTGCCCCAACTGGTTGGCCAGTTCGGTGGCTACCGGACGCGCATTGAACAAGTTGTCCAGGCGCAGGCGGATACCGGTCGGACCACTGAGATCGCTGAGTTTTTCGGCATCACTCATGTTGACCAGGGCCAGCCCGGAGTCGAACTGCTCCATACCCAGTTCGAACGTACCCACCACGTGGAAACTGCGCATGCGCGGCATGCTACCCATCGGCGTGGCGCGCAACTGATTGACCGCCATCGTCACCCGATCACCAACGCCCACGCCAAGCGTCATCGCCAATTCGCGGCCCAGCACGATGTTCCAGCTGCCTGGCGTCAGTTCGCTGAGCTTGCCTTCCAGCATGTGCTTGCCGATGTCGACAACCTTCGCCTCTTGTTCCGGCTCGATGCCACGCACCAGCGCACCGTTGGAGCGACGCGCCAACAGCATCGCTTCACTTTCAACGTAGGGCGCTGCACCCAGCACATGCGGATTCGCCTCGGCGATCTGCAACGCGCGCGGCCAGTCCTGCACGCTTTCGCCCAAACCGGAAACCGTGGCGTGCGAGATCGCACCGAGAATGCGCGAGCGCATCTGGTAGTCGAAGCCATTCATTACCGACATCACGGTGATCAACGCAATCACGCTGACCGCGATGCACACGATCGATACGGTCGAGATGAAGGAAATGAACTGGTTGCGCCGCTTGGCGCGGGTGTAGCGCAGGCCGATGAAAATTTCTAGCGGTCGAAACATGGGCGGGTCGCTTGTGGGGATTCGCCGAGCGGGCCGCCCGGTCATCCATTATCAGGTATTCGCTCAGACCCTGCCGTGCAATGGAAGTTGCCGTTCAGTCACAGGCGGGGCAAGGCCTCACCAAGCTGGATCGTGGCGAGCCGCATGCGCAGGCGACGACGGATGTCCGCATCGCTATTGTCCGGCGCGAGCAGCAACACCTGCACGCCGTGTGTCACGGTGTGCAGGCGCAGCAGGACAAAGCTGCCAAGTACTCGAAATGAACTCAGCGTTGCGGGAATATCTTCGTGGTTGTGCAAGCGCAACGTCCAAGACTGGTCGTCCGACCAGCCCGCCGCCGCGACGGGCACGGCCGCCAGACTTCGCAATGTCTTCCGCATGGCCAGCAACACGGCAACTGCAAGCAGCGCCTTCGACCACCACGGAATCATGCACAGCACGATGGCCAGCAACGCCAAAGCAACGACCAGAACAGGCAGCCCGCGCAGCCAGCGCGAAGGCCGGTACTCAAAGCCGATGGCGGGCGCGGATGTCATCGATGATCGCCTGCCAGTCAGCCCGCTGGGGACGCGCATGGCCCATCACCCAGTCCCACAGGTTCGGGTCCTGCTCATCCAGCAGCTCGTCGAAAGCCTGTTGCTGTGCCTCGTCGGCGCTGCCAAAGCTCTCATCCAGCCAGCCGCCGAACAGTGCGTCCAGCTCACGCGTGCCGCGGCGGGTGCGCCAGCGCAGGCGCTTGAGGCGTGCCTCGTTCAAAGCTCGCGCGACCGGTCGCGCTGCTGTTGTTGTTCACGCTCGAAATCAGCATGAATCTGCGGCAGCGTCCTGCTCAATCCTTTGAACAGGTTCTGATAAAGCTTCGGCACTCTTCCGAACAGCACCACCATCATCAAGCTGGGCAGGTAGAGCACGCCACCGACAACGATGAACCAGGCGATCCAACGCGCCAACGCCAGATCATCGTGAAGATGTTCCCATTGCTGGAATATCAAGCTGATGATGAGTGCCGACCACAAAAAGAAGGCGAGCCGAACTTTCCATGACGCACGTGGAAGCGACAGCAGGTTGAACATGGCGAGCATCCCTTCGCAGAAAAACGAGCCTATGCCGAGCGACGTTCCACCATCAGCTTCTTGATCTCGGCAATCGCCTTGGCCGGATTCAGTCCCTTCGGGCAGGTGCGCGTGCAGTTCATGATGGTGTGGCAGCGATACAGCTTGAACGGATCTTCGAGATCATCCAGGCGCTCGCCGGTAGCTTCGTCACGGCTGTCGACGATCCAGCGGTAAGCCTGCAGCAAGATTGCCGGGCCGAGGTACTTGTCGCCATTCCACCAGTAGCTTGGGCAGCTGGTAGAGCAGCAGGCGCACAGGATGCATTCGTACAGGCCGTCGAGCTTCTTGCGCTCTTCCGGTGACTGCAGGCGCTCCTTGTCCGGTGCCGTGCTTTCGGTACGAATCCATGGCTTGATCGATGCAAACTGCGCGTAGAAGTGGGTGAGGTCCGGGATCAGGTCCTTCACCACCGGCATATGCGGCAGCGGATAGATCTTCACGTCACCCTGGGCAACGCTGTCGATCGCGCAGATACAGGCCAGCGTATTGGTGCCGTCGATGTTCATTGCGCACGAACCGCAGATGCCCTCGCGGCAGGAACGACGCAAGGTCAAGGTGGGGTCGATCTCATTCTTGATCTTCAGCAGCGCGTCCAGAACCATCGGGCCGCACGAGGCCATGTCGACCTCATAGGTATCGATGCGCGGATTCTGTCCGTCATCCGGCGACCAGCGATAGATGCGGAAAGTACGCGGCTTCTTCGCATCCTTGGCCGGATAGTGCTTGCCCGGCTGGATCTTGGAATTCTTGGGGAGCGAAAACTCTGCCATGTGCTGAACCCTTCAACTTTTTGCAGGAGGGCTTGCGCCCCGACCGTACAACGTGATTGTTTTCCACCACGCCGCAGCCGAAGCTGCGGCGACGGATCAATAGACGCGCTTCGCCGGCGGCACGGCCTTGACCTCATCGGTCATCGGATTCATGTGCACCGGACGGGAATCAAAACGCGACTTGCCGGCCTCGTCGATCCACACCAGGGTGTGCTTCATCCAGTTGGCGTCATCGCGCTCCGGGAAATCCTCGCGGGCATGCGCACCGCGACTCTCCGGGCGCTGCTCGGCCGAATGCATGGTGGCCACCGCTTGCGCCAGCAAATTGGACAACTCCAGCGTCTCGACCAGATCGGAGTTCCAGACCAGCGAACGGTCGCTGACCTTGACGTCCGCGAACATGTCGAACACTTCGGAAATCTTCTGCTTGCCTTCGGCCAGCGTCTCGCCGGTGCGGAACACTGCCGCATCCTTCTGCATGGTGCGCTGCATGACCGCGCGAATCTGCGCTGTCGGCGTATTGCCGTTGGCATGGCGCAACGCGTCGAAACGGGCCAGTGACTTGTCCAGCACATTGGCCGGCAGATCCTTGTGCGCCGCACCCGGCTGGATCAGCTCGGCGCAGCGATGCGCCACCGCACGGCCGAACACCACCAGATCGAGCAGCGAATTCGAACCCAACCGGTTACCGCCGTGCACCGACACGCAGGCCGCTTCACCGATGGCGAACAGGCCCGGCACCACGGCATCAACATCGTCGCCACGCTTCTGCACGACTTCGCCGTGATAGTTGGTGGGGATACCACCCATGTTGTAGTGCACCGTCGGGATGACCGGAATCGGCTGCTTGGTCACGTCCACGCCGGCGAAAATGCGCGCCGACTCAGCGATACCGGGCAAGCGTTCGTGAATCACGTCCGGACCTAGGTGCATCAGGTTCAGGAAGATATGGTCCTTGTGCTCACCGACGCCGCGACCCTCACGGATCTCGATCGTCATCGCACGGCTGACCACGTCGCGCGAAGCGAGGTCCTTGGCACTGGGCGCATAGCGCTCCATGAAACGTTCGCCTTCGGAGTTGGTCAGGTAACCACCCTCACCACGCACACCTTCGGTGATCAGGCAGCCGGCACCATAGATGCCGGTGGGATGGAACTGCACGAACTCCATGTCCTGCAACGCCAGCCCTGCACGCAACACCATGCCGCCACCGTCCCCAGTGCAGGTGTGCGCCGAGGTGGCACTGAAATAGGCACGACCGTAACCACCGGTAGCCAACACCACCGCCTGGCCACGGAAGAAATGCAGGGTGCCTTCGTTCAAGTCCAGCGCCAGCACGCCGCGGCAAACGCCTTCCTCGTCGAAGATCAGGTCGATGGCGAAGTATTCGATGAAGAACGTGGCGTCATGCGCCAGCGCCTGCTGGTACAGCGTGTGCAGGATCGCGTGGCCGGTGCGGTCAGCCGCAGCACAGGTACGCTGCGCGGTACCCTTGCCGTAATGCGTCGTCATGCCGCCGAACGGGCGCTGGTAGATCTTGCCTTCCTCGGTGCGCGAGAACGGCACGCCCTGATGTTCAAGCTCGATCACCGCCTCAGGCGCGTTCTTGCACATGTACTCGATCGCGTCCTGGTCGCCGAGCCAGTCGCCACCCTTCACGGTGTCGTAGAAGTGGAAGCGCCAGTCATCCTCGCCCATGTTGCCGAGCGCGGCGGAAATACCACCCTGCGCTGCCACGGTATGCGAACGGGTCGGGAAGACCTTGGTGATGCAGGCGGCCTTCAGGCCCTTCTCGGCCAGGCCGAAGGTGGCGCGCAGGCCGGCGCCACCGGCGCCAACCACGATCACGTCATAAAGATGCTGCTGAACCTTGTAGCTTTCCATGAAATCCTGGCCTCGCGTCTTGTCTTAGGGGGTCAGCGCAATGCGCAGAACGGCCAGCACACCAGCCAGTGCGCCCAGCACGGCGAGGAACTTGATCGCCACCAGCAGCACGACTGCCTTCCAGCGGGTGTGCACGTAATCCTCGATCACCACCTGCAGGCCGAGCACGGCATGCCAGAACATGGTGAGAATGAAGGCGATCAGCAGCAACGCGTTCCACGGCTTCGCCACGCTAGCGTGGGCGGTAGCGTAGTCGGCATGCAACAAGCACAACACGGTGATCACAAACCACAAACCGAGCAGCACCAACGCCGCTGCGGTCAGACGTTGTGTCCACCAATGTTCCACGCCAGCCTGAGCCGAACCCAGACCACGGGCAATCTTCAACGGATTGCGGCGATCCTTCACGGCGACATTCTTCTCGCTCATGCCGCACCTCCGGCCATCAATATGTAAGCCCAGACCACCACCGTCAGCACGAGACTGCCGAACACCGACAGCCAGCTGGATCGCACGAATTGGGGGATTTCGTAACCCAGGCCAGCGTCCTGGATCAGATGCCGGATGCCATTGCACAAGTGATAGAACAGCGCCCAGCTCCAGCCCAGCATGAGGATCATGCCGACCGGGCTGCCGACGACGCCCCTGAAGTGGTTGAAGCTCGCTTCACCGGCGGCCAGATGCAGCAGGCCGAAAACTACCACCACGCTGCCTACCGCCAGCGCGATGCCGGTGGCACGATGGGTAATGGAGGTCATCATCTGCACTTGCTTCCTGTAGATCTGCAAGTGCGGGGAGAGCGGTCGTTGCGTGTCTGCCATGGCGGCTATCCTGTGTGGAATCGCTGATGTCCATGCCGCCTCTTTCCCAAAACCTGCGCGACGGCGACGAGCGCCAGCGCGAACGTTCAGAAGTCGATGCAGCGTCCGTTCTTTTCCCAATCACCGTAACGCGTGGGATCGGGTGCCGCTCGATCCGATGAATCCTTTTCCGATGGCTTGCCCGCAGGCACGCCAAACGTTTCCGCCGGAGCGGGAGCAGGATGAGATTCGACGGGAGGAATGGTCTTGGACATGGTTTTTGTAAGCCTGCAAAGGTTAATACTTGCCGCAGTGCAGTACAACCATGCGAACTATTCTAGCCGCGGCGACTGCCTCACCACGCACTTGCATGATGTGGCGTGCGCCCCCAACTCCTCCGGTCTGATGACAATGCCCTTCCCCGCCGAAACCCTGCTGCTTGAAGGCGCCGACGCATCCGCGTTCGCGCAAGCTCAATTCAGCAGCGCCGTCACCTCACTAGCCATCGGTCAATGGCAGTTCAGTGCATGGCTCAATCCCAAAGGCCGCGTGCTCGCCCTGTTTCACCTCGCACGCATTGCCGACGATCGCTATCTGCTGTTGCTGCGTGGTGGCAGCGCAACCACGATGGCGGAGGCACTGCAGCGTTTCGTATTCCGCTCAAAAGTGTTCATCTCGGCGCAACCACTGCGGGGAGTGGCAACAGGACCAGCACTTCCGCTTGGCCTGGTGATTGTCGCGTCGCCGGAAGAAACAGACTTCGCGCTTGCCTTCGGTTGCGACTCGCACAGTTTGCGCGCTACCCGTCCTGCTGCTGGCGATGACGACTGGCGACTGCAGGAGTTGCGCGACGGCTGGCCCTGGCTGGCGCCAGCCTGCATCGGCGAACACTTGCCGCCTGCACTCTCGCTGCAGCGCTTGGGTGCCGTGGCGGTTGACAAGGGCTGTTATCCCGGACAAGAGATCGTGGCGCGCATGCATTTTCGCGCGGGACACAAACGACACTTGCACCATGTCATTTTGTCGCAGGTCATGGGTGCCGGTGACCGGTTGAACAAAGACGAGCGCGAAGCGGGTTGCGTGCTTGATGTAGTCAACAACGACGCTAACGTCGAGGCACTCGTCATCCTTCATGATGAGGTAGCCGCGCAAGCGAACGAATGCGGGACGCTGCTGCTCGACCAGAACATCAAAGTGACGTTGATATCCACATGGCCGGCATGAAAATACTTTTGGCGACAATGAGTTTCACTCGGCACTTGTCAGCGCAAGGTGAGTGTCGGCTAAACTGCGGCACCCCGGCACTTGCCAGCGGAAGATTCCGCCACTAGGCTCCGTCGATCGAATATCGCGACATCCGGAACACGGGGTGTCGATGTACGCGACGAACCGGATGAATTCCGGATCGGCGCGACCCAGCTGCAACACCGCTGGATGGAACAACGCCTCGCAACCAACGAGTGCGTGCAAGTCGCAGGCAATACGGCCCACCACGCCGCGCTACGCCCGACCGCAAACAATCCCCGAACGGCTTGAAAGCTGGTTCGACCCGCCACAATCCCGTGGCAAAGCGTCATGGCCACAAGTTTCGGCCGCGACGACAGATCCAGGTGGAACGGCCTGCCCGCCCGTCCACCGCAACGGCACATGAAGCTGTTTCTGCTTCGATGTGTACAGCACGCTGGAGGCAGAACATGAAACTTTCCATGCTTTTGTGGCTCACTTCTTTGATGCCACAGCCCGTCGCCGATCAGGCCTGCCTGGCCACCACGGTGTATCTCGAAGCACGCAGCGAACCGGTCAATGGCCAGCTCGCTGTCGCAGAGGTAGCCTTGCGCCGCCGTGACCGTGGCCGCTGGGGTGACACCGTCTGCAAAGTGGTGACGGCACCCCATCAGTTCGCCACCACTACTACGCCGGGATCATTCGAGATCACCAATCTTGAAGCGTTCAACAAGGCATGGCGAATCGCCGGCGTGTCAATCAACAACTGGCAACTTCCCTTGGCACAGCGCCGCATGGTCGTGCCGCGCGCAGATCACTTCGCAACCACAGCCATCTCGCCCACCTGGTCGCACAACCATCCAAGCGTGACCATTGGTGACCATGCGTTCTACGCAGTTAACTGAGAAACAAAACAAATGGTCATGAAAAAAGCCCTCTTTCGAGGGCTTTTTTTTGGACGTCTAGACGTCCGTATCATCAAAGATAAAAGATCAACGAGAGTACACGTGATCGCCGCGCACTTCGACATAGTCGCCATTGCGGACGCCCGGATTCTCGCGCTGCGTTACGGTAACGTACTGGCCGTTATCGAGCCTCACAACAACACGCCAGGCCGCATCGCCACTGCTGTTGTGCTTGCCCACCTGATTACCCACCACACCACCGGCAACCGCACCGGCAACGGTTGCCGCCTTGCGACCATCACCCTTGCCGACCTGGTTGCCGAGCACGCCACCCGCAACGGCACCGATGATCGCGCCCAGGGTCCCACCGTTGCCGCTGCCGCTGGTGTAGACCTGCTGCACTTCCTGCACCACGCCACAAGACTGGCAGCGCGCATTGCGGTTGCCATAATTGCCCTGCTGGGACTGGTAGCCGCCGTTGTAACCGCCGTTATTGCCGTAGGGCGCCGTAGCGCAGCCGGTCAAAGCCAGGCCTGCGGTCATTGCGGTCGCCAGTGCAAACTTGCTGGTCAGTGCATTCATCAGGTTGCTTCCTCTATTCAGGGAAATGGGGGATTCAGCGAGCGGCCGAAACAGCGGTCACGCCTTCCTGTACCTCGACGCGATCACCGGGATCGTGATCCATGCGAACGGTGCGGGTAACGCCGTTATATTCGTAACGAACGTCGTAACCGACGATCTTCGAACTGCTGTTGTTCACCGTCTCGCACTTGCGCTCGACGCTCGAGGTCACCTGACCATGCTGGTTCTTGGCCTCAATGCGGTTGCCCGCATAACCGCCACCGACGGCGCCTGCCACGGTAGCCAGAGTCTTGCCCTTGCCGCCACCCACTTGATTACCGAGCAACCCGCCCACGACTGCACCGATGGCCGTGCCAGCGATGCGGTGCTCGTCCTTGGGTGGCGCGGTGCTCGTGACGGTCTCGTCATGGCACGCCTGCTTGGGGTTGTTCACCGTGGACCGCACCGGTTCCACACTGGTCACTTTGGCGTACTTCACGCCGGCATCCGCGCTGGTGCCGGCGCCGGCAACCCCGGCGTCCGCGTTCTTGTTACAGGCCGAAATGCCGGTAGCCAGCACGGCGGCGATAGCGATATTCAGCACATTGAGCGTCATTCTGTTCATGGCAGTGTTTCCTCTGTTTGTTTTTCTGCTGACTGTATTGCGTGACTGTCTTGCCCAGCCTTGCCGCAATAACATGCGTCCTCATTGAACCTTGTGGCAACTGAATCGGAGTTAGCTCACCGCCGTTACGATATCTTCACTTTCCATGAGCCGTTTTCCCGGCCACGCCACGAAAATCAACCCATGTACAAACTTGCCGACAGCCATGTCCACCTCAATGACGCCGCTTTCGACGGTGATCGCGACGCCGTCATTGCACGTGCCAGGGCAGCGGGCGTGGACACCATGGTGGTTCCGTCGGTAGATGCCGCCAGCTGGCCACTGATTGCCGCACTTTGCGCCCGACACGATGACCTGCACCCGGCGTTTGGCCTGCATCCGGTCTTCCTGCCGCATCATGCACCCGGGAATGTGCAGACCTTGTCGTCGCTACTGACGGCAAACCGGCCAGTGGCGGTCGGCGAAATTGGACTGGACTTTCATCTGGCTGAGCTCGATCCGGATACGCAGCGCCACTACTTCGTCAGCCAGCTGCTGCTGGCCCGCGACCACGAGCTCCCGGTCATCGTGCACGCTCGCGGCGCATTGGAGGAGGTGATTCTCACGCTGCGCCGTCAAGGCGGCTTGTGCGGCGTGGTGCACAGTTTTTCCGGCAGCGAGCAGCAGGCACGGCAACTATGGGCGATTGGCTTCCATCTGGGCATCGGTGGCCCGGTGACCCATCAGCGGGCACAGCGACTGCGTCGCATCGTGGCGACCATGCCACTTGAGTTCCTGCTGCTTGAGAGTGACGCGCCTGACCAGCCCGATGCCGCTCATCGCGGCGAACGCAACGAACCGGCGCATGTTGTCGACATTCTGCGTTGCGTGGCCCAGCTGCGTGGGCAGTCGGAACAACAGGTTGCCGATGCCACCCGCAACAACGCCCGACGGCTGTTCAATCTGCCATGAACTGGCCACGTCTGCACTCTTGCACCCGATGGTGCTCTCCTGATATTTTACTTCACTGGTGAAATATGACTCAGTGAAATGGCGCAACTGAAACAATGCATCGCGATGATGGATGAAGGTATCGAACGGGTGGGCAAGGTCCTCCCGCAGATGCCGGCGCTCGAAGCGCGATTGAGTCGACTGATGCTGATGCTGGGCCTGAACATCGAGGAAGATCTCGAGGCCGCACTGAAGCCCAACAAGCTCAATCACAGCGAATTCCTTACCCTGATGATCCTGTACAGCCGACCCGATGGCGCATCGACGCCGGGTGAGCTGTGCGAATACACCGCCCAGGGCGCGACCAACATGACCCGCATCGGAAATACGCTGGTCAAGCGAGGGCTGGTCATACGCAGCGCCAGTGAAAGCGACCGTCGTCGGGTAGTCATGCGCATCACGGCCGCTGGACGGCGCCTGGCGCAGAAAGTGCTGCCACCGATCTTCCCTCGCCTCGCCAGCTTGTTTACCGGTTTCAGCACCGCTGACAAACGTCAACTCGATCGTCTGCTGCGAAAACTGGCGGGCAATCTTGACCTGTTGAACGAAAGCCGAAACTCATGAAGGAATCTCCGATGAAGCATGCCCCGCGCGGCAGTCGTACGGCGCTTGTCGCTGGCGTGATGCTGATGTTGGCGGGCTGCGCACACGCGCCCGCCAAAATCGATGCGCCATCGTTGCGCAACGACGCACCCCTTGCGGGATTGCAGACACCCACCCGAGCCGGTTGGCCCGCGACCGACTGGTGGCGCCAGTACGATGACCCCCAACTCAATGACCTGATCGGCCGTGCGATGCAGCAGTCGCCCGACCTGGCGCTGGCGCAAAGTCGCGTGCAGGGCGCCGAGCAGTCAGCACGACTGGCCGCTGCCCAGCTGGGCCTTTCGGTAAACGGCAGCGCCCAGGTTTCACGCACGCGGATGAGCGACCACGGCCTGATACCGAGCAAGTTTCTCGGCTTCAGTTGGTACAACCAGGCTGATCTGGGCGTGCAACTGGAATACGACTTCGACTGGTGGGGCAAGAAGCGCGCCACCATGGAAGCGGCACTGAACCAGACACGCGCCGCCCAGGCGCAGCGCAGCGCGGCCGCGCTGGCTATCCAGTACGCCGTCGCTGACACTTACTTTGGTTGGCAGGCCGATCAGGCCCGCTTGCAACTGGCTGATCAGCTGTTGGCCACGCAGCAACAATTCACCCACATCGCCGAGCTCCGCGTGAGGCAAGGCGTCGATCTGCCGGACGAGGCACAGAAGGCGCGCGCCCAGCTTGCCGGGGTTCGTGAGATGCGCGTCGCACTGGACGGTTCGGCAAAGATCCGGCGCGTTGCGCTGGCATCACTGCTCGGCTTGGCGCCTGCCGATCTGCCTGAACTCCAGGCCCGTCCGCTGCCGGCCATCAAGGGTGGCGTACCGGCAAATGCCAGCTTAGACCTGATTGCGCGCCGCCCGGATATCGCGGCCAGTCGCTGGCAAGTGGAGGCGGCACTGAAGCAGACGGATGCCGCACGCGCCGAGTTCTTTCCTGACTTCAGCATCAAGGCGCTGGCTGGCTTGTCGAGCATCGACATGGGCAAACTGCTCACCGCGGGAAGCCGCAGCTTCGCGTTGACGCCCGCGCTGCACCTGCCGATTTTCAACGGCGGCACGCTCGAAGCGAACTATGGGGTAAGCAAAGCCCAGCTGGATGCCGCGGTGGCGCAATACAACGGCACCGTCATTGCCGCCGCACGCGACGTAGCCACCCAGTCATTGAGCGCCGAACAAATCGCCAGCCGCCAGCGCGAACAAGGCGCGCAGCTGGATGCCGACAGGACACTACTGGCCAACGCTCAAGCGCGCGCCCGCCAGGGCGTACGCGACCTGCGCGAAAGCCTGGGCGCACAGGCCGCGCTGTTGCAGCAGGACGATGCCGCAAGGCAGTTGCAGGCACAGGCATTGAGCACGGATCTGGCCTTGATCAAGGCCCTCGGCGGCGGCTATCGGGCCGTCGACAGCACTCCCTCTTCTTCCCCTTCTTCTTCTGTTACCGCCGGAGCTGTCGACCATGAGCGCCACTGAATCCGAAACCCCTGTCGACAGCAACGACAGCGGCATGGCCGCAAAAAATCCGGCGAAGCGTCGCCGCGCGTTATTGATTGTTGCCAGCCTTTTCATCGTCGCCGGACTGGTCTGGTTCGTGCTGTGGATGTTCGTATTTTCCACCCGTGAGAAGACCGACAACGCCTATGTCGGCGGCAACCAGGTGGCCATTTCGGCGCAGGTTCCGGGCACCGTGGTGGCGATCCTCGCTGACGACACGCAGCGCGTGGAAGCTGGCCAGATTCTGGTGAAGCTGGATGGCACCGACGCCGAGACACGCCTGGAGCAGGCCCGCAGCGCACTGGCCCAGGCTGTGCGTGGCGTGCGTCAGCAGACCAGTTCAGCTTCCGGCGCCGATGCCCAGGTCACTGCTGCACGACTTGACCTCAAGAAAGCGCAGGCCGATCTGCAACGCCGTCTGCCGTTGATTGCTGCGCAGGCCGAATCACCGGAGATCGTGCAACATCTGCGCGACGCTGTGCAGCAGGCACAGGCGGCGGTGGATGCCGCCGAAGCCCAGTCCGCCGCGGCACATTCCGCCATTGAAGGTACCGATGTTGCGCAGAATCCGATGGTGCTGCAGGCCCGTGCGAATTTCCGCGCGGCCTGGGTTGCTGCGCAGCGCAACGCGATCTACGCACCGGTTTCCGGTTACGTCGCACAGCGCAGCGTGCAGTTGGGCAACAGCGTCGCCGCCGGCCAGCAGTTGATGACCGTGGTGCCGCTGCATGACTTGTGGGTGGACGCGAACTTCAAGGAAAGCCAGCTGCGCCATATCCGCATCGGTCAGCCGGTTAAAATTGTCACCGACGTCTACGGCGATGACGCCGAGTTCCACGGCAAGGTGATCGGTCTGGGTGCCGGCACCGGCGCGGCGTTCTCGCTGCTGCCGGCGCAGAACGCCACCGGCAACTGGATCAAGGTGGTACAGCGTGTGCCGGTGCGTATCTCGCTGGACAACAAGGAACTGGACAAGCACCCGCTGCGGATCGGCCTGTCCAGCGAAGCCACCATCGACATCACCAACGACAAGGGCAATGTGCTGGCGACGGCACCGGCCACGCAGCCGGTGGCGCAGACCGAGGTGTACGACCAGATGGCCAGCAAGGCCGATGCCGAGGCTGAGCAGATCATCCACGCCAACCTGCCCCACGCCGCGCGCTGAGCCGGGCCCCACCGATGGCTGCCAACCCGAATGACACTACGCCGCTGAAGCCGCTGCAGGGCGGCGCGCTGGTCTTGCTGACTATTGCGGTCGCTTTCAGCACCTTCATGGAGGTGCTGGACATGACGATCGTCAATGTGTCGGTGCCCCATATCGCCGGCAGTCTTGGCGTGAGTCCCAGCGAAGGCACCTGGACGATCAGTTCCTACGCGCTGGCCAGCGCGATCATGCAGCCGCTCACCGGCTGGCTGGCACGACGCTTTGGCGAAGTACGCACGTTCATCACGTCGGTCGGGCTGTTCGTGCTGTTCTCGATGCTGTGCGGCATGGCCACCAGCATGCCGATGCTGGTGATCTGTCGCCTGCTGCAGGGAGCCGGTTCCGGCCCCATGGTGGCGCTGTCACTGGCCCTGCTGTTGGCCAACTACCCGAAACAGAAACAAGGTATTGCGCTGGCACTATGGGCGATGACCGTGGTGGTGGCGCCCATCTTCGGCCCGATCCTCGGTGGCTGGTTGACCGACAATTTCTCGTGGCCGTGGATCTTCTACATCAACGTACCGGTGGGCGCGCTGGCAGCAATCATCACCTGGGCCCTGCTGCGCAAACGTGAGACAAAAACGATCAAGGCACCGATTGACGTGATCGGCCTGACCTTGCTGGTGGTCGGCGTGGGTGCGCTGCAGTTCATGCTGGACAACGGCAACGACAACGACTGGTTCTCCTCGCCGATGATCCTCGCGTTGGGATTGATCGCGCTGATCTGCCTGACTTTCCTGATCGTGTGGGAACTGTACGCAAAACACCCCGTGGTTGACCTGTCGCTATTCAAGCGACGCAACTTCACCGTGGCCGTGGCGGCCATGTCATTCGGCATGATGGCGTTCTTCGGCATCAACGTGGTGTTCCCGCTTTGGCTGCAAATCACGTTGGGCTACACCGCCACCTGGGCCGGGCTGGCGAGTGCGCCGGTAGGCGTGCTGGCGTTCCTGATGGCGCCGGTGATCGGTGCCAACATCCAGCGGCTGGAACTGCGAGCGGTGGTGACGTTTGCCTTCATCGTCTTCGCGGTGACCTCGTTCTGGTTCGCCGGATTCGACAGTTCAGCCTCGTTCGGCACCATGGTGCTGCCACGTTTCATCATGGGTATCGGCATCGCCTGCTTCTTCATACCGCTCAACCAGATGTATCTCTCCGGTTTGCCCTCGAGTGAGGTGGCCAGCGCCTCGGGCCTGGCCAATTTCTGCCGCACGTTGGGATCGAGCATATCCACTGCCGCCACGGTGACCCTGTGGCAACATCGCGGTGAATACCACCATGCGGCGCTGACCGAACACATCAATCCGGCATCCCCGGCAGCCACCAGTTTTCTGCAGCGACTGCAACATGGGGGCTTTTCGCCGACGCAGAGTCTGGGCTTGGTCGATCAACTGATCACCCGCGAGGCGCTGACGCTGGCGGTGAACGACGTGTACATCGTCTGCGCGGTAATGTTTCTGGCGTTGATCCCGGTGCTGTGGTTCGCCCGGCCACCCTTCGGCAGCACTGGCGGCGCAGTCGGCCACTGATCGGGCAGGAAATGCTGCGGCCCTGCGCCGCAGCATGGCGCCGGCCGCGTGACTGGTGCGGCGCAATATCTTCTGCTAGCTTGTGCGGCATGGCACAAACCAAACGCACCATCAAGAAGTATCCAAACCGGCGTCTCTACGACACGGAAATCTCCAGCTACATCACGCTGGAGGAAGTCCGTCAGCTGGTGTTGGACAACGAGAATTTCGAAGTCCGCGACGCCAAGAGTGGCGAGGATCTGACCCGTTCGGTCTTGCTGCAGATCATCTCCGAGCATGAGGACAAGGGCCAGCCGATGCTGTCGCCGCAGTTGCTCAGCCAGATCATCCGCTTCTATGGCGACTCGCTGCAGGGCTTCATGGGTCCGTACCTGGAGCGCAGCCTGCAAGTCTTTCTCGACCAGCAGACCCAGTTCCGCAGCCAGCTCAACAGCCTGATGGGGCAAACCCCATGGAACACGCTGAACGACCTGACCGAGCGCAACATGGCAGCCTTTCAGGCCATGCAGCGTGGCTTGATCGATACTGCGGCCCAGGTGGTGCCGATCCCTGCCGCCAGTACCCGCGGCGGCAAGAAGTCCGGCTGATTTCTGCCCGGCCAACGGCGCGCATCGACGCGCCGTTTTCGTTTGTCACTTTCCGTTTGCTTCGATCCGACCGCTGCAGCACAGCATGTGCTGCCCCGCGGCATGATCCCCCCATGGACACACCACGATGAGCTCATCCGCGCATCCTTCGCGCATTGCACTGGTCACTGGCGGCATCGGCGGACTCGGAACGGAAATCTGTCGTCAACTGGCCACCGCAGGCTGCCGGGTGATTGCCGTGGACCTGGCTTCGCGCGACGAGCGCGTCGCGGCCTTCCATGCCGAAGTGGCCGGCTTCGATGGCGCGATCAGCTTCGAAGCTGCTGACGTCAGCGACTTCGACCGTTGCAAGCAACTGGTCGAGCGCATCGAGCAGCAATACGGCAGCGTCGACATTGTGGTCAACGCCGCCGGCATCACCCGCGATGCCAGCCTGCGCAAGATGACCCCGCAGCAATGGCACGAGTTGATGCACGTGAACCTCGACGGCGTGTTCAACCTGTGCCGCAACGCGATCGAAGGCATGCTGACGCGCGGCTTCGGTCGCATCGTCAACATCAGTTCGGTCAACGGTCAGACTGGCCAGTTCGGGCAGACCAACTACTCCGCCGCCAAGGCCGGCGTGCACGGCTTCACCATGGCGCTGGCCCGCGAGACTGCACGCAAGGGCATCACCGTGAATACCGTGTCGCCGGGCTATTGCGACACGCCGATGGTGGCGGCGGTGTCCCCGGAAATCCGCGCGCAGATTGTCGCCGGCATCCCGGTCGGCCGACTCGGCTCACCGGCTGACATCGCCCGCGCCGTGGCATTCCTCGCCGCTGATGACGCCGGCTATATCACCGGTGCCAACCTGCCGGTCAACGGCGGTTATTTCATGAGCTTCTGAGGAACCCGGCTCAGTCGGCATTGCAGTCCCGCGCCACTTGCGGAACAGTGGGCAGACTCCCTCCACGGATCGCAGCATGGCGCAGCAACCCATCACCCTCATTGGCGGCGGCCTGGTCGGTGCGCTGTTGGCGCAGCAACTGGCGCAGCGTGGCTTTGCGGTCGAGGTATTTGAGAAACGGCCCGATCCGCGACGCGCTGGCTTCCTCGGTGGCCGCTCGATCAATCTGGCGCTGGCCGAGCGCGGCCTGCAGGCGCTGCGCCATGCCGGGCTGGCCGACGACGTGCTGCAACGCGCGGTGATGATGCGCGGACGCATGGTGCACAACCACGACGGCCACAGCGGATTGCAGCGCTACGGTGTAGATGACAGCGAGGTGATCTGGTCGGTCTCGCGCGGCGCCTTGAACATGCTGCTGCTGGACGCCGCTGAAGCGGCGGGCGTCAACTTCCATTTCGGCCAGTCACTGGCGGCAGCAGATTTTGACCGGCAGCGCATCCGTCTGGTCGATCATGTCGGTATCGAACGCGAACAATCCGTCGGCCTGTTGATCGGTGCCGACGGAGCTGGTTCGGCGCTGCGCGCCGCGATTAACGCACATACCCCACTCGGCGAGCGGATCGAAGCGCTAGGGCACGGCTACAAGGAACTGGAGATTCCACCGGCGGCGGAACTGCCCGCCGCGGTGCTGCAACTCAGCGGCGGTCGTGACCAATTCGCGCTGGAACCGCACGCGCTGCATATCTGGCCGCGCGGCGGTTACATGTGCATCGCGCTGCCGAATACCGAAGGCAGTTTCACCGTCACCCTGTTCCTGCCCGGCCAGGGTGCCGCGCCCAGCTTCGCCACCCTGCCCGATGCCAGCGCGGCGGCAGCGTTCTTCAGCGAGCAATTCCCTGGCCTGCTGTCGCTGATTCCACGCTTCACCGAAGACTTCGAACAGAATCCGGTCGGCACGCTGTCCACGCTGTATCTGGAGCGCTGGCACCTCGATGGGCGCGCCTTGCTGCTTGGCGATGCCGCGCACGCGATTGTGCCGTTCCACGGCCAGGGCATGAACTGCGGCTTCGAAGACACCGTGGTACTGGCCAGCCTGCTGGCCGAAGCGCCTGAAGACAGCGCCGAGGTATTCGCCGAGTTCCAGCGAGTGCGCCAGCCAAACGCCGATGCGATCGCCTGCATGGCGCTGGAAAATTATGTCGAGATGCGTGACTCGGTGGCCGACCCGCACTACCTTGCCAAGCGCGAGCTCGGCGCCCTGCTGGCGACCCGCATTCCCTCCCACTACATGGCGCGCTACCGCATGGTCACGTTCACCCATCTTCCCTATGCCTATGCACTGGAACGCGGTCGCGCACAGGATCAGTTGCTGGAACAACTGCTGCGCGAGAACCCGAGCGTGGCGTCCATCGACATTGACGCGGCGGCGCAGCTGTTCGCCTCCACGTTGCCCCCGCTACCGGCGCTGCGTCATGGATGAGGCCCTGCTCGAAGCATTCCGCTCCACCGCCTATCACGTGTGCATCGACACCGTGAACTGGGCAACGATACGGGTCGACCTGCCCCTGCCAGCGGCGCTTGCCGAGGTGGTCGGCACCCGCTCGTGGGCCTTTATCACTGCCTGGAACCCGCAAGCGCGGCGACGCCCGCCGGCGGAGAACCTTGCCGCCCAACATGCGCTGCTGACCGCGCTGCAGGCATTGCCCGACGCTATGGTGCTGCCAGCCATTGGTGTCGGCAGCAGTGGCTGGAGCGAACCGAGCCTGTTCGCCATCGGCCCCGACGTCAGCGCCCTCGACCGGCTGGCCAAAACCCACGGTCAACTGGCCTATGTGCATGGCGACGGCCCGGGGGCTGCACTGCTGCGAATGCTCGATTGACGCCTCAGCGGCAGCGCGCCGCATGGACAGCATCGCTGCCATTGCGGACAATCAAGGGAATGACTTCCGCCAGTACCGCCGTGCCCCTGCTCGAAGCGCGAGCCTTGAGTTTCCATCGTCAGGACGAACCGGTGTTCGCGCCGCTGGATTTTCGCCTGCACGCGGGTGAACTGGCCTTGATCGAAGGCGACAACGGCAGCGGCAAGACCACCTTGTTGCGGATGCTGGCCGGTCTGCTGCATGTCGGCGCCGGCGAACTGCTTTGGCATGGCGAACCGCTGCAGCGTGATCTGTGCGCCGGGGAGATCCTGTTCCTCGGCCATCATCTGGGCCTGAAGGCTGACCTCAGTCCGCGCGAGAATTTGCGTATTGCGGCTGGACTGCACGGCGCACGCGACGGCTTGAGCGTGGCGTCCGTACTTGCGGACATCGGCCTGCGTGGCTACGAAGACGAACCCGTGCGGCGGCTGTCGGCCGGCCAGAAGAAGCGTGCAGCGCTGGCGCGACTGGTCTTGCTGCCCGCCACGCTGTGGCTGCTGGACGAGCCCTACGCGAACCTCGACCGCATCGGCATCGCGCTGGTGAACGAGCTGCTGGAACGGCACACCGACGCCGGCGGCGCGGCGATGGTCACCAGTCACGGCACGGTGAGCTTCCACGGCGGCGAGCCGCGACGGATTCGCATGCATGGCTAAGCACCCGCCCGGCCTTGCTGCTGCCTGCGCCGCGATGCTGCGCCGCGACCTCACGCTGGCCTGGCGCCGCCGCGGCGACATCGCCATGCCGGTGCTGTACGCGCTGATCGTCACCATGCTGTTCCCGTTCGCGCTGGGGCCGGAAGACACCTTGCTGCAGCGGATTGCCGCCGGCGTGGTGCTGGTCACCGTGTTGCTGGCGATGCTGCTGGCGCTGGACGCGATGTTCTCCAGCGATATCGAGGACGGCTCGCTGGAACAACTGGTGCTGGCGCCGCAGCCGCTGGCACTGATGATGGGCATGAAAATTCTCGCGCACTGGATCACCACCGCGTTGCCGTTGATCGTGATTGCGCCGTTGATGGCCGCAATGCTGCACCTGCCCGGCGCGGTGATTCCAGTGTTGTTGCTGGCCTTGCTGCTGGCCACGCCGCTGCTCAGCCTGCTCGGTGCGGTACTGGTCGCGCTGACGGCCGGCACCCGGCGCTCTGGTATGCTGCTGGCCTTGATGTTGCTGCCACTTTGCGTACCGGCCGTGATCTTCGCCGCGGGCGCCGTGGCGGCTGCCCAACAAGGTTTGCCATGGCTTGCGCCGATCAGCTGGCTCGCTGCCTCGCTGGTGCTGGCCGTGGTACTGGCACCACTGGCCTGCGCCGCAGCCCTTCGTATTGCCCTGGATTCGTGACCCTCGATCTTTATGGCTAACTGGATTCCACTCTGGTTGCACCGGCTGAGTTCGCCGCCAACCTTCTACCGCTTCGCCGGCACACTGCAGCCCTGGGCGATGACGCTGGCACTGTTGTTCGGCATGGTCGCGTTGTATGGCGGCCTGGTGCTGGCACCGGCTGACTATCAGCAAGGCGACGCCTATCGGATCATCTTCATCCACGTGCCCAGCGCCTGGATGAGCATGTTCATCTACGCCGTGATGGGCGTGGCCGGCTTCATCGCACTGGTCTGGCGCATCAAGCTGGCTGAAGTGGTGGCGATGCAATCAGCGCCGATCGGCGCGGCATTTACCTTCATCACCCTGGCCACCGGTTCCTTGTGGGGCAAGCCGATGTGGGGCACCTGGTGGACGTGGGATGCGCGACTGACTTCCGAACTGGTACTGCTGTTCCTGTTCCTGGGCGTGATCGGCCTGTATCACGCGTTCGAGGATCGTCGCCAGGGCGCCCGCGCCGCGGCCTTCCTCGCGATCATCGGTATCATCAACGTGCCGATCGTGCACTTCTCGGTGAACTGGTGGAACACCTTGCACCAGGGCAGCACGATCAATGTGTTCGGCAAGTCCACCATGACCTGGGCGATGGCGTGGCCGCTGCTGACGATGACGCTGGCCACCAAGTTCTACTACGCCGCCAGCCTGTTCCGGCGTGCGCGCACCGATCTGCTCGACCTCGAAGGCGGCAAGGACTGGGTGCGCCAGATCGCCGAAAGCGAGGCTGAGCAATGAGCGACTTGCAGCACTTCCTCGCCATGGGTGGCTATGCCGCCTACGTCTGGCCAGCCTACGCGCTGTTCTTCATCGTGCTGATCGCCGACACCGTTGCGCCGATCCTGCGCCGCCGCCGCGTACTCGGTGAACTTCGCGCCCGCCTGGCGCGTCAGAGTGCACGGCGCGAGCGCCAACCCCTTCCACCTACACCATCCCCCTGAGCGGGGCGGTCGATCAATCATGCCCATGAATCCCACGCGCAAACGCCGACTTACCATCGTGTTGTCGATCCTCGCTGCCACGGCCGTCGCAGCCGTGCTGGTTGTGCTGGCGTTGCAGAACAACATGAACTACCTGCTCACGCCGAGCCAGGTGCAGTCGGGCGAAGCAGCCGGTTACAAGACCTTCCGCCTCGGCGGCATGGTCAAGGCCGGCTCGATCCAGCGCTCCAGCGATTCGCTCAAGGTCACCTTCACCGTGGTCGACGCCAGCGGCACGATGCCGGTGGAGTACACCGGAATCCTGCCCGACCTGTTCCGTGACAACCAGTCGGTGATCGCCACCGGCCACATGGACAACGCCCACTTCGTCGCCACCGAAGTACTGGCCAAGCATGACGAAACCTACATGCCGAAAGAGCTGAAGGACGCCATGGCCAAGGCGCACGAAGGCAAGAAAATCGAAGAAGGCGCGGCGGCACAGGACAAAACACCATGACCCCCGAACTTGGCCAACTCGCGCTGATTCTCGCCCTGCTGCTGGCGCTGGCGCAAAGCATCCTGCCGTTGATTGGCGCGTGGCGTGGCAATCGCGCCTTGATGGCGGTGGCGCGTCCCGCCGCGGCCGGTCAGGCGGTGTTCGTGGCGATGGCCTTCGTCATCCTGGCGTGGGCGTTCCTGCGCTTTGATTTCTCGGTGCAGTACGTGGCCGACAACTCGAACCTGGCGCTGCCGTGGTATTACCGCATCGCCGCGGTATGGGGCGCGCATGAGGGTTCGTTGCTGTTGTGGATACTGATCCTCAACGTGTGGACGATTGCGTTGGTTGCGCTGAGCCAGAAGTTGCCCGAAGTTTTCGCTGCGCGCGTGATCGCAGTGATGGGCCTGATCGCGGTGGGTTTCCTCTCCTTCATCATCTTCACCTCTGATCCGTTTGGACGGCTGTTGCCGATGC
Organism: Rhodanobacter sp. AS-Z3; assembly: GCF_029224025.1. Taxonomy (NCBI): domain Bacteria; kingdom Pseudomonadati; phylum Pseudomonadota; class Gammaproteobacteria; order Lysobacterales; family Rhodanobacteraceae; genus Rhodanobacter; species Rhodanobacter sp. AS-Z3. Next base: position 2,838,131 of record NZ_CP119392.1, read on the forward strand.
CGGGTGACGGCGCCGACCTGAACCCGGTGCTGCAGGACCCGGGCATGACCTTCCATCCGCCGATGCTGTACATGGGTTATGTGGGCTTCTCGGTCGCTTTCGCGTTCTCGATCGCCGCGCTGCTCGGCGGTGAACTGGAACAGGCCTGGGTACGCTGGGCGCGGCCGTGGACCAACATGGCGTGGGCCTTCCTCACCTGCGGCATCGTCGCCGGCAGCTGGTGGGCGTATGCCGAACTGGGCTGGGGCGGCTGGTGGTTCTGGGATCCGGTGGAAAACGCCAGCTTCATGCCGTGGCTGGTGGGCGCCGCGCTGATTCATGCGCAAGCGGTCACCGAGAAACGCGGCTCGCTGCGCGCATGGACGATCCTGCTGTCGATCTTTGCGTTCTCGCTGTCCCTGCTCGGCACCTTCCTGGTGCGCTCGGGTGTGTTGACCTCGGTGCATGCGTTTGCCTCGGACCCACGCCGTGGCGTGTTCATCCTGGCCTTCCTCACCATCGTGGTCGGCGGCTCGCTGCTGTTGTATGCGCTGCGGGCACCGAAGGTACTCGGCGGCAAGGCGTTCAACGTGGTTTCGCGCGAAACGGTCTTGCTGATCGGCAACCTGATGTTCGCGGTCGCCGCGGCGATGGTGCTGCTGGGCACGCTGTTCCCGTTGATCGGCGATGCACTCAACCTGGGTCGCATTTCGGTTGGCCCGCCCTACTTCGGCTTCCTGTTCCCGCTGCTGATGACGCCGGTGATTCTGTTGATGCCGTTCGGTCCGTTCCTGCGCTGGGGCAAGGGCGATGCGCCGGTACTCAAGAGTCTGTTGCTGCGCGTGCTTATCGCCGCGATGGCCTGCGCGATCATCGCCGCGTTCTTTGTCGACGGAAACCTGAAAGCGATCCTCGGCGTTGCCGCTGGCGTTTGGGTGGTAGTTGGCGTGTTGTTGTATGCCTACAAGCGTTGGCGTGAAATGCCGCGTGGTCGGCGTTATCCCGGCGAACTGGCCGGCATGTTGCTGGCCCACATGGGCGTCGGCATCTTCGTGATCGGCGTGTTGCTGTCCGAATCGCTCAGCGTGACGCGCGACGTACGCATGGCGCCGGGTGAAACCCAGCACATCGGCAGCTACGACTTCCGCTTCGATGGCGTGCATCACACCACCGGCCCGAACTGGACCGCCGATCAAGGCACCGTCACGGTGACCCGCGACGAGAAGCAGATCGCCGTGATGCATCCGCAGAAGCGCACCTATCCGCGTGGTCAGGTACAGACCGAATCCGCGGTCGACGCCGGCGTCACCCGCGACCTCTACGTGGCGCTGGGTGAACCAATGGACGCCAACAACCTCGAAGGCGCGTGGGCGCTGCGGCTGTACACCAAGCCGTTCATCCGCTGGATCTGGGGTGGTGGCCTGCTGATGATGCTGGGCGGCGTGGTTGCCGCTACCGACAAGCGTTTCCGCCTCAAGCGTGCCGCGAAGGTTGAAGACGGCATCGACGTCAGCAGCACGCTGCAGGTCCAGGATAGCCACGCATGAATCGCCTGCTTCCGTTTATTGGCTTCATGCTGCTGGTCGGCCTGTTCGGCTTCGGCATCTGGTGGAACACGCAGCACGATCCGAATGCGATCACGTCGCCGTTGTTGAACAAGCCCGCACCGGCATTCAACCTGCCGAAGTTGTACGAACCCGAGCAGAAAGTCAGCAAGGCCGACCTGCTCGGCAAGCCCTATCTGCTCAATGTGTTTGCCAGCTGGTGCATCGAATGCGGCGTGGAGCATCCTGTGCTGACCGCCGAGGCACCGACGCTGGGCGTAACCCTGGTCGGCTACAACTACAAGGACGCGTCGGCCGATGCGAAGAATTGGCTGGCCCGGCACGGCAATCCCTACGCCGTGCTGATTGCCGATGAATCGGGCGACACCGCGATCGATTTCGGCGTGTACGGCGCGCCGGAAAGTTTCCTGATCGACGCCAAGGGCGTGATCCGCTACAAGCACATCGGCCCGTTCACGCCCGACGTGGTGGCGAAGGAATTGAAGCCGGCCATCGCAGCGATGCTGAAGGAAACGCCGTGATGCGACAGCTGCTGCGAATACTCGTCATGGCCTCGCTGTTGTTCGCTGGCTTTGCTCACGCGCAGGCCATCGAACCACTGCCGTTCAAGGATCACACGCAGGAATTGCGCTTCCAGCATCTCACCCATCAGTTGCGCTGCCCGATGTGCCAGAACGAAACCCTGGCCGACTCCAACGCGCCGATAGCACGCGACCTGCGCAACCAGATTTTCCGGATGATGCAGGCCGGCAAAAATGATGACGAGATCAAGCAATTCCTGGTCGCGCGTTATTCCGATTACGTGCTGTACGACCCGCCGCTGACCGCGAGCACCTGGCTGCTCTGGTTCGGTCCACTGCTCATTCTGCTGGCCGGTGCCGGCGTGGTGCTGGCAGTGATCCGCCAGCGCAGCCGCACCGCCCGCACCGTGGTTGAGACACCTACCGATACCGGGGACGACTGGTGAAGATTGTTTTTCTTGTTGCCGCTGCCGTGATGGTTGCAGTGGCGTTGGCCTTGCTGCTGTTGCCGTTGTTGCGCCACGGTCGTGAAGCGGGTCGCCCGCGCAGCGTGTTCGTGGTGGCCTTGTTGATCGCACTGGTGCTGCCCTTGGGGACCGGCGCGCTGTACCTGCTGGTCGGCACGCCCAAGGCGTTGAACAGTGCCAACTATCAGGCGCCGCCCTCACTCACCATGGATCAGGCGCTGACCGAGCTGCGCACTCACCTGCAGCAACAGCCGGGTGACCTCGAGGGCTGGATGCTGCTTGGCCAGACCAGCAGCATGCTGCATCAGCCGGCAGATGCCCGCGACGCCTTCGAGCATGCGCTGAAAATCGCGCCGAACAACGCCGAGGCGATGATCGGCTGGGCTGAGAACGACGCGATGACCCGCGACGATCACCACATCCAGGGCCGCGCACGCGACTTGCTGCTGCAAGCGGTAAAGCTGCATCCGGATAGCCAGCGTGGACTGTGGCTGCTCGGCGTCAGCGATTCCCAGAGCGGTAATTTCCGCGATGCCGCCGCCACCTGGCGTCTGTTGCAACCGCAGCTGGAACCCGGCTCGAACGTGGCCAAATCGGTTGCCGAGCAAATCGCCCTTGCAGATGCCCGCGTCAACGGCGCGCCGGTCAGCAGTTCCAGCAACAACGCGAACACCAGTAGCACCGCGCCAGGCGTCGCGCTGCAAGTGCAGGTGGCGCTGGCACCGGCCCTGAAGAACAAGCTGGCTGCCGGTGATGTGTTGTTCGTCTATGCCCGTTCGCCAAGCGGCCCGCCGATGCCGCTGGCCGTGGCAAAACTCGACCCGACCAGCCTGCCCGCCAGCGTCACGCTGACCGATGCGATGGCAATGACGCCAGCATCAAAACTGTCTTCCGTATCCCAGGTTTTCGTCGGCGCACGGATCAGCCACAGTGGCCAGCCGGAAGCCCAGCCAGGCGATCTCGAAGGCGACGCCGGCGTAGTCGAAGTGAACAGCGACACGCCGATCAAAATCAGTATCGACAAGGTGCATTGACGCATGGAAGACGCGCGCCGTTATCTCGCCCTGCCCTCACCGTTCGCGATGAAGCGCGGTGGCGAACTGCACGGCGCCCGTGTCGCCTATGAAACCTGGGGCACGTTGAATGCCGCGCGCGACAATGCCGTGCTGGTGCTCACCGGGCTTTCCCCCAGCGCGCACATGACGTCCTGCGAGGAAGACCCATCGCCGGGTTGGTGGCAGGAAATGGCTGGCCCCGGCAAGGCGATCGATAGCAGCCACTGGTTCGTGATCTGCGTGAACTCACTGGGCAGCGACAAGGGCTCGACCTGTCCTGCGTCGATCGATCCCGCCACGGGAGAAGCCTATCGCCTGGCCTTTCCCGAACTGGCGCTGGAAGACGTCGCCAATGCGGCTCACGCGGTGGTTGTCAGCCTCGGTATCGAGCGACTGGCCTGTTTGATCGGCTGCTCGATGGGCGGCATGAGCGCGCTGGCCTACATGCTGCTGCATCCCGGCAGCGTGCGCGCACACATCAGCGTGGATACGGCGCCACAGGCGCAACCCTTCGCCATCGCGATCCGTTCATTGCAGCGCGAAGCGATCCGACTCGATCCGCAGTTCAACGACGGTGCTTACGATATTCATGCGACGGAAGGCGGCCCCTATCCCGACCTTGGCATGAGCATCGCGCGCAAGCTCGGCGTGATCACGTATCGTTCCGCGATGGAATGGAACGGTCGCTTTGCGCGCATCCGGCTCGACCCGGAACAGCGCGAGGACGAACCGTTCGGCCGCGAGTTTCAGGTGGAGTCCTATCTTGAAGGCCATGCTCAGCGCTTCGTGCGCAACTTTGACCCGAACTGCTACCTGTACCTGTCGCGTGCCAGCGACTGGTTCGACATGGCCGAGTACGGCCACGGCAGCGTGCACGAAGGGCTGAAGCGCATCCAGATCGAGCAGGCCATGGTGATCGGCGTCAGTACCGACATCCTGTTCCCGCTGCAGCAGCAGGAACAGATCGCAGAAGGGTTGGAAGCGGCCGGTGCGCGGGTCGAATTCGTGGCACTGGATTCGCCGCAAGGCCACGACGCGTTTCTGGTCGACATCGAGAACTACAGCCACGCCATCGGCGGCTTCCTGAACCGGCTGGCAGCGGCCTGAGCCCCTCGCTGGTAAGCTTGGCGGCTCCCCGCACCACCCGAGACCGCCATGCTTACCCTGGATTTCCCCGGTAGCCGCACCTTGATCGACGCGATCGATGCCGCCGTGGCCAAGCCAACCACCCACGAGCTCACCGACAGCCTGCGCAACAGCCTGTGCAAGATGATCCGCGAGAAGACAGTAACCCTGCCCGAATGCGTGTTCGAGGCGAACGCCGAACACTACGCCCGGCGCGAGCTGTACCGCAGCGAGGAACACGGCTACTGCGTGGTGGCGATGACTTGGGGGCCGGGCCAGGGCACGCCGATCCACGACCACGACGGCATGTGGTGCGTCGAAGGCGTGTGGAATGGCGCACTGGAAATCGTGCAGTTCGAATTGCTGGAACACGACGAGCAGCGCTACCAGTTCCAGCCCGTCGGCTCGATCCAGGCCGGTGCCGGCTCGGCCGGCAGCCTGATCCCGCCACACGAATACCACAGCATCCGCAACCCCAGCGACGATGCCGTCACCGTCAGCCTGCACATCTATTCCGGCCCGATGGTCCGCTGTGCGGTATTCCAGCCGCTGCCCGAAGATCGCTGGTACGAACGCGATGTTCGTCAATTAGGGCTCGACCGCGTCCACTGAACCCGGCATAATCCCCAGCTCACACATGCCGGTGTGGCGGAATGGTAGACGCGGTGGACTCAAAATCCACTGGCAGTGATGTCGTGGAGGTTCGAGTCCTCTCGCCGGTACCAATACTTTGAAGAACCCCGCCAAGCGCGGGGTTTTTCATGTCTGACCGTCACAGAGGGGCTTCCCCCTATTTTGGCTGGATGAAACCGAACTTCCCGGCGTCGCCACCGCGAAGGGTTACCCCCGCCTGGAACCAGCGCAGGTTCATGCCGAGCTGCTTCGCGTCGGTACTGGCCCAGCTGTAGGCAACGGTACGCCCGCTGCTGTTTTCGATCAGGCCGATTTTGAGAATCGGATCGCGAGTGTTCTGGTAGGTCAGTTGCGCCAATTGCAGTGAATAGCCTGTGTCCTGCCCGGTCTTGTCGTCCTTGATCGGCAGAATCTGTCCTTCGTTGTGGATCACGAAACGCACCATCGACCACATCGACTGATCGTCCAGTGCGGCCGCAGGGCCGGCCTTCTTCACGATCGTCCAGCCGGAGAAATAGCGTACGCGGCGGTTCCGGCTCGGGGCACTGTCAGGCGGACTCGAAGCTGGCTTGGCCGCGCTCGTCTGCAGCCACAAACCTTCGGTGGACAGTCGCATGCTGCCAATGCTGATCTCGCGGCCATTCTTGCCGGAACCGATGCCGCAGCTGTCGGCTCGTACGCTTCCCTCAAAGCGATCACCACGATCGGTCAGGTAAAGCGAACAGCTTTCCTTATGCACCACGTCCGCGGCGGCAAGCGCGGCCAGCGAATCCGGCCGGGCATACGCGCCGACGTATTTCGTGGCGTTGACGAAAGCATAGGCTTCCAGACGAATGGCGTGCCTGGCGGAATCTGCGGTCACGCGAAACAGGCGAAGCGCCACGGCCTCACCTGGCTGGCCAACTTCATTCTGCTGCACGAACAACGTGTGTTCGCCGATGGCGCTGGCATGGGCATCAACGACGATGAGATGGTCGTGCCGGTGTGGCTTCGCCACGTTGTCGAGGTCTTCCTGCCAAACCTGTTCGTTGTTGTCGTATTCACCGGGCGCCCACTGCATGAACCTGACCAGAGACTGGTCCAGTGGATTCGGACTTTTCCCTGCGTCGGCGCCCGCATCGGCGGCAGCGGCACTGCCCAAGGCCAGCAAAAGCGGAATGGCAGCCATGCTGCAAAGAAGCCTGTTCATCGTTGAATACCCTCGATCACTGGAGTGCAACCCGGTTGCCAAGTGGCAGGATTGTGTGCAATGTTTGTCCGTACAAACTCTATGGTCAGGCTTGCCCCGGCGTCAACGACGGAAGGATCGCCTGCCCGCCCGGATCAGCGTCGTATCTCCAGAAGGACCATCAATGAAGCGAGCTTATCCGTGGCTGATGGCAGCCTGCGCCATGCTGGCCATGTTGGTCTCCAACGGCCTGACCATGACCGGTTTGAGCGTGTTCGACGGCTCGCTGCTGCACGAGTTCGGGTTTTCGCTGGGAGCGCTGAAATTCCGCGACCTGATCACGCTGGTACTGACCGGCGCCGTTGCTCCGTTCATCGGCATCCTGATCGATCGTGTCGGCGTACGCGCTCTGCTGATCGCCGGCAGCATCCTGCTGGGCGTGGCCTACTTCGCCTACGGCCACGTCACTGCGCTGTGGCAGATCTACGCGATTCATGTGGCTTTCGCAGCGGTACTCGTTGCCACTGGCCTCAACGTGGCGGTCATCCTGGTCTCGCAATGGTTCGTCAAACACCGTGGCACGGCCATTGGCATTGCCTTGGTGGGCGGCAGCCTGAGCGGTGTGATTTTTGCCAAGCTCAACGTCACCTTGTTGCAGCATTTCGGCTGGCGCATGAGTTTTGAGTGGCTGGCGCTGGCGCCGGTGATCCTGCTGGTCGCGGCGATCTGGCTGGTACGCAGTCCGAAGGACAAGGGCATGCTGCCCTTGGGTATGGAAGCCGGCGCCGACGCGCAGGCAGCTTCGACGCGTGGCGACCTCAGCTATGCCGATGCCTTGCGCACTCGTACATTCTGGGCGCTCGCCCTCACCGCTGGCATGACGTTCTATTGCACCCTGGCCACGGTGGCTCATTTGATCGGCTACCTGCTCGACATGCGCTACGACCTGGCCAAGGCCAGCGATGGTCTGGGCTTGTTCTTCGGCATGGTGCTGGTCGGCAATTTCCTGTTCGGCTTGATTGCCGACCACATCAACCAGAAAGCGGTCTTCATGGCGAACCAGGCGGTGATGCTCGCGGGCGCCATCATGCTGGCAAGCCTGAATATTCATTTCGCCTGGTATGGCATCGCTCTGTTCGGCGTGGGCTGGGGCGGGATGTACACCTTGCTGCAACTGCAGGCGGTGAACAGCTTCGGGATCAGTTCGGCGGGCAAGATTCTCGGCACGATCACCGTGGTCGATGCCACCGGTGGCGGTCTGGGCATCTGGCTGACCGGTGTGTTCCACGATCGCACTGGCAATTACGGCCTGGGCTTTACGGTCTGCTCGGTCCTCATCGCGCTGACGTTTCTGGCTTCCATGCAGTTCCGCGACGAACGCAAGGCACGCCTCGCACAGCTGGCACAGGCCGCCTGATCGCCGCGTGTCCCTTCACAAATAGCCGATGCCCCTCTTCCAGCGATGACAGCGCATGACTGATCCTGCAGCGAATTCGCACCGTTATCCTTCCGCCGGTATCGCGTGGCTGATGGTAAGCGTGCTGACCCTGGCCTACGTGTTCTCGTTCGTCGACCGCTACGTGCTTGGCCTGCTGATTCAGCCGATCAAGGCCGACCTGCAGTTGTCGGACCAGCAAATCGGCTATTTGCTCGGTCCGGCGTTTGCCATCTTCTACGCCACCATGGGACTGCCACTGGGCTTGCTGGCGGATCGCAAGCGCCGCACCTGGCTGGTCGCCGCCGGTGTGGCGCTGTGGTCGGTAGCAACCGCCGCCTCCGGACTGGCGCGCGACTTCTGGCACCTGTTCGGCGCGCGCATGAGCGTGGGCGTCGGCGAGGCAACGCTGAGCCCGGCAGCGATGTCGATGATTGGCGACAGCTTCCCGCCCGAACGTCGCGGCAAGCCGATCGCGTTCTATTCGGCAGCACTGACCCTCGGTGCCGGCATCGCCTCGTTGCTTGGCGCAGCCGTGCTGGAATGGACCAAGACCACCAGCATGATCGAGCTGCCCATCGTCGGCATCGTGAAGCCGTGGCAGACGACGTTCTTCGTGGTGGGCTTGCCCGGTCTGCTGATCGCGCTTGGCTTGCTGTTTCTGCGTGAGCCACCCCGCCAGCAGCATGGCGAAAACATGCTCGCCAGGAACGCCGGCGTGGGTGCAACCTTGCGCTTCGTACGTTCCAACGCAGCCACCTTCGCCTGTTTCGTCTCGCTCCCTTGCCTGCTGACCATCATTGCCTACAGCCAGGGTTTTCTGCCGGCGGTGTTCACCCGCAGCTTCGGCTGGAGCGCGGAAAAGTACGCACTGGCCAATGGCATCTCGATGCTGTTGCTCGGGCCGGCCACGGTAAACATCACCGGTGCCCTGTCCGACGCGTGGACCCGGCGCGGCATCAAGGATGCGCCGTTGCGCCTGATCATCCTGGGATGCCTGGTGATGGTCCCGACAGCTTCGCTGGCGATGCTGATGCCTGGGCCGTGGACGGCCATCGCCATGCTCGGCCTCAACTCGATCGCGCTGGCGATGATTTCCGCGGTCGGAGTCACCGCCTTGCTCGCGATCACGCCGGCGCCCATCCGCGGACAGATCGTCGCGTTGTACTACATGGCGATCAGTCTCGCGGGCTTGCTGCTTGGGCCAACGACGGTCGGCTTCCTGTCGACCCATGTCTTGGGCGAAGCGAACCTGCGCTATGCAATGGCCGCGGTGCCTTTGATCTACGGCATCGTGCCATTGTTGCTGATCCCGGTCACCCGTCGCCGCTGGTTGGCGCAGTGCGTGCAAATGGAAGGCAGTACCTGAAATAGACCGGAGAATCATGCATGACTGATGTAATCAAACGCACTACATGCATGGTGCGCGACATCGAAAAAGCCGCACATTGGTACGAACAGGTGTTCGGCATGACCCGCTGGATGGACACACCCTTCACCTTGTCGGGCACGCAACTGGCTGCCGGCAACAAGGGCGATCTCACGCGGCTGTGCATCCTCAAATGCATTGACGACAGCATCGGCATGATCGGCTTGCTCGAATGGCTGAAGCCGCGACAGGATGCACCGACCGAGCTGCCGACAGAGATCGCGTTTGGCACGCCGATCTTCGTGGTTGCCGCGACGGACGCGCGGCGGACGGTGGAACGTGCGCGCGCGCTGGGTTCCCGCATTCACTGTGAACCGCACGAGTGGACCGTGACCGGCGCCGACGGACTCCAGAAGAACCTGATCGGTTGTTCGTTCTGGGATCTGGATGGCTATTTCTTTGAAGTGAATCAGATCGTGACCAACGCGCCTACGGCGTAAAGGGACCGCGATCATTCCTAACTGCCGAGGCACTCACCAATGAACAGCATCCGCTTCCAGCGCGCCAACTTCATGGTTCGTGATATCGAACGCGCGCTTGCGTTCTATCGCGATGTGCTTGGCTTTGAAGTCGCCTTCACCCAGGGACATAACCCGGCCAGCTATTCGTTCCCGGTATTCGAGATTCCACCCCACGCCGTGCTGGGTTTCTGCGTACTGTCGGCCCCGAACCAGCCGCGCGTGATGGCGCTCACCGAAGTCACCAACGTACCGCTCGATCCGATACGGCCAAGACGTAGTGCCATCGTGCTGGAGGCCACTGACCCCGATGCGGTCGTCGCCGGCGCGCACAAACTTGGCCTGCAGGTCTACGCCGAGGAAGTGCTGTCAACCGCCGACGGACGCACCGGCCGGGAAATCGGCATCGTCGACTACGACGACAACCTGGTGGTGATCTACTCGATTACCCCGTCGCAGGAGTAATTCGCACCTACCCTTGGCAGAACCTTGACTGGACGGCGTCCAGCCATCAAGCAGGACAGCGACTGCACCCCTCACGTTTGATCGCTCGCGGCGCGGCATCTGTACCTGCAAAAAAAGCCGGCAAGCCATCGTTGCGATGACCTGCCGGCTCCGGGGCTGCAATCGTTTTAGAAGCGGTACTCAGCCCGCAAACCGAACATCCGCGGAAGCGGAGCCGTCACCATGGCAGAACGCGCGTAGTTCACCGAGTAGCCCGACCCCGTAACCAGATTCGGATACGCAATCAAGACCGTCGGATCGATGTTGCGCATGATGGCCACGCCGGTGTGGTTGTCGAACGCATTGTTGACGTACGCCGAAATGCGCAGGTTCTTTACCGGCTCGATGCCTAGCCTGAAGTTGAACGTGGTCGCCGACCCGGTCCAGTTCACGTTGGTGGGGTCACCGTACCTCGAACCTTCGAATTCGGCATCCGCGTTGCCGAACAGACCCCAGCCATTGGCCAGCACGCCCTGGTAAGTCACACCCAGCGACGCCGTGTCCCCAGGCACGGCAGGAAGATACTTGCCCTTGGCGTTGTTCGTGCCGATGTAGTTGAGGTAATCCGGATCGATGTTGTCGATGATCTTCGCGTCCAGATGGGAGTAGGTGAAATTCATCAGCCACTCGCGTGAGATCAGATACTCGCTCTCAAACTCCAGGCCCCGTATGCGGGACTTGCCGATATTGCTGATATACGAGTTCGTCGACGACTGACCGTTCAACCAAGTCACCAGACCATTGGTTGTCAGCTGCTGGTTGGTCCAGTTGATGTTGAATACGTCGACATTGAGCCGCAGGCGATTGTCGAGCCACATCGACTTCATTCCCAGCTCGGTGGTCCATGCGGTCTCCTCCTTGAAGGTCGCTGATCCCTGGGCGATCAGACTCGCCCGGGACGCGGGCGTCATGCGGGCGTCCTCGATCGATGCGTTGAAGCCACCGGGCTTGTTGCCCTTGGCCGCCAGCGCATAGAAGTTCAAACCGTCATGCACCTTGTAGCTCACCGTGAAGCGCGGCAGCGTACTGGTGAAGGTCGACTGGCTGTTGTAGGCCTGCGACAACGCCGTGGGAACGCCGCTGATCACCAGCAACTCATTGTCAACACCGGTGGCGCCGATCTTGTCCTGACCGCGGCGCAACTCGGCGGACGCTTTCCAATGGTCGTTGAACTGATATTCAAGCAGGCCGAAGACGGCCACGTTGCGAATCGTGGCATTGGGGGTGACTGCCGTCGTCACCACCGGTGCAAGCGAATTGCCTGGCAGGCCCGGCGTCAGGTTGAAGCCGGTCAAGTCGCCTTTATATCCGTAGCCGTTACCCTGGCTGTAGTAGTACACGCCAACCAAGCCGTGCAATGGCTTGCCCTGGTCGGACGCGAGGCGGAATTCCTGTGAAAAGTCGTGCGATGGTTGCGAACTGAAGGTCTCGAAAGCGCCACCAAACCCCCGAACTCCGCTGTAGTCCTGGTCAACGCCGAGATAGCCGTCAACCGAGTTGTACGCGCTCGTCGAACTCAACTGCCAACCGTTCTGGAAGTAGTAGTTCAGCGCAAGGTTGGCGCGGACGGAACTGGAGTTCACACCGGCACCGTAGCCCGCAAGGTGGAAACTGTCGGTGTTGATCGCGAGTTGATCCGGCACCTTGATCTTGCCGCACTGATACGGCCGGCCGGTATAGATCGGCGCAAAGTAGGCATACACGCCGCCGGTGGCCGTCCCGCCACAATTGGCATCGGCGAGGCCATAACGATAGAACCCCGCCGCCTGATCCTGGTCATGCAGATAGTTTGCTCGCAACACGGCCGAGAACGAGTTGTTCGGATTCCAGAACAACGATCCACCAAACGAGGTCGTGGCCTGTCCGCCAAGATCGTCTTTTGCGGACACCGTGTTGTGATACAGACCATCGCGCTGATCACGGTACGCGTTGACCCTGAAGGACAGCGTGTCGGCAAGCGGCGCGGAATAGCTGAAGCGCGCCTGCTTCTGGCCCTTGTTGCCGAACTGCACCGACGCGCTGCCCGACGGCTTGTTGCCCGGCAACTTGGTGATGAAATTCACCGCACCAGAGAACGTACGGCGGCCGAATAGCGCCGACTGCGGTCCACGAATCACCTCGACCCGCTCCACGTCCGACAGGTCGTAGCCACTGATATTGCCTTCCACGAAGACGCCGTCGATGAAGAACGACGCGTTCGGCTCGCCCAGGATATTTACCTGGCCTCGGATGACCGGACGATCCAGCACGCGGCCAAAGCTCTCGTGGAACGTGAAGCCAGGCGTAAAGCGGGAAATGTCCTGGACGTTCTGCAGTCCCTTGTTGTCGATGGTCGCTGCCGAGAACACCGTGACCGGCAACGGCACGTCCTGCGCCTGTTCTTCAACGCGGCGTGACGTAACGGTGACCGATGGCAGCGCCACGGCCTTGTCGGTGTCCGCCTTCTGCTCGGTTGCGCTTGCCTGCTTGTCACTTCCCGCACTCTGCGCATCGCTTGTTGTGACCAACAAACCATTACTCAATATGACGGCAATCACGCTGGCAAGGATGGTCTTGTTCTGCTTGTTCATTAAGTCTCTCCGCCGCTTGGGCAAAATTAAGGCTTGGTGGTCGCAGGTGGGTTAGCAGGGGTGCCGGTGGCTTGCGCGTTTTTCATGTCCCGATAGACCGACCACGTGGTCTCGTTGGGACTGACAAACTCGGTGGGTGCATCGATGAACTTTGGAAAGTGCTTGCGGGTGTAGGCCTGAACTTCCGCAGGAAGCTCGGCAAAGCTGTCCAGCTTCCGTCCTTCGCCGCTGTAGACAAGCCCGCCAGGGCGCTGTCCCATCTTCATCCAAGGCAGCCATGGGCCGGTGCGGAACCACGAATTCACGTAGGGAACGCTCTGCAGCTTGGGGTTTTTCATGTCCGCCAGCTTGGCGAAGAAGCCGAAATGTTCTGAAGCAATGTAGTGGTCGCCACTGGACTCTTCGGGGAACTTGGCGGGCGACAGTTCATTGGGATATTCCAGCGGAACATCGACCAGTAACATCACTTCGTCACCCATCACCACCCATGGCAGCGCGTACTTCCCGCTGCCATGGGCAGGCATCGCCGAATTCACCGGATCGTTGTGAACATGCATCACGTCATCGGTCTTGCCGGTGTAAGGGTTGTCCCATTGCTCGATGATCTTGCCGGTCTTCAGATCCCGGTAATAGCTGACTTCACGGGTCAACAATTTGTAGCTGCCGTCGGCCTCTTTGACTACGCGACAAACGTTGTATCCCTCGAATCCGAGCAGTGGCTTGAGCTTCTGCCCAGGCACCTGCGCGTAGACGGTGGCGGTCCACGCTGAATACTTCTGGTCGTGCGGATCGAGACTGCAACGCAGACGCAGGAACGCCGCTGATGAGTCAGCAGGATTGCGGAAGTCCGGGGTTGCCGCAAACGAGGCGGTTACTGCAGAGGCGGAAGAAATAATTGCCGCGCTGGTGATGTATCGGAACAATTTGCTCAATCGCATGATCGAAATCCTCTAAGACAGGTAGATATCGAGACCAGTTGGTCAGAGTCGTTCAAAGAACAACAGCACCCTTGAGTTCGATTACCCCTCGGAGCTGCCCGGCAACCACGCTCAATTGATTTATCGTTATAACATTAAACAGGTCGACACTAGCACTGCTAAAGATGCGCTGTAAAGCAAATGTACGTACAAAGTTATCAACATCCATGGTGGAATAGCCACGACCCAGCGAATCACGCGATGGAGCCGAAATTTTCTGGCTGTCAAAACTCCCACGAAATGGCCAGTACCAGCCCGTTCACACTAGCCGTCCTGCAGCCGCGAATACCCTTGAACTGGAGGTGGTTGCGTACGCCCCGCAGGGTGGACGTGGGCAAGAAGAGAGAGCAGACGGGGGACCGCCAGCGACCAGCCATCAGAGGTGGAAAGTCCGCCGGGAGACACTCGCCGAGATCACGCTTGCTGCAGTGCCGCGCTCCGCGGATCTAACCCTCGCCATTGACGCGCCCCCGATCCAACAACAAAGTCTCGGACGGCGAGCAAGGGTAGCTGCCATCGGATGACCGTCGTGACCACAAGACCTGACCGCCATTCGAAATACATGACCCGAGCGACGGCTACTCGCGGAGTCGATCCCTTACCCAGGCGAGTCGGCAGACCAGAGCATCTTGTAGCCGATGAATCATCATGCCGACGGCCAATCGGCCGGCCGCAATCGCGGGTCAAAATCGAAAATCCACTCGCGACCGAAACATCACCGGGGGCGACTTGCCGTCAAGATGCCCCACCCATGATCGACCAGTTGACCCAATCCAGCCAAAAGTGCGTAGGCGACCACGGACTCCGGAAAGCCTTGCTTCAGATTGCCTTCTGTCAGAGGCGGAAACCGCAGGATCTTCACGGTATCAATGCGGAGGATGGCATTGAACCTCATCGACAAGCGGGTTCAGACCAGGTTGGATCAGTCTCGGCAGCACGACGGTTCGCAGCCAGCATCAACCTTGCCGAACGGGCTCCCGCCATTGGCGAGCGTGCTCATCTTGAGTCGGCGCGACCGTCGCCGTGTTCGCAGGCAGCTGTCGGAGACTGCTCCCGTTTACTTTGGGTTTGCCGAAGCAGGTGTTAGCGCCAGCACTCTCGCCAGAGACAATCGTTGCATCCAGGTCACGGAAGGCAAGTCTCACCCGCCGATAGCGAAAACTGAGGAGGCTGTCCCTGATTCCCAAGCCACGCCGGGGAGCGCGCCAAAATTTCTGGCAAACAAATTTGGCGATGACCTACAGGCCGCCACTGATTCGTGGCAGTAGCGGTCACCTGCTGACGGTTTCAATTGTTGTTGAAGAAGTCCGCGTGGATGCGCAGGTGTTTGACGAGCCACGACGACTTCAGGTCAAGCACTGCCCTCCACGCCATGCCCTCCATGAATGAGCTCGATCCTGACTGGTCCGACCCTGCTTCGACGCATCAAGATAGCGGGCGCCCTCAATGCTGATATTGAAAGCGCGTGCTTGTCGTTCTCGCCCCGCTGACACCTGCCAGGCATTGACGTCCCAACGATCCGGCGACCTCCCGTTTGACTCGGCACCCAACCCGGGGGAGTCGATAGCCGGATCTGGAGCGCTTCTAGTGATCAGACTTGGTCGTGGATTCGGGCTGGGCAAGAACTTTCTGGTAGCGTTGGAGCTGGTATTTCATCCGCTTGATGAGCAAGTTGCGCGAGACGTGGGGCGATGTATCAAGAACCATCACCGCATTGTCTTTGGATGTGTACTGTGGCCATTTCGACAAGCCCGAACCATTCGGATTTCCGGTACGGGCAAAATTTGTCCAGTACCTCGCCATGGTGTCGGCCAGTGCAACATCTTCTTTGTCCGGAGCGGGTGCTTGCGTGACACCCACCAATTTCAGCAGATAGGCGACATCGTCGCTGTGGGCGGCGCCCGGTTGTTTGCCGCGCGTACTCGATCCCAGATGATCAAATTGATAGACATACGCGGGCTGTCCATGTTGCGCCATTTCGGCAGCAATAAAGCGGGCGGGCGCATGGAACTGGGCATCGGCAAACCAGTCTCCACCTAGAGTCTTGTCATCCAGGTTGCCATAGACGGCGCGCGCGGCAGCGGGCGAAACGCCAGCCAGAACCGCTGTCAGAGGGAAGCTGAAAGGAGCCAACAAGCTTTGCTCCCAGCTAACACTTCCGATCAGAGTAGGCGTCGTATTTGCCTGTCCGTCCGCGAAGATCCGGACCGGATCGCGAGGGATGATCTTGCCGTCGATTATTGGTGCGAGTGCGTTGTTCGTGTGCTTTTCGGTGTATTCGATGATCGCCTGCCAGGGTAGTGCACGCAGTTGCTCCGGACCGTCCTTCGTCCGATCAACACCAAGTTCCTTGCCCATCGCCTCCCCTTCGCGTTCCAGGCTCGACAGGTCACGCAGACCGCCGACAACGGCAACTGCGCCGCTCTGGGGAATGGCTTTCTGGAACAAGCCCTTGGCCAGGGGAGAGGCCATCAATGAGGTGACCGCAATACCGCCGGACGACTGTCCGAAAATGGTCACGTTATCAGGGTCACCGCCGAACGCGGCGATATTTTGCTTGACCCATTTGAGCGATGCGATCATGTCCATCAGGCCATAATTGCCGAGCAACTCGTGCGGCTGACTGGCAGTCAATGCCGGGTCCGCAAAGAGACCCAGACGACCAAGCCGATAGTTGATCGTCACCACGACCACGCCGTGTTTCACCAGCGGCGTGCCGTCATAACGCGAGCCCGCATTGAAGATCGCGTTACCCCCATGAATCCAGACCATCACCGGCGCCTTGGCCGCGGACTTCAGCGATGGTGTATAGACACTCAGGTTGAGGCAGTTCTCGCTCATGTGGAACTGTGCAACCCAGGGCACCTGCTTGCCGAAGCGCTTGTCCGGTTGTGGACAGATTGGACCGGCAACCGTTGCATCACGCACACCACTCCAGTGCGCGGGTGGCGTGGGTGGATGCCAACGACCTGCGCCGCCGACATCACTCGCGAAAGGAATGCCGCGAAAGACGTCGACACTACCCTCAGCCACGCCACGCACGTCGCCGTAGATGGTGTGAACCTGCGGTGCTGCGACGACCGGAGTCTCCGTAGCCGCCAACGGCACGGCTACCGCCATGCCAATCGTCGCGATCAGCACCACTCCAAGCAAAGCTGTCCTGTTGTTCACTGCGGTATCCGGTCGGTGAGGGAAGATAATTCAGCTATTTGACGCATGCCACGAAGACCCGATGGGATGTCCGTACCATGTGCCCATCATCAGAATCGATAATCCAGTCGAATACCGAAGAGTCGGGGCATGGGTGCCGTAACCGCCACGTCGCTCGGATAGCCGACCTTGTACCCCGAACCCGTCTGTCGATTCGGATAGGCAATCAATTGGCTGGGGTCGATATAACCAAGAATGTTTTCCGTCGTTCTGTTGTTGAACGCGTTGTTCACATACGCCGTGATGCGCAGGCCCTTGCGTGGCTCAATTCCAATGCGGAAATTGAACTTGGTCGACGCTCCGGTCCAATTGATATTTGAGGTTGTCCCGAAGCGACTTGATTGATAGAACATGTCCGCGTTCCCGAACAAGGTCCATCCATTCGACAGCGTGTGATTATAGGTCGCGCCAAGCGCCACGTCGTTTTTGGGAACCGCCGGCAAGTACTGGCCAGCGGCGTTGCCGACCCCGATGGTATAAAGCAAATTGGGATCGGGATTATTGACAACCTTCGCATCGAGGTAGGTGTAAGAGAGATTCAAGAGCCAATCGCGCGACAACAGGAACTCGCTCTCCACTTCCAGACCACGGATGCGGGAGCTGCCGATATTGGCAGTGTATGAGTTCGCTCCGACCTTCCCGTCCTGCGTCTGGTTTGGCACCGAAATTGTTTGGGTCTGATTTCGCCAGTTGATGTTGAAGATATCGGCATTGACGCGGAGGCGATCTTCCAACCACATTGATTTCACGCCAAGCTCAGTCGTCCAGGACGTTGATTCCTTGAACGTACTCAAGCCCTGCGCAATGAGACTTGCACGGGATGCATCGGTCAGGGCGGCACTCTGCACTGCCTGGTTGAAGCCACTTGGTTTGTTGCCTTCAGCCAGCGAAGCATAGAAATGCAACTCTGGTTGGGGCGCATAAGTCACAGCAACGCGTGGCACCAGCTTGCTGAAGTTCGCTTTATCGTTATAGGCGCGCGTGAACAGTGTGTAATTCGGCCCGATCTGCAGATATCCGCTATCCAGGCCAGCTTGCCCGATCGTATCCTTCCCCCAGCGCGCCGCGACTGACGCGCCCCACTGGTCATTGATCTGGTATTCGATCATGCCGAAAACCGCCTTGTTCTCGACGGTTGCACCAGGCGTCAACGGCGCGACAGGAACGGGAGCCAGCGAATTGCCCGGCTGTCCCGGCGCAAGATCGAATCCGGTCAGATCTCCCTTGTAACCATTACCCTGGCCTTGCCTGTAGTAGTAAACACCTACTTGACCACGCAGCGGTGCACTCTGGTCGGTTGCCAGCCGCAGCTGTTCCGAAAAATCATGCGACGGCTGAGAGCTGAAGCTCTCGAAAGCACCACCAAAGCCGCGGATACCACTGTAATCCTGGTCGATGCCAAGGTAATTGGTGAGCGTGTTGTACGCCGTAGTCGAAGTCAACGTCCAGTTATTTGCAAAGTAGTAATGCAACTCGACATTTGAGCGCAATATGTTGTTTCTCAACCCTGCGTCATGACCCGACAGACCAAATGCGGGTGTATTCACAGCGAACGTGTTGGGTACTTTTACTTCCCCGCAGTAGTTGGGACCATTGGTATAGATAGGGGCAAAGTATGCATAAACGGTACCTGTCGGCGTACCGAAACAATTCGAATTGGCCACACCATAGCGGTAATAAGCCGGCGATTGATCATCATCATGCTGATAGTTCACGCGCAGCGTGGCGTCGAACGAGCTATTCGGATGAAAGTACAAGGACCCGCCCACCGATTGGGTCTTCTGGCCACCCAGGTCATCCTTGCCTGACACCGAGTTGTGGTAAAGGCCGCCGAGCTTGTTGACGTACGCATTGGCGGCAAAGGACCACGCTGAACTCAGTGGCGCCGAGTAGTTCATGCGCACTTGCTCTTGCCCCTTGTTGCCAACCTGGAGCGAAAAGCCACCCTCAGGCTTGTTGCCGGGCAGTTTGGTGATGTAGTTCACCGCACCTGAGAACGTGGCTCGTCCGAACAATGCCGACTGCGGACCACGCAACACTTCGATCTGCGCGACATTGGAGAGGTCATAGCCGCTGATATCGCCCTCAACGTAGACCCCATCAATGAAAAACGAGGCGTTTGCCTGCCCCAGGATATTGACCATGCCTCGAATGATGGGCCGGTCGAGCGTGCGCCCAAAGGACTGATACATATTGAACCCGGGCGTAAAAGCTGCGATGTCCTCGATGCTTTCGAAGCCTTTGACATCAAGGGTTGCTGCACTGATGGCGGAAACAGCGATTGGTACGTCCTGTGCCTGCTCGGACACACGCTGTGCCGTAACCATGACAGGCTTCAACTTGATGGCCGAAGTCCCGCTCGTCGCCTTTGCGCTGCTCGTTTGCCCCTCACTAGTGTCGCTGGCGCCTGAGGCAGCCTGCCCCTCAGCGCCGCCCGCCGCGCTCTGCGCGTGGCTGTTACCGACAACCATGCCGTTGCTGAGGATCACCGCAATCGCGCTTACCAGCAGTTTCTTTTCCAGGCTTTTCATAGATCGTTACCCTGAGTTGTAGAGCAGAGTTCATGGATGGTTCTTGCGGGTGTTGTTTGGCGTCACGCCGTTCGCGCCCAATCCCGTGGCATGCTGCAAATCTCGATAGACCGGCCAGTCCCTGACAGGCAGGTTTCGACACCAGCCGGCCGAAGCAGCCCGCAAAGTGATGAATACCGTGGATCCCCCTGCCCCTTGCGGCCGCCCCCGGCGGCCACACCAATTGCTTTATCGTTATATCATTAGGCTAGTCGACACTAGCACTGACGACACCTGCCTGTAAAGCAAATGTACGTACAAAGTTTGCTCGCCGTCATGTTGCCCGCATGGCGCTCAAATAAGCTCGCTTGCAGCGGCAATCCATGCACCAGGTGCGGAGCGCGCGATGCGCCCACACCCTTGCCATGTCACACAAAAGCGCCTCAGAAGGCGTTGATGCCAGTCAGCTCACGGCCGACTACCAACTCATGCACGGTCTCGGTGCCTTCATAGGTGATCACCGATTCCAGATTCAGCGCATGACGGATTGCGCCGTGCTCGGTGGTGATGCCGGCGCCGCCGAGGATGTCACGGCACTGACGCGCGATGTCGATCGCCATGCGGCAGTTGTTCCACTTCGCCAGCGACACCTGCGTCGGCTGCATCTTGCCGGCATCTTTCAGACGACCGAGCTGCAGCGACAGCAGCTGCGCGGTGGTAATGCGCCGGGCCATGTCGGCCAGCTTCAGTTGCACCGCCTGGTTGGACGATAGCGGACGGCCGAACAGGATGCGCTCACTGGTGTAGTCCAGCACTTCCTTCAGGCACGCCTGGGCCGCGCCAATCGGCCCCCAGGTGATGCCGTAGCGCGCCTGGGTCAGGCAGCCCAGCGGACCCTTCAGGCCCTTCACGTTCGGCAACCGTGCGCTATCGGGCACGCGCACGTTGTCGAAGAACAGCGCGCTGGTGACCGAGGCGCGCAGGCTCATTTTCTTGTGGATTTCCTGCGCCTTGAAACCGGCCGTATCGGTCGGCACCACAAAGCCCTGGATGCCGTCGTCGGTCATGGCCCAGACGATCGCGATGTGCGCCAGGTTGCCGTTGGTGATCCACATCTTGGCGCCATTGATGACCCAGTCGCCGCCATCCTTCTTCGCATGCGTCTTCATGTTGGCCGGATCGGAGCCGCCATGCGGTTCGGTCAGGCCGAAGCAGCCGATCACTTCACCGGCGGACATGCGCGGCAGGTACTGTTTTTTCTGCTCTTCGCTGCCGTAGGCAAAGATCGGGTACATGCACAGCGAGCTCTGCACCGAAGCAAAGCTGCGCAGACCGGAATCGCCCCGCTCAAGCTCCTGGCAGATCAGGCCGTAGCTGACCGCATTCATGCCGGCGCCGCCGTATGCCTCGGGAATCGTTGCGCCGAGCAGGCCCAGCGCAGCGATCTCCGGAATCAGCTCCTTCGGGAAGCGGCCCTGGTCGAAGCAGTCGCCGATGATCGGCAGCACGCGCTCGTCGACGAAACGGCCGACAGAGTCCTGCACCATGCGCTCTTCGTCAGTAAGCAGCGAGCGGACATCGTACAAATCAATTGGATCGAGTGCCATGAAAAGAGCCTGTCAATGGGCCACGCATGCGCGGCCGCGGAGGGAGATGATTTGCGTCAAGTAGCCTGACGGGTGGCGCCAATCGTTGCCGCCGCGTGTTCGCCGGTGACCACCGCACCTTCCATGCCCGGCAAGTCGAAATTGGTGTCGCTGCCGGCAAAGTGAATCCGCCCCAAGGTCTTGCCCGCCCATTCGACGGTCTGGGGAACGTGGCCTGGAGCAATTTCCGGGAACGCGCCGGAGGCAAACTTGTCGTTGCCCCAGCTTCGGGTAGCCAAGGGCTCGAACGCACCTTTGCTGGCCGGGCGCAGGCGCGCCAGCTCATCCATCGCCCACGCCATGCGCTTGGCCGGTGCGTAGCGATCAGCATGGTCTGCACCAGCGCCGTTCAACCAGACGATCAGGCGCTCCATCTTGCCGTCACTGCCCGGTATGGCCAGTACGCGCTGGATCGGGCCATCATTCCACATGCCCGCCGGCATCCCATCAGTCTCCCAGAAGGGTTTGGTCGGACGCAGGTGGATCGTGGTCACCGAGTTGCTGCGGCGTGCGGCCCACACCGCGCTCTGTGCCGCAG